>CAVXYS010000037.1:0-248099 GCA_963765945.1 uncultured Alphaproteobacteria bacterium
GCCGACGATCGCGCGCGTCTCCAAGGGCGCTCTGGTCGAGCGGGCCGGTGAACATCTCGTACAGGCGCAGCGTGTCGGCGCCGTAGGTCGGTAGTTGTCGTCGGGCGAGATCGTTCTTCAGGCTCTTGCCCATCTTCCCGATCTCGCGCTTCACCGACGCTCGCCGAGGTAGTAGGCCGTCGCGCTCTTCGACCCCGCGGCCTCGACGTACATGCCACGCTGGTCCTGTAGGCCGCCGCCTGGATGTAGCCCTGGTTGTACAGGCGCCGGAACGGCTCGCAGGACGAATGTGGCCGAGGTCGAACAGCACCTTGTGCCAGAAGCGGGCGTAGAGCAGGTGCAGCACCGCGTGCTCGACGCCGCCGACGTAGAGGTCGACGCCGCCGGGATCGCCGTGCGGTACTGCGGTCCCATCCAGTACCGCTCGACCGTCCGGGTCGACGAACGCGTTCTCGTTGGTGGGGTCGAGGTAGCGCAGCTCGTACCAGCACGAGCCCGCCCACTTCGGCATCGTGTTCGTCTCGCGCCGGTAGACGCGCGGGCCGTCGCCGAGGTCGAGCTCGACCTCGACCCAGTCGTCGCGCGCGCGCCAGCGGCGGCTCGGGCATCGAGTCTCGTCGTCGTCCGCGAACGTGCGGGCGAGAAGTCGTCGACCTCGGGCAGCAGCACCGGCAGCATCGACTCGGGCACCGCGATCGGCAGGCCGTCTCGTCGTACACGATCGGGAACGGCTCGCCCCAGTAGCGCTGGCGGCAGAACAGCCAGTCGCGCAGCTTGTAGGTGACCGTGCCTTCGCCGTAGCCGTTCGCGCTCGAGCCAGTCGATGATCGTGCGCTTCGCGTCGGCGACGCCGAGGCCGTCGAGGAACGCCGCTGTTGATCGCCGGGCCCTCGCCGACGTAGGCCTTGCCGTCGAACTCGTCGGGCGGCTGCACCGTGCGCACGATCGGCAGCTCGAAGACCTCGGCGAACTCCCAGTCGCGCTCGTCCTGGCCCGGCACGGCCATGATCGCCCCGGTGCCGTAGCCCATCAGCACGTAGTCGGCGATGAACACGGGGATCGGCTGGCCGGTCGACAGGGTTCGTCGCGTAGGCGCCGGTGAAGACGCCGGTCTTCTGCCGCGTCTCGACCTGGCGCTCGACGTCGCTGTGCAGCGACCCGCGCGCCGCAGGTACTCCGCGACGGCGTCGACGGGCGTCGCCGCTCCGCCGGTCCAGGCCGGGGGCGTTCCGCTCGGGCCACGCCCCGGCGTCAGCACGTCGACCAGCGGGTGCTCTGGCGCGAGCACCATGTAGGTCGCGCCGAACATCGTGTCGGGGCGCGTCGTGAAGACACTGATGGGCTGGCCGATCGACGGCACGCGGGAAATGGATCACGCGCGCCTTCGCTCCGGCCGATCCAGTTCCGCTGCATCAGCTTGATCGACTCGGGCCAGTCGAGCACGTCGAGATCGTCGATCAGCCGATCGGCGTAGGCGGTGATGCGCATCATCCACTGCTTCAGCGGGCGCTTGAAGACGGGGAAGTTGCCGCGGTCGCTGCGACCGTCGCTGGTGACCTCCTCGTTGGCCAGCACCGTGCCGAGCCCCGGGCACCAGTTCACCGGCGCCTCGTCGAGGTAGGCGAGGCGGTACGAGTCGACGACCTCGGCGACGCTCGATCGGGTCGAGCTTGCCCCAGTCGCGGCCGTCGGGCGGTCGGTCGCGCACGCCCGACTCGAAGCTCGGCGACCAGCTCGGCGATGGGGCGGGCCGCGATCGGCGTCGGGTCGTACCAGGCGTTGAAGATCTGCAGGAAGATCCACTGCGTCCAGCGGTAGTAGCGCGACGTCGGTGGTGGCGATGCAGCGTCGCGGGTCGTGGCCCAGGCCCAGGCGGCGCAGCTGCCGGCGGTAGTTCGCGATGTTCGCCTCGGTGGTGATCCGCGGGATGCTGCCGGTCTGCACCGCGTACTGCTCGGCGGGCAGCCCGAAGGCGTCGAACCCCATCGTGTGCAGCACGTTGTGGCCCGTCATGCGCTTGTAGCGGCGCGTACACGTCGGTGCCGATGAAGCCCAGCGGGTGGCCGACGTGGAGGCCCGTCGCCGCACGGGTACGGGAACATGTCGAGGACGAACGGTCTTCGGCTTGCCCGCCATCGCTTCGAAGCCGGCTGGCGAGAGGGCCCGGTCGGGATTCGGCGCGTGGAACGTGCCGTCGGCGTCCCACGCGGTCCTGCCAGCGGGTCTCGATCTCGCCGCGCGAGCGCGGCCGTCGTAGCGGTGCGCGGGGACGTCGTCCGGACGGTCGGGCGACTCGGAAGGCCGAGGTTACCGGCCGACCCCCGCTGGCCTGCCCGTGATTCGTAACCGGTCCTCGCGTCCGCAAGTCTTATGTCCGTGGCTCCCATCCCCCTGATCGCTCGAATCGAGCGCGCCGCCGACCGGGCCACGGAGCTCACGTTCATCACGGAAGGACGACCGGGTCGTCGTCCCGTGGGCGCAGCTGCACGACGAGGCCCGGGTCGTCGCCGCCGGCATGCAGGCGCGCGGCATCGCACCCCGGGCGACCACGTCGCGATCCTCGGGCCGACCAGCCGCGCCGCTCGTCACCGCCATCCAGGCGTGCTGGCTGGCCGGCGCGACCGCGGTCGTGCTGCCGCTGCCGATGCGGATGGGGTCGATCGAGGAGTTCGTCGATCAGACCCGCTGCCCGCATCCGCAACGCCGACGCTGCGCTGCTGCTGATCGACCCCGACCTCGCGCCGTTCTTCGAGCCGGAGCCGGGCGATCCGCCGTTCGGTGCTGCTGCCCGATCTGATGCCCGGCCGCGGGCGGCCCGGCGCCGGATGCAGTTCGACGCGTCGGCGACGACCTCGACCGGCTGGCGATCCTGCAGTTCACGAGCGGGTCGACGTCCGAGCCGAAGGGCGTGATGCTGCCCGCACCGCGTCGCTGTGCGCGAACCTCGACGCGATCGACCAAGCCGACGGCGCTCGACGCCGACGACGACGTGCTCGTCTCGTGGCTGCCGCTGTACCACGACATGGGCCTCGTCGGCTGCCTGACGACGCCGATGACGACCGGCGCGGAGCTCGTGCTCGGCGTCGCCGCAGGACTTCCTCGCGCATCCCGGCGCGCTGGATGGAGTGGATCTCGACCTACAGCGGCACCGCGACCGCCGGGCCGAACTTCTCGTGGGTGCTCGCGCACGCGCGCGCTGCAAGCGGATGAGCGGCCTCGACCTGTCGCCGCTGCGGATCGCGCTCAACGGCGCCGAGCCCATCGATCCCGACGCGGTCGAGGCGTTCGTCGCGGCGGCGGCGCCGCACGGCTTCCGTCCCGGCGCCGTGTTCTCCGCGTTCGGCATGGCCGAGGTCGCGATCGCGGGCACGTTCCCGCGAGCCGATGCGCGGGCATGGTGTGCGACGCCGTCGACCGGCGCGTGCTCGAGAGCGAGCGCGTCGCCAAGCCCGTCGACGTCGACGACGACGGGCGCGCGCCGGCTGCCCTTGCTCGGCAAGCCGGTCCCGGGGCTCGAGATCCGCGTCGTGCGACCCGAAGACGGGCGCGGTGCTCGGTCGAGCGCGAGGTCGGCGAGCTGGAGATCCGCGGCACCTCGGTGACGCCGGGCTACTACAAGCGTCCCGACGCCACGGCCGAGCTCTTCCGCGACGGCTGGCTGCGCACCGGCGACCTCGCGTACCTGCTCGACGGCGAGCTGGTGCTGTGCGGCCGCATCAAGGACGTCATCATCATCGGCGGCCGCAACGTCTTCCCCGAGGACATCGAGCGTGCGGTCGGCACGATGGACGGCGTGCGCGCCGGCAACGTCATCGCCTTCGGCGTCGACGGCTACAAGGGCAAGGAGTCGGTGGTCGTGGTCGCCGAGACGCGAGCCGACGACGTCGAGGCTGTTCGCAAGGCGGTGCATCAACGCGTCCTCGAGGTCGCAGGTGTGCCGCCCCGCGATGTGATGCTCGTCGTCGCCGGCACGATGCCCAAGACGTCGTCAGGCAAGCTGCAGCGGAGCCTCTGCAAGCAGCGCTACCTCGAAGAGGGCCTTCAGCTCGCTTGACCGCCGGCGTCGCGTCAGACCGCGGCCGCTCCGCGCGGGCGGGTGAAGTGCGCGAGCAACGCGTAGACACCCAGCGTTGCGAGCGTGATCAGCGACAGCAAGATGGTCATGAAGAGGAACCAGCCGGCGTCCTCGCCTGCCGCGACCAGCACGACCGCCAGGGTGCCGAGGGCGAGGCCGCCGCTCGCGGCCCGCACGCGTGGGGCGATGAGCTGCGGACGGTGGAAGAACCGGATGCCCGCCTCGCGCAGGGTGATGAGCACGAGCGAGACGACGACCATCACGAGGCCGATGATCGCCGGGCCCACGGCGACGGGCCACCACCGGCTGTCCTCTCCCATGAGCAACCCGGCGATCGTTCCGACTGCGAGCAGGATCGCCCCGACGATGGGCAGACGCGAGCCAGAAGCCCGCGGACTCATTCGCTGCGCTCACATCCTCCCGGTGGCTCCGCATGTAGAGAATGAGGCAGATCAGCGCCGGGATGCCGAGGATCGGTCCCATCGCGACGAGGCCGACGAGCGCGGCGGCGACGAGGATCGTGACGACGGCGCGCGTGCGTCCGGGGTGTGTGGCCATGCCTTCCTCCAGTCGGAGTCGCGGGGCGGACCGAATGAGGTCACGCGTCGTTGCAACGAACAGCCGTGGTCCTCGCAATCCGCTGTGCACGCGCAGGTCCTGATGCGCTTGCCGCATCGCGTCGCCGTACTCCTTGCGAACCGATCTCGGGTAGACGCGGAGGAGGTGGCGATAGAAGTCCATCAGGCGTGCTTGGGCATCGGTGCGAACGCCGCCCGCCCGCGCTTCACGAGTGAGGCGAGCCGGTCGAGCTCAGAGGTGGCGGCCGCCGCACCCGACGCCGTCAGCCGGTAGTAGCGCCGGCGCTGATCATCGAGCTCGGGGTCGGGACGCTCCTCGGCCTCCTCGATCAGACCGTCGGCGAGCAGCCGCTTGATCGTGCCGTAGAGCGTTCCGGGGCCCAGCTTGATCGAGCCGTCGCTGAGGGCGTCGACGTCGCCGATCAGTGCGTAGCCGTGGCGCTCGCCGCGGCCGAGCGCGAGCAGGATGTGCAGCGCAGCCGGTTGGAGTGGTCGTGTGTCCCGAGACTCAGTCGACATTCGATATATCAGGACACGACTGAGTCGATCTGTCAAGCAGCTTTCAGGGCTTCGAGCACCCCGCGCCACCGATCTGGATCGGTGCGGTACGGCGCGTAGAACGAGATCCGGTTGACGACATCGCCGTAGCGCTTGTGCAGCTCGGGCGCGATCTGCTCGGGCTCACCGACGACCGCGAACGTGTTGAGGATCTCGTCGTCGATGAGCGTTCCCATCTTCACCCACTCGCCCTGCTTCGACAGCGCGTTCAGCTCGTCTTGGAGCGCGCCCCATCCGTGGTGTTCGAGGACGGTGCGGTACGCGGGCGTGGAGCCATAGAACGCGATCTGCTGGCGCGTGCCTGAAGCTGCTGCCTTCATCTCGTCGTCGTTCGTGCCCGTGACGACGAAGGACGGGCCTGAGATCTCGAAGCCCTCCATCGTCTTGCCGGCCTTCGCGCGGCCGCGCTGGAGCGCCGGGAGCGTGACCTCGCGGAAGTAGCTCTCGGTTGTGAAGCCATGGCAGATGAAGCCGTCGCACACCTCGCCCGCGACCTCGGTCATGAGGCTGCCGACACCGGCGAGGAAGATGCGCGGCGTCGCCGTGCGGGTTCGGGCCGGGGTTGAAGAACGGCGTCATCAGGGTGTGGCTGTAGAAGTCGCCGCGGAAGTCGAGCTTGGTGCCGTTGTTCCAGCAGTCCCAGATCGCGCGGATCGCAAGCACCATCTCGCGCATGCGAGCAGCCGGGTGGCTCCACGGCATCGAGAAGCGCTTCTCGATGTGCGGCTTGATCTGGCTGCCGAGCCCGAGGATGAACCGTCCCCCCGAGGCGGCCTGCAAGTCGTACGCGATGTTGGCGAGCAGCATCGGGTTGCGGGCGAACGCGACGGCGATGCCGGTGCCGAGCTCGATGTCCTTCGTGTGCTGCGCGGCGATGAGCAACGGGAAGAACGGATCGTGGCTGGTCTCTGCCGACCAGATGCCGCTGTAACCCTGGGCCTCCGCGTCCTGCGCGGCGGCGGCTGCCTTGGTGAGATCGAACCCGATGCCTCCGTCAACCTTCATGGGCGCGGACGATAGCCCGGCGCGAGTGATCCGACCGAAGGCGCGCGAGCGAATGCCCGCCATGAGCGATCCCAAGATCCAGACCGTCCAGACGATCTACGAGGCGTTCGGCCGCGGCGACGTCGCGACGATCCTCGATCAGCTGACCGACGACGTCGACTGGGCCTCCGAGGCCAGCTCGACGGCAGCACCGTGGTACGGCGTGCACAAGGGCAAGGGCGAGGTGCCCGACTTCTTCTCCGCGCTCGGTGCAGCAGTCGACGTGCTCGAGTTCACACCGCTCTCCATCGCTGCGAACGACACGGACGTCATGGTCACGATCCGGTTCGGGATGAAGTCGAAGGCGACGGGGAAGTCGGGCGAGATGGAGCTGCACCACTGGTGGCAGTTCCGGGACGGCAAGGTTTGCCGCTACCGCGGGTCCGAAGACACCGCGCTCACCGCCGATCTTCTCGCGGGCTGACGCTCAGCCCTGTTCGCGCAGGAAGCGCTCGAGCTCCGCGGCGAGGTCGTCACCGCTCAGCAGGTCGCTCTGGTTGATGGGAGCGAGCGACGTGCGTTCGGTCGACTCCGCCGACTCGGCGTCGGCCTGTGCTTCGAGCTGTCGCAACATCTCGCGGTGCTCGTCGCTCTGCGAGACCAGGTCGTCGAGACGGGCGATGTGCTCTGAGGCTGCCTGCCTCAGTGAGTCCGCGCGCAGCGACAGGCCGGCCGCCTGCCCGAGGCCGTCGATCAGCGCGATCGAAGCCGGGGGATAGGGCATCGCGGCCGCGTAGTGCGGCACCTGCGCCCAGAGCCCCACGGCGGGCAACCCGATCTCGGCACAGCTCCGCTCGATCGCCGCTTCGACTCCCGCGGGGACGTCGACCGAGTTGCGCAAGTAGCCGAGGCGTTCGGCGAGCTCGGTCGAGTTGGCGGTGGTCGACAAACGGGACGGCCGAGTGTGCGGCGCGGCGAATGGATACGCGCCGAGACCGACGACGAGCCGGGTGCCGAAGTCACGCGCGAGCGCGACCACCTGCTCGGTGAACAGCTTCCAGAGCGAGTCGGGCTCGTGCCCGAGGAGCATCAGCACGTCGCGGTCCGCGTGGTCCTTCGCGGCGTAGAGCTCGATGCCGGGCCAGGTGAGCGACGTGTTCACGCCGTCGCGGAGGTGCATCACGGGGCGTCGTGCGCGGTAGTCGAGCAGCCGGTCGGCGTCGAACGTCGCAATCGCGGTCGGGTGGAGGTCGGCGACGAGGGCTTGCGCCGCCGCGGCCGCACCGAGCCCCGCGTCGATCCAGCCCTCGAGCGCAACCACGAGGGCCGGTGAGTCGAGGGTGGGCCGACTGTGGAGCTCGTAGAGAGGAGCCGCGGCGCCGTCGCTCACGACACGCGCTGCGCGATCTCCGCGGCGTTCGCGGCGCTGCGCTCGACCTGCACCTTGAACATCTCGAAGCCCGCGCGGCCGGAGCCCATCGCGCCGGCGACGTACCGGGCGTACACGCCCTCGACGATGCAGGCCAGCTTCCAGAACGCGAAGGCGGTGTAGAAGTCGATGGCACCGGCGTCGCGTCCCGAGGTCTTGGTGTAGCGCTCGAGGAGGTCGGCGCGGTTCGGAAAGCCCTCGACTGCGGTCGCCGACGTGGCCAGGCCGCCTTCCCAGTCGTCGGGGCCGGTCCAATACACCATCAGCAGGCCGAGGTCGGCGAGCGGATCTCCGAGCGTGCAGATCTCCCAGTCGAGGACAGCAGCGATGCGTCCGTCGCCCGACACCATGCAGTTGTCGAGCCGATAGTCGCCGTGGACGATCGAGGCTCCCTGTTGCGGAGGGATGTGGGCCATGAGGTGTTGGTACACCTCGTCGATGTGCGGCAGCTCGCGAGTCTTCGACTTCTCCCACTGCGAGTACCACCGCTTCATCTGCCGCTCGATGTACCCCTCCTTGCGTCCGAGCTCGCCGAGCCCGACCGCATCGGGGTCGACGTCATGGATCATCGCGAGGACGTCGACGAGGTCTTCACCCGCTCGGCGGCGCGCGTCGGCATCGAGCGCGCCTCGCACCGTGTTCGCGTCGCGAAGGATGTAGCCGTCGACGAACCCCATCACGTAGAAGGGCGCCCCGTTGACCTCGACGTCGTCGCAGAAATCCGAGCGCGGGCGCGACGGGCACGCTCGTCGAGCCGAGTGCGGCGATGATGCGGTGCTCTCGTCCCATGTCGTGCGCTGTCGCCAGGACGTGACCGAGCGGCGGGCGGCGTAAGACACGACGCGTCCCTGCTCGCGTCGGTGACCTTGAACGTCAGGTTCGAGTGACCGCCGGCGATCAGCTCGTACGTGAACGGCGGCGCGGCTCCGTCGATGTTGGCAACGAGCCACGTACCGACGCGTTCGGTGTCGATGCCCTCCGGTCCGTCGACGTGCACGCCGACACCGTAGTCACGTCGCCTCGGTGGCGACGGAGGGCGGCCCGGCGGCGCACCGCACGCGCATGTCGTCGTACCAGCCCTCGTCAGCGGGCCACGTGCTCTCGACCAGCCACGTCGCACCTGCTTCGGCGTACGCGCGCGGATCGAACCCCACGCTCGCGGTGGCGACGACATCGAACCCATCGAGGGATCGGGTCGCGCCGATGGCCGCGACGACGCCGCTCACGATCTCGGGCGTCAGGGGATTGCCGGTCGGGTTGAGCGGCACGACACCGTCCCATCGGGCGGCCCGCTGCAGCGGGCGGGTGTAGGGCCACAGCGCGGCCACCCAGACGCGTGGCCGCGGCCGTTGCACGGGCCGAGGCAGCAGATGCGCATCGTCGACGTGGTAGTGCGCACCGTGATGGCTGAACGGTTCGCCCGACCAGAGTCCGGTGAGCACCTCGAGCGCTTCGTCGAGCATCTCGGCATGCACCTTCGAGTCGACGGACTCGCCGAACGCGCCGAACTCCTCGTCGGGCGGGAAGCCGAGACCGACGCCGAGGATGGCCTTCCCGCTGGTCATGTGATCGAGCGTGGTGATCTGCTTGGCCACTACTTGAGGTCGTCGTCTCGGGAGCGGTGTGACGACCGGGCCCAGATGCAAGCTCTTCGTGCGTGCGGCGCACGCGCCGAGCACCACCCAGGGGTCGTGGACGTCGAGGTGGAGATCACGACGAAGGTGGAGGTGGTCCCACAAGAAGAAGCCGTCCCAACCCGACGACTCGGCAAGCTCGGCGAGCTCGACCAGCGCCGCCGGGTCACCGACATTGGGGACGCTGATCGCGAAGCGCACGGGCCGTCTCTACACCATCTGTCTTTTCGACGCCGCCGATAGCCTGAAACCCATGTATCTCGACGTCACCGATGACACCTTCCAGACCGACGTGGTCGAGCGTTCGGCCGAGGTGCCGGTCGTCATCGACCTCTGGGCTCCGTGGTGTGGTCCTTGCCGCACGCTCGGCCCGATCATCGAGAAGGTCATCGACGAGACCGATGGCCAGGTCGTGTTGGTGAAGGTCAACGTCGACGAGAACCCGAACATCTCACGCGCGTTCCAGGTGCAGTCGATCCCGCTCGTGATCGCAGTGAAAGACGGGCAGGCGGTCGACGGCTTCCTCGGCGCGCAACCCGAGCCGGCAGTCCGCGACTTCGTGCTCGGGCTGCTGCCGACCGAGGAGGAGAGCGCGATCGACGCTCTGGTCGCCGTCGGTGACGAGGCCTCCCTCCGGCAGGCGCTCGAGCTCGATCCCGGGCACGAGGCGGCGGTCATCGGGCTCGCCGAGCTGCTCGTCGAGAAGGGGGAGAGCGAGGAAGCGCTCAGCCTCTTGGCGCGCATCCCGGAGAACGCCGAGACACGTCGCGTGGCCGCGCTCGCTCGCCTCGGTGACGAGGCGCCCCTCGACGACGACTTCGACGAGAAGCTGAACTCGCTCCTCGAACGCGTGAAGGACGACGATGCAGCACGACAGGAGTACGTAGACCTGCTCGAGCTGATGGGAGCCGACGACCCGCGCACGGCCGTCTACCGCAAGGCGCTCACCGCTCGTCTCTACTGACCGGCCAATGCCGATCGAACGCCGTTCGGGGTATCGCCTCTGGATCGGAGGGCCCGTGCCGCGCGGCTCCGAGGGGATCACGGTCGGCTCGACGGTCTGCGTGCGGGCACGTTCCGCGGACCGCCCTCGCCTCGTTCGTCACGAGGTCGTCCACGTCGTGCAGTGGAGCGACCTCGGCTACGTCGGCTTCCTCCGTCGGTACGTGGCCGCATATCTCCGGAGCCGGCTGCGTGGATATCCGCACAAGGCCGCGTACCGGCGCATCCCGTTCGAGATCGAGGCCGAGTGGGTGGCGCGCCGGCTGGAGGTAGCGTCGGCCTGAGCTTCCCCCTCGATCGCCTGTCGTTCGAGGAAGCCCCATGCACGATCTGTTGCCCGTCCCGCCGCCGCTCGGGTGGCGCGCCCGCCTCGAAGCGCTCCTCGGCCATCGACCGCTGCGGGCCTCGCACGTCGCCCTCGTCAGCGTGGTCGCGGTGGCTCTGCTCGCAGCCGGCGTCGTCGCTTCGGTGTGGGTCTTGCGCACACCGCCGCCCTCCGAGTCGCTCATCCCGCAGGCGGCTACGGCCGCCGTCTCGTCGATCCCGGCGCCGGCCCCCAGCGAAGGCGCGCTCATGGTGCAAGCGGCAGGCGCGGTGCTGAGTCCGGGCGTCTATCGCGTGCCCGCCGACGCTCGGGTGATCGACGTCATCGACGCGGCAGGCGGTCTCGCCCCGGAAGCCGATGCCGACCGGCTCGCGCTCGCCGCCAAAGTGAGCGACGGTGAGCGCGTCTACGTTCCCCGGGTCGGCGAGGCGCTGCCCGCTCCGGCCGGTGCGGCCGAGCCGGCAGGGCCTCTCGACCTCAACACCGCGTCAGAGCGCGATCTCGACGCACTCCCGGGCGTCGGACCTGCGACGGCGAAGGCAATCGTGACCTACCGAGAGAGCCACGGGCCGTTCACCTCGGTCGATCAGCTGCTCGAGGTGCGAGGCATTGGCCCCGCGAAGCTCGATCAGCTGGCTGACTTGGTTCGGGTCTGATCGACCTCAGGACGCGAGATGCAGCAGGACGCCGACGCCGGTGAGCACGCCCGCCCACAGGCACAGCACGACCCATCCGAACTCGATCACCCACTCGCGCCATCCGCCGACGACCCGTTCTGACACTCGTCGTCCGGCCCACCATCCGAGCAGGGTCCACAGCAAAAGGCTCGTCACCACCGCGAGCCCGGCGCGGCACGGGGCCGACCTCGACGGGGATGCCGAACGCGACCGCGGTCGGCACCGCGAGCAACGCGAGCAGCGAGCCGGTGACACCCAAGACGTTCGCGATGTGCCCCTCGGACGGGATCTCCAAGACGATGGCTGCGGTCGCGACGACGACGACCGGCAGCAAGAGGCCCGCGAGCCAACCCCGGCGGCGCACGTGCTCGCGAGTCGCGGCGAGACCGGCGGGCACCGTGACCTCGGCCGGTGGCGGCGAGTCGAACGCCACGGTCGCTCGCGGTGGCGTCTTCGGAGGCGCCTTGGGGGGTGACACCGCCATTGCTACGCCTTCGTCATCCTCACCGAGACCATCGCGCCATCGATGTCGAGGTCGTGCACGTCGTCACCCGATCCCGCGGCGCCAGGCCCGGTGTCGCCGACCGTGAACGCCGACGCCAGCACCTCGCCCGCGATCCAGGCTTGATGCTGCGCCACCGCGTCGAGCATCGCGTCGGGCCCCGAGACCACGAGGGTGACTCGGTCGGACAGCTCGAGCCCGACCGACTTGCGGAGGTCGTTGACCGCGCGCACGAGCTCTCGAGCGGTGCCTTCGCTGCGCAGCTCGTCGTCGAGCTCGAGGTCGAGCGCGACTGCCCACGAGCCGTCCTGGGCGAGCGCGAACTCCTGGTGGCTGTCCGCGCGCACCTCGACCTCGTCGGCGGTGATCCGCTCGCCGGCGACCTCGACGAAGCCGTCGCGCTCGAGCGGCGGCTTGCAGCGTCGGCGCCGTCGGCCGAGGGCAGCGCGGCCTTCACGTCGTTCACCTTCGCGCCGAGCCGTGGGCCGAGGGCACGGAAGTTCGGCACCACCGTCCAGCTCACGAGGCCCGAGAGGCTGTCGATGTCGTCGAGCGCCTTCACGTTCAGCTCGTCGGCGATCTCGGCGCGCGACGGCGTCGCGACAGCTCGGTGCCCGGGTGCAGCAGCAGCGCTCGACGCAGGGGCTGGCGCACCTTTATCTTGGCCTCGGTGCGCGCGGCGCGGCCGAGGGCGACGAGGCGGCGCGCGCGCTTGCATCTCGGTCGGCGAGCGTCGGGTCGCGCGGCGCCGCCGTCGGGCCAGTCGGCAGGTGCACCGAGAGCTCGCCGGTGAGCGTGGTGTAGATCTCGTCGGCGAGGAACGGGCAGAACGGCGCGAGCAGCTGCGTCGTCGTCGACGAGGCAACGGTGGAGCGTGGCGTGGGCTCGCGGGTCGGATGCCTTCCAGAACCGCGGCCGGCTGCGGCGCACATACCAGTTCGAGAGGTCGTCGACGAACGTGGCGAGCGCGTGCGGCCGCGGCGAGCGCGTCGAAGCTGTCGAGCGCGTCGGTGACGCCGGCGACGGTGTCGTCGAGCTCGCCGAGCACCCAGCGGTCGAGCACGTGGGTCGGCTCGGGCGGCCGCGGCTCGGCGCCGGCGGCTCCAGCCGTCGAGGTCGGCGTAGGTCGGCGAAGAACGAGAAGACGTTCCAGAGCGTGAGCAGCGTCTGGCGCGTGGTCTCGCGGATGCCGTCGTCGGAGACCCGGCGGGGCGTCCAGGGCTGGCCGGCCGAGAAGAAGTACCAGCGCAGCGCGTCGGCGCCGAGGGTCGAAACGTCCACGGGTCGATGACGTTGCCCCGCGACTTCGACATCTTCTGGCCGTCGTCGTCGACGATGAGGCCGAGGCACACGACGTTGCGGTACGGCGTCGCGTCGAAGACGAGCGTGTTGACGGCGAGCAGCGAGTAGAACCAGCCGCGGGTCTGGTCGATCGCCTCGCAGATGAAGTCGGCCGGGAACGGCTCGTCGAACGTGCTCGGCGCCCTCGAACGGGTAGTGGTGCTGCGCGGACGGCATCGAGCCCGAGTCGAACCACGCGTCGAGCACCGGCGCGAGCCGGCGGGCCGTGCCGCGCAGCCGTCGCCGGGCACGCGAAGGTGACGTCGTCGACGTACGGGCGGTGCAGGTCGAGCTCGGTCAGGTCGCGGCCGGCCAGCTCGCGACAGCTCGGCGACCGAGCCGATGCAGGTGTCGTGGCCGCATTCGCGCAGCGCCAGACCGGGCAGCGGCGTGCCCCAGTAGCGGTCGCGGGACAGCGCCCAGTCGACGTTGTTCTCGAGCCAGTTGCCGAAGCGCCCGTGCTTGATGTGCTCGGGATGCCAGCCGATGCGCTCGTTCTCGCGCAGCAGCTCGTCCACGCTGCTCGGACGTGCGCGCGAACCACGACGTCTTGGCCCAGTAGATGAGGGGCGTGCCGCAGCGCCAGCAGTGCGGGTAGGAGTGCTCGTACGGCACCTCGCGCACGAGGAGGCCGCGCGCGGCGAGGTCGTCGATGAGCATCGCGGTCGGCGTCCTTCACGAACATGCCGGTGAGGCGGGGCACGGTCGTGTCGAACCTGCCGTCGGCGTCGACGGGGTTCAGGACCGGCAGGCCCTCGGCGCGCCCGACTTCGAGTCGTCCTCGCCGAACGCGGGCGCCAGGTGCACGATGCCCGAACCGTCGTCGTCGAGACGAAGTCGGCGGCGACGACGCGCTCGCCGGTGGCGTCGAGCGGCAGGTAGTGAACGGTCGCTGATAGCGCCATCCGACGAGGTCGCTGCCGGCGAACCGCTCGACGATCTCGCCGGTCTCGCCGAAGAGCCGCTCGACGGCGGCCTCGGCCATGCACCAGGTCGCGGCCGCCGGGCTGCGCCTCGGAGCTGCACGTAGGTCGATCTCGTGCCCGACCGCGACGGCGACGTTCGAGACCAGCGTCCACGGTGTCGTCGTCCAGACCAGCAGGTCGGCGTCCGCGCCGGGCGAGCGGGAAGCGCACGTAGACCGACGGGTCGACGACGTCCTGGTACACCGGCTGGCCGACTCGTGGCTGAGGACAGGGCCGTCCCGCAACGCGGGCAGTAGGGGATGACCCGGTGGCCCTCGTAGAGCAGGCCTTTGTCCCACATCTGGCGGATGATCCACCAGACCGACTCGATGTACTCGTTCGACAGCGTCCAGTACGCGTCCTTGGTGTCGATCCAGACGCCGGATCGCTCGGTCAGCGCGGCCCAGTCCTCGACGTAGCGCGTGACGGAGTCCGACAGCGCTGCGTTGAACTCGGCGACGCCGAACGCCTCGATCTCGTGCTTGTTCTTGAGCCCCAGCTCCTTCTCGACCTCGATCTCGACCGGGAGCCCGTGGCAGTCCCAGCCGCCCTTGCGGGGGACGTCGTGGCCGCGCATGGTCTGGAAGCGGGGATAGAGGTCCTTGAACGACGCGGGCCCAGACGTGATGCAGGCCCGGTCGCCCGTTTGCGGTCGGCGGCCCCTCGTAGAAGATCCAGGGCTCGGCACCCTTGCGGAGGCGTGCGGTCTCCTCGACGACGTCCCGCGCCCGCCAACGAGCCAACGTGCGCTCCTCGAGCGCGACGAGGTCGAGGTTCGGGTCGACCGGGCCGAACGGCATGGACTCATGGTAGGCGGGGGCCTGGTCTGTTCCCGGAGCAGTTGCTCGTTGATCGTCGTCGCCATCCGCCGCTGCGCTTCGGCTGGCTCCTTCTCGCTTCGTTCGACAATCGGTGCTTGCGCACCCGGCGGCGTACTACGCCGCCCTACAGTGCCCCGCAATGACCACGGGTCTCTACGAGCTCGCCGGTGACGACGCGATCGTCCTGCGGGTGCACGCGTAGCCGGGGGCAGGCCGTTCCGCGGTCGTCGGGCGGTTCGGCGACGCGTTGAAGGTCAAGGTCGCGTCCCCTCCTCAAGGTGGAAGGGCCAACGAGGCCCTGGTCGCGCTCCTCGCCAACGAGTTCGGAGTGAAGGGCGCGCAGGTGAGCTTGGTCGGGGGCAACTCCAGTCGCAGCAAGCGCTTCCGCATCGAGGGCCTCGAGCTCGACCGGGTCGACACCCTGCTCGACCGCATCCTCGCCGCGGCGGGCGACGGCGTCGATCGCCGGCCCGGTCGCGCTGGTTGAGCAGCGCGACGGCTCGGCGTACAGTTCCGGACCCCTTGGCGGGCACGAGAGGACACGCATGGCGAAGGTAACCCCAACGAAGTCGGCTGGAGCGAAGGCCTCGGCGACGAAGTCCGCCTCGGCGAAGTCGGCCGCGACCAAGAAGGCCGCGCCGGCCAAGAAGGCCGCGCCAGCGGCGAAGAAGGCCGCGCCAGCGGCGAAGAAGGCGGCCGCCGGCGAAGAAGGCTGCGCCACCGGCGAAGAAGGCCGCGCCCGGCGAAGAAGGCCGCGGTCCCGGCGAAGAAGGCCGCGCCCGCGAAGAAGGAAGCTCCTGTGGCGAAGAAGGCTCCGGCGCCGGCCAAGAAGGCTCCCGCCCCTGCGAAGAAGGAGGCTCCGGTCGCGAAGAAGGCCGCTGCCCCCGCGCCCGCACCGAAGCCCGCCCCCCCGCCGAAGAAGCTCGTCAGCCCTTACGACGCGAAGTTCCTCGAAGCACAACGCGAGCTGCTGCTCGACGAGCGGGCACGCTACACGCGCCAGGCCGACCGGCTCGCGTCCGAGGCCGCCGCGCTCGTCGAGGACCTCGAGCCGGGCGACGTGCAGTTCGACGAGGAGTCGGGTGAGGGCGACACCATCGTCGTCGAGCGTGAGCGCGACCTCGCGATGAGCGCCCAAGCGATGGCAGCCGTCAACGACATCGACGCGGCACTGGCTCGCATCGAGGGCGGCACGTACGGCTTGTCGATCGTGTCCGGCCAGCCGATCCCGAAGGAGCGCCTGCGCGCCATTCCGTGGGCCGCAGAGCGGGTCGAGGAGAAGGTGGGCGGGCTCGGTACCAGCTCACGGTGAGATCGAGGCGCTCGATCTCGACGCCGCGGTGACGACTCGCCGCTCGGCGCTGACGATCGCGCTCAGCGTCGCGGGCATCGTGATCGTGCTCGACCAGCTCACGAAGTGGTGGGCGGTCACCCATCTGCAGGACCGCATCATCCACCTGTTCTGGACGCTGCAGCTGAACCTCACGTTCAACAGCGGCATGGCGTTCGGCCCGGGGCGCGGGTTCGGCCCGATCATCGCGGTGGTAGGCGTGTGCTTGGTCGCAGGACTGTTGCTCGGTACCTGCGCGCGCCGACGAAGGTCGCGGCAGTGGCCGGTGGCTTGGTGCTCGGCGGTGCGATCAGCAACCTGCTCGATCGCTTCTTCCGCGAGGGCAGCGGCTTCCTCGGCGGCCGCGTCGTCGACTTCATCGATCCGCAGTGGTACCCGGTGTTCAACGTGGCGGACGCGTGCGTCGTGATCGGTGGCATCCTCCTCGTCGTGGTCGGTGTCTGGAGCACGCCGAAGCACCCGATCGCCGATCCTCCGTGACCACCGTCGCGGTCCCTGCGGCGCTCGCGGGGGAACGACTCGATCGCGTCGTGGCAACGGTCACCGGGGTGAGCCGTGCGGTTGCCGCCGCACTGGTCGACGGCGGCGCGGTCGAGCTCGACGGTCGCGTCGAACGCTCCGCGAAGACTCGAGTCGCCGAGGGCGCCTCGCTGACCGTCGACGTCCCCGAGCCCGAGCCGATCGGAGTCAGGGGCGATCCGACCGTCGAGCTCGACGTCGTGCACGAGGACGCTGACGTGCTCGTCGTGGACAAGCCCGCCGGCCTCGTCGTGCACCCTGGCGCCGGGAACACCTCGGGCACGCTCGTGCACGGGCTGGTCGCACGGTTCCCCGAGATCGCGGACGTGGGCGACCCGGCGCGCCCCGGCATCGTGCACCGGCTCGACAAGGGCACGTCCGGGCTGCTGATCGTCGCTCGCTCGCCTGCCGCGTACACGTCACTCGTGGCGCAGCTCTCGTCTCGCTCGGTCGAGCGGCGGTACGACGCGCTCGCTTGGGGCCAACCCGAGCCCGCGACAGGTGTCATCGACGCGCCCGTCGGTCGCTCCGCCCGCGACCCCACCCGCATGACGGTCAGCACCGCGGCGAGCAGGCGCGCACGCGCTACAGCGTGCAGACGCGTGTACCGGGACCCCACGCTCGTGAGCCTCCTCGAATGCAGGCTCGAGACCGGTCGCACGCACCAGATCCGCGTCCACCTCGCCGCGATCGGCCATCCGATCGTCGGCGACGGCCGCTACGGCGGACAGCGAGCAGCCGCTTCACCGACGCCGCCGCCCGATGCTGCACGCCGCGCTCGCTCGGGTTCGTGCACCCGACGACCGGTGAAGCGATCGAGCTCGAGTCGCCGCTGCCTGCGGACTTCCGAGCCGTGCTCGCGGAGCTCCGCGAGTGATGCCGCTAGCGCTCGATCTCTTGTCGCTCTCCCGCCGGCCAGGGCGCTCGCCGCGCGCCTGCGCGGCGATGTCGGCGAGGGTGTACGAGTCGAGGCGGGTGCGCATCTGCTCGCCGACGACGTTCCAGATCGCCAGCAGCACGCACTGGCCCTCGTGGTCGCAGGCACCGTCGGGTGGGGCTCGCCGAAGTCGCCGAGGACGATCGGCCCGTCGACCGCGCTCACGACCTCGGACAGCGTGATCTCGGCTGGCGGCCGGGCGAGCACGTACCCGCCACCCACGCCCCGCTTCGACCGCACGAGACCCGCGCCCTTGAGCGCGAGGAGGATCTGCTCGAGGTAGGGCTGGGGGAGGCCGGTGCGCTCGGCGATGTCACGAACCGACGTCGGCCCGCGCTCGTCGGCATGCAGTGCAAGCGACAACAACGCCCGGCTCGCATAGTCACCGCGTGGTCGAAACCCTCACCGACCGTCACGTAGGACCTCGGGTCGGGCTGCGCTGAGTGGCGCCTGGCTGGTGCACGAAGGCGGACCGATGGCCGAGACGACCGCCGTCCTGCCCGACTACGCCGGCGCGTGCCTCACGAACGTCGTCCCGGCGCTGCTGCGGCCGCCGCGACGACGCGCCCGCCTGGTGCCCTCGGTCGCGCTTCGACGCGCCGACAGGTGCGTGCTGCTGGTGCTCGACGGCCTCGGCTGGGAGCAGCTGCAGAGCCCGCCGCGCCTCATGCCGCGCGTCGGCGCCATGGCCGGCGGCGCCGATCACGACGGTGGTGCCCTCGACGACGGCGACCGCGCTGACGTCGATCACGACCGGCCTGCTCGCCGGGCGAGCACGGCGTCGTCGGCTACCGCATCGACGTCAACGGCGACGTGCTGAACGTGCTGCGCTGGTCGACCGCGGCCGGCGACGCCCGCCAGCGCATCCCGCCGCAGAGCATCCAGCCGTTCGCCGCCGTTCCTCGGGCCACCGGCCGCCGGTCGTGACCGAGGCCGAGTTCGCGCGGCTCGGGCTTCACACCGGCGCATCTCGCCGGCGTGCGCTTCACCGGCTGGCGGATGCCGTCGACGCTGGTGACCGAGGTGCGGCGGCTGCTCGCCGAGCAGGCGAGCCGTTCGTCTACGCGTACTACGACGGCGTCGACAAGGTCGCCCACGAGTACGGGTCGGTGCGCACTACGACGCCGAGCTGCGTTCGGTCGATCGGCTGGTCGGCGACTCTGCTCGACGTCGCTCCCGCCGGCGCGGTGCTGCGTGGTCACGGCGGACCACGGCCAGGTCGACGTCGGCGACGAACGTCGTGCCGCTGCGACCGGACGTGATCGAACTCGTCGAGAGCCAGTCGGGTGAGGGCCGATTCCGCTGGCTCCACGCGCGCCCGGGCCGGCCGACGACCTGCTCGCCGCGGCCGCCGGCGCGCGCACGGCGACCAGGCGTGGGTGCCACGCAAGGCCAGGTCCTCGACGAGGGGTGGTTCGGCACCGGGTGTACCGAGGCGGCGGCCGGCCGGCTCGGTGACGTCGTTGCTCGCCGCCGTGGTGACGTGGCCTTCGACGATCCCGCCGACACCGGACCGTTCGCGCTGATCGCCCGGCACGGCTCGGTGACCGCCGCCGAGATGCTCGTGCCTCTCGTCGGCTCGCTGAAGTGACGGTCGTCCGAGGTCGGGGCCGTCAGTGTGCCGAGCCATGAGCGACGAGACGATCCGTCCCGCCGAGGTCATCGAGCCGGGATCGCAGTCCGACCTGGTCGCGCGAACCGACACGGAGACGGTCGAGCAGCCCGCGAAGGTGATGCGGATCGGGTCGATGATCAAGCAGCTGCTCGACGAGGTGCGGGCGGCACCGCTCGACGAACCGAGCCGCGAGCGGCTGCGGGACATCTACGAGACGTCGGTGCACGAGCTCGCGGCGGCGCTGTCGCCCGACCTCCGGACGAGCTCGCCCGCCTGGCGCCGCCGTTCGCGAGCGACACGCCGAGCGAGGCCGAGCTGCGGGTCGCCAAGGCCCAGCTCGTGGGCTGGCTCGAGGGCCTGTTCCACGGCATCCAGGCGACGCTCTTCGCCCAGCAGATCGCGGCCCGCCAGCAGCTCGAGCAGATCAGGGGCCAGCTGCCTCCGGGCCAGGGAGCAGCGCCTCCGGAGCAGCGTCCCGGCACCTACTCTGACCGTTCCTGACCAACTCTGACCGACTCTCTGACCGACCAGGTCGACGCCGCTGGCGGTCCTGCTACGGTGCAAATGACACGCGTGTAAGTCGGGCCGCGGGGGCCGGACGAGCGGGCAAGAAGGGGAAACGCATTGGGGGACTCGTTCGTCCACCTCCACTTGCACACCGAGTTCTCGATGCTCGATGGCGCGGCCCGAGTGTCCGACGTCATCGACGCGGCAGTGGCAGACGGTCAACCCGCGGTCGGCATCACCGACCACGGGAACATGTACGGAGTCCTCGACTTCTACCGCGCCTGTCGCGACCACGACCTCAAGCCGATCATCGGCATGGAGGCGTACATGGCGGGCGAGTCGCGCTTCGAGCGACCGCCGCGCCGCGGTCGCATGGACGACTCCGGCGGCGACACCGAAGGCGGCAAGAAGCTCTACTACCACCTGACCCTGCTCGCCGAGAACCAGATCGGGCTACAAGAACCTCATCAAGCTCTCGAGCCTCGCGTTCCTCGAGGGCTACTACTACCAGCCGCGCCTCGACTGGGAGCTGCTCGACCGGTACCACGAGGGCCTGATCGCGACGACTGGGTGCCTCGGCGGCCACGTGTTGCAATCGATGCTCGCCGGCGACGATGCCGGAGCGCTCGCGTCCGCCGCGCGCCTCCGTGAGATCTTCGGGCCCGATCACCTCTTCGTCGAGCTGCAGGACCACGGCATCCCCGCGCAGCGCCAGACGATGAAGGGCCTGTTCGACATCGCGCAGACGTTGGGCGCGCCCGTGCTCGCGACGAACGACAGCCACTACGTGCATCGTCACGACGCTGTCGCGCACGACGCGCTGCTCTGCGTCCAGACCGGCACCACGATCGACGACCCGAAGCGGTTCAAGTTCGACGGCGAGGAGCACTACCTCAAGACCGCGGACGAGATGCGGGGCCTCTTCAGGGAGCGGCCCGACGCCTGCGACAACACGTTGTGGGTCGCGGAGCGCGCCGACGTGCAGATCGAGTTCGGGAAGCCGCAGCTGCCGGCGTTCCCCATCCCCGAGGGCTTCACCGACGACGTCGACTACCTCCGCCACCTCACGATGGAGGGAGCCGAGCAGCGCTGGGGCACCCACCTCCACCCGACGATCGCCGAGCGACTCGCCTTCGAGCTGCAGGTGGTCGCGGAGATGGGCTTCGCCTCGTACTTCCTGATCGTGTGGGATCTGATCCGGTACGCGCGTGAGCGAGGCATCCGGGTGGGGCCCGGCCGGGGAGCGCGGCCGGCTGCGCGGTGGCGTATTGCCTTCGCATCACCGATCTCGACCCGATCAAGTACGACTTGCTGTTCGAGCGATTCCTGAACCCCGGTCGCATCCAGATGCCCGACATCGACATGGACTTCGACGACCGATACCGCGACGAGATGATCCGGTACGCCGCCGACCGGTACGGCCGCGACCACGTCGCGCAGATCGTCACGTTCTCCACGATCAAGGCGCGGGCGGCGGTGCGCGACGCCGCTCGCGTCCTCGGCTACCCCTATGCGGTCGGCGACAAGGTCGCGAAGGCGATGCCGCCGCTCGTCATGGGCCGCGACACGCCCCTGCGGGCGTGCTTCGAGCTCGACCCCAAGCACGAGGACGGCTACAAGGCTGCGGCCGAGCTCCGGGAGATGTACGACGTCGACCCCGACGTCAAGCAGGTGGTCGACGTGGCCAAGGGCCTCGAAGGCCTGCGTCGCCAGGCCGGCATCCACGCCGCGGCCGTGGTCATCACCCGCGACCCGCTCACCGAGTACCTCCCGCTCCAGCGCAAGCCCGAGAACGGGCAGGAGCCCGACGAGGCGCCGATCGTCACGCAGTACGAGATGCACGGCGTCGAGGAGCTCGGCCTGCTGAAGATGGACTTCCTCGGGCTGCGCAACCTCGAGTCATCGACGAGACCGTCGAGCTGATCCGCGAGCGCACGGGTCGAGCCTCGACGTCGACACGATCCCGCTCGACGACGACGACGACGTTCGCGATGCTGCAGCGAGGCGACTCGATCGGGGTGTTCCAGCTCGAAGGCGGGCCGATGCGCTCGCTGATGCGTTCGCTCGCGCCGACGAGCTTCGACGACGTGGCCGCACTGATCGCCCTCTACCGGCCCGGTCCGATGGCGGCGAACATGCACACGGACTTCGCCGATCGCAAGAACGGGCGCAAGCCGATCGAGTACCTCCACCCCGACATGGAGGAGCTCCTCGGCGACACGTACGGGTTGATGATCTACCAAGAGTCGATGATGCGCGTCGCGCAACGGTTCGGCGGGTACTCGCTCGCCGAGGCCGACAACCTGCGCAAGGCATGCGGCAAGAAGATCCGCGAGCTGATGGCGCGTGAGCGCGCAGAAGTTCGTCGAGGCGTGCGTCGCGACCGGCTACGGCGAGACCATCGGCACGAAGCTGTTCGACATCATCGAGCCGTTCGCCGACTACGCGTTCGGCAAGAGCCACTCGTACGGCTACGGCCTCGTCGCGTACCAGACCGCATGGCTCAAGGCCCACCACCCGATCGAGTACCTCGCTGCGCTGCTCACGAGCGTGAAGGCGAGCCAGGACAAAGCGGCCGTGTACCTCGCGGAGTGCCGGCAGCTCGGCATCAAGGTGCTCGTCCCCGACGTGAACGTGTCGTCGATCGACTTCGCGGCGCTCGGCGCCGACGAGGCGCCCGCCGGCATCGCGCTGCCGCCGGGCACTGTCGGGCTGATCCCATTCGGGCTCTCGGCAGTGCGCAATGTCGGCGAGAGCCTCGTGGCCAACATCATCCAGGAGCGGGAGAAGAGCGGTGTCTTTGCCGACTTCTACGACTTCTGCGAGCGGGTCGACCCATCCGCGCTGAACAAGCGGGCGATCGAGTCGCTCATCAAGGCCGGCGCATTCGACTCACTGGGGCACCCCCGGCGCGGCCTGCTGTCGGTGTACGAGCAGATCGTCGACATCACGCTGGCCCGTCGCCGGGAGCGCGACCAGGGCGTGATGAGCCTGTTCGGCGAGGGCACGCCAGGTGTCGACGTCTACACCGAGCGGGTCGCGATCCCCGACCTCGAGTTCGACAAGGCCCAGCGGCTCAAGTTCGAGAAGGAGATGCTCGGGCTGTACGTGAGTGATCACCCGCTCATCGGCGCCGAGGGCATGCTGCGCCGACGCAGCGACTGCGCGGTAGCGGACCTGTTCGAGCGTGCCGACGGCGAGTCGCTGACCGTCGGTGGCGTCATCACGAACCTGGCGCGGAAGTACACGAAGAAGGGTGACCTGATGGCGGTGTTCACCCTCGAGGATCTCGGGGGCGCGATCGAGGTCATGGTGTTCCCGAAGGTCATGCAAGACCAGGGGTTCAAGCTCGCCGACGACGCGCTCGTCCTGGTGCGAGGCCGCGTCGACGGACGCGAGGATGTCGCGAAGCTCATGTGTCTCGACGTGACCGTGCTCGAGGCGGTGAGTGAGGCCGCCGCACCGTTGCGAATTCGTGTCAACCCGTCGGTCGCCAGCGAGGAGATGATCGACAACCTGAAGAAGCTCCTCGTCGACCATCCGGGCGAGACGCCGGTGTTGCTGCACCTCGGCGAGGGCCAGGTGCTCCGGCTTCCGGCGCACTTCTCGGTCGACTCCGGAAACGGCCTCGCGGGCGAGATCAGGGTGCTTCTGGGCCCCGACGCGATCGTCGCCTAGCACACGACCGGCGGTTGCGCTGCCACCGCCGATGGGCGCATCCGGGCGCCGAGATGGCACAATGGACTCTGCACCAGCGACGATCCAGGGGCAGGCTGACCAATGGCGATCGATGTCGAAACGAAGGACTGCACGGCGCTGAGCGATGCTGAGCTCGGCGAGATGGGTGACATCTGCACGGGTGGGTCCGCTGGTTTCGACTTCGGCCTGCTCTCGAAGCAGCGGGAAGAGTGGGTGCTCATCACCCTCGCCCGCTCCGAGGGCAAGCTCCACGGGTTCTCGTTCTGCACGCTCGAGCGCATCGGCGGCACGCCGAGCGTCCTCATCGGCCTCGCGTCGGTGAAGCGCACCTCCAAGCGCGATGCGGTGCTCAAGGCGGTCATGCACGACCAGTTCCGCCGTGCCGTGCTGGCGTTCCCCGACGAGGACGTGCTGGTCGGCACGCGGTTCGCGTCACCCTCCGGCTTCGAGGCGTTCAAGTCGATGAAGGAGATCAATCCCCGGCCGGGCCACAAGGCCAACGGCGAGGAGCGCGGCTTGGGGCCGCCGCCTCGCGAAGCGCTTCGCGGTCGAGGGCACCTACGACGAGCACGGCTTCTCGGTGAAGGGCAACGGCGCCGTCGCCCGTGTGCTCGACCACGAGTCGCTGAAGCCCGAGGCGATCCCTGCTGACGTCGCTGCGTTCTTCAAGGGCTTCAAGG
This sequence comes from uncultured Alphaproteobacteria bacterium, assembly GCA_963765945.1. Taxonomy (GTDB): domain Bacteria; phylum Pseudomonadota; class Alphaproteobacteria; order Sphingomonadales; family Sphingomonadaceae; genus Sphingomicrobium. The sequence goes on from CAVXYS010000037.1 coordinate 24,200, forward strand.
CGAACCGGGGCGACTGCCTCGTGGCCTTCGGCTGGGTCATGGCCGAAGACCTCGCCAAGCTCGCCTAGGCGGGGCTCGGGCGCCAGCTCGCGGGCGCGGGTAACAGGCCGCCGCCCACGGCGCGGGCTTGAACGGCCGCCACCGACCTTCCGGCTGCGCGAGCCGGTCGCCGATCACCGCGAGCACCGTCGGGTTGTGGCCGAGGCCGCTGTGACTGCCGCGGACCTCGACGTTCTCGTGTTCGGGCCCCACCTGGTCGATGCACGTGTGCCAGCGCACGATGCCGTCGGTGCGCGAGTAGATCGCGGTCGTCGGAACCGGCACCCGCTCGCGCTCCTCTTCCTTCTGCGCGATTCGCAGCAGCTCGGCGCGGTGTGCGGGCGCGAGTGAGTCGTACGCCCCCGAGGCCCAGCTGCGGTCGCCGTCGACCATGCGAAACGGGCTCCCGAGCGTGATCACCTGGCGCACGACATCGGGGTTGCGCCGCGCGAGCTCGCGGGCATAGATGCCACCGAGGCTCCACCCGACGATCGAGACGGTGCGCCCGTGCAACCCGTGCAGCTCGTCGAGGCGCTCCTGCATGCCGGTGACGACGCGACGCGTCGGCCCGAAGTTCGGGCCGAGGTGCCACCCGTGCGCCCACCACCCCTGACTGCGGAGGAACCATCGCAACGGCATCGTCGATCGGTCGCCGGCGGTGAAGCCAGGCAGGACGAGCACCGGGTGCCGGTCGCCACGCCCGGTCATCCGCAACAGCGGCGACGCGGCCAAGAACGCGCCGAGCTCGAGGACCGCGCGTTGCTCGGCAGCCAGCAGGAATGCTGAGGGCGCGCGTACGCCGTCGGATGGGCCTGGTGTACGTCTCTGGGTACGCTCCGCCGCGTCCATGCATGTGAACGTACCGTGACGCGCGAGGGAAAGCCTGTGATGCATCTCGAGGACGCGATCCGCCGGCGCCGCATGATGCGGAACTTCGAGGCGACACCCGTGCCCGTCGAAGCCGTCGACAAGATGATCGACCTCGCGCGTCGCAGCCCCAGCGCGGGCTTCAGTCAGGGAGTCGACTTCGTCGTCTTGCAAGGTCCGGAGGAGACGGCGCGGTTCTGGGCCGTCCCCGAGCTCCGCGCGTACTGGGAACGCGAGTTCCCGGGCGTGGTGCGCGCACCCGTGCTCGTGCTGCCGATCGCGGATGCGGGCGCGTACCTCAGCCGGTACTCCGAGCCCGACAAGGCCGCCGCCGGGCTGCAGGACGTTGCCGCGTGGCCGGTCCCGTATTGGCTCGTCGACACCGCGATGGCGACCATGACGCTCTTGCTCGCAGCCGTCGATGCAGGCCTCGCGGCCCTCTTCTTCGGGCTGTTCCGGGGCACTGATTCCGCCGTCCTCGATCAGCTCGGCGTCCCGGCTGGGCATCAGCTGATCGGCGTCGTCGCGATCGGGCACGCCGCGGATGCCGAGCACACCGGGTCCCCGGTGACCCGGTCTCGCCGGCCGCTCTCGGACGTCATCCATCGAGGTGGCTGGTGATGCCACCATGGTGTGGTGACGACGGCGGCGGCGAGCTCGTCCCAACAAGAGGCTCGCAAACGAGAGGTACGGGGCAAGTCGCAGTCCCGGTGGCCGGTCACGGTCGCCGCGATCCTCGCCGCGGTGGCGCTGCTGCTCGTCGCCTTCGTCGCCGCGCGAAAGCATCAGAACGACGTGGTGACCTTCTCGGGCTCGCCCTCCCAGGTCCTGATCGACAGCTCGGCCGGGCTCGTCGTCGTGGTCCCCGCGGAGGGCAACCAGGTGCAGGTCAGCCGGCGAGCGAAGTGGACGCTCGTCAAGCCCGACATGGACGTCACCGTCGAGGGAGGCACGCTGATCGTCAAGGCGGATTGCATCGGCCCATCGTTCATCTGTGACGTGGAGTACCGGGTCTCGGTGCCCCCCGACGTGGCCGTGAAGGTCGTCGGAGGCGGCGGTGACGTCGAGATCGCCGGTGTCGGGGGCAACGTCGACGTGCAGACGAGCGGTGGAAGCGTCTCGCTCGGCTCCCTGACGTCTGACGTGAAGGTCCGCACGACGAGCGGGAGCGTGACGCTCGACTCGATCGCGGGCGCCCTCGACGTCGCGACGGATGCAGGCTCGATCAGCGGCACCTCGTTGACGAGCCCCGTGATCCAGACCGGCACCTCGAGCGGCGACATCACGCTGGACATCAAGGGAGCCGCCGACCGAATCGGCGCCGGCTCGAGCTCGGGAGACATCACCCTCGTCGTGCCCGACCTCGGATACACGGTCGAGGCGCAGGCCGCTTCTCCTGAAGATGTGGTGGTCGGGGTGAACGAATCGGGTACCTCGACGCGCACGATCTCCGCGCAGACCGGTTCAGGGCAGATCTCGATCACGCGGGGCTAGCGTTCGCCTCCAGTGACCGGCAAGGCGGCGGGCGGAGGAGCACTACGACCCGCGCGCTTCGCGCTGATCTACGCCCTGCTCGCCGCGGCCGCACTGACGAGTCTGTACGTCGCCCTCGCGGGCACCGACGACATCGGCTGGGATCGCGGTCCTCGGTCTCGCTGCGTTCGTCCTGGTCTCGAGCGCCGGTCTGTACCTCGCTCTGCGGTCGCACGTGGCTCGGCTCGCCGAGTCCCAGACCGAGCTCCTTGCATCGCTGAGTCGCTATCGCGAGCTCTTCGAGGCGTCGCCGGACCCGATGTGGGTGTACGACTTCGACACGCTGTCGTTCCTCGCCGTCAACGACGAGGCAGTCACCCGGTATGGATGGTCCGAGGCCGAGTTCCGCACGATGAGCCTCGCCGACCTGCTCGACGCGGCCGACGTACCGCTCCTCCTCGCGGTTCCGTCGCCCCGGTCCCGGCCCGTCGGTGCCGGGGGAGTGGCGGCACCGCACCAAACGCGGAGCGCACCTCTGGGTCGAGGTCTCCGCGGAGTCGATCGAGTTCGAGGGGCGACGCGCCGGCCTCGCGGTCGCACGCGATGTCACGGATCGTCACGCTGCCGAGGAGGCACTCGTCGAGAGCGAGCACCAGCTGCGTCTCGGCTTCGAGCTGAGCCCGGTCGGGATGGCGATCATCGGTCGCGACGGTCGGATCACGCGGGGGAACCCGGCGCTCGCCGAGCTGGTCGGTCGAAGCGGTCCCCGCGGCCTCACCGGGCTGCCGTTCGATTCGTTGCTGCACCCTGAAGACCTCCCGCTGTTCCAAGCCGACGCCGACGGCATGCTCGACGGCGCGGGGCCGGTGCGGTCGCGCCGCCCTGCGGCTGCTGCGTCCCGACGGCACGACCACGGACGTCGCCGCCGACATGGTGTTGGCCGCAGAGACCGCGGACGAACCGCAGTTCTTCTCGATCCAGCTGCGCGACACGACCCATGAGGCGCGCCGGGAAGGCCTCGAGAAGGCGAAGGTGCGCGATCCGCGACCGCATCGAGCAGGGGCAGCCCCTCAAGGGCACGCTCGACGAGGTGGTGCTGCTGATCGAGAGCCAGCTCGACTGGGCACTCGGCGTGGTGATGCGGGTCCGGGCCGGCGTGCTCGAGCTCGCAGCCGGGGATCGAGTGCCACCCCTGCTGGCCGGCACGCTCCGGTCCGTCGCCGTCGACCCGTCGGGCGCGCCGTGCTCGTGTGCCGCAGCTCGCAACGAACCGGTCGTGCTCACGGACGTGAGTGCGTCGCCCGCGCCGGCGCGGCTGCCCGGCCTCTCCGCGGCCGGCGTGCGCGCGTGGTGCTCGTGGCCCGTCTCGGATCCGAGCGGCTACGTGGTCGCAACGGTCGACGCACTGCGCACGCGGCCGGTGCCGTTGCTTCCGTCCGAGCAGGACGCCATGGTCACCGCGGCGGAGCTCGTTGCCGCGGCCATGGAGGCCTCGCGGCGCTCCCGCGCCCGAGCTGCCCGTCGACCGCCCCGCGGTCACGGTGCGACGCGTGATCGATCTCCGCGAGGCCCGTCGCCAGCGCGGAGACACGGGCACGGGCGGCGCGCCCGGGCCGACCGAGCCGCCACCGCCTCCCCCTGGCCCTTAGGAGTCGACCAGCCCGCTCGACGAGAGCTGGGCGACGAGTGCCTCGACCGTGTCGACAGGGGCGAGGCACGCGTAGTCGCGACACACGTACGCGAAGCCGACGTTTCGTGACTCCCACAGCGGCGACTCGTACGGCTCGCCCCACGCGAGGACCGCGTTGGGCAGGTACCGAGCGGTGACGGCGGCGACGAGGTCGGTTCGATCGCCGACGACGGCGATCTCGGTCGCGCCCGACCGATGGAGGTCGACCGCACTCAGGAGCTCGGGGAACGCGAGCGGGTGGGTGGTCGCGAGCGATCCGACGAGGAGCAGGATCTGCTCGGCGTGGTGCTGGTAGCGCCGATCGCCGGTCAGCGCGGCGAGCCGGAGGAGTCCGAGCGCGGCGAGGCTGTTGGCCGACGGTGTCGCGTTGTCGAGCAGGTCCTTCGGGCGGGTGACCAGCTCCTCACCGTCGATGCCGGTGGTGAACACACCGCCTTCCTCCGGGTCCCAGAAGAGGTCGAGCATCTCATCGGCCGTCGTGACGGCTTCGGCGATCCACCGACTCTGGCCCGTGGCCTCGGCGAGGGAGGCGAACGCCTGCACGAGCGCCGCGTAGTCGGCCGCGTAAGCGAGGTGGCGAGCACCGCCGTCGCGCTGCCACGAACGGAGCCATCGGCCGTCATCGCGGCGCAGGCGGCTGATCAGGAACTCGCCGTTCGCGATCGCCGCGTCGAGCCACTCACGGTGCTGCATCGCGGCGGCTGCTTGCGCGAGCGAGTCGAGCATGAGCGCGTTCCACTCGGTCAGCACCTTGTCGTCGAGGCCGGGCCGCACGCGTTGCTCGCGCGCGTCGAACAGCTTCTGGCGTGCCTGTTCGATCTCGGGCGGACGGATGAGATCACCGCGCACGGGTCGGTGCAGGATGTTCGACCCTTCGAAGTTGCCGGCCTTGGTCACGCCGTACCACTCGATGGCGGCCGGCGCGAGCTCGGGGCTGAGCACGGCTTCGATGTCCTCGATCCGCCAGACGTAGAAGCGACCCTCCTCGCCCTCGGAGTCGGCGTCCTCGGCCGAGGAGAAGCCTCCCTCGGGCTGCCGCAAGTCGCGGAGCACATAGGTGATCGTCTCGTCGAGCACCTGCCGCCAACGTTCCTCGCCGAGCTGCTGCCAGGCGTGGAGGTACACGCGGGCGAGCAGGGCCTGGTCGTAGAGCATCTTCTCGAAGTGCGGCACCATCCAGAACGCGTCGACCGAGTAGCGAGCGAATCCGCCCCCGAGGTGGTCGTACATCCCACCCGACGCCATCGCATCGAGCGAGGTCTCCACGACGGTGCGCGCCCCGTCGCCGCCGTTGTGCGCGTGGGCGCGCAAGCACAGCTCGAGCGTCATCGCCTGAGGGAACTTCGGCGCTCGGCCGAACCCACCCCATTCGGGATCGAACTGCGAGCCGATCTGCTGCAGCGCGGCGTTGAGCACGTCGGTGCCGGGTAGCGCCTGCCCCTCGGCAGTCGCGAGCTTCGACATGCGGCTCAGTGACACCGTGACCTGCCCGGCCTGCTCGAGAAGCTCGGCGCGTCGATCTCGCCACGCATCGGTGATCGCAGCCAGAAGGTGCAGGAGCTGTGGCTTCGTGTAGTAGGTGCCGCCGAAGAACGGTTCGCCCTCTGGCGTCATGAACACGGTCATCGGCCACCCACCGTGACCGGAGATCGCCTGCACTGCCTCCATGTAGATCGCGTCGATGTCGGGGCGTTCCTCGCGGTCGACCTTGATGCACACGAAGCCGTCGTTCATCACGCCGGCGACCTCGTCGTCCTCGAACGACTCATGGGCCATGACGTGACACCAGTGGCACGCCGAGTACCCGACCGAGAGCAGGATCGGCTTGTCGCCAGCGGCGGCAGCCTCGAGCGCCTCGGGTCCCCACGCGTACCAGTCGACCGGATTGTCCCGATGCTGACGGAGGTAGGGCGACGTCTCGTCGCTGAGCCGGTTCACGCGGGCAGGCTAAGGCTTCGTCGCCGTCCTCCGCTCCGCTTCGGACGGCACCGGTCGCTTCGCTCCACAATCGGTGCTTCGCGAACCCGGCGCGCATTGCGCCGCCCGTGAGGCGCTTCCGCCGGCTCCTGCTCGCTGCGCTCGACAATCGGTGCTTCGCGCACCCGGCGGCGCATTTGCACCGCCAAGTGAGGCGCTTCGGACGGCTCCGGCTCGCTTCGCTCCACAATCGGTGCTTCGCGCACCCGGCGGCGCATTGCGCCGCCCGTGAGGCGCTTCCGTCGGGCGCATCGCGCCGCCGTGATTTGTCGTCGATAGTCTCGGCGCCCATGCAGGTCAGTCTCGAAGGCAAGGTCGCACTCGTCACCGGCGCGTCGAAGGGCATCGGCCTCGCGATCGCGAAGAGCTACGCCGAGTCGGGTGCCAAGGTCATGCTCTCGTCGCGCAAGTTCGACCAGCTCGTCGCGGCGGCCAAGACCATCGACGGCGACACCCATGTCTTCGTGGCGAACGTCGGCGACGTCGAGGCGGGTGACCAGGCAGTCGAGGCGACGATCGAGCGCTTCGGCCGCCTCGACATCCTCGTGAACAACGCGGCGACCAATCCTTACGCGGGCCCGATCATGGACGTCGACGAGGGCCGCTACGACAAGACGTTCCAGGTCAACGTGAAGGGCGTCGTCTTCTGGTCGCAGGCCGGCGTGGAGACGGTGGATGAAGGAGAACGGCGGCGTCATCATCAACATCGCGTCGGTGGGCGGGTTGCGCTCCGAGGGGCTGCTCGGCATCTACAACCTCACCAAGGCAGCGGTCATCCACCTCACCCGCCAGCTCGGGGGCGAGCTCGGGCCGAAGGTGCGGGTCGTGGGCATCGCTCCCGGCCTCGTGAAGACCGACTTCGCGCAGATGCTCGTCGACAACTTCGGCGACAACCTCGCCCGCCAGACTCCGACCCGCCGGTTGGGCGAGCCCGAGGACATCGCGCACCTCGCGACGTTCCTCGCGAGCGATCTCGCGTCGTGGATCACGGGTGAGACGTACGTGATCGACGGCGGCGCAGGGGTCGCGCACAACCGCGGCGCGCCGCCTCGCAGAGTAGCCGATCAGGCTTCGGCGGCGAGGATCTTCCCGAGCTCGGGGTAGCGCTTCGTGTGCGCGCCCCCGTCGACCTTGAGCAGATCGCCGGTGATCCACGACGCATCGTCGGACGCGAGGAAGAGCGCCACACCGGCGACGTCGTCGGGCGACCCCGTGCGACCGAGCGGCGCGTTCTCGACGAAGGCGGCGTGCACAGCCGGTGTCTGGTTGAGGAACGCTGCGAGGGGCGTGTCGACCAGCCCTGGTGCGATCGAGTTCACCCTGATGCCGTGCGGGCCGAGCTCCATTGCCGCGCAGCGCGTGTACATGTCGACGGCCGCCTTCGTGGCGCAATACAAGCCCATGCCCTCCGCGGGCTGGATCGCGTTGAGCGAGGCGATGTTGATGATCGAGCCGCCGTTTCCGGCCGCGGTCATCGCTCGCGCCTCGTGCTTCATCGAGAGCATCACGCCTCGCAGGTTGACCGCCATGACGATGTCCCACGTCACGGTGTCCTGATCGACACAAGGCGCGTAGGCGCCGAGGCCGGCCGCGTTGACGCCGATGTCGAGACGCCCGTGGTGCTCGAGAGCGTGCTCGCACAGCGCGACCACGTCGTCCTCGGCCATCACGTCGGTGCGCAGGGAGGTCGCCGGGTCGCCGAGCTCGCTGACCGCCGATTGGAGTGTTGCTTCGTTGATGTCGCCCAGGACGACCACGGCGCCCTCTGCCACGAAGCGCCGCGCGATGCCGAGCCCGATTCCCGACGCGCCCCCGGTGATGACTGCGACTTTTCCTTCGATGCGTGATGCCACGGGCGGGACGCTACAGAGGCGGGGGCAGCGCGGCGCGCCGCACCTTGCCGAGCGCCGTGCGCGGGACTTCGTCGACGAGCACGAGCTCGCGCGGCGCCGCGTGGGCGGCGAGCGCTTCCTTCACCGCGGAGCGGAGCGCATCGAGGCTCGGCGGCCCGCTCGAGTCGGGTACGACGAAGGCGACGACCCGCTGGCCCCATTCGGGATCATCCCGCGCGGCGACCGCGACGTCGGCGACCCCGACGACGGCTGCCAGCACTCTCTCCACGGGCTCGGGCCAGACGTTCTCGCCCCCCGTGATGATCAGGTCGCCGCGCCGCCCGTGCACGACGAGGCGGCCGTCGTCAGCGAGCTCTCCGACGTCGCCGGTGCTGAGCCAGTCGCCGCTGAGCTTCGGGTCGACGCCGTCGCGATAGCAGCGCAGCAGCATCGGGCCCTTGAGCAGGATCGTGCCGTCGTCGTCGTCGATCGCCACCTCGACCCCGTCGAGGGGGAGTCCGTCGTAGACGACACCGCTGCCGGTCTCGGTCATCCCGTAGGTCGTCACAACGTTGGGTGGGAGGGCCTCGGGCGGCGCAGCCCCGCCGAGCACGATCACGCGGAAGCGCCCCGCATCGATCCGGCGGAGCGCAGTCGGGACGAGGGACACCAGCGTGCACCCGCGGCGCCACGGCGGCCGCGACGTCGTCGACGTCGAATGCAGGAAGCACATCGAGGGGCGTGTTCGTGACGATCGCGCGGGTGACCACCGACAGGCCTCCGACGTGGGAGAGCGGCAGGCACGCGAGCCAACGGTCTTCGCGTGGGTCGACGCCGACGCGCTCGCTGGTGGCCTCGGCGGAGGCGCGCACGGCATCGTGGGTGAGCACGACGCCCCGAGGCGCTCCGGTGGTACCGCTCGTCGCCACGACAAGGGCGTCGCCATCTTCAACAGGCAGGCCGTCCGCGCGGCGAGTCCAGCCGTCCTCGGACGCTCCGATCCACGTGGGCGCCATTGCATCGAGCACCCGCTCCTGCGCAGGCCCCGCGAGGCGGAGGTCCAACGGAAAGACGGCGTACCCACGTCCCAGGCGCGCCGGAGCTGGTCCACGAAGCTCGGGCTCGGCACCGGAAGCGCCACCAGCTCGGGCATGCGCGCGAACCTACCGGGCTGCCATGCTGAGGCTTCGTGACCACCTCTCCTGACCGGCGCGACGACGCGTTGTACGCCCCGATCGACTGGCAGCGCTCCGGCGACTACACCGACATCTCTTACGAAACCGCCGAGGGCATCGCGAAGATCACGATCTGCCGGCCCGAGGTGCGCAACGCGTTCCGCCCCCAGACCCTGTTCGAGCTGTCCGACGCGTTCAACGTCGCCCGCGACGACTCCCGAGGTCGGCGTGATCGTGCTCACCGGCGCAGGGCGACATGGCCTTCTGCTCGGGCGGCGATCAGCGCATCCGCGGCGACGACGGCTACATCGGTGACGACGACGTCGCCCAGCACGGCATCGGCCGCCTCAACGTGCTCGACCTCCAGATCCAGATCCGCCGCACGCCCAAGCCGGTCGTGGCGATGGTGGCCGGCTACGCGATCGGCGGCGGCCACGTGCTGCACGTCGTGTGCGACCTCACCATCGCCGCCGACAACGCGCGCTTCGGCCAGACCGGCCCGAAGGTCGGCTCGTTCGACGGCGGCTACGGCTCCGGGCTGCTGGCCGCGCAACATCGGCCAGAAGAAGGCGCGCGAGATCTGGTTCCTGTGCCGCCAGTACGACGCCCAGCAGGCGCTCGACATGGGCCTGGTGAACACCGTCGTGCCGCTGGCCGACCTCGAGAGCGAGACGGTGCGTGGTGCCGCGAGATGCTCCAGATGTCGCCGCTCGCGCTGCGCATGATCAAGGCGTCGATGAACGCGGCCGACGACGGTCTGGCCGGCATCCAGCAGCTCGCCGGCGACGCCACGATGCTCTTCTACATGAGCGAGGAGGCCCAGGAGGGCCGCGACGCCTACGTCGAGAAGCGACCGGCCCGACTTTCGCCAAGTTCCCTCGCCGGCCGTGCCGTGAACAAGTGGGTGCTGGGCGCCCGGCCGCGGACGCTGCCCGCCGCCGTCGTGCCCGTCGCTCGTCGGGACCGCGGCGCCGCGGCGAGGGCCGGCGTCGATCGTGCTGGCGGCCGCGGCCGCCGGCGATGGTCGTCGCGCTCGCCATCCAGATCGGCACGAACTACGCCAACGACTACAGCGACGGCGTCCGCGGCACCGACACCGGCAGCGGGTCGGTCCCGTGCGCCTGGTCGCGTCGGGCCTGGCGACGCCGGCCGCGGTGAAGAAGGCCGCGCTGCTGTCGTTCGTTGGTCGCCGCGGTGCGCCGGGCTGGCGCTCGCCGTCGCGGTCGAGCCCGTGGCTGCTGCTCGTCGGCGCTCGCTCGTTCGCCGCCGGGTGGTTCTACACCGGCGGGCCGAAGCCCTACGGCTACTCGGCTTCGGCGAGCTGTTCGTGTTCGTGTTCTTCGGGCTCGTCGCCACGATCGGCTCGGCGTACGTGCAGATCGAGAGGATCACGGCGGTCGCGTCGTGGCTGCGATCCCCGTCGGACTGCTGGTCACTGCGTTGCTGGTGGTCAACAACCTGCGCGACATCCCAACCGACGGACCGGCGGGCAAGCGCACGCTGGCTGTGCGGCTCGGCGACAAACGCACCCGCTGGCTCTACGTGCCTGCTCATCCTCATCTCATTCCTGGTGCTGCCCATCTTCGGTGCGCTGGGCCGCCCCCTGCGCCGCGCTCGCGTTCATCGCAGTCGTCGTCGCGCGACGGCCGGTGCAGGTCGTGCTCGAGGGCGCAACGGGGCCTCGCGTTGATCCCAGTCCTCGGTGCGACCGGTCGGTTGATCTCGTCTTCGGTGTGCTGCTCGCCGCCGGGCTGTGCTACGTGCCCTGACCCAACCACTCGCGCAGGACCGCGCAGAACTCGGGTTCGCGCTCGCGGTGGACGCGTGTCCCGCATCGGGCGATGACGCGGAGTGTTGCGTTCGCGCCGATGGCGTCGCTCATCCGGTGCGCCGCCGTGCCGTGAAGCGCTCGTCGAGCCCGCCCGAGACGACGAGCACGGGCATCGTGAGCTCGTCGAGCCGATCCCACAGGGGATCTTGGGTGCCCGTGCCGGCGAGCCGGAGGCTCGACGCGAGGCCGTCGACGGTGTTCGCCCGGCGGGCTCGTCGTCGCGAGCGCTCGGCGGCAACGTCGCGAACAACGGCTGGTCGAGCCACCGATCGAGGAAGGCGTCGAGGCCGTCACGCTCGAGTGAGTGCGCGAGCGCCTCGTCGCGCTCGACTCGTGCAGCGCGTTCGATGGGATCTTCGATGCCGGCCGTCCCACTGACCAAGGCGAGCCCATCGACGAGGTCGGGATGGCCGAGGGCGAGGTGAAGCGCCATCCGGGCACCCATCGAATAGCCCACGAACGTGGCCCTGCCGTACGCCGCGAGCAGGTCTGAGGTCTGCCAGAGGTCAGCTCGTACGTCCGATGCCTGTCCGTGCCCGGGCGCATCGACGGCGATCACGTCGTGGTCGCGGCCGAGCGCCGGGAGGATCGAGCCCCAGCAATTGCGGTTCTGGGTGAACCCATGCACCAGAACGATGGTCGCCACCGGGGCAGGGTAGGAGTCCATGGCGATCACGACGGCGGCAACGTTCTGCGCGACGCTCGTCGACGAGTGGGCGCGCGCGGGTGTCACCGACGCCGTCGTCTGCCCGGGTTCGCGGTCGACGCCGCTGGCGGTCGCGCTGGCCTCCGACGCGCGAATCGCGGTGCACGTGCATCACGACGAGCGGCGTGCGGCGTTCATGGCGCTGGGATTCGGGCTCGCGACGGCGCGCCCGGCGGTCGTGCTGACGACGCAGTGGCACCGCGGCGGTCGAGCTGCATCCCGCGGTGGTCGAGGCCCACCAGGCGCGGCGTGCCGCTGCTCGCCTGCACCGCCGATCGCCCGCCCGAGCTGCACGGCGTCGGGGCGCCGCAGACGATCGATCAGACCCACCTCTTCGGCGGATCGGTGCGCTGGTTCGGCGACGCCGGGGCACCGACGTCGACGGTCGCCGCGGCACGTGGCGGTCGCTCGCGGCGCGGGCCGTCGCCGAGGCCTCGGCGCGCGGCCGGTCCGGGGCCGGTGCACCTCAACCTGCCGTTCCGCGACCCGCTCGTCGGCGACGCCGGGCCGATGCCCGGCGGGACGCTGCTGAGGGACGTCCGTGGCACTCGGTCGTCGACGACCGCACAGAGATCGACGATGCGGCCGTCGACACAGCTCGGCCGAGGTGGCTCGATGCCGTGCGAGGTGTCGTCGTCGCGGGCGCGGGCGCCGGCGAGGCGCGGCAGTGCACGCGCTGGCCGAACGGCTCGGCTGGCCGGTGCTCGCCGACCCCCGGTCCGGGCGCGCGGTGCCGGCGCGCACCACGGTCGCCGCGTTCGACGCGCTGCTGCGCATCCCCGTTCGACGCGTGACCATCGCCCGGAGGTCGTCCTGCGGCTCGGCGAGCGCCGGCGTCGAGGGTCGTGGCGCGAGTGGCTGGCGTCCTCCGGCGCGCCGCGAGATCGTCGTGCCCGGCGCGACGCGTGGCTCGATCCGACGCGCGGCCGCGGCTGATCGTCCTGGCGATCCGCGGCGCGCCTCGGTCGCCGCGCTCACGAGCGGCTCACCGGATGGCGCCGGCCGGGCGAGCGCGTGGGCTGGCGCGCTGGTCGCGCGGAGCGGTCGCGCAGGCCTGCGCGATCGACGAGGCCCTCTGCGACGCTCGACGGCGCGACCGAGCCGGGTGGCGCGTGGCTCGTGGTGCGGCGCTCCCCGACGGCGGGCGCTCGTGCGTCGTCGTCGTCGATGCCGGTGCGCGACGTCGAGTGGTACGCCGCTGCCCGCTCGGGCGTCGACGTGTGCTCGCCAACCGGGCGCGAACGGCATCGACGGCGTGCGTGTCGACGGCGGTCGGGGTGGCGCTCGCGCGGCGGACGCCGACTGCGGTCCTCATCGGTGACGTGGCGCTTCCTCCACGACACCAACGGCCTGCTCGGCGCCGCGTCGCGCGGCATCGACCTGGCGATCGTGGTCGTCGACAACGACGGGGGCGGCATCTTCTCGTTCCTGCCGCAGGCGACCGTGCTCGCGGCCGGAGACGTTCGAGCAGCTGTTCGGCACTCCCCACGGGTCGACCTCGTCGCGCTCGCCGCCGTCCATGGCATCCCCGAGGTCGACGCCGTCGGCAGAGGGACCGGAGTGCGCATGGTGCGGGTGCACACGGATCGAGCCGAGAACGTCCGCGCGCCACGACGCGATCAACCGTGCAGTGGTCGACGCGTGGGCTAACAATTTCGGCGGTGGGTGTGCGTGCTCCGGAGCTGCGCATCGCGACGTCTGACGACATCGACGCGATGACCGCGGTGATGCGCGCCTCGGTACTCGACCTGTTCCCCGGCTTCTACAACGAGCAGCAGGTCGCGAGCGCGTCGTGCACATCGCACACGTCGATCCGGCACTCGTCGCGGACGGCACGTACTTCGTGTTCGAGACTGACGGTGCTGTCGTCGCGTGCGGAGGGTGGAGCAGACGAGGTCGCCTCTACACGGGCTCTGCTGACCAGGCCGACGACGGCAGGCTTCTTGATCCCTCGACGGAGGCGGCGCACATCCGGGCGATGTTCGTGCGGCCCGACTGGACGCGGCGAGGGTCATCAGCCACCAGTTGGGTTCGCAGTGGGCGCCAACAACCTGCTGAGGGACGGGGGACCGGGCTGCTTCACCTGCGACATCAACAACTTCGACCCGACGATGTACGACATCCCCGGCCGCTTTTATTACGGCCGCATCTCGGTGAAGATGTAGTCGGCCGGCTCATTTGGCGGTCAGGCGATTACCCGGGCCGCCCTTCTCTACCCTCCCACCGCTTTCGGCGGTCCCCTCCGCGAGAAATCTGGGGCGGAGAAGCCGCCTTGAACCTTGCCGAGTTCGCGCCGATGTAAGGTCTGCAACAAAGAGGGATCCGTATCCGTGATTGACCATCAGGAATCGTTTCGCAACTCGTTCCATCGTCATCGAGCAGTCCAACCGGGGCGAGCGCAGCTTCGACATCTATTCGCGGCTGCTGCGCGAGCGGATCGTCTTCATCACCGGCGCGATCGAGGACATATGGCCAGCCTAGTCACCGCCCAGCTGCTCTTCCTCGAGTCCGAAAACCCGAAGAAGGACATCTTCATGTACATCAACTCGCCCGGCGGCGTGGTCACCGCCGGCCTCGCGATCCACGACACGATGCAGTACATCCGGCCGAAGATCAGCACCGTGTGCATCGGCCAGGCCGCCTCGATGGGCAGCTTCCTGCTCGCCGCCGGCGAACCCGGTATGCGCGTCGCGCTGACCAACAGCCGAAATGGTCCACCAGCCCTCGGGCGGCGCCCAGGGCATGCCCGACATCGAGATCCAGGCGCGCGAGATCCTGCGCATGCGCCAGCGCCTGAACGAGCTCTACGCCAAATATACCGGCCAGAGCCTCGAGGACATCGAGAAGGCGATGGACCGCGACAAGTTCCTCGAGGCGGACAAAGCCAAGGCGTTCGGCCTCATCGACGAGGTGTTCGACAAGCGGCCCGGAGCCGGGCGAGATCGGCGGGACGGCCGGGGCGAGGTCACGCCGGCGTAGGCGCGCTAATCTTCCGGCCTTGACCGGGACCGAACCGCCTTGTATTCTTAGCTCGTGCGACGAAGAAGAGCGTTTCGAACTAATGTCTGCTTTGACCCCATTGCGGACATCAGGGTGAACTGCGATGCACAGGCTGTGACACGAACTATTTGCTGGTTTGTTTCTCCGTCGCGCGAAATTTGTTTGCGGTCGCTGGTCTTGCTTTGTGGGTGCTCACCGCGATTTACGCGCTGCCCGTTGTCCTGTTGCGGCTGGTCAAGCTGGGCTGGCGCCATAACGTCTACGTATCCGCTCTGGTATCCTTGGCCTTGAGCTGGCGCCGCACGTGGTCAGTTGCTTGGCAATGGAAAAGCGACCGTGCCTACTAGCAACTCGCGCTTGCACTCGCATAGACGTTTTCGATTGCGCTCTCGGCAGTCGGAGTTGTTCAAGGCGGTATCGCAAGACTTTAACATGGCGGCTGGCTTGGTGTCGCGTCCCGCTTGCCGACGCCCGAAGCGGACATTCGAAACCCTGTCCTACAGCCCCCGACATGAGATAAATGCTTCGCCTCCTTTTCCCCCTGGAGGCCCAAATGTCCGAGCACAAACCTATTTCCCGCGGAACAGATGCCGGCGGCGGTTTCCGCGGGAAATCAAGTTCGAACCGGTCCCTGTCCGTCCGCGCCACGACGGCTGGACCCGGAACGCCAGCACCGCCTTCGTCGAGAAGCTCGCCGACCGCGGCAGCATCTGCATAGCCGGCAACGCGAGCCTCGACAGGGACGGTCGCGCACACACTCGCGCGCGCGTTGAGGGCACAACTTTGACAACTTCCGCGGCTTGCGAATGGCCGAGTGACGTGGAACATCCGCAGCCGGAGGGGTGACAATGGCAATGACGGCGCGATGGGTGGCGGCGGGCGCGGCGGCTCTGATGATGGGGACCGCAGCAGCTGCGCAAACCATGGACGTCCGCGCCGGGCGGCTGATCGATCCCGCTGCGGCCACGGTGCTGACCGACCAGCGGATCCGGATCGTCGACGGCAAGATCGCCGTCGGTCGCGCCGTGGCGCGCGGCCGACGGACGGCCGCGGTCGACTGGTCCGGCCTGACCGTGCTGCCCGGCCTGATCGACTTGCACACGCATCTTGCCGACGGCGCGATCGACGTGACCGAAAGCGATCCCGCCGCTCCCCTCAAGCACAGCGAGGCCGATACGATCCTCAGGGGCGCCGTGGCGGCGCGGATCGAGCTTCGCAGCGGCTTCACCACGGTGCGGGACGTCGGGGTCTATCGCGGGCTCACCGACATCGCGCTGCGCGACGCGATCAACGCCGGCGAGGTCGAGGGGCCGCGGATGTATGTCGCCGGCGGCTACATCACGGTTCCGGGCGGGGGCGGGGAGATCAACGCGCTGGCCGCGGACGTGCCAATTCCCGAGGCGTTCCGGATGGGCGAGGTGCGCACCCCCGCCGAAGCGCGCGACCGGGCCCGCTTCTTCCTCGATCGCGGCGCCGACTTCATCAAGCTGATCGCCACCGGAGCGGTGCTCGCGATCGGCGGTATCCCCGGCGCGCTCGAACTGTCGCCGGAAGAAATGAAGGCGGCGTGCGACGAGGCGAAGGAGCACGGTTCCTACTGCATCGCCCACGCCCACGGCGCCGAGGGGATCAAGGCCGCGATCCGCGCCGGAGCCCGGACCATCGAGCATGCGAGCTATCTCGACGCGGAAGGGATCGCGCTGGCCAAGGCCCGCGGCGTGTGGCTCGACATGGACATCTACAACGGCGACTGGATCAACGACGTCGGCGTGAAGCAGCACTGGCCGGCCGAATATCTGCGCAAGAACATCGAGACGACCGAAGTCCAGCGGCGCGGATTCGCGCAAGCAGTGAAGGCGGGCGCGAAAATGACCTTCGGGACCGATGCCGGAGTTTACATGTACGGGCTCGGCGGGCGACAGTTCGCCTACATGGTGCGCTACGGCATGACTCCGCTGCAGGCGATCCAGGCCGCGACCAGCGAAGCGGCGCGGGCGCTGGGCAAGGAGGGGCAGGTCGGCTCGGTCGCGCCCGGCGCCTATGGCGACCTGGTCGCGGTCAAGGGCGACCCCCTCACCGACATCCGCACGCTCGAGCAGGTCGAGGCGGTGATCAAGGCGGGGCGGCTGGTCCGCTGAGCAATCGCGCCGAAGCCGGCTTAACAGCGCTGTGCGAATGGGTGTACCGGTAACGGGCTCGGTCCGGTTCGACTTCCCGGCGGGCCCCTCCTCGAGTTCGTGGTGCCGCCGGCCCAGCGCGGGAAGGAATGCGACATGAAATATTCTTCGGCCTTGCTGCTCTCGCTGCTTGCGGCGACGACGGCCCGCGCGGACCCGCCCTTCGTCCCCCACGGGACGCCGATCGACGAAGCCTATCGCGGCCAGTTCGGCACGTGCGACGCCGCGGACCGGTTCGGAACGGTGCAATTCCCGATCCGCAAGGCGAACGGCAAGATCGCCTGGTACGGCTGCAAGAGCGATCCGAGCCGGCTCGTCCGGTTCGAGCGGATCGCCGGTCATGGCGATGTTCCGGCGGCCGTGATTTGGGAAAGCAAGATCGCCCACGACCTCGACGGTTCGCCGGCCGCCTGCAACACGCCCGGGACCACCGACCAGTGCCCGACGACGCTGATGCTCAAGCCGACGACGCTTCATCCCTGCCCGAAAGTCCTCAAAGGCACCCGACCGGATTGTCTGCCGGTCGATGCGTCGAAAATCGCCTACGCCGTGATGCCGGCGGCGGCGCCGAAGGGAATCGACGGCACCCGGTTCGCGAAGCTGACCGGGCTAAGGGCGGGCGACGTCGGCGTGGTGATTGCCAACGGCAAGGTGGTGCCGGCGATCATCGCCGACACCGGTCCCGCGTACAAGATCGGGGAGGGCTCGACGGCGCTGCTTGCCGCACTGTCGTCCGACGGCAAGCCGCGTACCCTGGCGCGGGGGGTCGTGTTCGTGATGTTCCCCGGGTCTTCGCTTGGCAAATCGCCGAACCCCGATACGCTCGCCGACGCGGTCGCCGCGAAGGGGCTGGCGCTGTACCAGCGGCTTCCCCGATCGCCGTGAACGAGTCCATGTTCCCCTATTGTTCTCATGGAACAAATCGTATACAGACTGCGTCCAGCCGGCGGGGCTCGGCCGCCAGTGATTGACGCTTGAACGGAGGCAGGGGACATGGCAGCGCAGCTCAAAGTCATCGGAAGCGAAGTGGACAGCGCAAATTGCAGAACTCGGGCATGGACCGGCAGAAGGCGCTCGAGGCGGCGCTCGCCCAGATCGACCGCGCGTTCGGCAAGGGCTCGGCGATGAAGCTCGGCAGCCGCGAGAAGATCGAGATCGAGACGATCTCGACCGGCAGCCTCGGGCTCGACATCGCGCTCGGCGTCGGCGGCCTGCCGCGCGGCCGGGTGGTCGAGATTTACGGGCCGGAAAGCTCGGGCAAGACGACGCTTGCGCTGCACGCGATCGCCGAGGCGCAGAAGATCGGCGGGACCGCCGCCTTCGTCGACGCCGAGCATGCGCTCGACCCGGCCTACGCCAAGAAGCTCGGGGTCGACATCGACGAGTTGATCGTGTCGCAGCCCGACACCGGCGAGCAGGCGCTCGAGATCGTCGACACGCTGGTGCGCTCGAACGCGGTCGACGTGCTGGTGATCGATTCGGTCGCGGCGCTGGTGCCGCGGGCCGAGATCGAGGGCGAGATGGGCGACAGCCATGTCGGCCTCCAGGCGCGGCTGATGAGCCAGGCGCTGCGCAAGCTGACCGGCTCGATCAGCCGCTCGCGCTGCACGGTCATCTTCATCAACCAGGTGCGGATGAAGATCGGCGTGATGTACGGCAATCCCGAGACGACGACCGGCGGCAACGCGCTCAAATTCTACGCCTCGGTCCGGCTCGACATCCGCCGCACCGGCCAGATCAAGGACCGCGACGACATCGTCGGCAACACCACGCGGGTGAAGGTGGTCAAGAACAAGGTCGCGCCGCCGTTCAAGCAGGTCGAGTTCGACATCATGTACGGCGAGGGCATCTCCAAGGTCGGCGAGATCCTCGACCTCGGGGTCAAGGCCGGGCTGGTCGAGAAATCGGGCGCCTGGTTCAGCTACGATTCGATCCGCATCGGCCAGGGCCGCGAGAATGCCAAGATCTACCTCAAGGAGAATCCCGACGTCGCGCAGCGGATCGAGAATGCGATCCGGGGCAAGACCGAGGAGGTCGGCGAGGCGCTGATGGTCGGCGCCGGCCCCGACGACGGCGACGAGGTCACCGCCGACTAAGGATCGACAGCGGGGCGGCGCCCGGCGGCTGCCCCGATCCGATCTGCTAGCCGAGGTCTTCGGGAATGCAGGTGGGCTGCTCCGGCGGGCCGCCTGGTTCGTTCCGGATCGGCGCGAACAGCCGCTTCGGCTCGGTCAGCGACGATGGCGACGAACCCGAGCGCGGCGCACATCGCCGTCCCGACGAGGTACGGCGTCGCGGTGCCGTCGAAGGCCCGGCCGATCATGAAGCCGAGGATCGCCGCGCCCAGCGTACCGATCACGCCCTGGACCGAAGACGCCGTGCCGGCGATCGGCGCCATATGCTCCATCGCCAGCGTGCCGAGGTTCGACGAGGCGAAGGCGAAGCAGCACATGGCGAGCGCCTGGAGGAGGATGAAGCTGGCGAGAGTCTCGAACCCCGGCAAGGCCCAGCCGGCGTGGGCCGCGGTCACGAGCGCGAGCGCCGCGGCAGCCGAATGTCCGACGCGGCGCAGCCCGAATCGTCCGACCACCCGCGAATTGGTCCACGACGCGAGCGCCATCGGCGCGGCGACCGCGGCGAACACCAGCCCGATGAAGCGGCCCTCGCCGAATGCGTCGAACACGATCTGCTGGACCGACGCGATATAGGCGACCAGCGCCGCGAAGATGATCGTCAGTCGCCAGCGTGTAGCCGCGTGACTGCGGTTCGCGCACGGTCTCGACGATGGCGCCGAGCATCTCGCGCCAGGCGAGCGAGCGGCGAAATTCGGGGTGCAGCGTCTCCGGCAGCCGGACCGACGACCAGATCAGCATCGTCAGGGCATAGCCGGCGAGCACGAGGAAGATCGCCCGCCACGACGCGACCAGCAGGATCGCCTGGCCGACGTTCGGGGCGAGCACCGGGACCAGCATGAAGACCATGAACACCAGGCTCATCACCCGCGCCATGGCCTCGCCCTCGAACAGGTCGCGGACCATGGCGATGACCAGCACTCGAGTGACCGCGGCCGAGGCGCCCATCGCCACCCGGCCCGCGATCAGCAGCGGGAAGCTGCGGCGGCGGCGCAGAGCAGCGCGAACAGGGCGTAGAGGATGATTCCGGCGGCGAGCACCGGCTTGCGCCCGAACCGGTCGGCGAGCGGCCCCCACAACAATTGGGTCGAAGCGAAGCCGACGAAATAGGCGACGATCACCAGCTGGCGGTCGTTCTCGTGAGCGACGCCGAGCGACCGGCCGATCGCCGGCAGCGCCGGCACCATGGCGTCGATGGCGAAGGCGTTGAGCGCCATCAGGCCGGCCAGCAAGGCCGTCATTTCGCGCGCTCCAGGCTGGCGCGGACCGCCCGGCGCTTGGTTCAGCTCGAATGGCATGAGGCGTCGCTGCTGGCGCAGGCGACGACGGCGTGCAAGAGGGATCAGCGATGGGAACCAGCGGGGGACAGGGCCGAGTCCGGCTGATCGGGCTGCCGACCGACAGCCATTCGTCGTTCCTGCGCGGCGCCGCCGCAGCGCCGCCGCTGATCCGCGCCGCGCTCTACTCCGAGCACGGCAATCAGGCGACCGAGTCCGGACTCGAGCTCGGCAGTGACATCGTCGTCGACGACCGCCGGCGACCTGCCGCTCGACGAAAGCGGCCGGGATCTCGGCCGGATCTTCGACGCGGCGCGCGAGGCGACGGAAGCGGGCGTGGTGCCGATCTTCCTCGGCGGCGACCATATGGTCACCTTCCCGATCGTCGCCGGGCTCGCCGAGGCCCACGGCTCGGTCAACATCCTGCACTTCGACGCGCACCCCGACCTTTACGAGGACTTCGGCGGCGACCCGCTGAGCCACGCCTCGCCGTTCGCCCGGATCAAGGAGCGGGGCTTTGCGCGCCGCCTGGTCCAGGTCGGAATCCGGACGCTCAACGCCGAATGCCGCAAGCAGGTCGAGACCTATGGCGTCGAGGTGGTCGAAATGCGCGACTTCACCGTCGAGCGGGTGCCGATCCCGGAGCAGCCGCTGTACGTCAGCATCGACCTAGACGCGCTCGATCCGGCGTTCGCGCCGGGGGTGTCGCATCATGAGCCCGGCGGCCTCTCGGTCCGCGACATCTTGTCGGTGCTGCACCGCGTGCCGGGCCCGATCGTGGGTGCCGACGTGGTCGAGTATAATCCGACGCGGGACATCAACGGCATGACCGCCGTCGTCGCCGCCAAGCTCGTCAAGGAACTCGCCGCGCTCGCGGCGTAAGGGGGAGAGAGCATGAATCCGAGAATTTCGAGACGCGGAATGATTGCCGGAGCGGGCGCGGTTGCGGCGGCGCTGACGGTGCCGTGGAGCCGGGTGCTGGCCCAGGCCGCGGAGGCGACTCCGTCGATCCCCATCCCGCCGCCGATCAGCAGCGCCGAGCGCGGGCAGCGGCTTGCCCGGGCGAAGGAGCTGATGCGCAGCGCGGGCATTGGCGCCGTCCTCGTCGAGTTCCGGGCCGAGCCTCGATTATTACACCGGAGTCCAATGGTGGCGGAGCGAGCGGCTGACCGCGGCGGTCATCCCGGCCGAAGGTGACCCGATCATCGTCACGCCCTTCTTCGAGCGGCCGAGCATCGCCGAAATGCTGCAGGTCCCGGCCGAGATCCGCACCTGGAACGAGGACGAGGAGCCGCTTCGGCTGGTCGCGGATTTCCTCCACGAGCGCCGCGTCGCCGACCGCCCCGTCGCGTTCGAGGAAACCGACCGCTACTGGATCATGGACCGGCTGAAGCAGCAGCTGCCGGGAGCCGCGATCGTCAACGCCAACCCGGTGGTCCGCGCCCAGCGGATGATCAAGTCGCCGGCCGAGCTGGCGCTGATGCAGGCGGCCAACGACATCATGCTCGCCTCCCTGCGCTACGCCGGCGAGCGGACCAGGGTCGGCATGACGCCGGCCGACATCGACGCGATGATCGCCGCCGTGCACAAGCGGATGGGCTCGGCCTATGACGGCGGGCTGGTGCTGATCGGCGAGGCGTCGGCCTATCCGCACGGCAGCAAGAAGCCGCACGTCGTCCAGAAGGGCGACATCGTGCTGCTCGACTGCACCAGCGCGGTCCACGGCTACCAGGCCGACATCACCCGGACGTTCGTCGTCGGCACCCCGTCGGCCGAGCAGCGCAAGCTGTGGGACCAGGTTCACCGCGGCCAGCAGATCGCGATCGAGACGGCGAAGGTCGGCGCTGCCCGCGGGGGCGGTCGATGACGCGGTGCGCAAGGTCTACGAGAGCTGGGGCTTCGGTCCCGGCTACCGGCTGCCCGGCCTGTCGCACCGCACCGGTCACGGCATCGGCATGGAAGTGCACGAGCCGGTCTATCTGGTCCATGGCGAAACCACGCCGCTGGCGCCGGGCATGTGCTTTTCCGACGAGCCAGGGCTGTACATCCCGGGCAAGTTCGGAGTGCGGCTCGAGGATTGCTGGCACATGACCGAGGCCGGCCCGAAATTCTTCACCCAGCCGCCGCCGAGCATCGATCAGCCGTTCGGCGAGGGCTCGCCGCGCAAGGGCGAGCGCGGCTAGCGCCGCTCAGCGAAGGCCAGGCGGAGCGCCAGCGCGCCCATCGCCGTCGCCGCGACATAGCGTGCCGCGCGGCCGAGCCAGGTCACATGCCGCAGGCGCTCGGAGGCGTCGGCGGCGATGATCGCGACGATCGCATTCACGATGGTGCCGACGAGGTCGAACCACAGGCCCAGGCACAGGATCTGGAGCGCCGGTGCGGTCGCTTTCGGATCGACGAACTGGGGCAGGAAGGCGAGAAAGAAGAGCGCAACCTTGGGGTTGAGGACATTGACCAGCGCGGCCGCGCGAAGGAGGCGCCAGCCCGACTGGCGCGCAGTGCCGTCTCGCCGGTCTTGATCGCCGCGCCCCGCGCGGAGCAGCGAAACGGCGATGTATAAGAGATAGGCGGCACCGACCCATTTGATCAGGGTGAATGCGGTCTGCGACGCGGCAAGGATCGCCGATAGGCCGAGCACCGCGGCGAAGATGTGGACCAATGTCCCGCCGCCGATCCCGAGCGCGGCGATGATGCCGTCCCGTCGGCCGCCCTTCGCCGCGCTGGCGATGACGAAGGTCATGTCGGCGCCGGGCACGATGTTGAGCGCCAGGCCGGCGAGGGCGAAGGCGAGGAACAGCGGGAGCGGCGGCAGCAGCTCGAGTCCCGCGAGCTCGAGCATCAGAAGTGGTCGGGCTTCCTGCCCGACTGTTTGACGTGCGACGGCGCATGCGGCGGCTCGATGTCGGCGGGCTCTTCACGATCGAGGTCGCCTTCCCACCGCGCCACCACGCTTGCGGCGACCGCGTTGCCGACGACGTTGGTGGCGCTGCGGCCCATGTCGAGGAAATGGTCGACGGCGAGAATCAGCAAGATCCCGCCTTCCGGGATCTTGAACTGCGACAGGGTGGCGGTGATCACCACCAGGCTGGCGCGCGGGACGCCCGCAATGCCCTTGGACGTCACCATCAGCGTGAGGAGCATCGCGATCTGCGTACCGAGATCGAGGTGGATACCGTAGGCCTGCGCGATGAAGATCGACGCGAACGTCATGTACATCATCGAGCCGTCGAGATTGAACGAATAGCCCAGGGGCAGGACGAAGCTCGCGATCCGCGGCGGCACGCCGAAGCGGTCAAGCGCCTCGAGCGTTCGCGGAAAAGCGGCTTCGGACGAGGCGGTCGAAAAGGCCAGCACGATCGGGTCGCGGATGTAGCGTACGAGGTGACGGGTACGAACGCCGACGATGAGGAAGCAGGCGCCGATCAATATCGCCCAGAGGATGATCAGCCCGGCATAGAAGCTGCCCATGAAATAGCCATAAGTCTTCAACACGGACGGCCCGCGCTCGGCGATCGTCGCGGTGACGGCCGCGAACACCGCGACCGGGGCGAACCGCATGACGTAGTCCGTCACTTGCAGCATGACCTTCACGAGCGCCTCGAGCGCCCGGACCAGTGGCCGGGCGGCTTCGCCGATGGCCGTGACCGCGACCCCGAGGAAAAGCGAAAAGACGACGATCTGGAGGATGTCATTCTCCGCCATCGCCTTGACCATGGACTCGGGAAAGATGTGGGCGATGAACTTCGCCAGGTCGAAGGCCGAGCGGTCGACGCCGCTCGCCGCGTCCGCCGGCGGAATTGGCAGGCCGAGGGTCGCGCCCGGCTGCAGGGCATTGACCAGGATCAGGCCCAGCGTCAGCGAAACCAAGCTGGCGCAAACGAACCAGCCGAAGGCCTTCAGGCCGACGCGGCCCAGCGCCGCCGTGTCGCCCATGTGGGCGATCCCGACGACCATCGTCGACAGCACCAGCGGCGCGATGATCATCTTGATAAGGTGCAGGAACACCGTCGTCAGGATCGAGAAGTAGCCGGCGATGGTCTTCAGCCGTTCATCTCCGGCCGGGGTGCCGTCCCCGATGCCGGCGTTGATCGCCCATCCGGCGATGATCCCGAGCACCAGCGCGATCAGGATGAAGCGGGTGAGTTTCTTGGCCATGCGTTCCCCTTGGTCGACCGACCCAAGCCGCTGGTTCAATCCGCGTCAAGCTTCCCAGCCGCCGAAAGCATCCGCTAGGGCGCCGTGGTGAACACCGGCCGGATCGCATGAGCTTCTGGGATTCGCTCCACCCCCGTTATCGCGTGATCCTGTGCGACATCTGGGGTGTCGTCCACGACGGCGTCCGCTTGTACCCGGCCGCGGCCGAACGGCTGGCGGAGTGGCGCCGCGCCGGGCGCACGGTGATCCTCATCACCAATGCGCCGCGCACCGCGCCGGCCGTCGCGCAGCAGCTTGACGGGCTTGGCCTGCCGCGCGCGGCGTGGGACGGCATCGCGACCAGCGGCGAAGCCGGGATCGCGGCGCTGCTCGAGCTCGGCCGTCCGGTCGGGTTTCTCGGGACGGCGGAAGACCGGGCAATCCTCGAGGGGCGCCAGGTGCCGCTCGTCGCCGGCCCCGACTTTACCGACCTCGCCTGCAGCGGACTCGAGGAGTCGCGGCCCGACGTCGCGCAGTATCGCGGCGATCTCGCGCGCTGGGCGCGGCGCGGCGTCGTGCTTCACTGCCTCAATCCCGACCGCGTGGTGCTGTTCGGCGGCGTGCCGGAGCCCTGCGCCGGGGCGCTCGCCGACATCTACGAGCAGCTCGGCGGCCGCGTGCGCTGGTACGGCAAGCCGTACCCGGCGATCTACCGCCACGCGTTGCGCCTCGCCGACGATCCGCCGGGCGAGGCGGTGCTGGCGGTCGGCGACGGGCTCCAGACCGACATGCTCGGCGCCGCCCGGATGGGCTTCGACGCGGTGTTCGTCAGCGGCGGGATCCACCGCGGCGGCCCGATCCCGCCCGATTTCGCGGGCCGCCACGGGCTCGGCGACTGGCGGCCGGTGGCGGTGGTCGACGGCCTCGCCTAGCGCGCGGCGCGGCGGCGGCGATACTGGCTCAACAGCTGCGCGATCATCACGCCGACGTTGGTCGCGGTCGCCAGGACGAAGGCGACGGCGGCGCCGACCACGCCGAACGCGAGGCTAAGCGGCGCGAGCGCGACGAAAAAGACGACGCTGGCGATGACTTTTGCGCGGAGCGGTCCACCAGTCTTGCCGAGGGCGTAGAGCATCGGCGCGAGCGGGAAGCTGAGCACTGCGAAGACCGGCACGAGCGCGAGAACCAGCAGCGGCTCGTAGGCACCGAGGAAGGCCTTCCCGAACAGCAGGCCGATCAGTGGCTTTCCACCGAGCACGATGACCAGCACCGCAACGGCGGCGATCGCCGTCGCGACAACAGCGCCGCGCAACATCAGCTTCCACGGCTTCTTCGACTTCGGGTCCATCCGGACGATTTCGGGGTAGAAAGCCTGGCCGAGCAGGTCGGCGGGTTTCTGCGCGGTGTCGGCGAGGTTCGACGCGATTCCGAACAAAGCGGCGCCGGCCGGACCGAGCAAGCCGCCGACAGCAAGGCGCGCGACGGGTCCCCAGACCGTCTGGATCCCGGACGCGAGGTTGACTTGGATGGCGAAGCGCCAGGCGCCGGGCAGGTCGGTCGGCTTGAGCGTCGGTCGGATTCCGGCATGCAGTCCGTGACGCCTGAGCTCGCGCCAGGCGAGGAACCACTGGAACAGGTCGCCGCCGAGGTCGGTGACGAACCATATCCCGACATAGGCCGGCAGCGGGGCGCCGGCGAGGAAGGCAATGACAATGAGGATCGCGCGGCTGATCGGGTTCACGGTGCTCGCCCAGCTGATCAGGTCGAAGCGGTCGAGCGTCCGCAGCACGCCGTTGGGAATCGCCGCGCCCATGGTCGGAAGGAGCGTGCAATAGAGCATCGCCAGCCACAGATATTGCTGGTCGATCCCGACCCAGCGGGCGAGGAACGGCAGCAACGCGACGGCGGCGATCATCCCGACGACGCCGCTCAATATGTCGAGCGCCGCGGCGAAGCCGGTCGACGACTTGAACTGCTCGGGGTTGCCCGCCGCCAGGCCCTGTCCGCCGTAACGGACGATCAGCTGCCACGACTGGAACTTGGCGATGCCGCTGGCGGCCTTGGTGAAGCTGGTGATGAGGATCAGGGTCCCGAACAGCACCACTCCGAGCCCGCGTCCGGCGAGCGCGAGCGTGACCAGCGAGCAGACGGCCGCGACCCCGCGGGACCCCGCGAGATAGCTGCTGTTCTTGAGCAGCGAACGGAAATGCTGGTCCTTGAACCAGTGCTTCATGCTGCGTGGATTAGGGGAAGCCGAAAGGGCTGTCGCGCCCGAAGTTCCTCCCTGCGAGCGAAGCTCGTGGGGAGGGGGACCATTCCCCGGAGAGGGAATGGTGGAGGGATAGAAGGCGCCGAGCTAGTTACCCCTCCACCATGCTCCGCATGGTCCCCCTGCCCATCGCCGTGCGATGGGGAGGAACGGGTCAAGCCGGCTCGGGCACCCGTTGCTGGATCACTTTGTCGGCCAGCGGGCCGTTCAATTCGGCGAGATGGTCGAACTCGGCCTCGTAGGTCGCAAGGCCCTGGCTTTGCGACCGCAGCTCCGCCTCGAGCCCGGACAGCTCGGCCTCGGGGATCAGCGCGTCGATCCGGTCCCAGCCGGTCCAGCCGTCGCGCGGGCCCATGCCGAGCATCTGGCCGCGCCGCCCCGCGACCGCCGAAGTGATTCGGCTGGTCGCGTTCGACGGGCAGACGACGGTCAGCTTGTGCATCGGCTCGAGGAGGTGCGGATTGGCGGCGGCGAGCGCCTCCTGCATCGCCAGCCGGCCGGCAAGGCGGAACGCGAGCTCGGAGCTGTCGACGCTGTGGTAGCTGCCGTCGACCAGGGTAACCGCGACGTCGACCACCTGGAAGCCGAGCGGGCCCTTGACCATCGCCTCGCGCACGCCGTCCTCGACGGCGGGGATCCATTGCTTGGGCACCGAGCCGCCGTGGATCTTCTCCTCGAACTGGAAGCCTTCGCCGCGGCCGACCGGGCGGATCTCGATGATCACGTCGCCGAACTGGCCGTGGCCGCCGGACTGCTTCTTGTGCCGGCCGTGCTGGCGCACCGGCTTGCGCACCGATTCGCGATAGCCGACCGCCGGCGGGTGCGATTTCACCTCGACCCCGTAGCGGCGCTTGAGCCGCGCGAGGACGGTGTTGAGATGCTCGTCGTTGACTCCGCGCAGCCGGATTTCGTGGGCGGCGTCGTCATGCTCGACGATCAGCGCGGCATCCTCCTCGGTCAGGCGCTGGAGGGCGCCGGACAGCTTGACGTCGTCCTTGCGGTCGGCCGGCTCGATCGCAAAGGCGCAGTTACGCGCCGGCAGGTCGACGGCAACGGGCGGCGGAAGCTTGCCGATGCCGAGCCAGTGTCCGGGCTTGACGTCATCGACCTTGGCGACCGCCACCAGATCGCCGTCGCGGGCCTCCGACACCTTCTGGGTCTTTTCGCCCTGCACCTTGAACAGCGAGCCGACGCGCGCATGGTCTCCGCCTTCCGTCTTGACGTCGGACCCTTCGGCGATCCGCCCGCCGAGCGCCCGCGACAAGGCCAGCCGGCCGATCGAGCCGTGCAGCACCTTGAACGCATAGATCGCGGGGTCGGAGACGCTGAGCCGGGCGCTCGCGGCCTGCGCCCGGGAGCCTCGTGGCGCAGCGCCTTCAGCAGCCGCCGCACGCCCCACGAGCCGGTCGCGCTCCCGAACAGGACCGACACGCCGAGGCTTTCGCCGGTTTCCCGCGCCAGGTCTTTCAGCACCTTCTCGCGGCTCGGCGTCTCGTCCATCAGCAATTGTTCGAGCAGTTCGTCGTCATGATCGGCGAGCTGCTCGAGCATATGGGTACGCGCTTCGACCTCGCGGTCGTGGAGGTCGGACGGGATTTCGATCCGCTCCAATTCCTGCCCGGCGCGATATTTGAACGCATATTCGAGGGCGAGGTCGACGAAGCCGCTGATCTTCTCGCCGTCCCAGATCGGAATCTGGCGGGCGATCAGCGGGGACACGCTGATTGGC
Source organism: uncultured Alphaproteobacteria bacterium (assembly GCA_963765945.1). Taxonomy (GTDB): domain Bacteria; phylum Pseudomonadota; class Alphaproteobacteria; order Sphingomonadales; family Sphingomonadaceae; genus Sphingomicrobium. Next base: position 52,508 of record CAVXYS010000037.1, read on the forward strand.
TGAAGGGCGGACAGGAGGTCGCGCACCCGGCCGTGCGCCTGGTCGATGCGGTTGACGAAGATCAGGTGCGGGATGCCGAGCTCGTCGAGCGCGCGGAGGGCAGGGGCAGCAAGCGGCGCCCGCGCCGGGTCGGGATCGACGACGACGATGGCGAGGTCGGCGATGGCGACCGCCCGCGCCCCGTCGGCGGCGAAGCCGACCGAGCCGGGGACGTCGATGACCGCATATTGGTCGCCGAGATAATCGAAATTGTAGAGGTTGAGCTCGGTGGAGCCGCCGCGCTGCCGCGCCTCGGGGCTCGAATCGCCGGTGCTGGAGCCGTTGGCCGTCGACCCCAGGCGGTCGGTGGTTCCGGCTGCGAACAGCATCGCTTCGGCCAGGCTGGTCTTTCCCGCGCCGGCGGGTCCCACCAGCGCGATGACTCGGGTGCCTTTGGGTGATTCTCCGGCCATGCAACTCTCCCTTCGTCCCGTTGCGGGCGCGCGAGTCGCTCTCAGGAAGGCGCTCGGGCGCCTATGTTGAACATTTCACCGTCCGACGGTTTTGCGCGGAAGGCAAGGGGTCTGTCGCCGACGCGGAAGCCAGTCTGCGGACGTGAACACGGCCAGGCCGAAACGCACCTGCCGCCAAAACTCCCGTCCATCAGTGGCCATTCCGCCACTCGTCGCGCCCGATCGGGCCACATCAGTGGTCCACGAACCGAGCGGTTACTTCCAGCTTCATCCATTATGATCAATGACTTGGAACAAAGGGACTTAGCAATGGTTATTAATTCTGCCAAATCGCCTGAACACGAGGTCGCCTCAATGGCGAAACTCTTGCGCATTTGGCTGTCCCGCACGGCGGTCCTCTCGGCGCTGGTGTTCATTGCCTCGTGCGCGCCCACGCATGCCCCGAGCTTGGACCTGCGCACTGCGGGCGACGCTGTGTCCGGTCCCAGAACCTATTCGTCTTTTAAGCAGCGGATAGCCCAATCGGAATCCATTGCGATTGCGCGACTTGTCGACGCAGCGCCTTCGGCCGCGGACGATCGCTTCGCCCTTACTTCAACATGGGCCGTCGTGGAGCAGCTTAAGGGAACGGCCTTACCGGCGAGATTTACTGTTCGGTTTCCGTCCGACGTTCGCAGTTGGCGCGAAGGCCCACTGAACGCAGATGCTACGCCTCTGTTTCGAGGCCGAACCTACGTCCTGTTTGTGTCGCGTGATGTTTACGAAAGGCAAGTCGCCGCACGACGGGGAACGCCTCTTCCTGGGGTCTTGAGCGCGGGCATAGGGTACTTGCCCCATCAATGGCTCTCAAGTCGTTGCGGCGTCGGATTATGGCGGCCCGCCGGATCTGAATTCCTTGAGGCGGTTAATTGGAGAAGCGCAGTGATCAGCGCACTTTTGTTTTCGATGCTGCTTGCTCAATCGCAGCCAACAGCCGCCACGCCAGATCGACGCTCCGTCACTCCGGCCCAACATTATCTCAATGCCAAGGGAAATGAATTCCGTAGTCGGGACGCGGCCGCGAGAACTTTAGGCGCCGACGCCAAGGTGCGCGGCGTGCTCACGATCCTTCAGCAGAAAGGAGCTTTTGCGAAAGGCGATGTAATCGGCAGCTCGGAAGCTGAGAAAGACGCTGTTCGGAACGCGCTACGTGAAACGGCTGCACGCAACATGGTCGCGTTCGAACTCGGACCTGATGAATTGCAAGGTCCACGGGGCGACGAACGCGTAGCGGCGGTAGAGCGTCTTACGGCAGGCAGCGAAAAACTGGATGATCTGGTGTTGCTAGGTGAGCGCATCGTCGTTGCGGAGGTCGTAGATGACTTACCTGCGAACGTACGCTCACGATTGGGAAAGGAGATCACCTTCAAGGTTGTGGAGGTTGTGAAAGGTCCAGCTGGCCCGCCGAGCTTTCGGACAGGCCGAGCCGCATCGTCCCTATTTGCAGCAGCGAACACGGGACAGCAGTACCTCTTTTTCTTGTTCTCCCTCAGTGGCCGCATTCCAACGAGCTGAGAACGTTCCGCTCTCGGGTCCTGACACCGCATTCCAGTTTGTGCCGTACGCGCTGCAAAACGGTCAACTGGTCCGTCTCGATAGCGGTCAGACAGCGGCTAACGCGGCGACAATCGAGACGGTTCGCGCTCTTGCCAAAAGATAATGGAGATAGAGATGAACCGCGTCTGTGTTTTACTTCTTGGTCTTTCGGTTTCTGCCCGGGCGATGGCCGCCTGTCCAACGCCAGACGGGCCCAATCCTTGCTACATGTACAAGTACGAGAAGAATGCCGAATACTTTGCTATCTCGTATCATAACCCTGTCGCGTGTGACGACGAAACGACGAAGGCGGCTCAGGATTGGACGAATGCAGGCTCAAAATTCGGGCTGACCCAAAGTGCTGGTTATCCGACGACGTACATACAGTCCACAGTTGTAGACCCTTACTTTCAAGTGAGCTTTGAAGGCCAGTATTATATGCAGAATGGCATAAATCATACTGCAGAGTCGCTCTACAAAGAGACGTATGGATACACCGTGATTAACGGCGAATCGCTTTGGCTGGTCCGCGACGGTGATGTGCGAGTTAACAACGATTATTATGCGAACAACCGCATTTTGTGTGATAATAAGGAAGCGATGGACCCTAACCTTAATCAGGTAGATTTTGGGAAAATAATTGCAGAGGAACTCGGGCATTCACATGGGCAAGGCCATGTCACTACGGCGGGCTGTGCCATGACCAACCCAACCGTGGCCGGGACGATGTACTACGGGCTGTGCCCCGCCGAAGCGCAGGCCATCCGCACGCTCTATTCTACAGACCCGCTCTCACCGATCTACGGTAGGTGAGACGGAGCGAGGCTGAATACTCTTCGGAGGAACGCCCGCGCTATGCCGCCGGCAGCAGTCGCCGCTCGCCGGCGAGGCGCAGCAGGGCCGACTGCAGCTTCTCGAACGCGCGGACCTCGATCTGGCGGATGCGCTCGCGGCTGACGCCGTAGACCTGCTACAACTCCTCGAGCGTCTTGGGCTCGTCGGTCAGCCGCCGCTCCATCAGGATGTGCTTCTCGCGGTCGTTGAGGCTCTCGAGCGCCGCGACCAGCAAATCGTGGCGGACCCGGCTCTCCTGGTCCTCGGCGATCACCTCGTCCTGCAGCGGACCGGAATCGACCAGGAAGTCCTGCCACTGGTTCTCGGCGCCCTCGTCGCCCTTAAGCGGGGCATTGAGGCTGGTGTCGCCGCCCATCGCCATGCGGCGGTTCATCGACACCACCTCTTCCTCGGTCACGCCGAGGTCGGTGGCGATCTTGGCGACGTCCGCGGGCTTGAGGTCGCCCTCTTCGAACGCCTCGATCTGGTTCTTCATCCGCCGCAGGTTGAAGAACAGTTTCTTCTGGGCGGCGGTGGTGCCCATCTTCACCAGGCTCCACGAGCGCAGGATGAATTCCTGGATCGAGGCGCGGATCCACCACATGGCATAGGTGGCGAGGCGGAAGCCGCGGTCGGGCTCGAATTTCTTCACGCCCTGCATCAGCCCGATATTGCCCTCGCTGATCAGCTCGCTGACCGGCAGGCCGTAGCCGCGGTAGCCCATGGCGATCTTGGCCACGAGCCGCAGGTGCGAATTGACCAGCTTGGCTGCCGCGTCGGTGTCGCCATGCTCGCGCCAGCGCTTGGCGAACATATATTCCTCTTCCGGCGAGAGGATCGGGAATTTCTTGATCTCGGCGAGATAGCGGTTGAGTCCGGCCTCCCCACCGGACGCGGGGAGCGAGACGATCCCTTTTCGAGTAGCCATTCCTGTCGTCTTCTCCGTTGTGGCGAGGGCGGCGGGCCGCCCTAGCCGGTTAATCCCGATACACCAAGTGCCTTGAACAGTTGCTGCATGTCGGCCGGCATGGCGCTCGCGAACGACAGCTGGCGCTTTGTCACCGGGTGGGTGAAACCCAACTCCGCTGCATGCAGCGCTTGCCGATGAAATTGCAGGTCTTTCAGTAATTTGCCGTGCGTCTTTCCCGCGCGACCGTAGACCGGGTCGCCGACCAGCGGGTGGCCGATCGACGCCATGTGGACCCGTACCTGGTGGGTCCGGCCGGTCTCGAGCCGGCACTCGACCAGGGCCGCGTCCCTAAGCACGCTGACCCGCCGCCAGTGGGTGACCGCGCGCTTCCCGCGGCCGCCCGCGACGATCGCGATCTTCTTGCGGTTGGCCGCCGAGCGGGCGAGCGGCGCATCGACCGTCCCGTCTGCCGTCTTGGGCACGCCCGACACGATGGCGAGATAGCGCCGGTCGATGCTGTGCGCCGCGAACTGCCTGGCCAGGCCCTCGTGGGCAACGTCGGTCTTGGCGACGACGAGCAGCCCGGAGGTGTCCTTGTCGATGCGGTGGACGATCCCGGGCCGGGCCACCCCGCCGATCCCCGACAGGCTGCCGCCGCAATGATGGAGCAAGGCGTTGACCAGGGTGCCGTCGCGGTTGCCGGCCGCGGGATGCACGACCAGCCCCGCGGGCTTGTCGACGACCAGCAGATGTTCGTCCTCGAACACCACGCGGAGCGGGATGTCCTGCGGCTCGTTATGCGCCGGCTCGGGCTCGGGGACCGCAAGTTGCAGATTCTCGGTGCCGCGGACCTTGAGGGCAGGGTCGCGCAGGAGCGTCCCCCCGGAGTCCACTGCGCCGCTGCGGATCAAGCTCTTGAGCCGTTCGCGCGACAGGGTCGGAATGCTGGCGGCGAGCGCACGGTCGAGCCGCCAGCCGGCATGGGCGGGCTCCAGGCGGACCTCGATCGTCTGAATTCCCCCCATGTATCTGAAATATGGGTTTTCGACCGCTACGGTTCAATGCGCTGAGCTTGCGCCACGTTAAACTCTCGACCATCAACCGCGGCATGAACGCGGTTGATCTCGCCAGTTTGCTTTGCTCGCGCCTGTGCCATGACCTGATGTCGCCGGTCGGGGCGCTCAACAACGGGATCGAGCTGCTCGCCGACGAAACCGACCCGGACATGCGCGAGAAATGCCTCGAGCTTTTGGCCGACAGCGCCCGCGCCTCGGCCAACAAGCTCAAATTCTTCCGCCTGGCATTCGGGGCGGGCGGCGGGTTCGGCGAGGCGATCGCGACGCGACGAGGCGCAGGCCGCGCTCGACGGCGTGTTCGGGCCCGAGCGGCGGATCGAGCTCGGCTGGATGATCGGCGGCGACAAGCTCCCGAAGGGCGCCGTGAAGCTGTTGCTCAATCTCGCGTTGCTCGCCGGCGATGCGTTGGTTCGCGGCGGTCGGCTCGACGTCGGCGCGGAGCAGGCCGACGGCGCGCTCGAGCTGGTGATCCGCGCCGAGGGCCCGCGAATCCTGCTTGACCCGGCGCTGCGCGAGACGCTCGGCACGGGGAACAGCGGCGGCACGGTCGAGCCGCGCGCCGCCGGCGCCTGGCTCGCTCACAGCCTCGCCGCCGAGGCCGGTGGGACGATCCGCCTGTCGGACCCGTCGGACGAGGTCCTGCTGATCGGAGTGACCCTCCCGCGTCAGCACTTAGCCGACGCGGGAGATCCCCTCAATTGTTCACGTATCGCGATTGGGCGGCGGCATTGTCCTGCCGTACCCGGGTGCGCACCCATGGCTCGACGCAGACCACATCGCCTTCCGCAGCCTCCCGCCACACGTAGCCGCTGCGGCAGGTGTTCGGGCGGCGCACGCCGGTCGCGGGCATGAAAAAAGCCCGGACCGGTCGCAACTCCGCGACTTATCCGAGCAAGCGCCGAGATTAGCTCAATATGCGCTCGCGAAAAGAGCTTCGGCACAGGGATAACGCAGCATTAACTCATGCCCGGCATAAGCGGCGGCGAGAGCGGAGGATTGCGCGCGCCGATGGACGACCTGATCGCGGATTTCGTAGCCGAATGCCGGGACATGCTCGAAGCCCTGGGCGGGGAGATCGTCGCCTGGGAGACGCAGCCCGACGACCGCGCGCGGCTCGATAGCATTTTCCGCTTCGTCCATACCGTCAAAGGCAATTGCGGCTTCTTCGATTTCCCGCGGCTCGAAGCGCTGAGCCACGCCGCCGAGGACGCGCTGGCCGACGTTCGCGCCGGCCGCCGCCACCCCGACGGAGCGCTGGTCAGCGCCGTGCTCGCGATCATCGACAAGATCAGCGAGATGGTCGCGGCGATCGACGCCGGCGAAGACATGCCGGCCGGCGACGACAGCGCGCTGATCGATGCGCTCTCGCCGGGCGCGGAGAGCCACGCGGCCCCGGTCGCGGCGGCCCTCGCCGATGGGCATGGCAAGGCTTCTGCCGCGCCGCGCACGATCCGCCTGTCGGTCGAATTGCTGGACCGCGTGATGAGCACCGTCTCCGACATGGTGCTTGCCCGCAATGAGCTCGCCCGCCGCCTGCGCGTCTCGGCGACCGAGGTCGCGGTCGACGGGGCGTTCGAGCGGCTGTCGGCGATCATCGCCGAGATGCGCGACGCGATCACCCGGACCCGCATGCAGCGCATTGAGAATCTGTTCGTCGCGCTGCCGCGGATGGTCCGCGACCTGTCGGCCGAGCTCGGCAAGCAGGTCCTGGTCGACATCGAGGGCGGGGACGTCGAGCTCGATCGCGAGATGATCGAGATGATTCGCGACCCGCTGACCCACATCATCCGCAACGCGGTCGATCATGGGATCGAGACGCCGGCCGAGCGCCTCAAGTCCGGCAAGCGCGAGATCGGCCTGCTGTGCGTCTCGGCGCGCCAGTCGGGCAACCAGATCCTGATCGACATCCAGGACGACGGCCGCGGAATCGACGGCCGGAAGCTGGTCGAAAAGGCCGTCGCCAACGGGGTTCTCGACAAGGCCGAAGCCGCCCATCTCGGCCCGCGCGAGCAACTCGCCTTGATCTTCGAGGCCGGGCTGTCGACCGCCAAGCAGGTCACCGCGATCTCCGGCCGCGGCGTCGGCATGGATGTCGTTCGCTCGAACGTCGAGCGGATCGGCGGGATCGTCGAGGTCGACAGCGCGCCGGGGCAGGGCACCCGAATGACCCTGCGCGTCCCCCTGACCCTGACCATCATCCCGGCGCTGACCGTTTCCGTCGCCGGGCAGAATTTCGCGATTCCGAGGTCGGCGATCGAGGAGATCGTCCGCGCCACCGGGGAATTGGTCACGATCGAGCATCTCGGCGGCGCGGGCATCGCGACCATCCGTGGGCGCCGCGTTCCGGAAGTCTCGCTCGCCGCCATCCTCGGCGTCACCAGCGACGCGGCCGAACAGGACCGGACCCTGATCGTGCTGCGCCCGGCCGGCGGCGACGTCTACGCCTTGTCGGTGGATCGCATCCACGATCATGAGGAGCTGGTGGTGAAGCCCGCCGCGCCCGCGGTCATGGCGACCGGCCTTTATGCCGGGACCACGCTGGCCGACGACGGCAGCCCGATCCTGCTGTTCGACCCGGCGGGGCTGGCCCAGGTCGGCGGGGTGAAGCTCGAGGCGCAGGAGCGTGCCGCTCGAATTGCCGAAGGCCCGGCCGCCGCGGCGTCGAAGGCCGTGCCGGTCCTGCTGTTCCGCGGTCTCGACGGCGGCCGCCGCGCGCTGCGGCTCGCCGTGGTCGATCGGATCGAGGAGGTTGCCGTCGACGCGGTCCGCAAGGCCGCCGGACAGCTTCGGGTCCAGCTCGGTCATGCCATCCTGCCGCTCGCCGGAGCGCAGCCGAACGAGCTTGGCGGCGACAGGCTGCGCCTGTTCCGCCTGAACGACGGCACTCGCGAGATCGCCTACGCCTTCCGCGAAGTGATCGACTTCGCCGCGATCGAGCACGACGTGATCCACGCCGATTGCGCGGGCGAGGTCAGCGGCGTTTCGCTGATCGGCGGCGAGCCGGCCGAATTGCTCGACGCCCATTGGCTGTTCGCCAATCACAGCGGGTCGGCGGCGCGCCCGGCCGAAGCGCTCGTCTGCCGCCTGCCCGGCGACGATCCGTGGATGCAGAACATGCTGCGCCCGATCGTCGAGGCGGCCGGCTACCGCGTGATCGGGGACGGCGATGAGGGCGAGGCCGACCTGGTCATCGCCTCCCAGGGCGCCGCGGTCGACGAAGCGGCCCGCACGATCTGGCTTCGCGCCGAGGCCGAGCCGACCGGGAAGAAGGACGAGAGCATCTATCGCTATGACCGCGCCGGGCTGCTGATGGCGCTCAAGTCCGCCGGGAGGGGCAAATGAACGAGCTTCTGCTGGTCGTGACGATCGCCGGCGAGCGCGTCGCGCTGCCTGCGGCGTCGGTCGAATTGGTGGTCGAGCTCGACACGCTGATCCCGGTGCCGCGCGCTGCGCCCCATGTTGCCGGCCTGTCCGCGCTGCGCAGCCGGGTGCTGACGGTGATCGACTGCATGCGCTCGCTCGAGCTCGGCGCGACCGATTGCTCCGACGGGATCCGCGAGGCGGCCGTGGTCGAGCTCGACGGGCATCATTATGCGCTGATCGTCGACCTGGTCGAAGACGTGGTCGAAGCCTTGTCGGACCCGGCCCCGGTGCGCGCCGCCATGGGCGCCGGCTGGGAGCGGGTCGCGCAGGGTATGGTCGAGACCGAAACCGGGCCGCTGCTGGTCATCGACGTCGCCGCGCTGATCGCCGGCGTCGAACGCCAGGCGGCTTAAGAGCTTCGTTACCCTTCGTCGGTAAGAGAAACGCGCAAGAAAACGGGAAAGCCGAGCATGAAGAGCTGTTTGATCGTCGATGATTCCAAGGTGATCCGCAAAGTGGCGCGGCACATCCTGGAAACGCTCGAGTTCGAGGTCGAGGAAGCCGGCGACGGCCAGGAGGCCCTGACCCGTTGCGAGGCGAAATGCCCGACGTCGTCCTGCTCGACTGGAACATGCCGGTCATGAGCGGGATGGAATTCCTCAAGCTGCTCCGTCAGCGCGGCCATTCCGACCAGCCCAAAGTGGTGTTTTGCACGACCGAGAACGACATGGCGCACATCCGCGCCGCGCTCGAAGCGGGCGCCGACGAATATGTGATGAAGCCATTCGACCGCGAGACGCTTCACATCAAACTGCAGCTCGTCGGCGTCGCCTGAGCCCGACATGGAGCGGGCGCTCGCCAGATCGCGGGACCGCCACCAAGCGCCCCGACCGACCCGTCGCCGAATCCGGTTGATGATCGTCGATGATTCGATGGTCGCCCGGGCGGTGCTGTCGCGCATGGTGGAGGCCGATTCCGCATTCGAGATCGCGGCCGTCGCCGGCACCGCCGAGGACGCCATCGATGCGCTTCAGCGAAGTCCGCGTCGATATCGTCATCCTCGATCTCGAAATGCCGGGCGCCGGCGGTCTGAAGTCGATTCCGCGGATCATCGGCGCCGGCGCGGGCGCGAAGGTGATGATCGTGTCGTCGCTGGCCGAAGACGGCGCGGAAGAGACCGTCGCCGCGCTCGCCCTCGGCGCCGCGGATACCCTGCCCAAGCCCGGCACCGGGCGCTTCAACGGACGCTTTTCGGAGATCCTGGTCGCGAAACTGAAGGCGCTCGGCTATGCTGAGAGCCAGACGGCATTCGCCTCGCGCGCCGAGTTCGGGCTCCAGGCGCCGCTTCGCGCGATGCCGAGCGACCCGATCGACATCGTCGCGATTGGCGCTTCGACCGGCGGCATCCATGCGATCGGCGCGCTGTTCCAGTCGCTCCCGAAGCGGATCGGGGTGCCGATCCTGATCACCCAGCATCTGCCCGAGCCGTTCATGCCGGTGTTCGCTCGCCAGCTTCGGGCGATGACCAATCGCGAGGCGCTGGTGGCCGAGGACGGGATGCCGCTGCTCCCCGACCGTGTGCTGCTGGCCCCGGGCGATGCCCATCTGACCGTCGACCATTCGGACGAGGTCCCGGTCGCGCGCCTGCTGCGCGGGCCGACGCCGAGCGGCTGCATGCCCTCGGTCGACCCGATGTTCGCCTCGATCGGCGCCGCCTACGGCGCGCGCGCGGTCGGAGTGATCCTCACCGGAATGGGCCGCGACGGGGTCGAAGGCGCGGCCCGCCTGGTCGCCAGCGGCGGCTCGGTCCTCGCCCAGGACGAAGCCAGCTGCGCCGTGTGGGGCATGCCGCGCGCCGTGCTCGAGGCGGGGCTTGCCTGCGCGGCTTTGCCGCCGGACAAGCTCGCGCGCCGGATCGCCTCGCGGACGGAGGGGCCGTAAGCGTGCAGATCAGCGACAGTAGCAGTCGAATCCTGGCCGGGTTGCTCGAGGCGCGGACCGGGCAGCAGCTGACGATGAGCCGCCGGTGGCGGATCGAAACCGCGCTTTCGGCTCTGCTCCGGGAGCGCGGGATCGCGACCCTCGACGAGCTGATCACCATCCTCGTCATGGGCCGCGAACCGAGCCTGTCCCAGCAAGTCGTGGAGGCCCTGCTGAACAACGAAACCTATTTCTTTCGCGACCGCGCGCCGTTCGACCTGCTCGGGCGCTATGCCTTGCCCGAGCTCCACGCGCGGCGGCAGAAGACTCGCCGGATCCGGATCTGGTCCGCCGGCTGCTCGACCGGCCAGGAAGTCTATTCGCTCTCGATGCTGTTCGCCGAGGAGCCCGAGAAGTGGATCGGGTGGACCATCGATATCCTCGGGACCGACGTGTCGAACGCCTGCATCGACCGCGCGCGGAGCGGCAGCTACACCCAGTTCGAAGTCCAGCGCGGGCTCGGCATCAACCAGATGATCAAATGGTTCGAGGAGTGTGCCGACGGCTGGCGGGCGGTCGAGCCGCTGCGCAAGCCGGTGCGCTACCAGGTCCACAACCTGCTCGAGCCGTCGCCGCATCCCGGCGGGTTCGACATCGTGCTGTGCCGCAACGTGCTGCTCTATCTAAGCCCCGACAAGAAAGCGCTCGCCTTCGAGCGGCTCGCCGGGGCGATGGCCGAGGACGGCTGGCTGATGCTCGGAGCCGGCGAAACGGTGATCGGCCAGTCGACCAAGCTCGGCGCCGACATCAAGGCGCGGGGGCTGTACCGGCTGGTCGGCGACGGGAGCCGGGTCGAGAAGCGCGGCGGCCCGGATCGCAGAGCCGCCGCCGGGGCTTGACCCGGACCCAAGTCTCATGCGCCATATCGCGCGTGGATTTCGACTTCCTCGAACGGCCGTCGCCCAACTTCGACGAGCGCGCGCTGCCCGTGTCGATGGTCGTGCTCCATTATACCGGCATGCCCGACGCCGGCGGCGCCCTCGACCGCCTGACGTCGCCCGAAGCCCAGGTGTCGTGCCATTATCTGATCGACGAGGACGGCACGACCTATCGCCTGGTCGACGAAACCAAGCGCGCCTGGCACGCCGGCAAGTCGCGCTGGCGGGGCGTGACCGACGTCAATTCGGCGAGCGTCGGGATCGAGATCGTCAACCCCGGCCACGAGTTCGGCTACCGGCCGTTCCCGGACGAGCAGATCGCGGCGCTGATCCCGCTCCTGTCCGACATCAAGGAGCGCCACGGGATCGGGCGCGGCAACGTCGTCGGCCATTCCGACGTCGCCCCGGCGCGCAAGGAGGACCCGGGCGAATTGTTCCCGTGGGAGGCTCTGGCCAAGCGCCGGCTCGCGCTGCCCAGCCCGACCCGCGACCTGATCGACCCTTACTGGACCGACGCCGGCTTCCTCCTCGCGCTCGAGCGCTTCGGTTATGACGTGACCGAGCCGCAGAAAGCGGTGATCGCCTTCCAGCGCCGCTTCCGGTCAGACCTGATCGACGGCATCATCGATGGCGAGTGCCGGGCGAAACTGCTCGCCCTGCTGCTCCCGCGGCCGCAGTGAGGCTTCGAACTGGCGGCGAAGCTGAGCGAGCCAAGGCCGCCAGTTTATCGAATGCGCTCCAGTTCAGCGGTCAGTGATCGAGTGCAACAAGCGGTCGAGAAACTTGGCGACCGGCCGGGCGCGGGTTTCCTCGACGACCGCGCGATAGGCGTCGGGCAACCGCTCGAACGGCGGAACATGCTTTAGATAGCGGTCCGGAAGAGCGAGCGGCGCAATCGCACTGGCAAATCCAAGATCGCCCAGTGTCACCCCCTCGCCGACAAGAAAGCGGCGGCCGTCGCCGATCCGCCCGTCGGTTTGATCAAGGATGTCCCGGACCCGCTTGAGGGCGACTTCGGCGCGCTGCGGATTAAGCCGGAGGAGCATTCGCAGGACCCAGCGAACCATGCCGAAGGTCGGCCCCGCCAATCGCCGCTCCATACCGGGCAGTTCACGGCGAAGCGCTTCGATCATGGCGGCGCGCTCGGGAAGCAGGTGATAATAAGCGAAAGTCGCGACGTTCAGCGCGAGCTCGCCATTGTACAACGCCCAGTCCCGCTCAACCTGTGACCGCAATGCCGGATCAGCCGGGAGGAGGTGCCGATCGCCGGCGTGAGGATCGAGCTTGTCGACCAGGGGCCGCGGGCCCGAAGTGTGAACACCTGTGCCATGGACCAGGGGAATTCGGCCGTAGCCGCCGTGCAGCAGGGTCATGAGCGAGGCCCATCCGAAGATATGATCCTGCTCCTCGAACGGGATCGCATAATGCGTGAGCACGAGGCGGGTGCACTCGCTGTCCACCATCGGCGCGAACGTGATCATCTTCACTGAAGCGGGCAATCGCCCGACCGTGGACGTCATACGACACCCCGCACGCCTAAATATGCGCGAGAGAACCCTGTCGCTGGCACGCCGACGGTTGCATACGTACCGCTCCACCCATGATCTCGCAATGGACGTCGCCGGAGGGACTTGCCACACCGGGCCGGTTTGCTTATACGCCGGCCCGCCAGAGGGCCGGGCGGCCGCCAGCCGAAGCCTTGGCGAAGGCTGGAGGAAAGTCCGGGCTCCATGGAACTGCGGTGCCGGGTAACGCCCGGCGGGTGACTTAGCCTCGGCGACGTTGCTCAGGGACAGTGCCACAGAAAGCGTACCGCCCGCCTTCGGACGGGTAAGGTCGAAAGGGTGCGGCAAGAGCGCACCGCGGTCCTGGCGACAGGGCCGGCACGGTAAACCCCACCGGGTGCAAGACCGAATAGGGGCGGCATATGGGCCTGGTTCCGGCTCGTCGCCCGGGTTGGTTGCTTGAGCCGCGACGCAAGTCTCGGCCTAGAGGAATGGCCGCACAGTCGCCGTGGCGACACGGCGATGGACAGAACCCGGCTTACAGGCCCTCTGGCGCAACTGCCGTCATTGCGACCCCGGACTTGGTCCGGGGGTTGGCGAAGCTGGATTGCTTCGTCCCCCTGATCGGGTCAGGGGTCCTCGCAATGACGGGTTAGAAGGATTTGAATGGCGAAGCAGAAGAGATCGGACGACTGGGGATTCCCGCGCTGGCGGTCCTATGGCGACAAGGGCCGTGGGGCGGCCCGGCTGCGCCTGTGCGACCGCGAGGGCTGCACCGAGATCGGCGACCGGCCGGCGCCGAAGGCCCCGAACAGCCGCGAGCGCTGGCTGTTCTGCGAGGCTCACGCCGCCGAATATAACCGGAACTGGAACTATTTCGCGGGCCTCACCCCCGAGGAAGCCGCGCGCCGCGCCGCCGAGGAGGAAACCGGCGCCAAGGGTTTCCGCCAGTCGGCGCAATGGAAATGGGGGGGACCCGGCGACGGCAGCCGCAGCCGCGACGAAATGCGGGCGCTCGCCGCGCTGGAGCTCGACAGCGACGCCGACTTCACCGCGGTCAAGGCGGCGCACCGCCGGCTGGTCAAGGCCACGCATCCCGACGCCAACCCCGGCGACGCCGAAGCCGCCAAGCGCTTCAAGCAGGTCCAGGCGGCCTATGACGTGCTCAAGAAAGCGGAAGAGCGGAAGACCGGAAAAGCCGGCTAGCCTGGTCGCGTGTCGACGATCTGCCACATTGCGGGACAAAAGCGCGGAAAGCCGCCCCGGATCCGCCAATTCCTTGGTTGTCATCGACAATTTAGCCGCTAGCGTCCCGCTCGGACGCCGCAGACCAAGTGGCTAAACTGTAACGCGGCGCAGCGATGTGGTCGCTGCGAATGAGTGATGGGGTGGGGAACGAATGCCGACGATTACTGGAACCAGCGGCGCGGATTTGCTCGCCGGCGGAGCGGGCGACGACATCATCGTTGGTTTGGCCGGTGCCGACACGATCAACGGCGGCGACGGCAACGACACGCTCTATTCCGACGTCGCTTCCCCCGGCTGGAACATACCGTGGAACAACAATCCGTACACGGCGCCGGTACTCGACATCGGCGCCGAGGCCGACACGCTGACTGGCGGCAACGGCCAGGATACGTTCTACGTCGGGTACGGCGATTTAGTCTCCGGCGGGGCCGATACCGATGCATTGCTGATCAGCTTCCGCGGCGCGACCTCCGGGGTCACGGCGGATTTCCGTCCCCTGCTGGCGGACGGGTCGGGATCGATCGTGGTCGGCGGGGCACTTATCCAAGGCATCGAGCGCGTGCTGTGGATCGAAGGCTCGAACTTCGACGACACGCTCTATGCGCAGGCCGAGCCATTCGGCTGGGCAGATTTCACCCCGATCTTCGGCCTTGGCGGCAACGACCACATCGTCGGCGGCCCGCTCAGCGGCAACCTGTACGGAGGTGACGGAGACGACATCGTCGACGGCTCGCTGGGCGTCTATGGCAAGCTTTCCTACGGCGGGGCGGGCAACGACACGATCCTGGCCGGCACCGGCACCGGATACGGTGAAGACGGGAACGACACCATCACGACGTCGGGTGGGGCGGAAGGCGGCGCCGGCAACGATATCCTCACCGCCGTATGGGCCGGAAGCCAAATCGCGCTCTACGGTGGCGAAGGCAACGATACGCTCAATGGTTCGGACCATGTCGACATCCTCTATGGCGGGTCGGGCGGCGACACGATCATCGGCGGCGCGGGCAACGACGCGCTCTACTCGGATGGCGGCAACTTCAACCAGGGAACGGTCGACCAGTTCGACCATGGGCTCGAGCACGATCACCTCGAAGGCGGTGACGGCAACGACGAGCTGAGCATCGGATACGGCGACGACGCCGACGGCGGTGCCGGCAACGACTTCATCTCCATCTGGCTCGGCGCAGCGCCGAGCGGGGTCGATGTGACCTTGACGAACAGCCCGGACGGATTCTCGATCGGCGGCGGGCTCATCAAGAACATCGAGAGTGTGGCGGCGCTGACTGCAACGGGCTTCGCCGATCATATCACGATCATCGGCTTTTCGAACGTGATGGTCGTCGGCGGCGCCGGTGACGACGTTCTGACCGCGCCCAACGCGGTCGTCTATTTCCTCGGGGGCCTCGGCAACGACACGCTGATCGGCAGCGGCGCGCTCTGGGGCGACGACGGCAACGACATCATCATCGGCGGCGCGGGCAACGATTCCATCCACGGCGGCAACGGCGACGATTTCCTTGAAGGCGGCGACGGCGACGACGTAATTTGGGGCCGCGAGGATAATTCGCCCGAGGGCATCGATACCGTCACCTATGCCAACGCCAGCGGGGCCGTGATCGTCAACCTGTCGACCGCGCTGGGATCGGCGACCGGCGCTGCCGGGCTCGACTATCTCAACTACATCGACAACGTCATCGGCTCGGCGTTCAACGATACGCTCACGGGAAGCTTCGGCGTCAACGTGCTCGACGGCGGCGCCGGCGATGACGTCCTCGAAGGCCGGGAAGGCGCCGATGTCCTGCGGGGCGGCACCGGCAACGACATTTATTATGCCGACGCCGAGGATACGCTGACCGAGCTGGCCGGCGAGGGCACTGACACGGTGATCTCCGCCGTCTCCTTCACGCTCGGCGCCAATTTCGAGCGGCTGACGCTGTCCGGCACGGACAACGTCAACGCCACCGGCAACGCGGTCGACAACATCATCATCGGCAACAGCGGCAACAATGTCATCGACGGCGCCGCCGGCGCCGACGCCATGTCGGGCGGGGCAGGCGACGATACCTATATCGTCGACCAGGCGGGCGACACAGTCAGCGAAAATCCCGGGCAGGGGACCGACCAGGTCCTGTCGGCCGTGACCTTCACTCTAAGCAGCGACGTCGAGAACCTGACCCTGACCGGGCTCGCCGCCATCAACGGCACCGGCAACGCGCTCGCCAACGTCATGCTCGGAAACGGCGCGGCGAACACGCTTTCGGGCCTTGCCGGCAATGACACGCTCGATGGCGGGGCCGGTGCGGACACGCTGACTGGCGGCCTGGGAGACGACATCTATTACGTCGACAATGCCGGCGACCTCGTCACCGAGGCGGCCGGCGAAGGCAGCGACCAGGTTTTCTCGTCGATCACCTACACGCTCACCGCCAACGTCGAGGCGCTAACGCTGCTCGGCTCGGCCGCAATCAACGGCACCGGCAACGCCCTGAGCAACCTGATCGTCGGCAACAGCGGCAGCAACGTCCTCGCCGGCGTCGCCGGCAATGACGTCCTCGACGGCCAGGCCGGCGCCGATACGATGTCGGGCGGTCTCGGCAACGACACCTTCTATGTCGACACCGGCGCTGACGTGGTGATCGAAGCCGCGGGCGAAGGCGCTGATACGGTGAACACCACGGTCGGCTACACGCTGGCCGCAGGGACCGAGATCGAGGTGCTGAAGGCGGCCGATCAAGCGGCCCTCGGTTCCGTCAACCTGACGGGCAATGAGTTCGCCCAGCAGATCCTCGGCGATGCTGGCGCCAACCAGCTGAACGGCCTCGGCGGCAACGACAGCCTGTACGGCTATAACGGCGACGACACGCTTGATGGCGGCTCGGGCGCGGACCTGATGGAGGGCGGCGCCGGCAACGATCATTATTATGTCGACGATGCCGGCGACGTGGTCGTCGAGGGCGCGGACGCTTGGATCGACTATGTCCATGCGCAGATCGGCACCTACACCCTGACCGCCAACGTCGAGGGCCTGATCTTCGTCAACAATGTCGTGACCGTCGGCACCGGGAACGATCTTAAGAACTGGATCACTGGCCCCGCCACCGCCGCCGCCACCATCTACGGCCTCGGCGGCGATGACGAGATTCACACCGGCTCGGGCGCCGATACGATCGACGGCGGCAGCGGCGCCGACTGGATGTTCGGCGGGGCCGGGAACGACACATATTATGTCGACAATCTGGGTGACGTGGTTGTCGAGGACAGTCTCGGCGGCACCGACCAGGTCTTCGCGTCGGCCAGCCATGCGCTATTCAACGAAGTCGAAAATCTAACCCTGACCGGAACCGGCGCGATCAACGGTTCGGGCAATGCGAGTGCGAACGTTATCCAGGGCAACAGCGGAGCCAACCAGCTGTCGGGCTTTGGCGGCGACGATTCGCTCTCCGGCC
This sequence comes from uncultured Alphaproteobacteria bacterium, assembly GCA_963765945.1. Lineage (GTDB taxonomy): Bacteria > Pseudomonadota > Alphaproteobacteria > Sphingomonadales > Sphingomonadaceae > Sphingomicrobium. Next base: position 69,775 of record CAVXYS010000037.1, read on the forward strand.
AGGGCGGCGACGACGCTCTCGACGGCGGCGACGGCAACGATACGCTCGACGGTGGCGACGGCAACGACACGCTTGACGGCGCAGCGGGACTGGATACCGCGAGCTACGGCTTGGCGAGCGCTGGCGTGACCGTCAGCCTGACCGCGGTCGGGGTACAGAATACCGCCGGCGCGGGCAACGACACGCTCACCAACATCGAAAATCTGACCGGCTCGGAATTCGACGACATCCTGACCGGCAGCGCCGGGGCCAACGTCCTGAGCGGGCTCGGCGGCAACGACCGGCTCGACGGGGGCGCGGGTAACGACACGCTGAATGGCGGCGCCGGCGTGGATACCGCGAGCTATGCCGGAGCAACATCGGCGGTGACGGTCAATCTTAGCCTCGCCACCGCGCAGAACACGATCGGCGCCGGCACCGACACGCTGAGCAGCATCGAGAACCTGCTCGGCTCGGGCTTCAACGACACGCTGACCGGTGACGGTAATGCCAACGCCATCGAAGGCGGCGGCGGCAACGACATCTTGAACGGCGGCGCCGGGACCGACACCGCGAGCTACGCCGGAGCGGCTTCGGCTGTCACCGTCAACCTTGGCCTTGCAACCGCCCAGAATACGGTCGGCGCGGGCAGCGACACGCTCAGCAACTTCGAAAACCTGCTCGGCTCGGCGTTCAACGACACGCTGACCGGCAATGCGTCTACCAACGTCCTGGAGGGCGGCGCCGGCAACGACACGCTGAACGGCGGCGCGGGCCTGGACACGGCAAGCTATGCGTCGGCGACATCCGGAGTGACCGTCAGTCTCACTCTGGGTGGGGCACAGAACACCGTCGGTGCCGGCACCGATACGCTGACCGCCATGGAGAAATTTGACCGGATCGGCGTGGACCGACACGCTGACCGGCGACGGCAATGCCAATGTGCTGTCCGGGCTCGGGGGTGACGACGTGATCGACGGGGGCGCTGGCACCGATACGCTGGACGGCGGCGCCGGCAACGACACGGCGTCCTATGCAAGCGCGATTGGCGGCGTGACCGTCGACCTCCAGGTGGCGGCCGCGCAAAACACCGTCGGCGCGGGCACCGACACGCTAGCAATTTCGAGAATCTGGCCGGATCGGCCTTCGCCGATACGCTGATCGGGAACAGCGGCACAAACCTGCTGTCTGGCGCCGCCGGGAACGATTGGCTGATCGGCGTCGGCGGCGACGATGTCCTGACCGGCGGAGCGGGCGTGGATGAGCTGACCGGCGGCACTGGCAACGATATCTTCCGGGATAGCGCGGCGGGCCTCAACGGCGACACGATCGACGATCTCGCGCTCGGCGAGTCGATCGTCATCACCGACGCGACCTTGGCCGGTTTCACCTTCAGCCAAAACGGCACGACGCTGACCTATACCGGCGGCTCGCTGACCCTCGCGGGGCCGCCGGCCGGAGTGCTGGTCGCGTCCGCGGCAGCCGGCGGCGGCGTCCAGCTGACGCTGATGGAATCAGGGCCGACCGAAGGCGACGACACCATTACCGGGACCGAACAAGACGACGTCATCAACGGCCTTGGCGGCAACGACACGATCAATGGCCTCGGCGGCAGTGACACGCTCGATGGCGGTGTCGGCAACGACAGCCTCAACGGCGGCAATGACAACGACACGCTCGTCGGCAATTTCGGCGACGATACGCTCGACGGCGGAGCCGGCGATGACAGCCTCGACGGCGGACCCGGTTTCGACAAGCTCATTGGCGGCGACGGGGTCGACTCGCTCGATGGCGGCATCAACGGCGACACGTACGTCTTCCGCTCGGCCGCGGAGCATACGGCCGCCGAGATCCACGATAGCGGCAACGACTGGGACGCGGTGCAATTCGCCGCGACCACGTTCGGCACGCTGACGCTCTACGCCGGCGACACCGGCATCGACGCGGTCGGGATCAACGATGGGACCAACGGCGGCGGTTTCGCCGCAGCCAGCATCGACGCAAGCGCCGTCCTCAACGGGTTGACGATCGGGGGCAACATCGGCGGCAATACGCTCAAGGGCACCGCGTTCAACGATGTGCTGCAGGGCAACGCCGGCAACGACACGCTGGAAGGCGGCGGCGGCGACGATTTGCTCGACGGCGGCGCCGACGTCGACACGGCGAGCTATGCCTCGGCGTCCTCGGCCGTGACGGTGAGCCTGGCGATCGCCGGCGCGCAGAACACCGGCAGCGCCGGCTCCGACACCCTGGTCAGTATCGAGAATCTGCTGGGCTCGGCATTCAACGACACGCTGACGGGCAATGCAGCCAACAATGCGCTCGACGGCGGCGCCGGCAACGACATGCTGATCGGCGGCGATGGTTTCGACACGGCGGCGTATGCGTCGGTTGCGTCGGCTGTAACCGTCAATCTCGCGCTGTTCGGCGGCCAGGACACCGGCGGCGCGGGTGTCGACACGCTGATCGATATCGAAAACGCTTCCGGCTCGGCGTTCAACGACACGCTCACCGGCAATGCCGGCGCGAACACGCTGTCCGGCCTCGCTGGCAATGACATTCTGGACGGCGCAGCCGGCGCTGACCTGATGATCGGCGGGCTCGGCGACGATCGTTATTATATCGATAGCGCGTTCGATCAGCTGATCGAGTTTGCCGACCAAGGCGACGACACCGCCTTCGTGCTTGGCACCTATACGCTGGCGCAAGGGGTCAGCGTCGAGACCTTGGTCGCCTTGAACCAAAGCTCGACCGATCCCCTGGTGCTGACCGGGAATCAGTTCGGCCAGAGCCTCTACGGAAATTTGGGCGACAATTATTTGAACGGCGGCCAGGGCGCCGACTTCCTGGTCGGGCTCGATGGCAACGACAATCTGTTGGGCGGCACCGGGGCCGACCATATGCAAGGCGGCCTGGGGGACGACGTTTATTATGTCGACGAGGCAGGGGACCTCATCACCGAGCTCGCTGGCGAAGGGAACGACCTCCTGGTCGCGACCGCGAGCTATACGCTCGCCGCCGGGGCCTCGATCGAGACCATGTCGGCCGAGCAGACCAGCGCCGCGATCAATCTGACCGGCAACGAACTCGCCCAGAGCCTCTACGGCAATGCCGGCAACAACATCCTAACCGGCGGCGGCGGCTCGGATTACATGGTCGGGGGCGCCGGCAACGACGTTTATTACGTCGATACCTCCGACTTCATCGGCGAGGACAATGGCGGCGGGGACGACACGATCGTGGTCGCGACCAGCTACACGCTGAGGGAAGGCAATGAGATCGAGACGCTGGTCGCGCTCAACCAGGACAGCGTGTCGCTGGTCGACCTGACCGGCAACGAATATGGCCAGAGCCTCTACGGCAGCCAGGGGGTCAACAATCTGAACGGCGGCGGCGGCAACGACTTCCTCGTCGGCCTCGGCGGCAACGACTTTTTGATCGGCGGGGCGGGCAACGACAACCTCCAGGGCGGGACCGGCAACGACCTCTATTACGTCGACGGCGGCGACCAGATCTTCGAGGCCGCGGGCGAGGGCGACGACCTCGCGGTTGCCTCGCAAAGCTTCGTGCTCGGCGCCGGACAGAGCGTCGAGACCCTGACCGCGGCCGAGGGCACGGCGGCAATCAACCTCACCGGCAATGCCCTGGGGCAGAGCATCTACGGCAATGCCGGGGCCAACGTGCTGGTGAGCGGCGGCGGCGCCGATTACATGGTCGGCGGAGCAGGCAACGACACGTTCGTGCTGACCAACGCGCCCGGCCTCGCCACCGTCGGCGACTATGCGGCCGGGGACGTGGTCGACATCAGCCAGTATCTCTCCGTCGCCAACGGCACCAACGTGGTCGCCGGCGGCTATGTGAAGATCGTCGGCACCCAGCTGCAGATCGACGCCAATGGCGGCGGCGACGCGTTCGTGACGGTCGGCAACGTCAGCGGCAGCGGCGCGGTGACGATCCGCTACCAGTCGGGCGGCGTTGGAACCGATGCCAATGTCGCACGCTCGGCGGGTCAGGAGCCGGGAATCGTCAAGCTTGCCGCCGAGGCTCCGCCGACCGCGGTCGCCGACGCGCCCAACGTCATCAACGGCACGCCCGGCAACGACTTCCTCGACGGCACTCCCGGCAGCGACGAGATTCATGGGTTCGAAGGCGACGACCTGATGGCCGGCGAGGGCGGGATCGACACGACGTATGGCGGGCCCGGCGATGACCGGCACGTCGTCGACAATGCCCTCGACGTTGTCGTCGAGCTTGCCGGTGAGGGCAACGACACGGTCATCACCAGCGTGAATTACGTCCTTCCGGCGGGCGTGGCCGTCGAAGTCCTCGATATGTTCATTGTCGCGGGAGCCATCAATCTCACCGGAAACGAGCTCAGCCAGACGATCTACGGCAACTCGGACAATAACGTCCTGACGGACGGGCCGGCGGGCGGAGCGCCCGATCGCATGGTCGGGTCCAACGGCAACGACATCTATTACGTCAACAATTCCGCCGACGTCATCGACGATTACATCGGCGACAACGTGATCTACACGTCGGTAAGCTTCGCGTTGACGCCGCCGCCGGTGACTGACTTCCCGGCCCTCATCGTGAAGCTGGCCGCTGTCGATCCGACCAGCGTCGATCCCATCAACCTCACCGGCAATCAATCGAGCCAGGAGATTTGGGGCAATGACGGCAACAACATCCTCACGGGCTTGTTCGGATTCGACAGTCTGTTCGGCCTTGGTGGGAATGACACGCTGGATGGCGGCGAGCTCGCCGATCTTCTCGACGGCGGCTCGGGGGCTGACCTGCTGATAGGCGGCCTCAACGACGACCGCTACGTCGTCGACCAGTCGGGCGACGTGATCGTGGAGGCCGCCGGCGAGGGCAACGACATGGTCATCGCTACCGCCAGCTACGCACTGAACGCCGGGGCGAGCGTCGAGACGATGACGACAATTAACGCCAATTCGACCGATCCGATCGCGCTCACCGGCAACGAGCTGGCGCAAAGCCTGTATGGCAATGCCGGCGACAACATCCTGACCGGCCTGGGCGGCGCCGATTACATGGTGGGCGGCCTCGGCAATGACAAATATTACGTCGATGTCAGCGACTTCATCGCTGAAGGCATTGGCGGCGGAGATGACTGGGTGTTCGTTGCCACCACCTATACGCTACGCGATGGCATCGAGATCGAGACCCTGGTGGCGGTCAATCAGGACAGCCTTGCCCCGGTCAATCTGACCGGGAATGAGTTCGGCCAGAGTCTCTACGGCAGCCAGGGAGTCAATTCGCTCAATGGCGGCGCGGGCAACGACTATCTCGTCGGCCTCGGCGGCAACGACTTCCTGCTCGGGGGCGCCGGCAATGACAATATGGCAGGCGGCCAAGGGAACGACGTTTATTACGTCCAGGATGGCGGCGATCAAATCTTCGAGGCGGCCGGAGAGGGCGACGATATCGCGGTCTGCTTCGCCAGCTTCGCGCTGGGCGCCGGCCGTAGCGTCGAGACTTTGTCGGCGAACGGAAGTAGCGGCGCCGTCAACCTCACCGGCAACGAGCTTGGCCAAAGCCTTTACGGCAACGGTGCTGCCAACGTGCTGGTGAGCGGCGGCGGCGCCGATTACATGGTCGGCGGAGCAGGCAACGACACGTTCGTGCTGACCAACGCGCCCGGTGTCGCCACCGTCGGCGACTATGCGGCCGGGGACGTGGTCGACATCAGCCAGTATCTCTCCGTCGCCAACGGCACCAACGTCGTCGCCGGCGGCTATGTGAAGATCGTCGGCACCCAATTGCAGATCGATGCCAACGGCGGCGGCGACGCGTTCGTGACGGTCGGCAACGTCAGCGGCAGCGGCGCGGTGACGATCCGCTACCAGTCGGGCGGATCGCCCACCGACCTTCAGCGTCGCACGCTCGGCGGGCCAGGAGTTGGCCGTGGTCGCCAAGACGGCGATCGACGAGAGTCCGACGCATGCCCCGCTACTCGATGGCTGGCACGCCGGCTCCGCGCTCGACGACTCGCTCGGCCTCGACCCGATCGCCCCGCATTTCGACCTGCACGGGATCATCTAAGGAGCGACGTCAGGCCGCTGCGGCGTAGCGCTCCGCGGTCTGGCGGATCAGCGCGATCATGTTGGGGACGCCCTGCGTCCGGTTGGCGCTCAAATGCTTGCGCAGCTCGAACGGGGCGAGCGCCGCCTCGACGTCGAGCCGCGCGACCTCGGCCGCGGGCTGGTCCTGCACCGCCGCCAGGATCAGCGCGACGATGCCCTTGGTGATCGCCGCATTGCTGTCGGCGAGGAAGTGCAGCCGTCCGTCCTGCACCGTCGGATAGACCCACACCGAGGCCGAGCAGCCGCGCACCCTGGTCGCGTCGGTCTTGAGGGCGTCGGGCATCGCTTCGAGCTGGCGCCCGAGGTCGATCAGCAGGCGGTAGCGGTCCTCGCCGTCGAGCAGCTGATAGTCGTCGTAGACATCGCGGATGGACGGAAGCGCGCTCACCGGCGCGAGATAGGATCAAGCCCGGCCGATGTCACCGGTCGCGCAGCGACTCGATCTCGCGCGACAGGCTGTTCTCCTTCTCGACGGTGATCCGCTCGAGCACCTTGAGGCGCTCCCGCAGCTCGCCGACTTCGTCGCGCAGGCGCTGGTTCTCGGCCTGGGTCTGGGCTTCGAGCCGCTCGTCGCCGCCGTGACGCCGGCGGCGCCCGCCGCCGACCAGGGCACGGATGATCGATGCCACCATGACGATCGCAACGATCGTCACCACCATGATTTGACCGCCTTCCATTACGCCTTGTCCTCCACCTCAATCTTGTCGCGCTCGCGGAGCGCCTCGATTTGCGCGGCGGTCTCAACACCGCGGTCAGTCACGATCCGTTCCAGCACATTGATGCGGTCCTGGAGCTGCTTCACCTGGCCCCGAAGCCGGGCATTTTCCGCGTCGTTGACCGGCTCGCCCCGCATCTCGCGCATCGAGCGCAGCGGGATGCCCATCTTGTGTCGAATGACCGTGAACACGAACATCAGGATGAGAATGCCGAGGACGAACTCGTAGACGTTCATTGCGCCTTTTCCCCCGTCGTGATGCGCGGCTTGCGCAGTGCCTCGATCTGGGCGGCGGTCTCGGCGCCGCGGTCCGTGACGATCTGCTCGAGCACCCGGACGCGCTGCTCGAGCTCGATAGAGCGCGAGGCATATTGCGCGGCCTTCTCCGCGGCCGCCATCGCCTCGACCTCGAGCTTCTTCTCGCGAAACTTGAAGAAGCGATTGAAGGCCATCGTCAGCATGATCGTTGGCAATCCGACGACGATCGCCGCGATGAACACCATGGCGACAGGATCCATTGTGCGTGCCCTCCGTTGTCGAACGAAAATGCCTCGTCCATGTTGCTGTTTCCCCTAGCGAAGCTGCTCGATCTCGTGCGCGAGCGAGCGGTTTTCGCTGGTCACATAGCTTTCGATGTCGGCGAGGCGGCGATCGATGTCCTTGAACCGGCCGCGGATGTCGCGTGCGGAGCGGGCCGGGGAAGCCCGGACGCCCTGCCAGAAGCGCTGGTCTTCGCGGTCGGCATAGTCGAGTTCGCGCGGCTTCACCGGCGAGATCCAGCCGGCGATAAAATAGAAGGGGATGACCGATCCGCTGCTGAGGAACAGCGCCGCGATCATGCAAATCCGGACCAGCGTGACGTCGAACCCGGTGTAATCGGCGATGCCCGCGCAGATGCCGTTGATCTTGCCGTTGCGCTTGTCGCGATAGAAGCGGGTGCGGCTGGCCGGCTGCTGCTGAGCTGGCGGCGGTCATCGCGGTACGCTTCGGGGTAGCGGTCGTCGGTCATAGCCGCTCTCGGGAGGGCAGCAGCCGCTCGGTCTCGCTGCCGCGGCCAGGCAGGCACTGTTGGCGCCAATTCGGGTTTTCGGCGGTCATGATCCGCTCGATCGAACACAGCCGGTCGTCGAGCCGACGCGCGGCGTCGTGCAGCTCGTCGAGCAGCTTCTCGTCATCGCCGGTCAGCGTCTTCGCCTGCTTCCACTTGGTAATGTAGTGGAAGATCAGCCACGGCAGGCCGAGACAGACGATCGGCACAATGATGATTGCATCTAAGTCCACTTATTTCCCCTTTGCCTTGAGCGCGGCCTTCATCGCTTCCAGTTCGGCGTCGACGGATTCGGCCGACTTCAATTCGGCGATCTCCTCTTCCAGGCTCTTCGGTCCGGTCATGCCGAGCGCATCGGCGCGCCCTTCGGCGAAATCGGCGCGGCGCTCAAGCAGTTCGAAGCGCGAAAAGGCGTCTTCGGTGCGATTGCCGTTCATGATCTCCCGCGCCTTGGCCCGGGTGACGGCGCTTTCGAACCGTGCCGCGAGCGCATTCTGCCGCGCGCGCGCTTCGCGCAGCTTGCCCTGGAGCTTGGCGATATCGCCCTCATAGCCCTTCAGCGTGTCGTCGATCACCGTGATCTCGGAGTTGAGGCCCTCGGCCATGTCGGCCGCCTTCTGGCGCTCGGTCAGCGCGGCCTTGGCCAGATCCTCGCGGTCCTTGGACAGCGCCAGCTCGGCCTTTTCGGTCCAGCTCCGCTGCAGCTCGTCGAGCCGGTTGAGCGCCCGGCGCATTTCCTTGCCGTCGGCGATGCAGCGCGCGGCCGAGGCGCGGACCTCGACCAAAGTCTCCTCCATCTCGAGGATGATCATGCGGATCATCTTCGCCGGATCTTCCGAGCGATCGAGCAGCTCGGTCATGTTCGCCGCGAAGATGTCGCGCGTTCGCGAGAAAATTCCCATTCCAGAACTCCAGATTCGTACTCAGGGCCCTAAACCTGCCAAAAACTATACAAGAGTCCGTGCCAAAAGTCCGAAATGTTCTGAATTCAGGGAAAATCGCGATTTTCGGCGTCTTTTCAGGCTGAAAAATCCTTGCCAAATGGTGGGATTTGCCACCAACTGTCGGGCAGATTTTTGGTGAGATGCGACGTGGAGCGGGCCGAACAGTTCATCGGGCAAAGCTATGCCTTCCTCGACGCGGTCGAGCGGGCGAGCCGCGCCGCGCCGCTCAACCGGCCGGTGCTGGTGATCGGCGAGCGCGGCACCGGCAAGGAGCTGATCGCCGAGCGCCTCCACCATCTGTCGTCGCGCTGGGCCGGGCCGCTGATCGTCATGAACTGCGCCGCTTTGCCCGAAAATCTGATCGAGGCCGAGCTGTTCGGCCACGAAGCGGGGAGCTTCACCGGGGCCGCCAAGACCCGCCACGGGCGGTTCGAGGAGGCCGACGGCGGGACCCTGTTCCTCGACGAGCTGGGGACGCTGTCGATGCCCGCCCAGGACCGGCTGCTGCGCGCGACCGAATATGGCGAGATCACGCGGATCGGGGCGTCGAAGCCGATCTCGGTCGACGTGCGCATCGTCGCGGCAACCAACGAGAGCCTCCCCGACCAGGTGGACAAGGGCAACTTCCGGGCCGACCTGCTCGACCGCCTGTCGTTCGAAGTGATCACCCTGCCGCCGCTTCGCGTCCGCGAGGGCGACATCCCGCTGCTGACCGAACATTTCGGGCGGCGGATGTCGGTCGAGCTCGACTGGCCCAACTGGCCTGGCTTCTCCCCACGCGCGCTGGCCGAGCTCGAGGTGTATCACTGGCCCGGCAATGTCCGCGAATTGCGCAACGTGGTCGAGCGCGCGGTCTACCGGCACGAAGATCCCGAACGGCCGATCGACGAGATCGTCGTTCGATCCGTTCCTTTCGCCATGGACGCCGGTGAGGACCCGCGCCGCCGGTCCGTCGCAACCGCGGTTGAGCCCGACGGCGAGGCCGTTCCGCTGCATGTCGTCGAATCGATGCCGCCGCCGCCGCCCGAGGCGGTGGACGACTTCCGCTCCGCGGTCGCGTCCTACGAACGGTCGCTGCTCGAGGATGCGCTCCGCCGCAACCGTTATAACCAGCGGGCGACGGCCGGCGCGCTCGGCCTTAGCTACGACCAGCTGCGCCACGCCCTGAAGCGCCACAAGCTGCAGGATTCAGCGGCCTAGGCGGCTGGACCCGCCGTGAGGCCGCTGAATGCGGCCCAGGCGGCGCTGGAGCTTAGTGGAAATTGGTCATGCACAGCAGCATCGGGATCGACAGCAGGGTGTTGATCCGCGAGGTGATCATCGCCGTCCGCGCCGCCTTGGCCTTGGCCGCGTCCTCGGCGGGGACGAGCCCGAGCGCCTTCTTCTGATTGGGCCAGATGATCGACCCAGACGTTGAACGCCATGATCAGCGCCAGCCACATGCCGATCCCGATCAGCCGGGCGCTGGGTTGCAGGAGCAGCGCTTCGTCGAGCTCCCCGAGCGGCGTTCCATTGTTGTAGGACCAGGCGAGGAGCAGCCCCGTCAGGACGGTGAACGCCGCGCCCCAGCGGAAATAGAACAGGGCATTGGGCGCGATGAATTTCGAGACTTCCGGCTTCAGCTCGGCCGGGATCGACGGCATGGTCGGGATCTGCACGAAATTGAAATAATAGAGCAGACCGATCCAGGTGATCCCGAAAAAGACGTGGAGCCACTGGAGCACGCCGGTCGCCAGCTCGCCGGTCGGACCGGGATTATAGCCGGCGTCGGGCAGCAGCATGATGACGATGGCAAGGACCAGGCCGATCGCCAGTGTCAGGTAGAGGTTTTCGAGAATCTTGCCCATGCGCGCCCCCTTTGCCGCATTCGCCGCGTTAATCGTCGTTTCTAGGGTTGAAATTCTCGGCCGTGCAAGCATTTCGGGCGAGTAGGGGAGGGTAGTCGCCCGGGGAGGTCTCGCTTCGGCGGGCTTTTCCCGGCAGTTCAAGGAGTTGCCCGGACCATGCCCTTCCAGCTGCCCGATCTGCCCTACGCCACGGACGCGCTTGCGCCCCACATGTCGGCCGAAACCCTCGATTTCCACCACGGCAAGCACCACAAGGCCTACGTCACCAAGACCAATGAGCTGCTGCAGGCCGAAGCGGAGCTAAGCGGCGCTTCGCTTGCCCAGGTCATTCGCGAGGCGCACCGCGCCGGGAACGCGAAGCTGTTCAACAACAGCGCGCAGCTGTGGAACCACAGCTTCTTCTGGCAGTGCCTCGCACCGGCCCGGGGCCAGAAGCCCGAGGGCAAGCTCGAGCATCTGATCAACGATGCGTTCGGCAACGTCGAGGCGATGCTCCAGAAGCTGCAGGAGGAAGCGGTCAATCATTTCGCCAGCGGCTGGGCATGGCTGGTGCTCGATCGCGGGTCGCTGCGCATCACCTCGCTGCACGACGCCGACACGCCCCTCGTCCACGACGGCATGGTCCCGCTGTTCACGCTCGATGTGTGGGAGCACGCTTATTACATCGACTATCGCAACGAGCGGCCGAAATTCGCCAGCACGGTGCTGTCGAACATCGTCAATTGGGAGTTCGTCGCGGCGAACCTCGACGGCCGCGGCGAGGCCCGCGCCGACCAGGAAGGCGCGAAGTCCCCGGAGCTGACGAGCTAGGCTACTGCTTCAACCGGTAGCCGCTTTTGAACATCCAGGCGATCACCGCCATGCACAAGGCGATGATCGCCAGCATCACCGCGACGCTCGACCAGACGGGCACGTCCAGCACCGAGTAGAAGCTCCAGCGGAAGCCGCTGACCAGATGGACGACCGGGTTGAACAGGGTGATCGTCCGGAACGGCTCGGGCAGCGCATTGACCGAGTAGAAGGCGCCGCCGAGGAAGGTCAGCGGAGTGATCACCAGCATCGGGATGATCTGCAGCTGCTCGAAATTCTTCGCCCAGATGCCGATGGCGAAGCCGAACAGGCAGAAGCCGGTGGTGATCCCGAGCAGGAAGACGCAGCATCCACAGCGGATGGTCGACCTGCAGCGGCACGAACAGCAGCGCGGTGGCGAGGGTGACCAGCGCCAGGATCACCGACTTGGTCGCCGCCGCCCCGACATAGGCGAGGACCGCCTCGAAACTCGAGATCGGCGCTGACAGAAGTTCGTAGATCGTGCCCGTAAACTTCGGAAAATAAATGCCGAAGCTCGCGTTGAAGATCGACTGCATGAACACCGACAGCAAGGTCAGCCCGGGGACGATGAAGGCGCCGTAGCTGACCCCCTCCATCGCCGTCATGCGGCTGCCGAGCGCCGACCCGAACACCACGAAATAGAGCGAGGTGGTGATCACCGGGGTGATCAGGCTCTGCCACAGGGTGCGGCCCCAGCGCGCCATCTCGAACTTGTAGATCGCGGCAGATGCCGTGGCCGTTCATTGCCGCTGCTTCCCTCTGGCGGTGGACCAGCTCGACGAAAATATCCTCGAGGCTCGACTGGTGGGTCGACAGGTCCTTGTAGCGGGATGCCGAGCGTCGCTCAGGCGCCGCATCAGCGAGGCGATGCCGGTGCGCTCGGCGTGGCTGTCGAACTCGTAGCAGAGCACGTGCCGTCGTCGCTCCAAGCGCAGCGTTCCATTCGGCAAGTTCGGGCGGGACCGCCGTGAGCGGCTCGGCGAGCATGATGTCGAGCGTCTTCTTGCCCATCTTCGTCATCAGCGTCGTTCTTCTCGTCGACCGCGATCAGCTCGCCCTTGCTGATCACGCCGACGCGGTCGGCCATCTCCTCGGCTTCCTCGATATAATGGGTGGTGAGGATGATCGTCGTCCCGTCCGGAGCGCAGCTGGCGGACCACGTCCCACATGTCGCGGCGAAGCTCGACGTCGACGCCGGCGGTCGGCTCGTCGAGGAACAGGATGTCGGGCTCGTGGCTGAGCGCCTTGGCGATCATCACCCGGCGCTTCATCCCGCCCGACAGATGCATCATGATCGTCTTGCGCTTGTCCCACAGCGACAGGCGCTTGAGCAGCTCCTCGATCTTCTTCGGGTCGGCGCGGCTTGCCGAACAGCCCGCGCGAAAAGCTCACGGTGCGCGACGACCGGCTCGAAGGCGTCGGTCGTCAGCTCCTGCGGGACCAGGCCGATCCGGCCTGCGGGCATGGCGGAAATCGCTCTGCCAGTTCTTGCCGTCGACCAGCACTTCGCCGCTCGGTCGGCGTGACGATCCCGCAGACGATGTTGATCAGCGTCGTCTTGCCGGCGCCGTTCGGCCCGAGCAGCGCGAAAATCTCGCCGCTTCTGATGTCGAGGTCGACCGACTTCAGCGCTTCGACGCCGGTGCCGTAGTGCTTGCGCAGGCCGCGGATGGAGAGGATCGGATCGCTCATTCGACCGGCGCCTCGCTCGACCACGTCGGCCTTGCTCTCGGGCTCGAGGCCGTGGCGCAGCAGCATCGGCATGTTGGCCGCGGCGAAGACGAGCGAGACGATCGGCACGCCCCACACCTTGAGCGTCAGCCAGGTGTCGAAGTCGAGCGGTCGCGCGCATCACCTCATTGGCGACCGCCGAGGGCGACGAAGAACAGCGCCCAGTTGCGGCTGAGCTTGAGCCAGCCCTCGTCGTCGAGGCCGGGGAAGATCGGGCCCGAACAGCCAGCGCAGCAGCGGCTTGCCCGTGAGCAGCCCGGCGAACAGCAGGATGGCCAGCGACGCACGTAGATAGAGCGTCGGCTTCATCTGGATGAACTTCGGATCGTGCAGATAGAGCGTGATCGCGCCGAAGCCGAGGATCAGCACGGTCGACAGCCACACCATCGGCGACACCCGCCGGAACGACCGCGAGCGCCGCGACGATCGCGATCATGACGGCGACCATGAAGGCACCGGTCGCGACCAATGATGGCGGCAAGCCCGCTCCCGCCCACCTTGTAGGCGACGAAGAAGACGATCAGCGGCCCGAAGTCGACCAGCAGGCGCATCGGTCCGCTCGGTTCGGGGCGCTCGCTCATTCGGGCGGCAATCCGGCGATGGCCCGCGCGACGGCGCGCGGGTCGAACGGCCGCAGGTCGTCGGCCTTCTCGCCGACGCCGATGGCATGGATCGGAAGGCCGAACTTCTCGGCGGCGGCGACGAGCACGCCGCCGCGCGCGGTGCCGTCGAGCTTGGTCATGATCAGGCCGGTCACGCCCGCGCTCTCGCGGAACACCTCGACCTGCGCAAGGCGCGTTCTGGCCGGTGGTGGCGTCGAGGACGAGCAGGACGTCGTGCGGCGCCTCGGGGTTGAGGCGGCCGAGCACGCGGCGGATCTTGGACAGTTCCTCCATCAGATGCGACTTGTTCTGGAGGCGGCCGGCGGTGTCGACGATCAGCACGTCCTCGCCGGTCGCGGTCGCCTGCTTGACGCCGTCGAACACGATCCCGGCCGCGTCGCCGCCTTCCTTGCCTGAAATGACCGGCGCGCCGATGCGCTCGCCCCAGATCTGCAATTGCTCGATCGCCGCGGCGCGGAAGGTGTCGCCGGCGGCGAGCAGCACGCCATAATCCTGTTCCTTCAGCCAATGGCCGAGCTTGCCGATCGTCGTCGTCTTGCCGGAGCCGTTGACGCCAATGACCAGGATCACGTGCGGGCGGGGAAAACCCCACACTTCCAGCGGCTTGGCGACCGGAGCGAGGATCTGTCTCGATCTGCTCGGCAAGGATCGTGCGAAGCCCGCGCTCGTCGAGCCGCTCGAAGCGTTCCGCGGGCGATCGCCTCGCGGATCCGGTGCGACGCCTCGGGGCCGAGGTCGGAGGCGATCAGCGCTTCCTCGATGTCGTCGAGGGTCGCCGTGTCGAGCGCGGCGCGGCTGGTCAGGCCGGTCAGATTGTCGGCGACCTTCTCGGCAGTCTTGGCAAACCCGCCGCGCAGGCGGTCGAGCCAGCTCACAGGGCGACGCCGCACGCAGCGTGGTCGCCGTCGCGGCCGGTGATTCGCGCGGTCACGACCTCGCCCTTGCTCGCGCCGGACAGCGCGACCGGCGCGAAATTGTCGGCTATGGCCCTTGCCGTGGTTCTCGATCGAGCACCCGCTGGTCGGTGCCGACCAGGCGGTCGAGCCAGCCGGTCCGGCGCTCGGCCGCCGCCTCGCGGAGCCGGGCGGCGCGGGCCTTCACCACCTCCCGCGCCAGCTGGGGCATGCGCGCCGCCGGCGTGTTCGGGCCGTGCCGAGAAGGGGAAGACGTGCGCGGCGACGACATCGCAATCCTCAAGCAGTTTCAAACTGTTCAGTGCCATCTCCTCGGTTTCCGTCGGAAATCCGGCGATCAGGTCGGCGCCGATCGTCGCGTCCGGCCGCGACGGCCTTGATCCGCTCGACCGTGCGGACCGCGTCGGCGCGGCTGTGGCGGCGCTTCATGCGCTTGAGGATCAAATCGTCGCCGGCCTGGAGCGAAAGATGGAAGTGCGGCATCAGCCGCGGCTCGCCGGCGATCAGCTCGAACAAGGCGTCGTCGATCTCGATGCTGTCGAGCGAGGACAGGCGCAGGCGCTGCAGCCGCGGCTCGGACGCAAGCAGCCGCTGGCACAGCTCGGCCGAGCCCGCCGTCGATAGTCGGTGATGTCGACGCCGGTCAGGACGATTTCCTTGGCCCCGCGATCGAGTCTCGCGGGCGACGGCGTCGCGGATCGCTTCGAACGGCAGCGACCGGCTCGGCCCGCGCGCCTGCCAGATCGAGCAGAAGGTGCAGCGATGGTCGCAGCCGGTCTGCACGGCGACGAAGCTGCGGACATGGCCGCAGGAACCCGGCCGGCACTGGCGTCATGACGTCATTTGCGGCCAATGCGTTGAGCTTGTCGCGCATTTCCGACGACGCGTCGACACCTCCGGCATGGCCGCGAACGGCGCCGGATCGAGCTCTGCGGCGCATCCGGTGACGAGGATCCGGGCGCCGGGCCGGCGACGATGGGCGCGGCGGATCGCCTGGCGCGTCTGGCGCACGGCCTCGTTGGTCACGGCGCAGCTGTTGACGACGATCCAGTCGTCGCCCGGGCGCGGCGCTGCGCGCGATCGTCTCGCTCTCGGCGAAGTTGAGCCGGCAGCCGAGCGTGATCGTCTCGACGCTCATTGCAGCGCCTCGAGGTCGAGCTCGCCCGAGAAGACATGGGTCGCGCTGCCGCGCATGCGGATCGGCTGCCCCGGCTCCCAGGAGACGGTCAGCGAGCCGCCCGGCATCGTCACCTTGACCGGCGACGTCGCCCGCTTGCTCCGGATCGCCGCGACAGCGGTCGCGCAGGCCCCGGTACCGCAGGCCAGGGTCAGTCCGGCGCCGCGCTCCCACGTCTTGAGCCGAACTCCGCCGTCCTCGATTTGGGCGACATTGACGTTGATGCGATCAGGGAAAGCCGGGTCATGCTCGATCGTCGGCCCGACGTCTGTCGAGTCGGAACCGCGTCCAGCTCGTCGACGAAGAACACGAGGTGCGGGTTGCCGACGTTGAGCGCCATCGGCCGGATCAGCTCGCCCCAGGCCATCGGCAGCGGGTTGGTGTCGAGCGGATAGGCGAGCGGGATGTCGTCCCACCCGAAGCGGGGCTCGCCGAGCGCGACTTCGACCTCGGCCCCGAGATCCTCGCCCTCGAGCAGCCCGCCGTCGCTGTCGATCCGCCGGGCGCCGGTCAGCTGGACCACGCAGCGCGTGGCGTTGCCGCAGCTTTCGACCTCGCCGCCGTCGCTGTTCCAGATGCGCATCTTGAGATCGGCGGACTGGCTCGGCTCGAGCACGATCAGCTGGTCGCAGCCGACGCCCGTGCGCCGGTCGGCGATCGCTTTGGCGAGCGCCGGCGTGACCTCGAACGGCGTCGTTCGCGCGCGTCGACGATCACGAAATCGTTGCCGAGGCCATGCATCTTGTGGAAGTGGCGGCGCATTGGCGCGCGTGACTTAGGGAGCGCGCCGGGGCAAGTCCACCTCGCGAGGAGAGCAATGCCGAGAGCCGCCAATGAGGTCATGCAATCGATCGTCTTTTCGGCGGTGCTCGACGCGATCGCGGCGCTGAAGCGCGCGTCGGGCGGGCTGCCCAACCAGCTGCTGCGCGACGTCCAGGCGATCCACCCCAACGTCACCTTCGCCGACCTGCCCAAGGCGCTCCAGGACGCGATCGCCGAGAGCACGCGGGCAGCGTTCACCCAGCTGCTGAAAGAAGGCTATGCGGTCGGGCCGCGCCAGCAGATGCAGGCGACGCGGCCGATGGACCGGGTGCCCGAGCGACCAGCGCCACGGCCGTGGTCACGCCCGACCGGCGCGGGCCCGCCGCGCGGACCGCGGCGGCCGTCGGGCGGCAACGGTCCGGGCAAGGGCCCGGGCAGGCGGTCCCTCGCGGCCGCGCAAGACCGAAGGGCAAGCCCAAGTTCTAGCAGCGGTTGAAGTCTTGGCGCTGATCCGGCTAAGCGCGCGCCCGTCCTAAGGACAGACATCGATGTGAGCGCTCACGGGTGCGCGCCGGCCGACGAGGTTTCGTCCGCCGGCGTATTTTGCGTTTCGCGCCCCATATGGGCCGTTCGCATCGTAGGAGATTTGAATGTTCGACACGTTGAGCGATCGGCTCGGCAGCGTATTCGACCGGCTTCGCGGGCGCGGCGCGCTCAGCGAGGCCGACGTGCGCTCGGCCATGCGCGAAGTGCGCGTCGCCCTGCTCGAGGCCGACGTCGCGCTGCCCGGTCGCCCGCGATTTCGTCGACCAGGTCACCGAGAAAGCGGTCGGCCAGGAAGTGCTGCGCTCGGTCACGCCGGGGCAGATGGTGGTCAAGATCGTCCACGACGCCCTGGTCGAGACGCTCGGCGCGGACACCGCCGAGCTCAACCTCGCCGCCACGCCCCCGGTCGTGATCATGATGGTCGGCCTGCAGGGCTCGGGCAAGACGACGACCACCGCCAAGCTCGCCAAGCGGCTCGCCGAGCGCGAGCGCAAGCGGGTGCTGATGGCGTCGCTCGACGTCGCCCGCCCGGCCGCGCAGGAGCAGCTCGCGGTGCTTGGGGCGCCAGGCGAACGTCGACACGCTGCCGGTCGTCGCCGGCCAGCAGCCGGTCGACATCGCCAAACGCGCGCTCCAGTCGGCGAAGCTCCAGGCCTATGACGTGGTGCTGCTCGACACGGCGGGCCGGCTCCACGTCGACGACCAGCTGATGGCCGAGATGAAGGCCGTGGCCGCCGCCTCGAGCCCGACCGAGACCCTGCTGGTGGTCGACGCGCTGACCGGCCAGGACGCGGTCAACGTCGCCAAGGGCTTCGCCGGCGAGGTCGACTTGACCGGCGTGATCCTGACCCGGCTCGACGGCGATGCGCGCGGCGGCGCCGCGCTGTCGATGCGCGCGGTCACCGGCAAGCCGATCAAGTTCGCCGGCGTCGGCGAGGCGATCGACAAGCTCGAGGCGTTCCATCCCGACCGCGTCGCCGGGCGGATCCTCGGCATGGGCGACGTCGTCAGCCTGGTCGAGCGCGCCGCCGAGACGATCCAGGTCGAGGAGGCCGAGAAGATCGCGGCCAAGATGGCCAAGGGCAAGTTCGACCTCGACGATTTGTGGGCCCAGCTCAAGCAGATGCAGCGGATGGGCGGGCTCGGCGCGCTGGCCGGGATGATGCCGGGCTTGAAGGGCATGAAGGGGGCGATGGACCAGGCCCAGGATTCGAAGGCGCTGGTCCATATGGAGGCGATGCTGTCGTCGATGACCGCCAAGGAGCGGGCGCGGCCCGAGATCGTCAACGCCAAGCGCAAGATCCGCATCGCCAAGGGCTCCGGGACGACCGTCCAGGACATCAACAAGCTGTTGAAGATGCACCAGGAAATGTCGACCGCGATGAAGCGGCTGAAGAAGATGGGCGGGTTCGGCAAGCTCGCGGCCTTGTTCAACAAGGGCGGCCTCGAAGGCGCGCTCGGCGGCCTTGCGCCCTCCGGGCGCGCTTCCGCCGGGCGGTCTCGGCGGACCGGCGCTTCCGGGGCTCGGCGGGCAACCGTTCAACCTTCCACCGGGTTTCGACAAGTTTTCAAAGAAGTAACCGAACACACTGAAAGGAAAGACTGAAACATGGCTCTAGCAATTCGCCTCACGCGCGGCGGCGCCAAGAAGCGGCCCTATTACCGGATCGTGGTCGCCGACAGCCGTTCGCCCCGCGACGGCCGCTTCATCGAGAAGCTCGGCACCTATAACCCGCTGCTGGCCAAGGATTCGCCCGAGCGGGTCAAGCTCGACGGCGAGCGCATCTCGCACTGGCTGTCGGTCGGCGCCCAGCCGTCGGACCGCGTGCTGCGCTTCCTCGACGCGGCCGGCATTCGCGAGCGCCCGGCGCGCAACAACCCGCAGAAGGCCGAGCCGGGCGAGAAGGCCAAGGAGCGCGTCGAGGAGCGGGCGAAGAAGGCCGCCGAGGCCGCTGCGGCTCCGGAAGAGAAGCCGGAAGAGGCGGAGGCGGTGATCGCCGAGGCGGTCGAGGAAGCAACCGCCGAGCCGACCGCGGAAGCCGAAGCGGTGGCCGAGGAAGCTGCTGAAGAGACTCCGCCGGTCGAGGCTTCGACCGAGGCCGAGGAGATTGCGGAAGAGCAGGCGCCGGCGGATACCGCCGACCAGCCGGCCGAGGAGCCGGTCGCCGAAGAGGCTGCTGCCGAGGCCGAGGCGGGCGAGGAAGCGCCTGCCGCCGAAGCCGCTGCGGAGGAAGCTCCGGCGGTTGCCGAAGAGGCTGCGGTCGAAGCCGAAGCGGGCGCGGAAGCGCCGGCCGCCGAAGCCGCTGCCGAGGAAGCTCCGGCGGCCGTTGAAGACGCCGCCGTCGAAGCCGAAGCCGGCGAGGCTCCGGCCGAGGGCGCCGACGAGGTCGCTCCGCCGACCGCGGATTCGCCCCAGGCCGAGATCCGAAGAGAAAGCCGGAGTAAGTGCGTCAGTTCCTCCCTGCGAGCGAAGCTCGTGGGGAGGGGAACCAGCGCGAGGCTGGTGGAGGGGTAGACAGGCGCCCATGCCATCTACCCCTCCACCATCCAATCTGCGTTGGATGGTCCCCCTCCCCATCGCCACGCGATGGGGAGGAACTGTGAAGCGCGATCGCGCTCGCCGCGGTTGCCGGGGCGCACGGCGTCAAAGGCGAGCTGCGCCTCAAGCTGTTCAGCGACAGCGTCGACAGCCTGTCGCGGCAGCAGAAGCTCTACGTCGGCGGCGCGGTCCGCCGCCTGCTTTCCGTCCGTGACGGCAAGACGCCCGTCGCCCGGTTCGAGGGGATCGACGACCGCTCCGCCGCCGAGGCCCTGCGCGGCGCGCTCGTCGAAGTGGACCGCTCGGCCCTGCCGCCGCTCGAGGCGGGCGAATATTATCACGCCGACCTGATCGGCCTGCCGGCGGTGGACGGGCAGGGGGCGGCCGTCGGCACCGTGGTCGCGGTCGAGAATTACGGCGCCGGCGACCTGCTCGAGATCGAGACGCGACGGCGGCAAGCGCTCGCTGATTGCGTTCAGGCCCGGAATCGCCGACCTCGCGGACGACCGCATCGTCCTCGACCCGCGAGTTTCTCGCCTAGGAGCCGCTACCGGCCTCCTCCATTTGCGCCAGCGGCTCGCGCCAGCGCGGCTGCTGCGCGCACAAATCGTTGCGGATGGTGGTGGCGGCGACCCCGCCTTCGCCCATCGCGTGGCTGATCTGGTCGAGGCCGATCACCACGTCCCCCGCGGCGTAGAGGCCGGGGACGCTGGTGCGCTGGTGGGCGTCGGTCTTGATGCAGCTATCGCCCGAAAGGTCGGCCCCGATCATTTCGGCGAGCTGGGTGTGGGTGTCGGAGCCGAGCGCGGGATAGATGGTGTCGAACGTGTAATGGCCCTCGGCGGTGTCGATGGTGATGCAGTCCTTGCTGATCGCGACCGCCTGGGTCGGACCGTCGACGCACTCGATCTCCGCATCCTTCAGCTTCTGAAGTCCTCGGGCTTGAGCCGCATCGCCTTGTCGGGCGCGATCAGGGTCACGTCGGCGGTATAGGAGCGCAGGAACAAGGCCTCGGCGACGCCGTGGCTGTCGGACCCGATCACTCCCACCTTCTTGTCAGTGACCTCATAGCCGTCGCAGATCGGGCAATAGCGGATGAGCCCGCGGGCGAGCGCGTCGTCGTGAAGCTCCTCGTCCATCGGCGGGCGGCGGTTGGTCACCCCGGTTGCGAGCAGGACGGTGCGCGCCGTCGCGCTGCCCGAGCCCCAGGTCGCGGTGAATAGCCCGCTTTGCTCGTCGCGCTCGAGCTTGCTGACGAACTCGGTCTCGATCTTCGCGCCATATTTGCAGGCCTGGTCGCGCATCCGCTCGAGCAGCTCGGTGCCGGCGATGCCGTCGGGAAATCCGGAGACGTTGCGGGTGCACGGGATCCACGCGGCGCGGCTCTTGCCCCCGTCGACGACCAGGATGTCGAGGTGGAAGCGGGCGAGATAGATCGCCGCGGTCAGCCCCGCGGGCCCGCCGCCGACGATCAGACAGTCGAGAATTTCCTCATCCATGCGAACAGCAATGGATTGTGATAGCGGCGGTTCCGCCGAAATTGCCGTTGCGTGGGAGCACGACTGAACTGTGCTGGTGATTATCCTGATATTGTTCCAGCTAGCCTTGCCGCTGCTTATTTGGCGGTGGTTGAGGCGCTATGGGTGGTCGAAGCGCATCATCTGGCTCGCCGCGCTCCCGGTGCCGGCACTGGCTCTAGCTCGCGGCACTTATTTGTTTCTGACAATCGAGCGATCTGCGGATCATGAACTATCGACCCCGGATGAATATCGCCTAACGGCCGCGCTGATCTTCTGGGGCGCTGCGGTGATGCTTTATGGTACCGGCGTCCTGGTGGCCTGGATGTCGGGCAACGAGGCGGATGTCTCTCGTCCGGAAAGTCTGGAAGACACATTCTCATGACCTTCCGCGCCTCCGTCCTGACGCTCTACCCCGACATGTTCCCGGGGCCGCTCGGCGCGAGCCTCGCCGGGAAGGCGCTGGAGGAGGGGATCTGGAGCCTCGAGGCGACCAACATCCGCGATTTCGCGGCCGACAAGCACCGCAGCGTCGACGACACGCCGGCGGGCGGCGGGGCGGGAATGGTGCTTCGCCCCGACGTGCTCGCCGCCGCGCTCGACAGCGTCGCGGACGGACGGCCGATGCTGGCGCTGACCCCGCGCGGCGCACCGCTGACCCAGGCCCGGGTGCGCGAGCTGGCGGCGGGGGAGGGCGTAATCCTGCTGTGCGGCCGGTTCGAGGGATTCGACGAGCGGATCTTCGAGGCGCGGCCGGTGGAACCGGTCTCGATCGGCGACTACGTCCTCTCCGGCGGCGAGGTCGGAGCGATGGTCGTCCTCGACGCTTGCGTGCGCCTGCTTCCCGGGGTAATGGGCGCGGCCTCCAGCGGAGAGGAGGAGAGCTTCGAGCAGGGGCTTCTCGAATATCCGCACTATACCCGACCAGTCACATGGGAAGGGCGCACGATCCCCGAAGTGCTGCGGTCGGGGGATCATGCGAAGATCGCGGCGTGGCGTAGAGCCCAGGCGATCGACGATACACGGCTACGGCGGCCGGACCTGATCGAGCGCCACGGGGGCGCATCGCAGGCACCGCCCTCTGGCGCGCAGCGGGACAGAGACGAGAAGAGACCATGAACCTGATCGAGACCCTCGAGCGCGAAGCGATCGACGCGCTGACCAAGGACAAGCCCGTTCCCGAATTCCGCCCCGGCGACACGCTGCGCGTCGGCGTCAAGGTGATCGAGGGCGACCGCACCCGGGTGCAGAATTTCGAGGGCGTGTGCATCGCCCGCGCCAACAAGGGCGTCGGCTCCAGCTTCACCGTCCGCAAGATCAGCTTCGGCGAAGGCGTCGAGCGCGTCTTCCCGCTCTATTCGCCGATCATCGACCATATCGAGGTCGTGCGCCGCGGCGACGTCCGCCGGGCCAAGCTCTATTATCTGCGCGGCCGCACCGGCAAGGCGGCGCGCATCGCCGAGCGCCGCGATGTCCGCCGCGACGCTCCGGGCCGGCGGGACCGAAGCCGAGGCGAAGTAAGCGCTAGCGCCGGCGCTTCGGCGCCGGCCGGTCGACCAGCCGGGTGTAGAGGTGCCAGGTCGCATAGCCGAGCCACGGCAGGACGACGGCGAGGCCGACGAACGCCGGGATTGAGCCGAGGACCAGCAGCCGGCGACCATCAGGCCCCAACGGATCATCTCGGCCTTGTTGGCGTGCGCCGCGCGCCACGACGCGGAGACCGCTTCGCCGGCGCTGACGTCGCGGTCGACCAGCATCGGCAGCGACGCGACGCTGAAGGCAAGGACGAACCAGCCGAAGATCGCGCCGACCACGGCGCCGCCCGCGATCAGCGCCCAGCCGAACGGCGTAGTAAAGATCATGGTGAGGAAGCCGGCGAGGGATGTCGGCGTGCTCCAGCCGAACAGGCTGACATAAAGGATTCCGGCGGCGACCAGCCACAAGGTGAAGATGGCGAGCAAGAGTCCGGCGACGATGCCCATGTCGTCGACCGTCGACCGGTTGCGCACGTCGAGGAAATTGAACCAGTGGATGTCCTCGCCGGCCTCGCGCCGCTTGGCGAGCTCGTAGAAGCCGACCGCGGCGACCGGGTCCGAGCAAGCCGACCCCGGCGACCACCGGGAAGAAGAAGGGGATCAGCGGGCGCGAGGTGGTCATCACCACCGCGGCGAGACCGATGAACGTATAGACGAGGCCGGCGATGAAGATGTCGCCGCGCATGTCGAGGAAATCCTCCCAGCCGGCCCTGAGCGCGAATTTCAGGTCCGCGTCGCTGATCTTCCGAACCGGGATCCGCCGGGGCCGGGTCGTCGTCCTCGAAGTCATCGTGCTCGTCGCCATGACACCGCTCCTTTGACCAGGTGCCGTCCGGCGTTGGGCGCCGGGCGCCGTCAGCGCGCGGCCATAGCATAAGGCCGTCGAGTTGGTCAGAGCCTGATTTCGGGAGAAGGTCAGCGTCTGGTCGGGCAGATATTGCGGCCGGGCGTTTTGCGGCCTCGCGGCGAGCAGCGGCCGAGCGCTGTCGGGCAGTCCGCGCCGAGCGCCGACGAGCATGACCTCGATCGGCTTGTCGCTCCCCGCGACGATCTCCAGCATCAGCCCGTCGCAGCTCCGGCCGAAGCAGGTCAGATAATATTTCTGCTTATTGGCCGAGCGGTCGAACGGGCGCATCGACCCGTCCACCCCGGCGGCGCGGATGTCCGCGTCCTTGGGAGCGATCAGGCCGACGCTGTCGGCGCCGTTGGCCCGCAACGTGAGGCTGATGGTCCGCGGCTTGCCTTTGGCGGGCGGGCCTGGCTGGGTCGCGGGCTCGGCCGTCGGCGCCGCCAGCCCGGCGATCGCCGGAGCCGGCAGCAGCCAGCGGAGCCGCTCGCTGTGCGGCAGCTTGCCGCGGGCCCATTTGCCGGCAGCGGGGACGGGCTTGCCGTCGTTGACCACCGACCACCAGGATTTGCCGCGGTCGAAGTCGGTCGCATGCTCGATCACGAAGCGCTGCTGGCGATCGGCGGAATAAGCCGGCGCAGCCGCTGCCGCTCCCCACAGCACGATCGCCAGGATGCCGCTCACGGTGCCGGCAAGCCGGAGACCGGCCGAGCGGATCAACGGCGCCGCTTCGATCAGCACCGGCAGGATGATCAGCGAGCCGAGCGGCGCGAACAGCCACATCGGCCCGCCGTTCAGCAGCTCCTCGAGCAGCGCCAGCATCGCGCCCCAGGTGAGATAGAGGAACAGGATCGCGAGCCAGGCCGCGACCCGCTCGGCGGGTCGCCACCAGCGGCTGGCGACGATCCCGATCAGCACGATCAGCGGCGGGAACAGGAAGAAGATGATTCCGCCGGGAGCGGCCAGGCCGATCGCTCCGCCGAGCAGCAGGAACGTGAGCCAGAAGGCAGCGCGAAGCTGGGTCCGGTCCGCCTTGCTGCCGAGCGTCGCCAGCACGACCGCCGCGGCGAGCATTACCGAGGCGTAGGTGGCAAGGTGGGTCCAGACCGGCTCCGCGCGCCAGAACATCCCGTGTCGAACTGCGCCGATCGCCGCGAGCGCGACCCACGCCAGCGCCGCGGAACCGATCATGGTTCCGACCGCGGCGCCAATCCCGCGAGCGATCCTTCCGCGCCGCCAGCCGATCGCGGCGAAGGCGACGAGCAGGCCGACGATCAGGACAGCTCCGACGATCAGCGGAAGCGAGATCAGCGCCCGTCCCGACACGTCCATGAAGATCCGCTTGGCGGAGCTGGCGGCCGGCGGTTCGAGCGCCAGCCGCTCCGCGGCCGCCAGCGTCTGGTCGCCCATATGCTGGAGCGTGCGATGGTCGAGCGCGGCGAGATTGTCGCCGGCCGAGTGATAGCGCGTCTCGTTGCCGATCGGCGCGATGTTGAGGGTCAGCCAGTGCCGGTCGGCGAAGCTGTTGACGTCGGTGTAGTTGGGCATCAGCCGGTAGACGTCGGTCGAGAGCGAATTGGCGACCGGATGGGCGGCGGTTCGGCTGAACAGGGCGATCGCCGGGCCGTTGGGGACGCTGGTCTCGAACATGTTGGCGGGGCCGCTGACCCCGCGCGCCTCGAGGTTGACGAGGCTGCCGACATTGCGACTCAGCGGATCGGCGAGGAAGGCGCGAGCGCCGACCAGGCCGAGCTCCTCGCCCTCGTTGAACAGCAGGATCACCGGCCGCTTCAGCGCGCGCTTCTGCAGGATCGAACCGACCTCGAGCAGGGTCGCGACCCCGATCCCGTCGTCGCCCGCGCCGGGGCCGACCGGGGTGCTGTCGTAATGGGCGTTGAGCAGCACCGCCTTGCCGGTCGGCGGCCCGAGCACGACGATGACGTTGCGGACCCGCGCGCACGACACGCCGCGCTGCTTGAACAATTCGTTGCACGCGACCTGGTCGCGGACGATCGGCTGCATCCCCATCGACTGCGAGCAGCATCACCAGCTTGCCGCGGACGAAGTCGTTGGCCGGCGTGTCGGCCGGGTGCGGGCGCTCGTCGCCGAGGAGGAAGGCGAGGCGGCCGGCCGCGCGCTCGGCGTCGAACTGGCCGGCGGCGTTGTGCGCGCGGACCGGCGGCAGCGCGATCAGCACGGACTTGGCGGCCATCGCGCCGAGCAGCGCGAGGAACAGCAGGGCCAGCAGGACGATCGGTCGGCGCATGCTCTCCCCCCTTGCCCGCGCGAGATGCGGAGCCATATCGATTTCCTCGGCCGCTTGCGATAGGCGCAGCCGCGACAGCTTTCGGAGGTCGATTGATGGGTTACCGGGTCGCCGTCGTCGGAGCGACGGGCAATGTCGGGCGCGAGATCCTGAACATCCTCGCCGAGCGGCAATTTCCGCTCGACGAGGTGGCCGCGGTCGCCTCGCCGCGCTCGACCGGCGATGTCATCGATTTCGGCGACAGCGGCCGGGAATTGCGGGTTCAGAACCTCGAGCATTTCGATTTTTCGGGCTGGGACATGGCCCTGTTCGCCGCCGGCTCGGCGGTGTCCAAGGTCTACGTGCCCAAGGCTGCCGAGGCCGGCTGCACGGTGATCGACAATTCCTCGCTGTTCCGGATGGACCCCGACGTGCCGCTGATCGTGCCCGAGGTGAATGCCGAGGCGCTCGCCGGCTATCGCAAGAAGAACATCATCGCCAACCCCAACTGCTCGACCGCGCAGCTGGTGGTTGCGCTGAAGCCGCTGCACGACGCGGCGAAGATCAAGCGCGTCGTGGTCGCGACCTATCAGTCCGTGTCCGGCACCGGGAAGTCGGGGATGGACGAGCTGTTCAACCAGTCGCGCAACATCTTCGTCGGCGACTCCAACGAGCCCCAGGTCTACCCCAAGCAGATCGCGTTCAACGTCATCCCCCAGGCCGGCGACTTCCTCGACGACGGCGCGACCACCGAGGAATGGAAGCTGGTGGTCGAGACCAAGAAGATCCTCGATCCGGCCATCAAGTTGACCGCGACCTGCGTCCGGGTGCCGGTGTTCGTCGGCCATTCGGAAGCGGTCAACGTCGAGTTCGAGAATGAGATCAGCGCCAAGCAGGCGCAGAAGATCCTGCGCGAGGCGCCGGGCGTGATGCTGGTCGATAAGCGCGAGCCCGGCGGCTACGTGACGCCGGTCGAGTGCGTCGGCGAATATGCGACCTTCGTCAGCCGCGTGCGCGACGACCCGACCGTCGACAACGGCCTGTCGCTGTGGGTGGTCAGCGACAATCTCCGCAAGGGCGCCGCCTTGAACGCCGTCCAGATCGCCGAGCTGCTCGGGCGCAAGCATTTACAGAAAGCCGCCTGAGCCATAGCGTCGGCCCCCTCATCGACGAGGGGACGACCATGCGCATTTGGATCCTGTTGAGCCTCGCTCCGCTCGCGCTGGCGGGCTGCAAGCTGCAGCACGGCGAAGCGGCCCAGCCGCCCAGCACGGCCGAAGCGACCCGGATCGCCGAAGCCGCTGAAGCCAGTTTCACGACCGGCGACGTCGAGGGCGATCATGCGCCAATATGCCGAGGGCGCGGTGATGTTCGACGCGGCGCAGCCGGCCTTCGCCACCGATCGCAAGGTGCAGACCGGTTGGGCCCAGGCCTTCGTCAGCATGAAGCCGGCCGACTATCATGTGCCGGATCGGCAGATTCAGATCCTCGGTCCGGACGTGTTCGTCAGCTCCGGGACGGAGATGTACACGATCGCATCGGGCTCGGCCCGCCCGACCATCAGCGCTCCGCTTCACCGACGTGTTCCAGCGGCAGCGCGACGGCAGCTGGAAGATCGTCCACGAGCATCTCTCGCATGCCGCCGCGCGCCAGCGACCCAGAAATGAAATGGGCGCGGGGAACGGCTAGGGCATGTCGCTCCAGTAGCGCAGCAGGTTCTGCTGGATCAGCTGCAGCCGACTGAAATGGTCGGGGTCCATCTTGAGGCCCTCGAGCGCGGCGACCTCGTTCAGCTCGAACAGCAGGTTGCGGCGGAACGGATCCTGGATGCGGCTCTGGATGAAGGTGATCGCGACCAGCCGCTCGCCTTTGGTCACCGGGACCACCTGGTGGAGCGAGTCCGACGGGTAGACGATCGCTTCGCCCGGCTTGAGCTTGAACATGAGGTCGGCGTCGCCGAGCCGGATGTGGAGCTCGCCGCCGTCATAATCGGCGGGGTCGTTGAGGAAGATGGTGCGAGCGAAAGATCGCTGCGGATGGTCGCGCCGGGCAGCTGGATGAAGGCGGCGTCGGCATGCGCGCCATATTTCATGCCCGGCCTGTAGCGGGTCATCATCGGCGGCGCGAACGCGACCGGGAAGGCAAATTCGAGGAACTCGGCCGAGCGCAGCAGCGCCTGGCGCAGCAGCTCCGAGCTTTGCTGATAGGCCGACTGGTCGTGCAATTGCTCGTTCTGCTTGGCGGTGTTGTGCGGGTTGCTGATGCGGCCGTCGATGAACGGCGCCGCGGCCGCGATCCGGCGGCACTCGGCGACCTCGCTCCGGGTTAAGGATCTGCAGGACCCGGTACATCAAGCCTCCCCGGCCCGGGCGAGGGATCGCGCGAGCATCGGCGACTTTTCGGCTGCCGAGCGGAGCATGGCAAGGGCGCCGTCGATGGCGCCGCCGTGCGCCGCCGCCGCTTCGGCGATCAGGTCGCGCCGAAGCCCGGCGCTATACTCATATTCGAGCGCCTTCGAATAGCGGCTCATCAGCGGCCCGGTGGCGAGCGCCGCGAGCTGGCCCGGGGCCGCTTCGAAGCCGAAGAAGTTCGGCGACTCGGCTGAGCTGCGCGGGCATGTCGTCGAGCATGCGGTCGAAGTCGGCCCAGTCGATCAGCCGGTCGGCCATCGCATGCGGCGGCCGCTTCGAGCGCGGTCATCTCGCACGCCCAGGCGACTGCGGCGAGCTCGGCGTCGCTGTGCGCCGCCCACAGCGCCGAGACCCGCCGCGCGAGCCGCTGGGCGCGGCTCGCCGCCAGGGCCCGCAGCTCGCTGCCGCTGTTCTCTCCGGCGAGGATGCTGGCGATATAGTTGCGCGGGGTCGCGTACATGAACAAGGCGCGCTCGCCGGGCGGCACCAGGTCGGGCGCGATCTCGCTGACGAAGCTGGTCGCCTTGACGCAGGCGATCGTTCGCCGAAGCTGCGCGACATCAATTTGGGGACGGGCGGCAGGTAGCGGGCGCGAACCTCCGGCGGGCTCATGGCGATATCGCGCAGCAGCCGCGGCTCGCGAATGGCGAGCACGCCGTCGAGCTCGCCGAGCAGCCGCGACACCAGGGTCGAGCCGACATGGCCGACGTGGAAGATCCAGCGCGCGTCGCTGCGCAGGTCGTCGGCCATCGCCGCCTCGACCGCCGGCCACGGCACGATCTGCGCGTCGACCGGCTGCTCGAGCAGGCGGTCGTCGAGGAAGCTCGCGGCGCGATAGCTGTCGCGGTCCATCGCGACCAGCCGCACCTGGCCGGACGCCGGGTCGAGCGCCTGGGCGAGCCAGTTGGCGTCGCGGGCGATTTCCTCGGTCGTCGGGGCGCTGGACATGCCGCCCCTTAGCCGCGCAATGGGCGCGGGACCAAGGGATGACCCAAGGGAGAAGGCTGTGGCGGACCAGATGACCGGCGGCTGCGCCTGCGGGCGGGTCCGCTACACCGCGACCATCCACGACGACGACGCCTATCTGTGCCATTGCCGCATGTGCCAGCGCGCGACGGGATCGGTATCGATCGCGTTCAAGAATGTGAAGCAGGCGGAGGTCAGCTGGGACGCACGAGCCCGACTGGTACGACAGCTCGCCGATCGCGCTGCGGCCCTATTGCCGCGAGTGCGGCACCTCGCTCGGCTTCAAGTTCAAGGAGGGCAGCGAGAACATGGACCTGACCGTCGCCAGCTTCGACGACCCGTCGCGGTTCCGGCCCAAGCACCATTTCGGCACCGAGAGCATGCACCGCGCCTGGCTCAACACCGAAGGCCTGCCCGAGATGCGCACCCGAGGATTATCAGAAGCTGGTCGACAAATGGGTCGACGCGACCGGCGAGTTTCCGGGGTGAGCGAGGCCCGGGTTCATCGTTGGACTGCGTCGGACGGGGTCGAGCTCGCGTATCACGAGCTGGGCGAGGGCCGGCCGGTCGATCCTGCTCCACGGCCTGTTCTCCGACGCCAACATGAACTGGATCAAGTTCGGCGCACGCGGACCGCATCGCCGCCGCCGGGTTCCGGGTGATCATGCCCGATCTGCGCGCCCACGGGCTCAGCGGCAAGCCGCACGGACGCGGAGCATTATCCGCACGGGCATCCTCGCCCGCGACCTGCGCGAGCTGGTCGCGCATCTCGGCCTCACCGAGTTCGACCTCGGCGGCTTCTCGCTCGGCGCGCGGACGACGGTCGAGGCGGTGGGCGAGGGGATGCGGCCGCGCCGCGCGATCCTCGGCGGCGCCGGGCTCGAGGGGCTGCGCAACTGGAAGCGGCGCAAGACCTTCTTCCTCGAGGCGATCGAATTGTTCGACACGGTCCGGCGTGGCGACCCGCACTGGCTGTCGATCCAGTTCATGAAGAGCCAGAAGGTCGACCTCGTCGCCAGCCGCGCAGCTGCTCGAAAGCTTCGAGGATGCGTTCGTCGACTGGCTCGAGGCCTTCACCATGCCGACGCTGGTCGTCAGCGGCGAGCAGGACCATGACAACGGCTCGGCCGAGGAGCTCGCCAACGTGCTGCCCAATGCGGTTTTCCGCGAGGTGCCGGGAACGCACATGGCCAGCGTCACCAGGCCGGAGTTCGGCGCGGCGATCGCGGATTTCCTGGCCGGGTAAAAAAGGGGCGCCCGAAGGCGCCCCGTCGCTTACGGCCGCCGACCCGGTCAGGCCGTGGCCTTGCCGGTTTCCTTCAAGGTGAGCGCTTCCTCGGCGATGTCGGACTGGCTCTTGGTGCCGGTGCTGCGCCGGCGCGGGCTGGCGATCAGGCTGTCCTCGCCCGAGTCCTCCTCGCCGGCGAGGTCGGCGTCGGACCGGAAGCCGTCGCGCCATTCGCTGAGCTGATCCGACAGATTGCCGATCTGGTCGCTGATCTGGTTGCGCCGCGACCACAGGAACACCCCGGCGGCGACCGCGCCGCCGACTGCCGCGGCGGCGGCCAGCGGGTTCTCCCGGCGGAACCCATCAGCCCGCTATACTGGTTGCGCCCCTCGGGGTTGTTGTTGCGGCCGCGATTGCGATTCCCGCCGCGGTTGTTGCTCGCCATGTCACGCTACTCCTCTACTGAGACTCAATCCGACAACGTCCGGGACGACCCGGCGTTTCGACTGCAGCGGCAAGGGGAGCCCGGACAGCGGTGGAGCGTCAGGCGGTGGCCAGCTGGTCGAGCATATATTCGGCCGACGAGGCGCGATATTCGCCCGGAGCCTCGACGTTCAGCTGCTCGACGACGCCGTCCTTGACGATCATCGAGTAGCGCTGCGAGCGCTTGCCCATGCCGTACTTGCTGCCGTCCATCACCAGCCCGGTCGCTTCGGCGAAGTCGCCGTTGCCGTCGGCGATCATGGTGATGTCTTGCGATCCGTCGCGTTGGCCCCAGGCGCCCATCACGAACGGATCGTTGACCGAGATGCAGGCGATCTCGTCGATGCCCTTCGCTTTCAGCTCCTCCGCCTTCTCGACGAAGGACGGCAGGTGCCGCGCCGAGCAGGTCGGGGTGAAGGCTCCGGGGACGGCGAACAAAGCGACCGTCTTGCCCTTGAAATATTCGGTGCTGGTCGTCGGCTGCGGGCCCGTCGGACGAAGCGATCGCCAGGGGCACGTCGGGCAGGCGGTCGCCGACTTGGATGGTCATTGCAAATCTCCTCAAGGTCGCGTCGAAGCGGCTGATAGGCCCGCCGTATGTCGGCCTCAAGACTTGCCCGGAGCGGACTGGCGCAGCATTGTCGCGGCGTGTCGACCAGCCGACCTTCCTTTCGGGCAAGCTGCTCCTGGCGATGCCCGGCATGGCCGATCCGCGCTTCGAGCGCGCGGTGATCGCGATGTGCGTCCACGACGAGAATGGGGCGATCGGAGTTGGGGTCGGCCACAAGCGCGCCGGGATCAGCTTCCGCGGCCTGCTGACGCAGCTCGAGATCGAGCCGGGCAAGGTGCCCGACTGCGCCGTGCATCACGGCGGCCCGGTTGAGCCGGGGCGCGGCTTCGTGCTCCATTCAAGCGACTGGGGCGGGCAGGACACGCTGCACGTCAACGGCCCGCAGGGTGAGCTGTTCGCGATGACCGGCACGATCGACGTGCTGCAGGGCGATCGCCGAGGGCCGCGGGCCGGCGAAATGGATCGCGGCGCTGGGCTATGCCGGCTGGGGCGAGGGGCAGCTCGACGAGGAGATGACACGGCACGGCTGGTTCGCGGCCCAGGGCGATGCCGGGATTCTGTTCGACACGCCGACCGACGAGCGCTGGGGCGCGGCGTTCAAGGCCGAAGGGATCGACCCGCGCCTCCTCGCCAGCGAGACCGGCGCCGCCTGAAGTCAGGCCACGAGCTCGCCCAGTTCCTCGATCATCGGGCCGAGCCACTGGCGATAGGGCTCGGCGGAGCCGATGCTGTCGCGGTTGATCGGGCGGCGGACCTGCTCGCTGCTGGGCGTCGCGACCGCGCTGGTCGAGAGATGGAAGTCGATGCAGCCGGGCTCGAACGCGAGGCCGAGGAAGTCGAGGATCCGCCGGGTTTCGCCTTCGACATCGTCGACGAGTTGCTCGTAGCGGACACGCAGGATCCCGCCCGGCACAGCGGCATCGACCGCTTCGACCATCCGCGCATAGTCGCGATAATAGCGCGCGATGTCGCGCTGGTCGTTGGACGCGACATGGCCTTCCGCGAACAGCATCTTGTAGTTGGACCAGCAGCAATCCAGCGCGTCACGGCGCAGGTCGATGATCCGGGCGCTGGGCAGCATCAGCCGGATCAGGCCGGTATGGAGCCAGTTGGAATTGAGCTTGTCGATGAACCGCGCCCGGTTCAGCGGCCGGTAGTCGCGCGAGCGCTCGACATACCAGCGGCCGAGCTCGGTCAGGGCGTCGCCGCTCATGGTCGCGATGCGCTCGGCATAGCCGGAATCGGCGCCGCGCCGGAGGCGCTCGTGCAGGCGCGGCATGATCGGCAGCTCGCCGCCCGGCTCGATCTGGGAATGGCAGCCGAGGATCCGCTCGAGCAGGGTCGTGCCCGAGCGCGGCATGCCGATGATGAAGATCGGCGACGAATCGGCGAACCCGGCCGGGCCGTGCGCGGCGAACCGCTCCGTGCTGAAGGCGCGGATCAGCTCGTCGACCCGAGCGCTCGCCGCGGCCGAGTCATAGGGGTAAGCCAGCAAACGCAGCTGCTTGCCTTCGGCGATGTGGCGGAAGGCCTCGGCGAAATCGCCGCGGCGCTCGGCGAGGATGCCGGCAGCGACGTGCAGCGGCCCGCCATCCTCGGCCGTGCCCTCGCGGGCGGCGAGGGCCTGCTCCAGCGCAGCGCTGTCGGCCGCCGTGATTTCGGCGGTGAAATAGTTGACCAGCCCCCACCAAGCAGGGCCGCTGTTGGGATCGAGCGCGAGCGCGCGACGGAAGGCGGCGATGCTCTCCTCCTTCCGCCCCAGCATGCGCAGCTGCTGCGCGTAGACGATCCACATGGCGAGGTCGGCCTGGTCGAGCGCCAGCACCTTGGCGTAGACTGTAGACCGCCTGCTCGTGATCATTGGCCTCGGCGTGAAGCTCGGCGAGATATTGCAGCGCGGTCTTGTTGTTGGGCTTGCGGCGAACCACCCCGTCGATAAGCGCGATGGCTTCCTTGAGCCGCGCTTGAAGCACCAGGAATTTGGCGAGGAGCATGATCGCCCGGAGGAAATTCGGCGCGCGTTCGAGCACGGTCCGAAGCCGCTGCTCGGCCCGCTCCAATTCCCAGGCATGGATGTCGGCCTCGGCCGCCATGGTCAGGGCCAGGAGGTCGTCCGGCTGGCTGTCGAGGAAGCGGGCGAGGATCGCGCGGGATTCATCGTTACGGCCCTCGTGATTGGCGACCGCCGCGGCGTTGAGCGCGGGGACCCGGAAGCCGGCCTGGATCGCCGCCAGTTCGGCATCCTCGGCATCGTCCGCCATGCCCAGCCGACGGCAGGCCTCCGCGGCCAGCCGGAAAACTCGCGGGTCCGGCGTCGACGGCAGTAGCATCTCGGCATGGTCGAGCGCGGAGCGCGGATCGGAATCGAGCAGGTCGCGCACCGCCGCCAGCAGATTGTCGATGCTGTGATCGGCCTCGACCGGCTCGCCGATCGCAGGGGTCACTTAGGAAGCTCAAGGACTTGCATGCGGTCCTACTATCCGAAACGAAGCCGCAGACAACGGCAAATCACATATAAAGAATTCTTTATATTTGCCTTTGCGGCCCCCCGCCGCTAACGGCTGCGGCGACCCGCGCCGGCAGTGGCGCATCCTCAATTCATTGGAGATTTTCGACGTGGCGACGCAGGCTGAAACCCGTTTCAACGACTTTGTCGTAAAGGACATCGGCCTCGCCGATTTCGGCCGCAAGGAGATCGAGATCGCCGAGACCGAGATGCCGGGCCTGATGGCGCTGCGCGCAGGAGTTCGGCGGGTCGAAGCCGCTGAAGGGCGCGCGGATCACCGGCTCGCTGCACATGACGATCCAGACCGCGGTGCTGATCGAGACCCTGATCGAGCTCGGCGCCGAGGTGCGCTGGGCGAGCTGCAACATCTTCTCGACCCAGGACCATGCGGCGGCCGCGATCGCCGCGCGCCACATCCCGGTGTTCGCGATCAAGGGCGAGACGCTCGAGGATTATTGGAACTACGTCGTCCGCATCTTCGACTGGGGCCACGACACGACCTGCAACATGATCCTCGACGACGGCGGCGACGCGACCATGTTCGCGCTGTGGGGCGCTCGCGTCGAGGCAGGGCGAGGCGCTGTTCACGCCGTCGAACGAGGAAGAGGAGATCTTCGTCGCGACGCTCAAGCGCTTCCTCGCCGAGCGGCCGGGCTATCTCACCAGGACGGTCGAGGCGATCAAGGGCGTGTCGGAAGAGACCACCACCGGCGTCCACCGGCTCTACGACCTCGCCAAGCAGGGCAAGCTCCCGTTCCCGGCGATCAACGTCAACGACAGCGTGACCAAGTCGAAGTTCGACAACCTCTACGGCTGCCGCGAGAGCCTGGTCGACGCGATCCGCCGCGCGACCGACGTGATGCTCGCCGGCAAGGTCGCCTGCGTCGCCGGCTTCGGCGATGTCGGCAAGGGCAGCGCCCAGTCGCTCCGCAACGGCGGCGCGCGGGTGATCGTGACCGAGATCGACCCGATCTGCGCGCTGCAGGCGGCGATGGAAGGCTATGAGGTGGTGACGATGGAGGAAGCGGTGACCCGCGCCGACATCTTCTGCACCGCGACCGGCAACATGGACGTGATCACGCTCGACCACATGCGCGCGATGAAGAACATGGCGATCGTGTGCAACATCGGCCACTTCGACAGCGAGATCCAGATCGGCGCGCTGGCCAACATGAAGTGGACCGAGATCAAGCCGCAGGTCGACGAGGTCGAGTTCCCCGACGGCAAGAAGATCATCGTGCTGTCGCAAGGGCCGCCTGGTGAACCTCGGCAACGCCACCGGCCACCCGAGCTTCGTGATGAGCTCGAGCTTCACCAACCAGGTGCTCGCCCAGATCGAGCTGTGGACCGGCGCCGACAAGTATAAGAACGAGGTCTACGTCCTGCCCAAGCACCTCGACGAGAAGGTCGCCCGGCTGCACCTCGACAAGCTCGGCGTGAAGCTGACCACGCTCAACGACAAGCAGGCGGCGTACATCGGCGTTTCGCCCGAAGGTCCGTTCAAGCCGGACCATTACCGCTACTGACGCCGTCTATTCGACGATCAGCGGCGCCGCGCGGATCCAGCGCGACGCGAGGTGCTTGACGCCGCGCGTCACCGGCAGGCCGGCGTGGATCGCGCGCGGATCGGGCGCGCCTTCGGCTGACGCGTTGCGGAACAACAATCCGTCGCCGATGCGGCCGCGCACCGTGATGCCGAGGGCAGGGAAGGCGGTCTCCCCGCCCTCATAGCCTTCGTCGAGATAGACGAGGAACGTCAGCACCCGCTGCTGCGCCGGCGCAACTCCGGGCAGCGCGTCGCTGTGCTCATGATATTGCTCGCCCGGAGCGTAGCGCAGCACCTGCAACGGCTCGCCCGAACGCACGTCACTCCCGCTGGCGGCGGCCAGCCGCCGGTTGAGCGCGTGGATCGCCGGATTTTCGTCGGTGAAGGGGAAGCCTGCGGCGCTCGACGTGCGGACCGGATTGGGCACCTGGCGGCCGGTGCGCGGATCGACCACGACGCTGGGCTGGAGCAGCGGCGCCGCCGTCGCGATCAGGTAAGCGCACTCGTCCGGCGAGAAAAGCGCGGGGAAGAGGCGCACCTCGGGCGCGTCGTTCAGGATCTCGGACCGCGGCTCGCCGAGCGGCTCGCCGGCCGGGCCCAGCACCATCGCCTCGATGAGGCGCAACTGTGCCGCCGCTTCCCGGTCGCCCGGCGCGGCCTCGCGCAACAGCTTGACCGCGCGCAGCCAGTCGGCCGGCCCGCCGACGCCGCCGGCGATGAATGCCCGTGCCACCGCCGCGCTGGGGTCATCGCCCAGCGCCGCTGCGCGTTCGAACATCGCACGGGATGCGGCGAGGTCGCGATGGACGAGCTGTCCGGTCAGGTACCACAGCGCGAGCTGCCGGGCGGCGAGGGCATCGCCGTCCTGCTCCGCCTGCCGCAGCAGCCCGGCGGCGCCCGTCACGTCGCCGCGCCGGAGCAGGTCTTCGGCCTGGTCGAGAGCTGTGGTCACACACCTTTCTTGGCAGGGCGTCGCTGCGCTTTCCAGAGCGCAAAAGAAAGGAGCCGGGAGTTTCCTCCCGGCTCCACAGAGAGATGTCGATCGTTCGACGTCTTAGAAGCGCGCCTTGATACCCGCATAATAGTTGCGGCCGCGGATATCGTAGATCGCCGTACTGCCGTTGCCGCCGGGTCCAGCACCAGTCGCCGTACTGCCGAAAGGCGGGTGCCGATCGAAGATATTGTCGATGCCGCCATAGATCTGGACGTTCTTGATCATCCCCATCGGCCCGGTGTCCCACTGGAGGCGAATGTCGTTGTAGAAGACCGCTGGGAACTGCCGGACGTCGGCCCAGTCCGCGTCGTTCGGCGGACAGGTATTCGGGTCTTGGCCCGCCAGGCAGGCCGCCGGCAGCGCGTTAAAGTCCTCGAACAGGTTCACGTACATCGGGCCGATGTAGTGCAGACGATGGCCGACGGTGAGCTTGCCGATCCGCACGTCGGTATCGAGCCGGAACTCGTCCCTCGGATTGCCGAGCTCCTCAAGAAGGCAATTCTCGAAGTTCGGAAATGCCGGATTCTGGAAGTCGCTTTGCTTGATCGTATGGACGTAGATGAGGTTGGTATCGAGGATCCAGTTGCGGAAGAACCGTGTCCGATAGCTGGCGTTGACGTCGATGCCCGTACGTTCGCGGCTGGCGAAGTTTTGGCCGGCCGAGGTGAGCGCGTTGCTTGGGTCGCCCGAAACCCAGCCAGGCAGCTCACCGAGCGAGTTCCCGCCGGGGCCCACGCGCGTGAACAGGCTGCAGAGCACGTTGGTCGTTCCCGGTGCTCTGTCATAACAGCCATTGACGATCGCCTGCGCGCTCAGCGAGACGATGACGTTCTTCACCTTGATGCTGTAATAGTCCGCGCTGACCGAGAAGCCCGGCAGGAACTGCGGAGTGAGCACGGCACCCAGGGTCAGCGAGTGCGAGACCTCGGGTTCCAGGTCTGGGTTGCTGCCGCTATAGATTGGCAGCGACCGGGTGATCGGCGCCAGAGGGAACAAGGGGCCAAGGTCCGCCGCGCAATTGGCGGCACGGTTCCCAGTGGCCGCTCCCGATTGACACGGATCTATGAAACCCGGAGCAAAGTTGAAGACAACCGGGAAGCCGGTTTCTGACAGGTTCGGGACGCGGACCGCCTTACCGTAGTTGCCGCGCAGCCGGAATCCGCGGACCGGGGCCCACTCACCGCCGTAGTTCCAGGTCCAAACCGTACCGACCGCGCCCTTGTAATCGGACACACGGGCGGCGCCGTTGAGTTCCAAGTCGTAAAAGAACCGCGTCTCCTTCGCGATCGGGATGCGAACTTCGCCGAACCCTTCCTTGACGACGAACGCCGGCGGATCGAACTCGCCGATGATGACGCCGTTGGTCAGGCCGGTTTGGGCGAAATCGTCATCGTCGTAGCGGGCGTCTTCCTTGCGATATTCGGCACCGAGCGCGAAGCTGACCGGGCCGCCCGGAAGTTCGAACAGCTGGCTCGAAATCGCCGTTGACGAAGCCGAGGAAGTCGAGCTGGGTGAGCCACGCCTCCTTGTGCGCGTTGTAGCTGAAATATTTAACGGCGGCTGCGTTCGCCGCCGGATTGAAGCCGAACGGATTATAAGGGACGCAAGCGGCGATGTCGGCTGCCAGCCTCGCCGCCGTAAGTGCCGGGTCTACACCGCGTGTATACTGGTGCTGCGCTGGAACGCCGACGAATTGTGACCGGCACTGGATTTGCCCGGTTGCGGGGTTCACGCCTGCGTCCATCGCCAGCATGAACCGCTGCTTGTCGAGGAAACCCTGGACGTCGATGGTCTCGTCGAACCGGCCGTAGTTGGCGGAGACTTCGTAGTTCCAGTCGCTGTTGAAGGTGCCGCGCAAGCCGCCCACGACACGCCAGGTGTCGCGCTGGAACTTCTCGTCGCGAATGCCGACGTCCAGCAGGTTGCGCGCGGTTACGAAACGGTAGGTACCGGCGTTGATCGCGGCGATATCGGCCGCGCTTAGCGGTCCGCCGATGCCTTGAGCCGGTGAGCTGGCGATGTTTTGGCTTCCAGTTGAAGCGGTCCGCGTGAACGAGGTGGTAATTCCGGGCACATTACACGAAAGGGTCAGACTGGTGTTGCACCCGGATGCGAGGATGGCGTTCGCGATCGTGGTCCGCTCGGCCGGCGAGAGGAACGGGTTGTCGAGCCGGACGCGCTCGCGGATGTCGAACGGGTTGAGACCGCCCTGGATGAAGGACGGGCCGGCATTGTTGCCGAGCGCATCGATGCGGTTCCACTTGGCCTCGATGAACGGCTCGAGCGCATCGGTGATGGTGAAGTGCGCCAACAGGTTGAGGTTGATCCGCTTAAGGCGCGGCAGGACCGAAAGCTGCTCGCGCTCGCGCCCGTTCGTGCCGTTGCCGCCGCGGATGCCGCCGATGATCCCTGTGCTGAACCGGGTACCGGTCTGCTGGGCGAGATCACCGGCTTCGTTGAAGATCAAGGTGCAGTTATACGGCAAGCCGGCCGCACTTGCTGGCAGGCCAGGGGTCGGAGTGGAACTGCCCGGGCCGACCGTCTGCGCAAGCCCGACGCCGCAAGCGGCGGGGACATCGATGCCGGCGGTGGCAGGGTTGTCTACTCGCCCCTGAGTGATCGGGATCAGGCTGGTGTAGGCGATGCTGGCCGAGCGGATGTCGCGGAAGAAGGTGCGGTCAAAGAAATTGTCGGTGCCGTGGGGCAGGGGGACGTTGGGAGTCGCTGGGTTGTTGTCGTGGTCGAAGGTGGACGGATCGACATCGACCACGCCGAAGTTGTCGTTTTGGCGAAGCCATGGAATGTCCGATGCGAAAATGCGGTCCTGGTGCGCATATTCCGCGTGCACGGTCACGTTCGCTCGGTCGCCGAGGAAATTCTTCCCGGCGAGGATCGAAGCATAATAGTTGGTGCCGTAATTATGCTCGGTCGTGGCCGCCTGGCCGCGCACCTGAACCCCGTCAAAGTCCCGCTTCAGGACGAAGTTGACGACGCCGGCGATGGCATCCGAACCGTACACCGACGAGTTGGCGCCGGTGACGATGTCGACGCGGTCGATGAGGTCGGCCGGGATTGACGTGATGTCCACCGACACCGCGTTGTTGAGGATGTCGGCCGCGACGTGACGCCGGCCATTGACCAGCGTCAGCGTACGGACGGTGCCGAGGCCGCGCAGGTCGAGCAGGTTCAAGCCCGCGATGCCGATGCCGAGACCCGGGTTCTGCTGTGCGAAGGTGCTGCGCAGCTGCGGCAAATCGTTGAGCGCGTCGCCGATGTTGGTCTGGCCGCGCTGGAAGAACTGCTCGCCCTGAAGCGACGTGACCGGGAGCGGCGATTCGAGGTTCGGGCGCTTGATGCGCGAGCCGGTGACGACGATGTTGGTCGTGTCCGTGGTGCCGCTGTTGGCCGCGTCGTTGGCCTGATTGACGGCGATCACCTGGCTCGGCTGGGTCGAGTTCGTGGTCGCGTCGCCGGGAGGAGCATCGGACGTCGCGGGCGGCGGCGGCGTCTGGGCGATGGCCGGAGCGGCCGAGGCGAGGAAGATCAGCGCGGTCGTCGAGAGCGCAGTGGCGGCGAGTAGTTTGCGATTCGTCACGATGATTCCCCCCATTTTGATGACCCGACCGTGTTAATTCCCCCTCGGCGCAGCTGCCGGAGTAACCGGCAAGTCATCCCGTGTTCATCTGACCTTAATGTTGCGAAAGGGGTCCGCAAGCCCCTTGCGTCGGCACGCCGACATTACAGCGAGCTGAATGTTGCATTAATGCGACACTGCTCGTCATTTAACGCGCAATGCGAAGCGCTTGCGTTGCCTGTCAACGTTCGCTCGTTACAGTTTCCTCACACGGTTTGAGGGGACCCCAGAAATGCGTAATTTCGACAGTTTTTCGCGATTTTCTGTTTCTGCGTCGGTGATCGCGATCGGCGCCGCCTTTGCATCTCCGGCTTTTGCCCAGACGCCACCGGCGCCCTCGACGCCGCCAAATTGCCAGGCAATCCAGGATGAGGCGCAGCGCCAGGCGTGCGTCAACGCGGCCTCCCAGGCGGACCCGCTGGCCAATACCGGCGAAGCCTCGACCACGGCGTCCGGCGCCGGATCGGCCGAACTCGACACAGGCCGGCAAGGGCGCGATCGTCGTCACCGGTTCGCGCCTCCGCCGCGACGAGCGCACCAGTGCCGACCCGCTGACCGTCATCGATCCCAACGTCGAGAACCGCGAAGGCAAGCTCAATACCGCCCAGGTCCTGCAGACCTCGCCGCTGGCCGCGGGCTCGACCCAGATCACCTCGACCATCTCGAGCAACTTCGTCGTCAACGGCGGCGAGGGCGTGGAGACGATTTCGCTGCGCGGCCTCGGCGCGAACCGCACGCTGGTCCTCTTGAACGGCCGCCGGGCGGGCCCCGCCGGCGTTCGCGGCGGAGTCTCGGCGTTCGACCTCAACGTCATCCCGATCGAGGCGATCCAGCAGATCGACATCCTCAAGACCGGCGCGTCGTCGATCTATGGTTCGGACGCGATCGCGGGCGTCGTCAACCTCATCACCAAGAAGGATCTGCGCGGCCTCCAGTTGCGCGGCTTCGCCAGCGTTCCGACGACTGCGGGCGGCGACGAAAAGAGCCTGTCGATTCTCGGCGGCTTCGGCATCGGCGATCGCGGCCACGTGATGATCGGCGCCGAATGGTACAAGCGTTCGGCGCTGGCCCGCGGCGACCGCAGCTTCCTCGGCTGCGAAGAGGAGAATGTCACCAGTGAGGCGACCGGCGCCCGCGCCGATCCGATCGATCCGCGCACCGGCAACCCCTATTGCGGCACGTTCGCCAATTCGCAGATTTTCCTGACAGACTTCTTCGGCGCGCCGAATCTTTGCGGACCGATTGTTCCCGAGCGCCCGATCCCGCCGTTCCCGGCAACGTCGCATACCGGTTGCGGTCCGCTCAGTTCGCGGCCGCCGGGCTTCACCCGCCGTCCGATCACCAGCATCCAGTTCAACTAT
Organism: uncultured Alphaproteobacteria bacterium; assembly: GCA_963765945.1. Lineage (GTDB taxonomy): Bacteria > Pseudomonadota > Alphaproteobacteria > Sphingomonadales > Sphingomonadaceae > Sphingomicrobium. The sequence goes on from CAVXYS010000037.1 coordinate 111,385, forward strand.
CCGGGCACCCGCCTCAACGAGTTCCTGTCGCCGCTCGCGCCGGCCGGGGCAGACTTCAGAAACCTGACCGCACCGGCGGGCTTCTTCCCGGTGGGGTTCTACAACGCGGCCGGCGCTGCTCTCGCGAACAACTACAACAGCCAGCTCGATCGGGATTCGGTCATTCCGCGGACCAAGCGCTACACCATCTTCGGTGAAGCCGGTTACGACCTGACCGACGACATCAACCTCTACTTCGAAGGCCTGTACAACCGCCGCAAGACGCACACGGTCGCCCACCGCCAGCTGTTCTTCTACCAGTTCGCGGGGGATTCGGTGATCGGCCTGCCGTTCTATTTCTGCGAAGGCGGCGTCGGCACCGAGCAGTGCGACCCGTTCGCTGCGGGCGACCCACTCAACACCGGATTCACGTTCCCGGGCCTGCTCACTCCGGTGATCATCGCGCCGTTCAATTCCGGCACCGACGTCAAATATTTCCGCGGTCTGGCCGGCGCCCGCGCCGACCTGTCGAAGTGGCTCCCGCACGGCTTCGCGGACTTCTACTTCCAGCACAGCCGGTCGGACGGCGACTATTTCCGTGACATCATCTTCCGCGACGCAGTCGAATTCGGCGTTGCGGCGTGGCGCACGGACCTCTGCGCCGGCACCGTCACTGCGATTCGCGGCGTGCCGTGCATCGACATCAACTACACCGACCCGCGCGTCCTGCGGGGCGAGTTCACCGACGCCGAGCGCGCATTCCTGTTTGGGGTCGACAAGGGCAACACCAAGTACAACCAGAGCACCGCCGAGCTGTCGTTCGGCGGCGACCTGTTCAACCTGCCCGGCGGACCGGTCAAGTTCGCGCTCGGCGGGCAATGGCGCCGGGATTCGATCAACGACGTTCCGGGTGAAGCCACCCTCCAGGGCAATCTGTGGGGCAGCACGACGTCCGGAATCACCAAGGGTTGGGAGCGGACAACCGAGCTGTTCGGCGAGCTCGAGCTGCCGCTGCTGCGCGACCGGCCGATGGTCCATGAGCTGACCATCAACGGGGCAGCGCGCCTGACCAACACCTACGCCAAGCGCACCGGACCCGTATGCGACGCCGAGCTCAATTGCGTGTTCGACAACGCCCACGATTCGGACAAGGGCAACTGGACCTACAAGCTCGGCGCCAATTACGCGCCGACCAGCTGGATCCGCCTGCGCGCGACCTACGGTACGTCGTTCCGTTCGCCGGCGCTGTTCGAGCAGTTCCTGGCCAACGAATTGGGCTTCCTGTCCCAGAGCCAGATCGATCCGTGCATCCGCTATGGCCTGAAGGACGATCCGCAGCTTGCCGCAAACTGCGCGTCGCAGGGCATTCCCGACGATTATGTCGGTGCCGGCGGCAGCGCGGAAACCTTCTCGCAGGGCGGCATCGGGCTGCTCGATCCGGAGCGGTCGAAGGCGCTGACGTTGAGCGCCATCTTCACTCCGGAAGGATGGTTGTGGCGGGGCGGCCAATTCAGCTTCGCCGTCGACTACATCGACATCAACGTGAAGGACCAGGTGACCCAGCTCGGCGCGGCGAACATCGTCGCCGCCTGCTATGCGTCCGAATCGTTCCCGGACGATCCGCTGTGCGACCTGTTCGATCGCAATCCGGGACCAGTGACCGCGCCTGCCGGGTTCTCGATCACCAATGTCCGCGATCCGTTCCTGAACATCGACCAGCAGCGCAACAAGAGCCTCGATTTCACGACCCGGTTCCGGCAGGATCTGGGCGGTCTCGGAACCCTGTCGCTGCTCGGCGAACTGACCTGGCAGCTGAAGGACCGCTTCACCCTGTTCAAGGGGGTCGAGCAGAGCTTCAACGGCAAGGCGGGCGATCCGAAGTGGGTCGGCGACCTCAACGTCAGCTGGTCCAAGGATCCGGTCATCATCACCTACGGCCTGCAGGTGATCGCCGGCACCAACGACCATCAGAACCTGATCGACTCGAACGGGGAGCCGGGGCCGCTGCCGGCGACTCTGACCGAGAACAATTGTCTCGCGACCGCGACCGCCTACGCCGTTCGCGGCGGGCCCTATTGCCCGATCTACAAGCTGCCGACCGTCGCCTATCACAGCATTTCGGCGGAGATTCAGGCGACCAAGAACTTCAGCTTCGTGGTTGGCGTGGCGAACATCTTCAACAAGAAGCCGCCGACCGTGTCGACCGTCGCGTCGCCGATCACCGGGGGCGCGTTCGCCCAGGTTCCGCTGCTCGGCAGCTACTATGACTACATCGGCCGGCGCGTGTTCGTGACCGCGCGGGCCAAGCTCGGGGACCTGCTCGGCCTCTAACGCCGGGGTCTCGCAAAATTCAGGGCCGCTCTCTCCGGGGGGCGGCCCTTTTTGCTTCTATGTTCGCGGGCTTCCCGCTTATGACCCGGGCATGGGGCGGAGCGGGGTTTCGAGATGACCGGGCCGGTCGCGACGATGGTCGCCGTCACGGCGCTCGCGCTTGCGTGGATCGTGGTCGCCGTGGTCCTCGCGATTCTCGCCGCGCGGCGGTTCCGGCTGGCGGAGACGGTGCTGTCCGCCGCCCGGGCCAATGCCGCCTTGCTCGAATCGGCCCCGGCGCGGCCCCTGGTCGTGCGGCCGGACCTGCGCGTCGAGGTCGACCCCCAGCTGCTGCGCGATCTCGGGCTCAAGACCGTCCCGGCGCGGCTCTCCGACCTGACCGCCGCCGACGGCGGAATCGCGGCCGAGGATCTCGCCGTCCTGACCGCGGCGATCGACGGTGCCCGGGTGTCCGCCCGGCGCGTCGCGCTCACCGTGCGCGCGATCGGCTCGGGGCGGGTGTTCGAGGTCCGCGGCGGGCCCGCGCCGCCGCCCGAAGCCGCCCGGCACGATGCTGCTGTGGCTCTACGACACCAGCGCCGGCGAGGAGGACCGAGCCCGCCTCGCGCTCAAGCTCCGCCAGACCGAGGGCGCGCTGGATTCGCTCGACCCATCTGATCGAGGCGGCGCCTTTCCCGATGTGGTACCGCGGCCCCCGACCTCAAGCTCGGCCTGGTCAACAACGCCTTCGTCGACCGCGGTCGAAGGGCGCGATGCCGCCGAGGTGATCGAGCGCGGCTCGCGAGCTGATCGACGCGGACGGCGACGACAGCCGCGATCGAGACGGCGCGCCGAGGCGGTCGAGACGGGGCGAGACGCAATCGAGCATGCAGCCGGCGATCGTTCGCGGCGGCGAACGGCGCATGCTGCGGATCGTCAACGTGCCGCTGGCGACCGGCGCGGTGGCCGGCTTCGCGATCGACATCCAGGATCTCGAGGACGCGCGGACCGAGCTTGCCCGGCACATCGAATCGCAGCGCGAGCTGGCCGACCGGATGACCGCCGGCACGGCCCAGTTCGACGCCGACCGCAACCTGAGCTTCTTCAACCGGCCGTTCGCGGTCATGGCCCAGCTCGATCCCGAATGGCTCGTCGAGCAGCCCGAGTTCGACCGCGTGATCGAGCGCATGCGCGACAGCCAGCGCCTGCCCGAAACGCGCGACTTCCCGGCGTGGAAGGAGGAGCGGCGCGGCTGGTTCAGCAGCCCCGAGGAGGTGCATCGAGGAAGAATGGATGCTGCCCAACGGCGACCATCTCCGGGTCGTCGCCCAGCCGCTGCCCGACGGCGGGCTGCGGCTGTTCATCGAGGACCGCACCGAGCAGCTGCGCCTCGCGTCGGCGCGCGACACCTTGCTCCGGGTCCGCGCGGCGACGTTCGACAATCTGTTCGAAGCGATCAGCGTGTTCGCCAGCGACGGGCGGCTCTATCTGTGGAACCGGCGCTTCATCGAGGATTGGGAGCTCGACGAGGAGTGGCTGAGCGAGCATCCGCGGGTCGACGAGCTGGTTCCGGCGATGGCCCGCAAGCTGGTCAATCCGACCGCCGCCGCGCAGATCCGCGAGATGGTCCGCCAGACCACCAACGAGCGCCAGTCGTCGAACGGGCGCATTTCGATGACCGACGGCCGCCACTTCCAGTTCGCCGCGGTTCCGCTGCCCGACGGCAACGCGCTGTTCACGATGGTCGACGTGACCGATTCGACGCGGATCGAGGCCGCGCTGCGCGAGCGCGCCGCGGCGCTCGAGGCGGCCGACCGGGTCAAGACCGACTTCGTCGCCAACATGAGCTACGAGCTGCGCACCCCGCTGACCTCGATCGGCGGCTTCGCCGAGATGCTCGGCGCGGGCTATGCCGGCGACGCTGTCGCCGACCGCCGCCGATTATGTCGAACGCGATCCTCGAATCGGTCGCGCGGCTGTCCAAGCTGATCAACGACGTGCTCGACCTGACCACCGGCGACACGCGCGGCGTCGCGCTGGAGCGCGAGCGGGTCGACCTCGCCGGCCTGTGCCGCGCGGCGGTCGAAACCGCTGCGGCCGCGCGCGGAGGAAAAGGCGCAGAAGCTTGAAGCGCAGATCGCGCAGCACCGTCGGGTTCGTGTCGGGCGATGCCCGGCGGCTGCGCGAGTCGATCGAGCACGTGCTCAACAACGCGATCGCCTACACCGACCGCAAGGGCCGCGATCGTGCTCGAAGCCGAGGGCGACGAGACAGCAGGCCGTGATCCGCATCAGCGACAATGGCCCGGGCATCGCGGCCAAGGACCTGCCGCGCGTGTTCAACCGCTTCGACCGGGTGGTCGAGGAGGGCGTCCGGGGCGAGGCCGCGCTCGGCCTCGGCCTGCCGCTGACCCGCCAGTTCATCGAGGCGCACGGCGGCACCGTCGAGCTCGAGTCGAAGAAGGGCAAGGGCACGACGGTCACCCTGACCATCCCGCGCGGCACCGAAATGATCCTCGCGGACGAGGCGGCGACGCGCGGCGCTCGGGGCGCACGCTGGCGCGCCGCGCGCGGCCCGGGCGACGTGATCACGCTTGTCCGGGCCGCTCGGCGTCGGCAAGACCGCGCTCGCGCGCGGGTTCATCGCCGCGCTCGGCCACGACGGCGAAGTGCCGAGCCCGAGCTTCGCGATCGTCCAGCCCTATGAGGAGCTCGACCCGCCGGTGTGGCACGTCGACCTCTATCGCATCGAGGAGCCGTCCGAGATCGACGAGCTCGGGCTCGATTCGCGCGGCGCGACGGCGGTGCTGCTGGTCGAATGGCCCGAGCGGGCCGGGGCCGGGCGCGTGGCCCGACGCGCTCGCGCTGTCGCTCGAATTCGGCTCGGACGGCGCACGAAGCTTGACAGCCGAGGTGCCCCCGGCATGGGAAGGGCGATGGCCTCCCCAATGATTCCGCCAGCCGCATGCCCCTGAATTCCTTGCCGCTTGCGGGCTGGGCGGGGGCGCGAAATCCTGCCGCTCGCCGGCGACGCGTCGTTCCGCCGCTATTTCCGGGTCGTCGACGGCGAGCGCAGCGCGGTGCTGATGGACGCGCCGCCGCCGCACGAGGACCCGCGGCCGTTCGTCGCGGTCGCCGAATGGCTGGCCTCGGTCGGCCTGAGCGCGCCCGAAGATCCTCGCCCGCGACCTCGAGCAGGGGCCTGCTGCTGCTCGCCGATTTCGGCGACTGGCGGCTGCGCGAATGGCTCGACGAGCGATCCGGCCGGCGAGCGCGAGCTGTACGAGCTGGCGACCGACGTCCTGGTCCACCTCCACCAGCACCCGCCGATGCCGGGGCTGCCGGCCCACGGCCTCGACCAATGGCTCGAGGAGCTGACGCTGTTCACCGACTGGTATTGCCCCGCGGTCGGCCTCGAGGTCGACGCAGGCGGCCTATGAGGCGGCGTGGCGCGAGGCGCTCGAGCCGGTCGCCGAGCGACGGGCTCGGCCCGGTGACCGTGCTGCGCGATTATCATGCCGAGAACATCATGCTGGTCGACGGCCGCGAGGGCGTCGCCCAGTTCGGCCTGCTCGACTTCCAGGACGCGCTGGCCGGTCACCCGGCCTACGACCTTGCCTCGGTGCTCGAGGATGCGCGGCGCGACGTGCCCGCGCCGAGATCGAGCGGGCGATGATCGACCGCTACATCGCTGCGACCGGGCATGGCGCGAGCGTTCGAGCGCGCCTATTGGGCGCTGGCGGCGCAGCGCAACACGCGCATCCTCGGCGTCTTCACGCGGCTGTGGAAGCGCGACGACAAGCCGCATTACCGGCGGTTCCAGCCGCGCATGTGGGGCCTGCTCGAGCGCGACCTCGCGCAGCCGCACCTGGAGCCGGTGCGCGACTGGTTCGACGCCAATGTCCGGCCCGAGCACCGCCGCGAGCCGTGGAGGCAGGCCGCATGAGCCAGGCCCGCCGCGCGCTGCGCCTGCGCGCCGAAGTTCCCGGCGAGGTCCCGCGCACGGCGATGATCATGGCCGCCGGGCTGGGCAAGCGCATGCGGCCGCTGACCGCGACCCGGCCCAAGCCGCTGATCGAGGTCGCCGGCAAGGCGCTGCTCGACCATGTGCTCGAGCGGCTGCGCGCGGGCCGGGCGTCAAGAAGGTCGTGGTCAACGTCCATTATCTCGCCGACGCGCGTCGAGGCGCATCTCGCCAGCCGCACGCACGGGCTCGAGGTCGTGATTTCGGACGAGCGCAAGCTGCTGATGGAAACCGGCGGGGGGCTGGTCCAGGCCGCGCCGACCTGATCGACTGCGATCCGTTCCTCGCGCGTCAACAGCGACAATCTGTGGGTCGACGGGCCGGCCGACACGCTGAAGCTGCTCGCGTCGCACTGGGACGACAGCGAAGATGGACGCGCTGCTGCTGCTCGGTGCCGCTGGCGCGCGCGCAGAACCATCGCGGGCATGGGCGACTTCCACATGGACCGCCACGGGCCGGCTGCGGCGACGCGACGAGAGCCAGGTCGCGCCGTTCGTGTTCACCGGCATCCAGATGTTGTCGAAGCGGTTGCTGCGCGACGCGCCCGACGGGCCGTTCTCGACCAATGTCCTGTGGGACCGCGCGATCGCCGAGGGCCGCTGTTTCGGCGCGGTCCACCAGGGCCTGTGGTTCGATGTCGGCACGCCGCGCTCGATCAAGCTGACGGAAGCGGCGCTCGAGGATGCCTGACGGGGCGGCCGAGCGACCGTCCGTCTACACCATTCCCGCCCACCGTTCGTTCGCGGACGCGCTCGTCGCCGGGCTGATGGCGCGGTTCGGCAAGCGACCCGCTGGCGCTGGCGCGGGGCCGGATCCTGCTGCCCAACAATCGCGCGGTGCGGGCCGCTGACCGACGCCTTCGTGCGCGCGAGCGGAGGCGGGCTGCTGCTCCCCCGGCTGATCCCGATCGGCGACCCGGAGCTGGACGACCGGCTCGGCGGCGCGCTCGATCCGATCGACGGCCGAGCCGTTACCGCCGGCGATCGACCCGCTCGAGCGGTTGCTGACCCTGGCTTCGATCGTCGGGGCGACGGCGCGGCAGAGGCGCTAAGGCTGGCGGCCGATCTCGCGCGCGCGCTGGACGCGCTGTTGGTGGAGGAGGTCGATCCCGGCCGCTTGAAGGAGGCCGTCGCCGGGGCCGACGAGCTGGCGCGGCATTGGGAGAAGTCGCTCGCGAAGCTGCAGCTGATCCACCAGGCCTGGCCGGGCATCCTTGCGCGAGCGGGGGGCGATCGACCTTGCCGACCGCCGCAACCGGCTGCTGCGGCGCACCGCCGAGCGATGGCAGGCGGAGCCGCCCGCCGGGTTCACGATCGCCGCCGGCGTCACCACCGCGGCCCCGGCGGTCGCGGCGCTGCTGGCCCGGGTCGCGCGCCTGCCCGACGGGCATGGTCGTGCTTCCGGGCCTGAGGCTCCCCGACGTGATGCCGGACGAGGAATGGGACGCGCTCGGCCCCGACGACAACGGGCGCGGCGAGGAGACTCACCCGCAGTTCCACTTGAAGCTGCTGCTCGACCGGATCGGGGTCGGCCGTGGCGAAGTGGAGCGCTGGCGCCATTCGGGCCGGGCCGCATCGTCGCCGGCGCGCGCCCGGGCGATCGCCAACGCGATGGCCGCGCCCGATTTCTCGCACAAATGGCAGGCGCTGCGGCCGGCGGATCGCCGGCTCGATCGGAATCCGGCTGGCCGAGCTGGCCGATTCCGCGGCCGAGGCCCAGGCGATCGCGCTCGCCCTGCGCGAGGCGCTCGAGACGCCCGGCAAGACGGCCGCCCTGGTCACTCCGGACCGCCAGCTCGGCGCCCGCGTTTCGGCGCTTCTCGAGCGGTGGGGAATCGCGGCCGACGACAGCGCCGGCAGCCCGCTGTCGCAAACCCCGGCGGGAACGCTGTTGCTGGGGATTGCCGCGGCGGCCGCCGAGGGGCTGGCGCCGGTGCCGTTGCTGGCGCTGGCCAAGCATCCGCTGGTCGGCGGCGAGGGCGAGGAGCGATTGCGCTGGCTCGATGGGGCGCGCGAGCTCGACCTCAAGCTGCGCGGTCCGCGCCCGGCCGCCGGCCTGGCCGGCCTCGACGCCCATTTCGGTGCGCTGTCGGCGTGGCAGCGGCTCCGCCCGCGGTTCGTGACGCTCGATGGGCTGTTCGACGCGCCCTTGCCATTGAGCCGGCTCGCCGAGGCGCTGATGACGGCGGCCCGGGGGCTGGCCGGCGATGCGGCGTGGCGCGGACCCGCGGGCCGGCTCGCCGCCGAGCTGATCGGCGAGCTCCAGCAGCCCGGCTCGGCCGATCGGCTGATGGTCACGGCCGATGCGGCGGTGGCGGTGCTGCGGCAATTGCTCGACCAGCGCTCGGTGCGTCCGCCGTACGGCGGTCATCCGCGGATTTCGATCTGGGGCCTGCTCGAAGCGCGGCTGCAGCGCGCCGACCTGGTCATTCTCGGCGGGCTCAACGAAGGCGTCTGGCCGGCACTTCCGGCGCCCGATCCGTGGCTCCCGCCCAAGGTCCGCGCCAATCTCGCGATGCCGCGCCTCGAATATCCGCATCGGCCTTGCGGCGCACGATTTCGCGAGCGCGCTCGGCGCGCCCGGACGTGCTGATCACCCGCGCCCGGCGGGACAGCCGGTCGCCGACCGTCGCCTCGCGCTTCCTGCTGCGGCTGGACGCGATCAGCGGCGGGCTGCCGCGCGACACCAGGCTCGAGCGCCTGGTCCGGGCGCTCGACGATCCCGGGCCGGCCCGGCCGGCCGCCCGCCCAGCGCCGGCGCCCCCGGCGGCGCAGCGGCCCGAGCGGATTTCGGTGACCGCGGTCGACCGCCTCAAGGCCGATCCCTTCGCCTTCTACGCCCAGGCGATCCTCGGCCTGCGGGTCAAGGATCCGGTCGATGCCGATTTCTCCGCCCGCTGGAAGGGCGATGCGGTGCACAAGGTGCTCCAGGACTGGCTGCAACATGACGCGTGCGACCCCGACAAGCTGCGCGCCCGCGCCGAGCAGTTGCTGGTGCACGAGGCCGTCCACCCGATGCTCCGCGCCTTATGGTCGCCGCGCCTGCTCGAAGCGATCGACTGGATGGCCGAGCTCGAGCGCAGCAACCAGGCGGAAGGCCGCAGGCCCCTGCAGGGCCGAGGCGGCCGGTGAAGCCGTGGTCGCCGGAGTCACGGTGCACGGCCGCGCCGACCGCATCGACCGCCTCGCCGACGGCAGCCTCGCCATCATCGACTACAAGACCGGCCAGCCGCCGACCCAGAAAGCGGTCGATGCCGGCTTCGCGCTCCAGCTCGGCCTGCTCGGGCTGATCGGCGGCGCCGGCGGGTTCGAGGGCGTCACGGGCGATCCGGAGGCCTTCGAATATTGGTCGCTGGCGCGGCACAAGGGGACGTTCGGGCGGCTGATGAGCCCGGACAAGGGCATGGCGCAGGGCGAATTCCTGGAGAGGGCCTATGCCAGCTTCGCCGAGGCCGTCGGGCGCTGGCTGACCGGCAGCGAGCCGTTCACCGCCAAGCTCAATCCGGCCTACGCACCTTATGGCGACTATGATCAGCTGATGCGGCTCGAAGAATGGTACGGCCGCAAATGAGGCTAGCGCTTCGGCCGCTTCTTGACCTTGGACGCGTAGAGCAGCGCGGCGACGATCGCCGCCGAGCCGATGCCGACCGCGACTCCGGCCTTGACCAGCTTGTCGCGGCGCTGCTTGCTCGCCCGGTCGAGTCGTCGTCGTCGTCGCTCATCGCCGGTCCTCTATGGCCTCTTGGGAAGCGCGCATGAGCAAGCGCTTTAGGCCGTTCCACCCGCTGAAGGGCGAGCAGGCGCTCGCGGCCGACCCGAGCGCGCATGCGGCGCTGTCGGCCTCGGCCGGGACCGGCAAGACCGAGGTCCTGACGGCGCGGGTGCTGCGCCTGCTGCTGAAGGGCGCGCGAGCCGGAATCGATCCTGTGCCTGACCTTCACCAAAGCGGCGGCGGCGGAGATGGCCAACCGGATCGGAGCCCGGCTCGCGGCCTGGGTCCGGCTCAAGGACAGCGAGCTGTTCAGCGAGCTCGAGGCGCTGGGCGAGGCATCGGGCCCGCCGGCGCGCGAGAATGCGCGGCGGCTGTTCGCCAAGGTGCTCGACTGCCCCGGGCGGCCTCAAGATCCAGACCATCCACAGCTTCGCCCAGGGCCTGCTCGCCGCCTTTCCGGCCGAGGCCGGGATCGCGCCCGGAATCCAGCCGATCGAGGGGCGGGCCGAGCAGGAGCTGGTCCGGCGCACGCTCGCCGAGTTGATGGCCGATGCCGAAGCGACCGGCGACGAGCGCCTGACCCGCGACATCCAGTCATTCAGCCGGCGGCTCGGCGAGGCCGGCGCCGTCGACTATCTCCAGGCCTGCGCGCGCAAGGCGGACGCGATGACGCACTTGGGTGAGGGCGACGACGATCGAGCCGATGATCCGCCGGCTGATGGACCTGCCCGAGGGCTCAACCGACGACTATATCGCCGCCAAGTGCGGCGACGAGGGCTTCGACTGCGACCTTCTTCGGGCGGTCGCGGAGGCCAACCGGAAGTGGGGCGCGCAAAGCGGGTTGGGTCACGCCGAGACGATCGAGCGGTGGCTGGCCCTGACCCCGATCGAGCGCGCCGCCGAGCTGCCGCGCTGCGCAAGATCGTGCTGACGGAGAAAGGGCACGCCGCGGGTGTCGGCCGGCCAGTCAAGGCCGAGCCGCACTACGAAGCCAACGCCGGGCGCCTCGCCAACCTGGTCGGCGAGCTGCTCCACATTCAGAACGGGGCCCGGCTCGCCCGCGATATCTCCGCCGGGCTGCGCGCCGGCCAGGCCTTCGCCGCGGCCTACACCCGCGCCAAGCGCAGCGCCGGGGTCGCCGACTTCAACGACCTCATCGAATGGACCCGGCGGCTGCTCGCCCAGCCCGGGATGGGCGACTGGGTGCGTTACAAGCTCGACCGGCGGGTCGATCACGTGCTGGTCGACGAGGCGCAGGACACCAATGCCGCCCAGTGGGAGATCATCGAGCGGCTGGTCGACGAATATTTCAGCGGCTCGAGCGAGGCCGAGGAGCGGCACCGCACCCTGTTCATGGTCGGTGACTTCAAGCAGGCGATCTACGGCTTCCAGGGCACCGATCCGAAGCGCTTCGACGAGGCCCGGCGACGTTCCGGGAGCGCGCGGCCGCGCTTAGCGATGGCGACGATTTGTTCAGCTACCAGCGGCGGGCGCGCGAGTTTCGCGACCTGTCGATCGCGGCCAGCTTCCGCTCGGCGCAGCCGGTGCTCGATGTCGTCGATGCGGTGATCGCGACCCTCGGCCACCAGGCGCTGGCGCTGGCCGAGCCGCCGCCGCCGCACCGCGCCCATCATCGCGACCGCCCCGGCGAAGTCGAGCTGTGGCCGCCGTTCGCGGTCGAGAATTTCGACGACGAATCGGAAGAAGGGGAGGAGCGCTGGGTCAGCCTGCGCGATCGGCGCTATGCCGAGCATCTCGCCGAGCGCATTCGGGAGATGGTCGACGAGGCGCCGGTGCTGGCCTCGACCGGGCGGCCGCTGACCCCGGCGACATCCTCGTGCTGGTGCGCAGCCGCGGCGAGCTCGCCTCGCTGATCGTGGCGCGGCTGTTCGCGGCGGGAGTGCCCGTCGCCGGGGTCGACCGGCTGCATCTGCACGAGCCGCTCGCGGTCCAGGACCTGCTCGCCGCCGATCCGCTTCGCGGTCCAGCCCAACGATGATCTTGAGCCTGGCGTGCCTGCTCGTCTCACCGCTGATCGGCTGGGATCAGGACCGTCTCCGCGCGCTCGCCTACGGCCGCAAGGGCTCGCTTTGGCGCGAGCTGCGCGAGCGTTCGACCGAGTTTCGCGACGCCCACGAAGCGCTGTCGGACCTGCTCCGCATCGCGGATTTCACCATTCCGTCGCGGTTCCTCGAGACGATCCTGACCGGGCCGCTGCAAGGCCGCCGCAAGCTCTATGCGCGGCTGGGCCTGGCGGCGCGCGACGCGATCGACGAGCTCATGAACAGCGCGCTCGAGTTCGAGCGCACCGAAATCGCCTCGCTCGACCGGTTTCTCGCCTGGTTCTCGCGCGGCACGGTCGACATCCAGCGCGATCCCGGCCAGCCCGGCAACGAGGTCCGGGTGATGACGGTCCATGGCGCCAAGGGCCTCGAAGCGCCGGTCGTGATCGTCGCCGACGCCACCGCCGACCCGGCGCGGCTCGGGCGCCGGCCAATCACATCGACTTCGAACTCGGGCCGGCGGGACCGCTCCCCTTGCTCCGTCCGAAGAAGGAGGAGCGGGGTCCGCCGTTCGACGACCGCATCGTCGACGAAGAGAAGCGCGATCTCGAGGAGCATCTGCGGCTGCTCTACGTCGCTTTGACCCGCGCCGCCGACCGGCTGGTGGTCAGCGGGCCGCGCCCGCGCGAGCGAAGGACGGCGCCGACCCGCGTCCGCCCAACAGCTGGCATGGGATCGTCGAGCGCGCGCTGGCGGCACGCTCGGGGCCGAGCCGTCCGCGACCGGGGGCCTGCGCTACGCGTCCGGCTCATCCCGTCGGCCGAAGAGCGCGCCGAACAAGATCGCGCTGGCGCCGATCGCAGTGCCCGATTGGGCGAGTGCGCCCGGCGCCGGTCGAGGAGCGCCCGCCGCGGCCGCTCGCTCCGTCCGCCATGGCGACGGACGAGGAAGCCGCGCCGCCGCCGAGCTCGGCGATGCGTGCCGCGGCCTGGCGCGGCTCGCTGATCCACCAGCTGCTCGAGCGGCTCGCTCCGGTCGCGCCGGCCGAGCGGCGGGACTGCGCCCTCGCCTGGCTCGAGCGAGCGGCGGGCGTCGCCGTGCCGGAGGAGCGGGAAGAGATCGTCGCCCAGGTCTGCGCGGTCCTCGCGCATCCCGACTTCGCGGACCTGTTCGGTCCCGGCTCGCTCGGCGAGGCCCCGCTCACCGCCACGCTTGGCGACGGCCGGGTGATCGCCGGCACGGTCGATCGCCTGCTGGTCGAGGACAGCCGGGTCTCGGTGATCGACTTCAAGACCGGCCGGGTGCCCGACAGCGACGCCGCGGTGCCGCCGTCCCACCGGGTGCAAATGCAGGCTTATGCAGACGCGCTGCGGGTGATTTTCCCGGGCAGGGCGGTGAGGGCGGCATTGCTCTACACAGCCGGCCCAAAACTCATCGAACTGATGCCTTGAGCGGTCGCGGGTGAGCGCCCATATGGCCGTTAACCTTTTGCAGGAGAGTCGCCGCCATGGCCACCAAGACCGTCACCGACCAGAGCTTTGCCACCGATGTCCTGGGTGCCGAGGGACCGGTGCTGGTCGATTTCTGGGCCGAATGGTGCGGGCCGTGCCGGATCATCGCCCCGGCGCTCGAGGAGATTTCCAACGAGCTCGGCGACAAGGTCACGGTAGCCAAGCTCAACATCGACGAGAATCCCGACACGCCCGGCCGCTACGGCGTCCGCGGGATCCCGACCATGCTGCTGTTCAAGGGCGGCCAGCCGATCGCCCAGAAGGTCGGCGCGGCCCCGCGCAGCCAGATCCAGCAGTGGCTGGAATCGTCGCTGACCGGCAGCTCGCAGCCCGCAGCTCAGACTGGGTCGTAAGGCAGGTCCAGAGCCTCGGCGACCGCCTCGTGGCGGATCTTGCCGCCTGACACGTTGAGCCCGGCGGCGAGATGCGGGTCGCGCCGCATCGCTTCCTCGGCGCCGAGGTTGGCGATCTTCAACGCGAACGGCAGGGTCGCATTGTTGAGCGCGAAGGCGCTGGTCCGGGCGACGGCGCCGGGCATGTTCGCCACGCAATAATGGATGATCCCGTCAACCTCGTAGACCGGGTCGGCGTGGGTCGTCGCGTGGCTCGTCTCGAAGCAGCCGCCCTGATCGATCGCGATGTCGACCAGCACCGAGCCGCGCTTCATCGTCTTCAGCATGTCGCGGGTGACGAGCCTGGGTGCCGCGGCCCCGGGCACGAGCACCGCGCCGATCACCAGCTCGGCCTTCTCGACCGCGTTGGCGATGGCCGAGCGCGAGGCGTAGGCGGTCTTGATCTGGCTCGAGAAGAACATGTCGAGCTCGGCCAGCCGCTCCATGTTGATGTCGTAGATGGTGACGTCGGCGCGCATTCCGACCGCCATCTGCGCCGCGTTGATGCCGGCGACCCCGCCGCCGAGGATCGCGACCTTGGTCGGCGCGACGCCCGGCACGCCGCCGAGCAGCACGCCGCGGCCGCCCTGTTCCTTTTCGAGATAATGGGCGCCGACCTGGACCGACATTCGGCCCGCGACCTCGCTCATCGGCTTCAACAGCGGCAGCGAGCCCGAGTTCGACGTCACCGTCTCATAAGCGATGCAGGTCGCGCCGGACTTCATCAGGCCCTCGGCCTGGGGCTTGTCGGCGGCGAGGTGGAGGTAGGTGAAGAGGATGTGGCGCGGCTCGAGCAGCGCGATCTCCGGCGCCTGCGGCTCCTTGACCTTGACGATCATGTCGGCCGCCTCGAACACCGACGCCGCGTCCGGAAGGATGGTCGCGCCCGCCTTGACATAGGCGCTGGTCGGGGCAGTCGATCCCGTCGCCGGCCTTGGTCTCGACCACGACCTCGTGCCCGTGGGCGACCAGCTCGGCGACCGAAGCCGGGGTCAGCCCGACGCGATATTCATGGACCTTGATCTCTTTTGGCACCCCGATGCGCATTAATCGTTCGCTCCGCTGATGTTGGTTGCGCGGGCCTATAGACGGGCTTTTCACCGCTGTCCCCACCGATTGCGGGGCCGCAACGGCAGTGCTAACTGGGCGCGCCCGTGATCGAGAGTGTCGATCGGGCATCGGGGGCGCGAGTTCGCAGTCTGTCCAGTCTGAACCTCACAAGATGAACATCACCGCGACTGGAGGCGCAACCACCGAAGCGCCGCACGACACTGCGCACGGCCATGCGCATGGACCGCTCTACAAGCTGGCCATCGGCGCGGTCGGGATCGTGTTCGGGGACATCGGGACCTCGCCGATCTACGCCTTTCGCGAGACCTTCGCCGGGCATCACGAGTTGCGCGTCGACCAGCTCCACATCTTCGGCGTGCTGAGCCTGATCTTCTGGTCGATGATGATCATCGTCACCCTGAAATATGTCTCGATCATCATGCGCGCCGACAACAAGGGGGAAGGCGGCAGCCTCGCCCTCCTCGCGCTGATCAACCGGACGCTCGGCAGCACCAAGCGCTGGACCGGCGGGGATCGTCCTCCTCGGCGTGTTCGCGACCGCCTTGTTCTACGGCGATTCGATGATCACTCCGGCGATCTCGGTCCTCTCGGCGGTCGAGGGCCTGACGACGGTCAACAGCGACCTGCAGCCGTTCGTCGTCCCGATCGCGATCGGCATCCTGGTCGGGCTGTTCGCGATCCAGGCGCGCGGCACGGCGCGGGTCGGCTCGCTGTTCGGGCCGGTGATGATCTTCTACTTCATCACCATCGCGGTGCTCGGCGTGATGCACATCCGCAACGACACGTCGGTCATCGTCGCGATGCTCAATCCGCTGAATGCCTTCCATTTCTTCGCAGCGGACCCGTGCGCGCGTTCATCGCCATGGGGTCGGTCGTGCTGGCGGTGACCGGCGCCGAGGCGCTCTACGCCGACATGGGCCATTTCGGGCGCAAGCCGATCCGCGTCTCGTGGATCTATTTCGTGCTTCCGGCGCTGCTGCTCAATTACATGGGGCAGGGGGCGATGCTGCTTTCGGCCGCGCCGGAGGAGGCGCTGGCCAAGGTCCAGCGACCCGTTCTTCTACCTCGCCCCCGACATGCTCCGGCTGCCGCTGGTGCTGCTCGCCACCGCGGCGACGATCATCGCCAGCCAGGCGGTGATTTCGGGCGCCTTCTCGGTCACCCAGCAGGCGATCCAGCTCGGCTTCATCCCGCGCCTGCGGATCAGCCACACCAGCGAAAGCGCCGCCGGCCAGATCTACATCCCGGCGGTCAACTGGGCGCTGATGACCATGGTCATCCTGCTCGTGCTGACCTTCCGGAGCTCGTCCAACCTCGCCGCGGCCTATGGCATCGCGGTGACCGGCGCGATGCTGATCGACTCGGTGCTGATCGCGGTCGTGCTGCGCCAGATGTGGAACTGGAACCGCGCGATCGTCGCCGGGCTGCTGGTGCTCTTCTTCACGGTGGATGGCGCCTATCTCGCGGCGAACCTGCTCAAGATCCCGGCCGGCGGCTGGTTCCCGCTGCTGGTCGGGGCGATCGCCTTCACCCTGCTCACCACCTGGGCCAAGGGGCGCAAGCTGATGATCGACCGGATGAACGAGGCGAGCCTGCCGATGGAGATCTTCATCAAGTCGGCGGCGACCAGCGCGGCGCGCGTGCCCGGGACCGCGGTGTTCATGACCAGCTCCGCCTCGGGCGTGCCGCACGCGCTGCTCCACAACCTCAAGCACAACAAGGTGCTCCACGAGCGGGTGATCCTGCTCACCGTGCGGATCGAGGACGTGCCCTACGTCCCGGGCGAAAAGCGGATCGAGCAGAAGGACTATGGCTCGGGCTTCTTCCGGGTGAAGGTGCGCTACGGCTTCATGGAAGAGGTCGACGTGCCCGCCGCGCTCGCCCAGCTCAAGGGCATCGGCGAGAAGTGCAAGATGATGGACACCAGTTTCTTCCTCGCCCGCCAGACCCTGCTCGCCTCGTCGCGGCCGGGAATGGCGATCTGGCGCGAGAAACTGTTCGCCTGGATGTTGCGCAACGCCGAAAGCGCGATGGAGTTCTTCAAGCTTCCGACCAACCGCGTCGTCGAGCTCGGCAGCCAGGTGGAGATTTAGGGCGAAACAGCCTTAGATCGACATCCTGACGAAGGTCAGGATCCATCAGCCCTTCCGTCGGTGTTCATGGATGCTGAAACAAGACGATGGTTGTCCTCGGTCGCGCTGCGGCGGCCGAAGCCGAATTCGTTCGGGCGCGTGGCGCGATCGAGCAGCTCGAGCGGCAGTTCCTCCGCGATCATCAGGGCGTCGCGGCGGACGGCGTCACCTGTGCGGACAACGAAAGCCCGCTGAGCGCGATCTGAAGCTCAGGAACGCGACGAGCGCGACGGCGTCGGCGGCTTGATCGGGTCGGTCGCGAGCCGCATGTCGAGATAGTCGTCGACCGACTTCATCATCAGGTCGAGCTCATTGGCGAAGAAATGGTTCGCGCCGGGGATGAGGTCGTGGTTGATGGTGATGTGGCGCTGGGTGCGGAGCTTGTCGACCAGCTTCTGCACCGCGCTCGGGGTGACCACCTCGTCGGCCTCGCCCTGGATGATGATGCCCGACGACGGGCAGGGCGCGAGGAAGCTGAAATCGTACATGTTGGCCGGCGGCGCGATCGAGATGAAGCCGCGGATCTCGGGACGGCGCATCAGCAGCTGCATCCCGATCCAGGCGCCGAAGCTCACGCCCGCCACCCAGGTCGTCTCAGCCTCGGGGTGGATCGACTGGACCCAGTCGAGCGCCGAGGCGGCGTCGCTCAATTCGCCAATGCCGTTGTCGAACACGCCCTGGCTCTTGCCGACCCCGCGGAAATTGAAGCGCAGGGTGGCGAAGCCGCGCTTGACGAAGGTTTGGTAGAGCAATTGCACGATCTTGTTATTCATCGTGCCGCCGGCCTGCGGGTGCGAATGCAGGATCAGCGCGACCGGCGCGCGCGGGCGCGTCCCGGGATGAAAACGGCCTTCGAGGCGCCCCTCGGGGCCAGGAAAAATCACTTCGGGCATGGACGGTGGATGCTCGCCTATTCGACAGGGAGCCGCGAGTACGGGTGCGCCGCGGCGGTGCGTCCTATATAGGGGCCGCCGTTCATGTGGCAATCGGCAGGAATCCAAGGCTTTTGACCCAGGCGACGCGCCTTTATCTCGACCATGCCGCGATCACGCCGGTGCTGCCGGAGGCGCGCGAGGCGATCGCCCGGGCGCTCGAGGGAATCGGCAACCCGAGCTCGCCGCACGCCGACGGACGGCGGGCTCGCGCCTTGCTCGAGGACGCCCGGCGGACCATCGCCGAGGTGCTCGGCTGGCGTCATGACGTCATCTTCACCTCGGGCGGGAGCGAGGCGATCGAGATCGTCGCGCGGCGCTCGAAGCTCGCCCGGCGGATCGTCGGGCCGACCGAGCATGAGGCGGTCATCGCCGCCATGGGCCCGCACGCCGATCAGCTTCCGGTGCACACCGACGGGCTGATCGACCTCGCGGCGCTCGAAGCGGCGCTCGGCGCGGCGCCCGCGCTGGTCGCGATCCAGCAGGTCAACAACGAAACCGGGGTCGTCCAGCCGCTCGATCGGATCGCCGAGGTGGTCCACGCGTCCGGCGGGCTGCTGCTCGCCGATTGCGCGCAGGGCGCCGGCAAGCTGGCGCTGCCCGAGGCCGATTTCATCGCCCTCACCAGCCAGAAGTTCGGCGGGTCGCCCGGGTCGGGCGCACTGCTGGTCCGGGACCTGGCGACGCTCCACCCGAGCGGCGGGCAGGAGCGCGGCTATCGCCGCGGCACCGAGAATTTGCCGGGCATCGCCGGGATGGCGGCGGCGCTCGCCTCGCGCGCCTTCGCCAAGGCGGTACCGGAGCTGGAGTTGCTGCGGCACAGGCTCGAGCAGCAGATCGTCGCCGCCGGCGGGACGGTGATCGGCGCCGGCGCCCCGCGCATCGCGACCATCGGCGCCTACGCCATGCCCGGAGTTGCCAGCGCGAGCCAGCTGGTCCAGTTCGACCTCGCTGGGATTTCCATCTCGGCCGGCAGCGCCTGCTCGTCGGGCAGCATGAAGTCGAGCCGGGTGCTCGAAGCGATGGCGGTCGCGCCGGGCATCGCCGGCACCGTCGTCAGGGTCAGCTTCGGGCCCGACACGAGCGAGGCGGATATCGACCGCTTCCTCGGCGAATGGCGACGGATCAGGGCCGCCGCGGAAGCCCGCGCCGCATGATCTACCTCGACTATCAGGCGACCACCCCGGTCGCCCCGGAGGCGGCCGAGGCGATGCGGCCGTGGGTCGAAGAAAAGTTCGCCAACCCGCACTCGCCGTCGCGCTGGGGGCGCGAGGCTGCGGCGGCGATCGAGGTCGCGCGCGGCCAGGTCGCGCGCGCGATCGGGCTCGACGGCGGCAGTCTCGCTTTCACCGGCAGCGCGACCGAGGCGCTCAACTGGGCGCTCAAGGGCACGGTCGAACGGGGCTTCGGCGAGCCGTAAGCGCATCGTCACCGTCGCGACCGAGCATGCGGCGGTGCTCGACAGCTGCGAGTGGCTGGCCGCGCAGGGCGCTGAGCTCCTCGTTTTGCCGGTCGGAGCTGACGGCCTCATCGACCTGTCCGTCCTCGAACGTGAGCTCGACGATCGCGTCGCCGTCGTGGCGGCCATGCTGGTGAACAACGAGATCGGAGTCATCCAGCCGGTTGGCGACATTGCGCGGCTGGCGCATGCCCATGGTGCGCTGATGCTGTGCGATGCCGTTCAGGGACTGGGTCGCGTCACGATCCCGGCTGGCCCCGATTTGGTGGCGGTGTCCGCGCACAAGATCCACGGTCCCAAGGGGATCGGCGCCCTGTGGATGCGCGCGGGCGCGGAGCCCGCGCCGCTGATCCATGGCGGCGGGCAGGAGCGCGGGCTGCGGTCGGGGACGCTGTCGCCGGCACTGTGCGTCGGCTTCGGAGCAGCGGCCACGTTGGCGGCGAACCGCCGCGAGGCCGATCAGGCCCATGTCGAGCGCTTGTGGAATGCCGCGACGGCTTCGCTCGCCGGGCGCTGGAGCGTGAACGGAAGCATTGACCAACGCTACCATGGAAATCTCAACATTCGCCGCGAAGGCGTTGATGCAGCACGACTAATCTCGGACCTGCGCGATATTGCCTTGTCGCTCGGGAGCGCCTGCGCCAGCGGTTCGGGCCGGCCCAGCCACGTGCTGCGCGCGATCGGCCTTAGCGACCGCGAGGCGCGCTCCTCGATCCGCCTCGGCTTCGGTCGCTACACGACCGAGGCAGGAACTGGTCGACGCGTTCCAGCGCATCAACTCGGCGGCTCAAGCGCAGGAGAAGTTCGCGGCGTGACCCTGGTGCGGTTTTTCCGGGCGGACGGAACCCTCGATAAGGAAGTGGAAGCGGCGCCGGGCCAGCGGCTGCTCGACGTCGCCTGGGCCGAGCGCCAGCCGCTCGAAGGGGCGTGCGAGGGCGTGATGGCCTGTTCGACCTGCCATGTGATCGTCGCCGCCGAGGATTTCGAGCGGCTGCCCGCCGCGAGCGAGGAGGAGGAGGATTTGCTCGACCTCGCGGCCCATGCGACTCGGACCTCGCGCCTCGCCTGCCAGATTCTCCTGACCGAGGCGCTCGAGCGCCTCGACGTGCGCATCCCGCCCGGAGCGACCAACTGGATGGGGCGCTAATTGGCGCTTGGCAGCCCGTTGCCGACCCGCTCGTCGGGCACGTCCTGGCCAGGCTTCGGCCGGCGCCCGGCGACGGCCTGGCGCAGCGCCTGGAGCTGCTCGAGCCGGATCGCGCCGGACTGGCCGCCGTCGAGCAGCTGGAACCGTCGCGCCGCGGCGAGCCGAAACTCCGCGCGGGAGACGGCGCGATCGAAGTCGGTGTCCGCCGCCGCGACGGGCTCGGGAATGTTGAGCAGGCCGTAGCGGGCGCCCCCCTGGCGCGCGCCGCCGGTGCCCATCAGCGCGTCGACGCTGAGCGCCTCCGCCTTCCGGCGGTCGCGCAGCGCCTTCGGCCGCGGGGCGCCGGGCGCCGGGATGGTCCGCATCGTGACCTGGATCTCGGGCGCGACCTCGAGCTCGTAATGATCGAGCTCGACCGGATCGATCGCTCCGTCCTGATTGGTGTCGAGGGTGGCGAAGAAGCGATCCGCGTCGGCCAGCGCCTCATCGGCGGTGAGCAGCCCGTCATGGTTGCGGTCGGCGCCGCCGAACCAGCGCGCCAGCGGGTCGTCGGCGAGCGACCGAGCGCGGAACGGCTCGCCCATCGGGCTGATGAATGGCGCCCAGTTGCGGCCGGTAACGGTGATCGGAATGTCGGCCGCGGCGGCCAGGATCGGCAGCAGTGGGACGAATAGAGCCATCGCGCGGATCCGTCGGTGGGGCCGACCCTTGCGTCCGACTTCACCAGTGAATGGAAGATGAAGGCCGGTTCGGCGCCGTTACCCGCTGGTGTCGGCGTTGGGATCGAGGTGGTCGGGGCTGTTGGGGTTGCTCTTCTGGCGCGGCGCGGCCTCGGGCCGGATATCCTCGAGGCGGTCGAGCGTCAGCAGGCCCCGCTGGTCGATATCGAGCGCGCCGAAGCGCTTGTCCGCGGCGGTGCGGAACTCGTTGAGCGTGACCCCGCGGTTGAAGTTGGAGTCGGCGGTGGCGACTGGTTCGGAGATCGGCAGCAGGCCGAGCGAGCGCCGGTTCGCCGGCGCGATCTGGGTCTCGTAGCGGGTGATTTCGTCGGGATCGATTTCGCCGTCGTGGTTGACGTCGAGCGTGGCGAAGAAGCGCTCTGCGTCCTGCTGCATTTCGTCCCTGCTGATCATTCCATCATGGTTGCGATCGGCCTGGCCAAACCAGACGGCGAGCGCGTCGCCGCCGCGGTCGGCCGTGAACGGCTCGCCCATCGGGCTGACGAACATCCGCCGGGCGCGGCGCGAGACGGCACGCGGCGGCGCGGCCGGGACCGCAGCGGTCATGGACGGCTGCGCCGCGGCGACGGCAAACGGCAGGAACAGGATTGGAAGCGGCATTTTCGGAAAGCCCAGTCTCGCTTGTGTTCCAGCCATCCTATCGCCGAGGTGGACGCCGAATGAAAGATGTCCCGTTCGCCCTTTGTCTTGCGCTGCGGGTCGCCTTCCACCATATGCCCGCTCGGAAGTCGGCGGACGGCGCTGTCGCCAACCTGGTCAGATCCGGAAGGAAGCAGCCACAACGATTTCGTGCCGGGTCGTCGGCTTCCACCGGCCTTCGCTGAAGCTTCGGCCGGCAAGCCACCGAAAACATTTGTCGAAGGCCCCCGCCGAAGCCTTGGCGCAGGCGGGCTATCGCTCCTACAGCTAGACCAATGGACGACGCCGAATCGCCGGGCCTCGGGCTCGACCTGCCCGAACCGCCACAGCCGCCCGCCGGCGCGTCGCCCTATCGCGTGCTTGCCCGCAAGTATCGGCCGCAGACCTTCGCCGAGCTGATCGGCCAGGACGCGATGGTCCAGACGCTCGCCAACGCGATCGCGCGCGGACGGATCGCCCATGCCTTCCTGCTCACCGGCGTGCGCGGGGTCGGCAAGACCTCGACCGCGCGGCTGATCGCCAAGGCGCTGAACTGCATCGGCCCGGACGGGCAGGGCGGCCCGACCATCACCCCGTGCAACGTGTGCGAGCCGTGCCGCGCGATCAGCGAGGGCCGGCACATCGACGTGATCGAGATGGACGCCGCCTCCCACACCGGCATCGACGACATCCGCGAGATCATCGACGCGGTCCGCTACGCCTCGGTCAGCGCGCGCTACAAAATCTACATCATCGACGAAGTCCACATGCTGTCGAAGAGCGCGTTCAATGCGTTGCTGAAGACTCTCGAAGAGCCGCCGGAGCATGTGAAATTCCTGTTCGCGACCACCGAGGTGGGCAAGGTCCCGGTCACGGTGCTGTCGCGCTGCCAGCGCTTCGACCTGCGCCGGATCCCGGCCGAGAAGCTTGCCGCCCATTTCGCCGAGGTGGCGAAAGCGGAGGGCGTCGAAGTCGAACCGGAGGCGGTCGGAATGATCGCCAGGGCGGCCGAAGGCTCGGCGCGCGACGGCCTCTCGATCCTCGACCAGGCGATCGCCCACGGCGCCGGGGCGGTCACCGCCGGCCAGGTCCGCGACATGCTCGGCCTGGCCGACCGCGGGCGCATCCGGCGGCTGCTGCAACTGGCGCTGGCGGGCGATGCGACCGCCGCTCTGGCCGAGCTGGACGAAGCTCACGCGCTCGGGATCGACCCGACCCAGCTGCTGCGCGGGCTGATGGAGGCGCTGCATTCGGCGACCCGGGCCAAGGCCGGCGCGGGCGGGGACGCGCTCCAGTCGGCCGAGGAGCGCGAGACCGCGCAGGAGCTCGCCGCGAAGCTGTCGTGGGGCGCGATCCACCGCTTGTGGCAGATGCTCCTCAAGGGCCTGCAGGACGTCGCCGTGGCGCCCGACCCGCGCGAGGCGGCGGAGATGGCGCTGCTGCGGCTGATCCACGCCGCCGACCTGCCCGATCCGGCGGCGCTGCTGGCGAAATTGAGCGGCGAGGGGGCGGTGACCGCAACCCCGGCGGCTCCGGCGGGCAAGGCCAACGGACCTGCCGCGCGGATTCCGGCGGACTTTCCCGCGCTGGTCCGGACGATCGAGCAAAGCGGCAAGCGGATTCTCGCCCAGCAGCTGCACGACCAGGTCGGCCTGGTCCGCTACGCGCCACCGGAGCTGGCGCTGAAGCCGATGCGGCCGCTGGGCGGCGACTGGCCGCGCGAGCTCGCCGCGCAGCTAAAGGCGCTCACCGGGACCAGCTGGCAGGTGTCCCTGTCCGACGAGGCGGGCGAACCGTCCCTGCTCGATCAGGAGAAAATCGCCGAGGAGCGCGTTCGCGCCGATGTGCTGGCTGATCCCACTGTCCGCGCCGTGATCGACGCCTTCCCCGACGCCCAACTCGAAAGCTTCGATGGAACGAGAGGCCAATAAGATGCCCGAGACCCCCGACCTCAACGAAATCCTGCAGATGGCGCAGAACGCTCAAGCCGAGCTGCAGAAGGCCCAGGACAATCTCGAAAAGGTCGAGGTGGAGGGCGCGGCCGGCGGCGGCATGGTCAAGGTCCGCGCGACCGCCAAGGGCCGGGTGATCGGCGTCGACATCGCCGAGAGCCTGCTTGCACCGTCGGAAAAGACCATGCTCGAAGACCTGGTCGCGGCCGCCTTCAACGACGCCAAGGGCAAGGCCGACGCGGCCGCCGCGGTCGAAATGCAGAAGATGACGAGCACCCTGCCGCTTCCCCGGGATTCAAGCTGCCCTTCTAGGCGCTTGTCTCCAAACAGAATTGCGGCATGATGCGCCGCTCTGACGGGGAGGCGTTGTGGGCTCGCTCGGCGCAATGCAGGATTTTCCGCTGCGCATCATGCGGCTGATGGACCATGCGACCCGCGAACATGGGTCGCGCGAGATCGTCGCCGCCCGCGCGGACGGAAGCACCCACCGGACCAACTGGGCGCGGCTTGCCCACGATGCCCGGCGCATGGGCCAGGCTTTGGAGCGGCTCGGGCTCAAACCCGGCGACCGCGTCGCCACCCTGGCCATGAACCACGACCGGCATTTGGCGTCCTGGTTCGGAGCGGTCGGCATGGGCGGGGTGATCCACACCCTCAACCCGCGGCTGTTCGACGACCAGCAGGTGTACATCGTCAATCACGCCGAGGACCGGGTCCTGCTCTACGACCGGCAGTTCGCGCCGGTGATCGAGCGGCTGAAGCCGCAATTGGGCTCGGTCGAGCGGTTCCTCTGCTTCGAGGATGAATTCGACGATTGGCTGGCGACGGAAGACGGCGACTTTTCCTGGCACGAGGGCGACGAGCGCGACCCGTGCGGCCTCTGCTACACCAGCGGGACGACCGGCAACCCCAAGGGCGTGCTCTATGAGCATCGCTCCTCGGTGCTCCATGCGATGTCGATCCTCGCCCCCGACGTGTTCAATTTCACCAACCGCTCGGTAGTGCTGCCGGTGGTGCCGATGTTCCACGCCAACAGCTGGTGCCTGCCCTATGCGGCGGCGATCACCGGCCTCAAACTGGTGGTCTGCGCCGACAATAGCCCAGAGCGCCTGTGCCGGCTGTTCGACGCGGAGGGCGTGACCCACTCGGCCGGGGTCCCGACCGTGTGGCTCGCCATGATCGACCATGTCGAGCGGACCGGGGCGAGCCTCGGCAAGCTCGAGATGATCATCTGCGGCGGCTCGTCGGCGCCGGCGGCGACGATCCGCTGGTTCAAGCAGCGCGGAATCCGCCTCAACCATTTGTGGGGCATGACCGAAATGTCGCCGATCGGCACCGTCGCCTCGCTGCCGCCGGAATGGGACGAGATGAGCGAGGCCGATCAGATGGCCTTTTCATCGCGGCCGGGCCGATCGATGTTCGGGGTCGAGCTGCGGACCGTCGACGACGACGGCAAGGTGCTGCCGCGCGACGGCACCAGCTCGGGCCGGCTGCAGACGCGCGGGCCGGCGGTGGTCAAGCGCTACTTCAAGGCCGAGACGGACGCGGTCGACGCCGAGCAATGGTTCGACACCGGCGACGTCGCCACCATCCATCCCGACGGCTCGATCCAGATCACCGACCGGGCCAAGGACGTGATCAAGTCGGGCGGCGAGTGGATCAGCTCGATCGAGCTCGAGAATGCCGCGGTCGGCTGTCCCGGGGTCGCGGAGGCGGCGGCGATCGGCGTGCCGCACCCCAAGTGGGACGAGCGGCCGCTGCTGCTCATCGTCCGCGCCGACGGCTCGCAGGGTCGGCGAGGACGACATCCGCAGCCACCTCGCGGGCCAGGTCTCGAAATGGTGGCTGCCCGACGCGATCGAGTTCGTCGACGAGCTTCCCCACACCGCGACCGGCAAGCTTAGCAAGAAGGACCTGCGCGACCAGTATCGCGACTACCGCTTCGCCGGCGCCGAGGCGATGATCGGGCGGGACTAGGCGCGGCCAAAACTGCCTGTTTTCTAAGCAGTTGAATCGAAATTTTATCCCGAGCCATAGTCCCCCCGCTCGGTCGGGCTCCTGTTGGGAGCCGTGTGGGGGGAGTACGAGCGCATGAAGTGCGTTGGTTTTGGCGCCGTGGGCGCAATCGCCGCGGCCGCGTTCGCATCGCCTGCGTCGGCACAATCCGATTCATTCCCGCCGACCTGCAGCGTGGACCATCTCAACCCTTCGACCCTGGCTCACCTTCGCATGAGCCGCGCGGGCCCCGGCTTTGATCCAGACCAAGGCGTCACGGTCACCGAATCAGCCGGGAACGGGGGAAAAATTCTCGGCTACACCCGGATTCGCGCTTACTATCAGCCATGCAGTGGTCAGCAGCGCAGCTACCTGCCTGAAAAACGGAATGATTTTGCGCGCTTCTTTCTTGGCAAGCACGCCAAGAAACTCCTTTCGGTACAGCTGCAAATCACGCCCCTCGACGTGAAAACGAACAAGCAGCTGGCGTCGATCGAGCGGGACAGCACCAAGAAGGGGGAAGTGTGGAACACCGACGTCGAGAACGACGACATCCTGCTTCCCTATCTGCGCATCGACCAGAGCAGCGTCGTAGCGATTGATGCCAAGCTGAGCTCGACCCGGGAATATAATTCGTCGATCGGAGCAGGCGCGCTCGACATCGTCCAGCGGGCGTCGGCTCTGATCAATCCGACAACGGCCCTGATCACCACCGAGAACAAGGATCGCTTCACCGAGGCGGCGAACTTCGTCGACGTATCGATCAATGGCATGCTCAAGGTCAGCATCGACGAGCAGGTGCACCTGCGGGTTCCGCTGAAACAATCCGCCCGCAAGCAGGTGCTGGCGATCATCACCCTCCAGGCGCCCCGC
Source organism: uncultured Alphaproteobacteria bacterium (assembly GCA_963765945.1). Classification (GTDB taxonomy): domain Bacteria; phylum Pseudomonadota; class Alphaproteobacteria; order Sphingomonadales; family Sphingomonadaceae; genus Sphingomicrobium. The sequence goes on from CAVXYS010000037.1 coordinate 138,233, forward strand.
GCCAATGACGTTTACCCGTCGACCGACTTTCCGGAGCGGACTCTCGGACAGTGGGTGATTTACGCCGAGCCAGTACGGCAATCGATGTTCGACGACGTTGCCCTCGGTGACCGCATCAGCCGCAGGACCGTGACGTCGGCCGCGATCCTCAACTATCTGGTCGACGACAAGAAAACGCTGCGCGAGGCGCTGGCCGGGGTGAAGAGCCTGGTGACTGCCCGGGACGCCTTGGTGAAAGCGGATAATGCCGCCGCGATCGACAGCGCCCGGTCGCTGTGCCGGTCGGTTGCTGCGGAAACCCAGTCGCTGGGTCTTGCACCGGTGGATGCCGGAGCGACGGCTTGGGCGTATCTCATGGACCTGTCGTTCACCGCGGCAAAGACGACGGAAGCGGAAAAGGGCTGCTCCGACGTTGAATTCTATCCGCGGTAGGACGGCCGCGAGCTAGACCCGCGCCGCGTCACGGCCTAAGGGCCGCGGGAACTCCCGCTAGCAGAGGATTCCCGCGACCCCATGGCCGCCCAATATGCTTTTGTCATGAAGGACATGACCAAGTCCTTCCCCGGCGCCCAGAAGCCGGTGCTGAACCACATCAACCTGCAATTCTACCACGGCGCCAAGATCGGCATCGTCGGCCCCAACGGCGCCGGCAAGTCGACCCTGATGAAGATCATGGCCGGGATCGACAAGGATTTCCTCGGCGAGGCCTGGCCGGGCGAGAACATCACCGTCGGCTATCTGCCGCAGGAACCCCAGCTCGATCCCTCGAAGACGGTGCTCGAGAACGTCAAGGACGGCGCCCGCGACGTCGCCGACATGGTCGACCGCTTCAACGCCATCTCGGCCGAAATGGGCGACCCGAAGGACGACACCGACTTCGACGCGCTGATGGAGGAGATGGGCGAGCTCCAGGGCAAGATCGACGCGGTCGACGGCTGGACGCTCGACAACCAGCTCGAGGTCGCGATGGAGGCGCTGCGCTGCCCGCCGTCGGACTGGAGCGTCGAGAACCTGTCGGGCGGCGAAAAGCGGCGGATCGCGCTGACCCGGCTGCTGCTCCAGAAACCCTCGATCCTGCTGCTCGACGAGCCGACCAACCACCTCGACGCGGAGAGCGTCCAGTGGCTCGAAAACCACCTCAAGGATTATCCGGGCGCGGTCTTGATGATCACCCACGACCGCTATTTCCTCGACAATGTGGTGAGCTGGATCCTCGAGCTCGATCGCGGCAAATACTTCCCCTACGAAGGCAATTATTCGACCTATCTCGAGAAGAAGGCCAAGCGGCTCGAGCAGGAGGAGCGCGAGGAGAGCGGCCGCCAGACCGCGATCCGCCACGAGCTCGAATGGATCCGCCAGGGCGCCAAGGCCCGCCAGACCAAGTCCAAGGCGCGCATCGCCAAGTTCGACCAGCTCGTCGCGGCCCAGGAGAAATATGTTCCGGGCAAGGCCGAAATCCTCATCCAGGTGCCCGAGCGGCTCGGCGGCAAGGTGATCGAAGCCAAGGGCCTGACCAAAGCCTATGGCGACAAATTGCTGTTCGAGGACCTGTCCTTCACGCTGCCGCCCGGCGGCATCGTCGGGGTGATCGGCCCCAACGGCGCCGGCAAGTCGACCCTGTTCAAGATCATCACCGGGGCGGAAACGCCGGATTCCGGGCAGATCGACATCGGCCCGACGGTCCATCTCGGCTACGTCGACCAGAGCCGCGACCATCTCGACGGCTCGAAGAACGTCTGGGAGGAGATTTCCGACGGGCTCGATTACATGAAGGTCAACGGCCACGACCAGTCGACCCGGGCCTATGTCGGCGCCTTCAACTTCAAGGGCCAGGACCAGCAGAAGAACGTCGGCAAGCTGTCGGGCGGCGAGCGCAACCGGGTCAACATCGCCAAGATGCTGAAGCGCGGCGGCAACGTCCTGCTGCTCGACGAGCCGACCAACGACCTCGACGTCGAGACCTTGGGCGCGCTCGAGGAAGCGATCGAGAATTTCGCAGGCTGCGCGGTGATCATCAGCCACGACCGCTTCTTCCTCGACCGCCTCGCGACCCACATCCTCGCCTTCGAGGGCGACAGCCGGGTCGAATGGTTCGAGGGCAATTTCGAGGCCTATGAGGAGGACAAGATCCGCCGCCTGGGCGAGGAAGCGACGCGGCCGCACCGGATGACGTACCGGAAATTGACGCGCTAAGTCAGTCGCTTGGCTGGTCAGTTGCTCCCGGCGCCGCGGACGGTGTCGCGAATGTCGTCGCGGATCTGATCGCGGATGGCGTCGCGCTTGCCGTCGGACAGGGCTTTCTGACGCTCGATGCGGGATTTCAACGTTTCGACCTCGGCGCGCGCCCGGTCGCGGCGAACGGTGGCGGCCTCGATCTCTTTCTTGTCCGCTTCGCGGACTCTGAGCAGAGCGAGCTCCGTCTCGGCTTTGACGAGCCGGCCGACCGCATCGGCCAGCGCGCGCTTGGCTTCGGCCGGGACATCAATTTCCTCGCCGTCAGACCCGACGATCTGCATCCTGTCGACGCTTCGGTCGATTGCCGCGTCGACCCGCAATTCGATCCGCTGCGAGCGCGAGTGATCGGAGCCGTCGCCCCAGGACAGGATTCCTCTGCCGTTCTGAATGATCATTCCCGCGACGATGGCTATGCCAGCGATCCCGATCCAGAAAATGCGGCTCAACATTCGACGCCTCGTTTGACTGTCCAGCCCACATAGTTGCAGCTTCGCGCTGTCGCAAAGGATGCTGCAAGCCCTTTTTCCGCGGCGCCGCGCACCATCACTTCGGATACGTGCTTTTCGCCAGCTTCTTGTCGTTGGCCGAGAGGATCCGGTTCCAGCCGACCTCATAGTCGCCGATGGTGAGGTCGTTGGGGACCGCATAATGCATGATCGACGTCTTGTCGTAGTCGGTCATGTTGAGCTGGTCGGCGTCATATTTGGCGAAAATGTTGGTATCGACCTGCGCCGGCCCCAGCCCTGGCGGGCGTAATAGGCATAGACCTTGGGCTTGTCCCACGGGATCCCGCCCTTGGGATGCTGGTGCTCGTGGATGGCGCCCAGCGCATGGCCGAATTCGTGCAGGATGACCCGGCTGAACTCGTTGTCGTCGGTGTCGGCGGTGAACCAGCCGTAGTTCATCGTCGGCTTGTTGGCGGGAATCGTCTTGGCGTCGGTGCCGATATAGGACCAGGAGCCGCCCGGCGTGGTCGAGATGCGGACGTCGCCGCCGCTGGTGACGAAGCGGAACTTCAGGTTGGCGAACTGAAGCCACTGGATTGCGAAATCCTTGATCTTCTTCTTCACCGTCGGGTCGATCTTGCCGAGGAACGAGATTTTGAGGGTCCGGCCGGGCTTCCACAGCTTGGTGATGACGACCGCCATCTCCACGCGGGGGTCGGGCCCCGCGGGCGCACCCATCGCCATCATCGGCGCCACGGCATTGTCGCGCCGCTCCTCGAGCGCGGCGGCGATCGCCCTGGGGCTGTCGGCGTGGAGCTCGGTGCAGAGCTTGATCACCGGCTTTGCGGCTGCGGCTTTCTTCGCCTTCTGCGGTTTCGCCTTGGGTTTCGCCATCGCAAGTCCCCTTGAACTTCGGGTTGACCATGCGGGCGGGTCGATCCGAGCAGCCGGGGAACCGGCTTCGCTCGCCCGGGCTGAGCCATATCACGTCCGGCCCGGCGTTGGGAGCGGCGCGCGGTTCCTCCCCACCGCGTCGCGGCAGGGAGGAACAGCGGCTAAGCTCTTGGTCGGGAACAGCGGGACCAGGAGCGTCCAGAGTCCGACAATCACGCCCATCACGGTCGATAGGGTCCCGGGATTGCCGAAGTCCCCGAACGCGTGGATCGAGATGGCGTAGAGGAAGTAGGAGATGGTCGCGATGACGACCGCGATCCAATCGGTCTTGCCGCCATTGCTGGGCTTGGTCGCGAACATCCGCAAAACGAACACCGCGCCCGAAATCAGGATCGTGAGGATGATGCTCAAGCCAGACCTTGTCGGCGCCCAGGCCGACGGCCAGGGTCGTCAGGCCAACGCCCTCCGCCGGGAAGAGCTTGACCAGGGACTCGGTGTAGGGCGGCCGGTCGCCGGTGCCGAAGCCCGCCTGGTTGGCGGCGCCGAAGCCGAGGCCGTTGCCGATACGCAAACTACCCTGAAGCTGGAAAAGCGCCATGATCTGTTCCCCCTTTGGCCAAATCGAGCGGGCGGAAGAAGACCACGAAATGCGAATAGCTGGCAAGACGAGCGCGAATCCTTGTCCACGATTTAACCCGAAGTTAAACGGCACCGGGTCGAGGGTTCTGTGATCGTCGTAAAGTCTACTTTGTGGCTATGGAATGGTGACGGCGCGAGCTGGCACTTCATCTCGGTGCCGCCCGAGCAGTCCGCTGAAATCCGCGCCCATAGCCTGGCGAACCGCGGCGGGTTCGGTTCGGTCAAGGTCGCCGCGACGATCAACCGGGTCGGTTGGCGGACCTCGGTCTTCCCGCAAAAGTCGGGCGGTTATCTGCTGCCGGTGAAGGCATCGGTGAGGCGCGATGCGGAGATTGCCGCGGGCGACGAGGTGACGGTCGAGCTCGACCTGCTGTGAGGCCTAGCCGTCGTTGTCGGCGCGGAGCCGGGCCGCGGTGCGTTCATATCCCTCGGCCATGCTGTTCAGGACCAATCGCCCTCGCGGCTGTAGAGCGCGCCGGCAAGGCGGCGACAGCGCCCGGCCTGCTCGTCCAGCACCGCGCTTTGCTCTTCGGTCACGTCGACCAGCATATTGACCGCGCCGATCAGCTCGCCTGCGGAGTCGAACAGCGGGGTCGGATAGGGGCGGAATGCGGCGCGGGTCCCGTCGGGGCGCTCGGCGATCGCCACCACGTCGCGGACGATCCGACGTTCGCGGATGGCCGTCGCCATCGGGCATTGATCGTGGGGCAGGAACTCGCCGGTGGTGGTGTAGATTTTCCACGTCACGCACCAGCGGTCGCGGCCGAGCTGGGCTCGCGGCCCGCAAAGGCGACGCAGGCCCGGTTCCAGTAGGTGACCGAGCCCTCGGCGTCCGTGGTGTAGATCGGGACCGGCAAGCTCATCGAGCACCGAGCGGCAGTCGCCGCCGGACGAGAGCGCCATGAGCGCTGTGTCGAGACAGGTTTGCGGGGTCAAACGTCCCCGCCTGGCGAGCCGGTTGGAGATTTCATGTTCGCGCCAGAACCAGCGTCTGGAGGGCTTGTTCCGCTTCGGGACCGAATAAGGCGCGCTGTGGCCGCCCAAGCACAGGCGCGAAGGGCTTAGCGCAGCCGCTTGACCAGCAGGCCCCCGTCGTCGCCGGCCTTCACCTCGAAATTGGGGACGGCCTTGATCAGCTCGGACAGGCGGGTGAAGCCGTAGTTGCGGGCGGCGAAGCTCGACACGGCCTTGGCCCGCTGGCCGAGCTCGGAGAGCGGGGTGTAGCCCTCCTCGTCGCGCTTCGACGCCTTGTAGGCCGAGCCCAGCACCTGCAGCAGTTCCTGGTCGACCGGCCTTTGGCCCTTGGCTGGCCGGCTGCTCGAGGCAGTCTTCGTCGTCCCCAAGCGCGAGCGCGCCGACGTCGAAGAAACGGGTGCAGGCCTGCTGGAAGGACACGGGCGTCTTTGCGTGCCGAAGCCGTAGACCGGCAGCCCTTCCTCGCGGATGCGCTGGGCAAGCGGCAGGAAGTCGCTGTCCGACGACATGATCCCGAAACCGTCGACATGGCCGCGATAGAGCAGGTCCATGGCGTCGATCGTCATCCGCATGTCGGTCACGCTCTTGCCCTTGACCACGTCGAACTGCTGGACCGGGACGATCGAATGGCTTCCGGTCAGCCCGCCCCAGCCCTTGAGGCTGGCCTTGGCCCAGTTGCCGTAGGCGCGGCGGATGTTGATCGTGCCGAGCTCGCCGAGGACGAGCAGGGCCTCGTCGAGGTGCTCGGGGCTGGCATTGTCGGCATCGATCAGGAGCGCGATGTTGTTTTCGCTCTCTCCATTGTGGTCGGGCATCGGCGACTCTCAACTCGGTTGTCGGACTGCTCTAGCGCGGTGTCGCGGAATGACCACAGCTAAGCGCGACTTCGATCCCGTTCATGAACGGGACATGATCGATGCGGGAACGAAATGCTTCCTGATGCACTGATAGCCCGACAGGGGGCGCGTTGTGGAAGGGACGAGACGATGAGGAAGTTTGGCATTGCCGCGGTCGTCGCCGCAAGCGTCGCAACAACCGGCTGCGCAACCTACGGGAACGGCTACGGCTATGACCCATATTACAACAACGGCCAGCAGAGCGAGCAGGCGCGGCAGACAGCCGCGACCGGCGCGGTGGGCGGGGGCGCTGTCGCCGGCGGAGTCGCCGGCGCGGTGATCCCGGGCCTTAGCGTCGGCGAGGGCGCGCTTGCCGGCGCGGTGCTCGGCGGCGTGCTCGGCGCGGTCATCAAGGGCCGCCAATATTATCGCGATACGCGCGGCTATTGCTATTACGTCGACCAGTACGGCCAGCCGCACTACGATTATAACACCCGCTGCTAAGTCGTTCGCAGCAGACCGTTTGTTGAGCTTGACTAGACGGGGCGGAACTCGCGTTCCGCCTCGTCGAGTATGTAGAGCCGGCCTTCGGCGATCGAGAAATGGGCGCCGTGGAGCTTGAGCCTCCCGGCCGCTTCGCGCTCGGCGATCCACGGGAAGGTGCGCAGGTTGGCGAGGCTGACCTTAACCGCCTCGCGCTCCATGTCGAGGAAGGCCGCCCGATCGAGCTGCGCATGGCGGGCGCGGACCTGCTCGCGTGCCGCCTCGAGCATCCTCACCCAGTCGGCGATGAAGTGACCGCCCTCGCCGGGTTCGGTATGGTCGAACTGGCCGGTCAGCGCGGCCGCGCAGCCGCCGCAGAAGCCGTGGCCCATGACCATGATCTCTGCGACCTGGAGCTCGGTCACCGCGAACTCGAGCGCCGCCGAGACGCCGTGAAAGCCGCGGCTGGTCTCGTAAGGCGGCGCCAGCGCGGCGATGTTACGGGCGACGAACATCTCGCCCGGCCGGGCGTCGAAGATCTGCGCGGGGTCGACCCGGCTGTCGGCGCAGGACAGGATCATGACCTGGGGGCTCTGGCCCTCGGCCAGCTCCGACCAGCGCCGCGCTCGCGCGCCCAGTCGCTGGTCGCGGAAGCGGTGGTAGCCGTCGATCAGCTGGTTGAGGTGCGTCATGGCGCCCGGCTAGCGGCTGCGGGGCGGGGGTGGCAAGCCGCCTGCGCAATCGCTATCTGCCCGCTCATGAACGCCCCCGCCGCAGTGCCCAAGCAGCGCAAGCCCGACTGGATCCGGGTCAAGGCCCCGGTCAGCGAGGGCTATCACGCGACGCGGCGGCTGATGCGCGAGCTCAATCTCGCCACCGTGTGCGAGGAGGCGGCCTGCCCCAACATCGGCGAATGCTGGACCAAGAAGCATGCGACGGTGATGATCCTCGGCGACACCTGCACCCGGGCCTGCGCCTTCTGCAACGTCAAGACCGGCATGCCGCGCGCGGTCGACCCGCTCGAGCCCGAGCATGTCGCGACCGCGGCGGCCGAGCTCGGCCTCGAGCATATCGTGGTCACGTCGGTCGACCGCGACGACCTCGCGGACGGCGGAGCGTCGCAGTTCGTCAAGGTGATCGAGGCGCTGCGCAAGCGCACCCCGGCGACGACGATCGAGATCCTGACCCCCGACTTCCGCAACAAGAGCGAGGCCGCGGTCGATGCGATCATCGCGGCCGGGCCCGACGTCTACAACCACAATCTCGAGACCGTGCCGCGGCTCTATCCGACGATCCGCCCGGGCGCGCGCTACTATGCCTCGCTGCGGCTGCTCGAGAGCGTCAAGCGCAAGGCGCCGCACATCTTCACCAAGTCGGGGTTGATGGTCGGCCTTGGCGAGCAGCGGCTCGAGGTCCACCAGGTGATGGACGACATGCGCTCGGCCGGGGTCGATTTCCTGACCATGGGCCAATATCTCCAGCCGACGCCGCGCCACGCCCGGGTCGAGGAGTTCGTCACGCCGCAAGGCGTTCGACGCTTATGCCGCGATCGCCCGGGCCAAGGGCTTCCTGCTCGTCGCGGCGTCACCGCTGACCCGCTCGAGCTACCACGCCGGCGACGACTTTCAGAAGATGCAGGCGGCGCGGGCGGAGCAGCCGGAGGCATGATCTCTCCTTGCGAGCGACGGGAGGGGACCATCCGCGCAGAGCGGTGGTGGAGGGGCCGGCCCCTCCACATGCCGCGCATGGCCCCTCCCAGCTCGGGGAGGACTGATGCCGCGGCACAGTGAGACCCGGCATCTGCCGTACACGCCGGAGCAATTGTTCGACCTCGTCGCCGACGTCGCGCGCTATGACGAGTTCCTGCCGTGGGTGGTCGCGGTCCGCGTCCGCTCGTCCAGCGAGCGCGAGACGGTCGCCGACCTCGTGGTCGGCTTCAACGCCTTCAAGGAGCGGTTCACCAGCCGGGTGGTCAAGGAGCAAGCCGGCGCGGGTCTGCGTCGACTATATCGAAGGCCCGCTCAAATATCTCCACAACGAATGGCGCTTCGAACGCGCGGCCGACGGCGGCACCGAGGTCCATTTCTCGGTCGACTTCGCGTTCAAGTCGCGACTGTTCGAGAGCCTCGCGGGGGCGATGTTCGACCGCGCGCTGCGGCGCATGATCGGCGCCTTCGAGCAGCGCGCGGCGGCGCTTTACGGGATCAGCAGGTCGAGCGCGGCGAGCGCGGCGTGAAGCCGCACGCCGGCGCGGTCTTCGTTCTCGAACAGTTTCTGGTCGGCGACGATCTTCGCCGGGTCGGCGTTGCGCTCGGCCAGCGCGAAGACGACGGTCCCGACCGGCTTCGACGGCGTCCCGCCGCCCGGCCCGGCGATCCCGGTGATGGCCACCGCGACGTCGGCGTCGGAGGCGTGGAGCGCGCCCGCGCCATCGCCCAGGCGGTCGCGACGCTGACCGCCCCGAACGTCTCGACGACGTCCTCGCTGACCTTCAGCTCGTGGATCTTCGACGCGTTCGAGTAGGTGACATAGCCGGCCTCGAACACGTCCGAGGCGCCGGGGATCTCGGTGATGGCGGCGCTGACCAGCCCGCCGGTGCAGCTTTCGGCGACCGCGATCCGCCGCGCCGCCTTGCGGTTGGCCTCGACCACTGCGCGCGCCTTGTCGACCAGCTCCTTGGGCAGCAGCATTTCAGCCATGGCGGCTCGTCCGGATGCTCGCGACCGCCTGGGCGGCGATCCCCTCGCGGCGGCCGGTGAAGCCGAGGCCCTCGGTGGTCGTCGCCTTGATGCTCACCTGATCGACCGCCAGCCCAAGGATTTCGGCGATCCGTTCGCGCATGGCGGCTCGATATGGGCCCACCTTCGGCTCCTCCGCGATGATCGTACAATCCACGTGATCGATGATGGCTCCCTCGGAACGGAGGAGGGCGGCCGCGTGGCCGAGGAACAGGTCCGAGCTGGCGCCTTTCCACTGCGGGTCGGACGGCGGGAAGTGCGCGCCGATATCGCCGAGCCCGGCGGCACCGAGCAGCGCGTCGGTAATCGCGTGGAGGGCGACGTCGGCATCGCTGTGGCCGGCGAGGCCGCGGGCATGCGGCACGGCGATCCCGCCGAGCATGATCGGGCCCTCGCCGGCAAAGGCATGGACGTCGAAGCCCATGCCGGTGCGCGGGACGAGGCTGCCGGCGAGCCATTGCTCGGCCGGGCCCAGTCGGCGCCGAGGTCAGTTTGTCGAGCGCCGGATCGCCCTCGACCGCGGCGACCGCCATCCCGGCGGCGCGAAGGACGGACGTTTCGTCGGTCGGAGCGGCGCCCGCCAGTCCTCGATAAGCGTGCCGCAAGCGCTTCGAGACGAAATGCCTGCGGCGTTTGGACGCGGACCAGGCCGGAACGGTCGATCGTCTCGTCGAGGCTTTCGCCGGCTCGGGCTAGCGTGTCGCCGACCGGCAGGACCGGCGCAGCGCCGTCGATAGAATTCGAGCGAGGCGACCAGCCGATCGATCACGGCGGCCGGACAGAAGGGGCGGGCGGCATCGTGGATCAGCACGGCGTCGCCGGCGATCGCTTCGCAAGTCCGGCCAGGACCGAGTCCGATCGCTCGGCGCCGCCGATGATCAAGGCCCCGACATCGAGCCCATGCAACGCATCGGCGGCGAGCTGCTCCTGTCCGTCGCCGACGACTACACGCACGTCGCTGGACCGCCGAATGGTGCAGGAACGGCTCGACCGCCCAGCGCAGCACCGGCTTGCCGCCGAGCGCGCGAAACTGCTTCGGCGTAGCGCCGCCCATGCGGGAGCCGCTTCCGGCGGCGACGATGAGCGCGGTGACGGACATGCGCGCGGGCGTCTAGGCGGCTTGCCTTGTCCGCCAAGGGCTGTTCCACTACAGGCGCGCCTTCCATGAACGTGTTGAAGCCCATCCAGATCGGCCCGGTCGAGGTCGCGTCGCCGGTCATCCTGGCGCCGATGACGGCCGTCACCGACCTGCCGTTCCGGCGCGTGGTCAAGCGCTTCGGCGCCGGGCTGACGGTCAGCGAGATGATCGCCAGCCAGGCGATGGTGCGCGAAACCCGCCAGTCGCTGCAGAAGGCGCTGTGGGATCCGGCCGAGGAGCCGGTGTCGATGCAGCTCGCCGGCTGCGAGCCCGGGGTGATGGCCGAGGCGGCCAGGCTCAACGAGCAGCGCGGCGCTGCGATCATCGACATCAACATGGGCTGCCCGGTCAAGAAGGTGGTCAACGGCGAGGCCGGCTCGGCCCTGATGCGCGACCTGAAGCTCGCCGGGCAAATCATTGATGCGACGGTGAAAGCGGTTTCGGTCCCGGTCACTTTGAAGATGCGGATGGGATGGGATCACGACAGCCTCAACGCGCCCGAGCTGGCGCGCATCGCCGAGGATCTCGGGATCAAGATGATCACCGTCCACGGCCGCACCCGCTGCCAGATGTACAAGGGCGACGCCGACTGGGCGTTCGTCCGCAGCGTCAAGCACGCGGTCTCGGTGCCGGTGATCGTCAACGGCGACATCTGTTCGATCGCCGATTCGCGCGAGGCGCTGCGCCAGTCGGGCGCCGACGGGGTGATGATCGGCCGCGGCGCCTACGGCCGGCCGTGGCTGCTCGGCCAGGTCATGGCCGACCTCGGCGGGGGAGGGGTCCGGCCCGACCCCAGCCTCGACGAGCAGCTGGCGGTCATGCTCGAGCAATATGAGGACATGCTGTCGCTCTACGGCACCCACACCGGGGTCAATCTCGCGCGCAAGCATATCGGCTGGTACACCAAGGGGCTGCCCGGCTCCGCGGAGCTCAGGAATCAAGTGAATCAACAGGATGACCCGGCGGTGGTGGTGGCCATGCTGCGCGGATTCTATGCGCCCTGGCGGGCAGCGCGCGGCGGCCTGACCGGCCATTTGCCGACACACGTGTGTTTTTGATGCCACGGCGCAACGGCCGTGCTAGGGCGCGCCGCGAATGGATGCGCCGCGCGGCCGAATTCGGCGATGACCTCGGAACGATTGAGCTGGCTGGAGCGCGAACGCGCGAGCGGCCGCCTGTACGCCGGGCGGCGTGGCTGATCGCAATTTTCCTGGCCGCGATGCTGGGCCTCAGCTTCTGGCTGCTAAGCAAGAACGGCGAGCCGGGCAGCCTGCTGTCCCCGCCGGTGATCGCCTTGCTCCTCGTCGCCAATCTGATCCCGGCAATCGCGTTGATGGTCTGCTGTCGCGCAAGGTGGCCCTGGCGCGCGCCGAACGGGGCGGGCTCGGCAGTGGTCGGCTGCACACCCGCCTGGTTGGGCTGTTTTCGGTGGTCGCGGCGGTCCCGACGGTGCTGGTCGCGATTTTCGCCTCGCTGCTGTTCCAGAGCGGCCTCGAATTCTGGTTCTCCGACCGGGCGCGGGGATGTTCGAGAATACGGTCGGAGATCGCCCAGAGCGATCTACAACCAGGAAGTCGAGCGGGTCGCCGCCGAGACGGTCACGATGAGCAAGGATGTCGCCGGCTACCTGCGCCAGATGCCGATCGACGACCCGCGGTTCGCCGAAGCGTTCGCCCGAATCCAGGTCTCATCAGCGCGGCCTGTCCGAAGCGATCATCTTCACGCTCGGCCCGAACGGCGCAGATCCGGACCAATGGCTGGTGAACCCCTACGATCGCCAGCTCGAAAAGGTCATTACCAGGGAAAAGCTGGCGGCGCTGAAGACGCGGCAGGTCTGCCGATCAATTCGGCCGACCGGGTCGGCGCGCTGACCAGGCTGGATTTCGGCCCAAACGCCTATTTTTACGCGGCCCGCGTGTTCGATCCGCGTTCCGGCAGCAGATCGACCGGGGCAATGACGTGCTCCACGACTATCGCTCGCTGCTGAAGCGGTCGCGGACCAACCAGCTGCGGTTCAATGCGGCGCTGCTGTTCGGGGCGCTGGTGATCGTCGGTCTCGCGATCTTCACCGCGCTCAAGCTCGCCGACCGCCTGGTCCGGCCGGTCGGCCAGCTGGTCACCGCCGCGGGCCGCATCGAGGAGGGCGATTTCTCGACCCGGGTGCCGGTCGCCGACACCGACGACGAGATCCACACGCTGGCCGCGGCATTCAACCGGATGAGCGGGCGGCTCGAGGAGCAGACCGGAGCGCTCAAGGCCGCCAACACCCAACTCGAGACCCGGCGGGCGTTCATGGAGGCGGTGCTGTCGAGCGTCACCGCCGGCGTCATCGCGCTCGAATCGGCCAACCGCATCCTGCTCATGAACCGCTCGGCCGAAGGGCTGCTGCAGAAGGGCCAGGAGGATCTCGAAGGCAAGGCGCTGGCGGAGGTCTCGCCCGACCTCGACGAGTTCCTGCGCGGCGACCAGGGCGAGGCCAATGTGATCGTCGTCCCGGAAGGCGGGCAGAGGACGCTGGCGGTCAAACGCGTGCGCTACGGCGACGGCAGCGTGCTGACCTTCGACGACATCACCGACCAGCTGATCGACCAGCGGCGCGCGGCCTGGTCGGACATCGCGCGGCGCATCGCCCACGAGATCAAGAACCCGCTGACCCCGATCCAGCTCGCCGCGGAGCGGCTGCAGCGCCGGTTCGGCGACGACATCGTCGCCGACAAGGAGACGTTCGAGCGCCTGACCGGGACCATCGTCCGCCAGGTCGGCGACCTGCGCCGGATGGTCGACGAATTCTCCAGCTTCGCGCGCATGCCCAAGCCAGTGTTCCGCGAGGAGGACGTGCACGAGATCGCTCGCCAGGCCTTGTTCCTGCACGAGGTCGCCCATCCCGGGATCAGCTTCCTGCTCGATCCGGCGCAGGGCGAGATCGCGATGGTGTGCGATCGGCGCCAGCTCGGCCAGGCGCTGACCAATGTCGTGAAGAACGGCGTCGAAGCTATTGAAGGCCGCAAGAATCGCGGCGAGCACAGCCTTGCCGGGGATCGCCTGGAGCTGAAGCTGCACAGCGAGGACCGCCATCTCATCATCGATGTCATGGACACCGGTGTCGGCCTGCCCGCGGACCGCGAGCGGCTGACCGAGCCGTACATGACGACCCGGGTCCGCGGCACCGGCCTCGGCCTCGCGATCGTTAAGAAGATCGTCGAGGAACATATGGGCGAGATCGCCTTCCTCGATCGTCCCGGCGGCGGCACGCACGTCCGGATCTGTTTCGACACCGACAAGCTTGCGACCTTGGCCACCGAGGATTCGGCGGCTCCGACCGAAGATCATGACGCGGAAAGCGAGGATGAGGCCTGATGGCGCTCGAAGTGCTGGTGGTGGACGACGAGGCGGATATCCGCGAACTGGTGAGCGGCGTGCTCGAGGATGAGGGCTATGCGGTCCGGACCGCCGCCGACAGCACTCAGACCCTCGAGGCGTTCGAGGAGCGGCGGCCGTCGATGGTCCTGCTCGACGTGTGGCTGCAGGGCTCGCGGCTCGACGGCTTGCAGCTGCTGCAGGAGATCAAGCGCCGCGACCCGACCGTCCCGGTGCTGATGATCTCGGGCCACGGCAACCTCGACACGGCCGTCGCGGCGGTCAGGGAAGGGGCGATCGACTTCATCGAGAAGCCGTTCGAGGCCGAGCGGCTGATCTATCTCGTCGACCGGGCGACCGATACCGAGCGGCTGCGGCGCGAGAATGAGAGCCTCCGCCGCCAGGTCGGCCACGAGGAGCAGCTCCACGGGACTTCGGTCGCCATCAACACGGTCCGGGCGACCTTGAAGCGGGTCGCGCCGACCGGCAGCCGGGTGCTGATCACCGGCCCGGCCGGGGTCGGCAAGGAGATCGCGGCGCGGATGATCCACAATTGGAGCCCGCGCGCCAAGTCGCCGTTCGTGGTCCTGCCGGCGGCGATGATGAGCCCCGACCGGGTCGAGGAGGAATTGTTCGGCAGCGAGGCCGAGGGGATGGTCCGTTCCGGGCTGCTCGAGCATGCCCATGGCGGCACTCTGTTCCTCGACGAGATCGCCGACATGCCGCTGACCACCCAGGGCAAGATCCTGCGCGTGCTGACCGACCAGAGCTATCACCGGATCGGCGGGCAGCGCCCGGTCAAGGTCGACGTCCGGGTGCTCTCGGCGACGTCGCGCAACCTGTCCGACGAGATCGCCGCGGGCCGCTTCCGCGAGGACTTGTTCTACCGCCTCAACGTCGTGCCCGTGCGCATCCCGCCGCTGCGCGAGCGGCGCGAGGACATCCCGGAGATGGTCGCTTATTTCCTCGCCCGCTTCGCCGCCGAGCGGCACATGGCGACTCCGTCCATCTCCGAGGAAGCGATGGCTGCGCTCCAGGCGCACGACTGGCCCGGCAACGTCCGCCAGCTGCGCAACATCATCGAGCGGACGATCATCCTCGCCCCCGGCGACCGCGTGGCGTGCATCGACGTCGACCTGCTTCCACAGGAAATCCTCGAGAACCAGACCGCGATGGGCGGGCCGAGCGCGGCCGTCGCGATCATGGGCAGCCCGCTGCGCGAAGCCCGCGAATCGTTCGAGCGCGAGTATCTGAAGATTCGGATTCGGCGCTTTTCCGGCAACATCTCGCGTACCGCGTCGTTCATCGGCATGGAACGCTCGGCGCTGCACCGGAAGCTCAAGGCTCTGGGCATCGGGGAGAAGAGGGAGGGGGACGAGTAGCAAAAACAGAAGAGGTCCAAGTGTCTGCTCGATCGCTCAGCCTCCAGGATCATTTCCTCAACAGCATCCGCCGCGCCAAGCTGCCGGTCACCATCTTCCTGGTGAAGGGCGTCAAGCTGCAGGGCGTAGTGACCTGGTTCGATGCCTTCTCGCTGCTGCTGCGGCGCGAAGGCGCGTCGCAACTGGTCTACAAGCACTCGATCTCGACCGTCATGCCGGCCGAGCCCCCCGCCGGCTTCGTTGCGACCTCGAACGGGGCGGACGGGGCCAAGGCCCAGCTCCAGGATCTGTTCCTGACCGCCGCCGCCCGTGACGGCGAGCGCATGACCCTGTTCCTCGTCAACGGCGTGATGCTCCAGGGTACCGTCACCGGCTTCGACCAGTTCAGCCTGGTGCTGGAGCGCGGCGGGCAGGTCCAATTGGTCTATAAGCATGCGGTCTCGACCCTGCAGCCGGCCCATGCGCTGAACCTCGGGCCTGAGGCGGGCGAGGAAGCGGAGGAGCAGCTCTGACCACCTTCGACGGCAATGGCGCGATCGAGGTCGCTCGCGGCGAACGCGCGCTGATCGCAGTGCCCGAGCTGCCCGGGGAAGGGGCCCGGCGGTCGGCCGACGCGCGGGTCGAGGAAGCCGCCGGCCTGGCCAGGGCGATTGGCGTCGACGTCATCGCCGCCCGCCCGTTCCGGCTGCGCTCGGTGCGGCCGGCGACCCTGCTCGGCAAGGGCCAGGTCGAAGAGATTGCCGGGCTCGCGCGGGACGAATCGGCCGGACTGCTGATCGTCGACGCGCCGCTGGCCCCGATCCAGCAGAAGAATCTGGAAGACGAGGTCGGAACCAAGGTCATCGACCGGACCGGCCTGATCCTCGAGATATTCGGCGAGCGGGCGGCGACCGCCGAGGGCCAGCTGCAGGTCGAGCTCGCCCACCTGCAATATCAGGCCGGGCGGCTGGTCCGGAGCTGGACCCACCTCGAGCGCCAGCGCGGCGGCTTCGGCTTCCTCGGCGGCCCCGGCGAGACCCAGATCGAGGCCGACCGTCGGCTGATCCGCGAGCGCATGGCCAAGATCAAGCGCGAGCTCGACCAGGTGAAGCGCACGCGCTCGCTGCACCGCGGCCGGCGCCAGCGCGCGCCGTGGCCGGTCATTGCCCTCGTTGGCTATACCAACGCTGGAAAATCAACTCTTTTCAACAAGTTGACCGGAGAAGCGGTGTTCGCGGAGAATTTGCTGTTCGCGACCCTCGACCCGACCATGCGCGATATCCGCCTGCCCGGGATCGACAAGGCGATCCTGTCCGACACGGTCGGCTTCGTCTCCGACCTTCCGACCGAGCTGATCGCGGCGTTCCGGGCGACGCTGGAGGAGGTCGCGTCGGCCGATTTGCTCGTCCACGTGCGCGACATGGCGCACCCCGACCGCGAGGCGCAGCGCGAGGACGTGGACGACGTGCTCGTATCGCTGGGCCTGGCGGAGGAGGGGGCGCCGCCGCGGCTCGAGGCGTGGAACAAGGTCGACCTGCTCTCGGCCGAGGAGCGCGAGCGGCGGCTCGGGGAGGCTGGGCGGCGGGAGAATGTCGTCCCGGTCTCGGCGCTGTCCGGCGAGGGGCTCGATGCGCTGCGCGAACGGATGGCGAACATGCTGCGGAGCGGGGAGCAGGTCCATGACATCCGCGTTCCGGCCGGCGACGGGCGACCGCATCGCCTGGCTGCATGCGCGGGGCGAGGTGCTCGATCAGCGGCTCGACCATGATGAAGTCCGCCTGTCGGTCCGCCTGTCGCCCGAGAATTGGGCGCGGTTTCAGTCGCTCGGGGCCGCCTGAGCGGCCTTGGCCGCGGCCCACAGGGCGTCCATCTCGTCGAGCGACAGGTCGCTGAAACCGGGCGCCTGCTCGATTGCACGGAAGCGCTGCTCGAACTTGCGATTGGCTTCGCGCAGCGCCGCTTCCGGCTCGACGTTGAGATGGCGTGCGAGGTTGACGACGGCGAACAGCAAGTCGCCGAGCTCGTCGAGCTTGCGGTCGTGGTCGGTCTCGGCGTCGAGCTCGGCCAGTTCCTCGTCGATCTTGGCCCGCGGGCCGGCGACGTCGGGCCAGTCGAAGCCGGTGCGCGCCGCGCGGCGCTGGAGCTTCGCCGCGCGCTCCAGCGCGGGCAGCGCCAAAGCAACTCCGGCGAGCGCGCTCCGGTCGGGATTTGCGGCGCGCTCCTCGGCCTTGATGATTTCCCACAGATGATGGCCGCCGTGTTCGGCATCGCCGAAGATGTGCGGATGGCGGCGTTCCATCTTGTCGCAGATCCGCTGAATCACGTCGGCGAGCGTGAAATGACCGGCTTCCTCGGCCATCTGCGCGTGGAACACGACCTGGAGCTGGAGGTCGCCGAGTTCGTCGGCGAGCGCATCCATGTCCTTGCGGGCGATGGCGTCGGCGACCTCATAGGCTTCCTCGATCGTGTAGGGCGCGATCGTGTCGAAATCCTGCACGCTGTCCCATTCGCAACCGGTCTTGGGGTCGCGCAGCCGGCGCATGATCGCGACCAGGCGCTCAAGCGGCATCAGGAGCTTCCGAAGGGGCGACCGGAGCCCCTCGCTCGCTATGACCGCAAAGTATGATAATATGCATTATGTAAATCCATAAGACGGTCAGGGGACCAGCACCAGCCATCGCCCCTCGACTCCCCAGCGGTTGAGCGACGACAGGAAGTTCATGCCCAGGACGTTGAGGTTGTCATTCTCGGCGACCTGCATGCCGACGTCGCGCCGCTCGATCCCGCCGACCTCGAGCCGCTGCGCGCGGCCGCTCGACACGCGAATGATGCCGTTCCCGGTCCGCACGAACTGGTCGGGACGCGGCGCGACTCGGATCCCGGCGCGGATCGCGGTCTCGCGGTCGATCGTGGTCATGGTCGCGCCGCTGTCGACGAGGAATTTGACGCGGACCTCGTTGACCCGCCCTTCGACCCAGAAATGGCCGTCGATCGCCATCGGGATCCGCGTCTCGCGGCCCTGGATGACCGGCGTGCCGACCGCTTCGGCCTTCAGCCGCTGCGCGACCCAGCCGAAATTGTCGCGGAATGTGAAGAGGATGAAGCCGGCCGCGAAGATCACGATCCAGCCCAGCGCCATCTTGACCAGCTTGGCCGCCGGCTCTCGCCTGGCCATCAATGAGCCGACGACGAGCATGATCGCCATCAGGATATAGACTCCGCCGAGCATCAGGTCGTTGGTCATCACAGGTCGATCTCAAGCCCGTCATGCGCCGGCGCCGCCCAATCGGGCAGCTCGGCAAGCAAAGTCCGATAGTCGAGGCCGTTCCCCATGTGCGTCAGATACAATTGCCCGACGCGAAGGTCGCGCGCCCAATTGAGGACCCCGTCAAGATGGGCGTGGGTCGGGTGCGGACTGCGCGTCAGGCAATCGGCAATCCACACGTCGACGCCTTCGTAAAGCGCGGCCATATCGTCGCTTAAATCGCTGAAATCGATCGCGTAGGCGACCGCGCGATCGCCTTCATCGAAGCGCAGGCCAAGTGAGCTCGTGGTGCCGTGCGGTTGGACGACCCACCGGACGACGGCGTCACCGAAGCGCTCTTCCTCACCCAGAACGCGGGCCGCGACGATCGGCCGGTAGAAGTCGCTTTGCGCAAACGCATAAGCGAAACGCTGCCTTAGGCTCGCGAGCGTGGTTTCATCGCCATAGAGCGGCACCGGAGCATCGAGCACGTGCGACAGCGGCCGCAGCTCGTCGATGCCGTGGACAATGGTCGCCATGGTCGTGGGTGACGATCACCGCGTCGAGCCGGCCGACGTCCGCGGCGAGCAGCTGCTGGCGGAGGTCCGGGCCACAGTCCACGAGGACCGTCACGCCGGCGCTTTCGACCAGGATCGAGGTCCGCAGCCGGCTGTTGCGCGGCTCCGCGGGGTCGCACGCGCCCCACTGATTGCCGATCTTCGGGACACCGGTCGATGTCCCGCAGCCGAGGATGCGGACCTTCAAGCCGCCGGCCCTTGGGCTTTCTTGAACAATCGGAAGAAGTTGGCGGTGGTCGCCTCGCCCAGCGCATCGGGGTCCGCGCCCCGCAATTCGGCGACGAACGCCGCGGTGTCGGCGACGAACGCCGGCTCGCACGTCTGCCCGCGGTGCGGGACCGGCGCGAGGAACGGGGAATCGGTCTCGACCAGCATCCGGTCGGCGGGCAGCCATTTGGCCGTCGCCTGAAGGTCGGCGGCGTTCTTGAACGTGACGATCCCCGACAGCGAGACATAGAAGCCGAGGTCGAGCCCCTTCTTCGCCAGCTCGGCCGAGCCGGTGAAGCAGTGCAGGACCCCGGTCACGCCCCCTCCCCGGACCGCCGCCTCGAGGAGCTCGGCGGTGTCGGCCTCGGCCTCGCGGGTGTGGACGACGAGCGGCAGGCCGCTCTCACGGGCGGCGTCGATATGCGCCTGGAAGCGCTCGCGCTGCGCGCCGCGATCGGACTTGTCGTAATAATAATCGAGGCCGCACTCGCCGATCGCGATCACATTCGAATGTGATGCGGCATCGACCAGCGCCTTGGCCCCGAGGTCGGGATGGGCATCCGCCTCATGCGGATGGACTCCGACGTCGCCCAGACGTCGGCATTTCGCTCGGCGAGCGCGATGACGTCGCCCCACTCGCGCTGGCGGGTCGAGATGTTGAGAAAGCCCTCGACGCCCCGCTTCCGGGCGCTGTCGAGCACTTCGTCCTGGCGCTCGGCGAGGCCGGCGTAATTGAGGTGGCAATGGCTGTCGATCAGCCTCATTTCGCGGTCTCGGGCGCTTCCTCGAGCTCGAGGCGCGGGAACAGCGGCTGCGGTTGGGCGATCGGCACTCCGCCCTCGCCGGCGTCGATCACAGCGATGAGTTTTTCCGCCGACGCTGGAATCACGGGCCGTACGGCCTCGGCCAGCCTGCGAACCGCGGCGACCAGCGTGCCAAGCACAGCGGCCATTCGATCAGGATCTGTCTTGCGCAGCGCCCACGGCGCCATGGTGTCGACGTAGGCATTGCAGGCGAACACCCCGAGCATCCACTCCTCGAGGCCGATCGAGAAGGCAACCGCTCGAAGTTGTCCGTCAGATGCTGACACCGCTGCGCGACCTGCTGCGAGCAGCGCCTGGTCTTCGTCTGCCTGGCCCGGTTCGGGAATAACGCCTTCAAGATTCTTGAAAATCATGGACAAAGTACGCTGCGCGAGATTGCCGAAGCTGTTCGCGAGCTCGGCATTGGCGCGGGTGACGATCGCGTCGGCGCTGTAGCTGCCGTCCTGCCCGAAACTGACCTCGCGAAGCAGGAAATAGCGCAAGGCATCGACTCCGAAGCGGTCGGCCAGCACCATCGGGTCGACCACGTTGCCGACGCTTTTCGACATCTTCTCGCCGCGGCTCAGCAGAAAGCCGTGGCCAAACACCTGCTTTGGCAATTCGAGTCCGGCCGACATCAGGAAGGCCGGCCAATAGACCGTGTGGAAGCGGACTACGTCCTTGCCGATCAGATGGAGGTCGGCGGGCCAGTAACGCCGCCACAGCTCCGTATCGTCGGGATAACCAAGGCCGGTGATGTAGTTGGTCAGCGCGTCGAGCCAGACGTACATGACGTGACCCGGGCTGCCCGGCACCGGAACGCCCCAGTCGAAGCTCGTGCGCGAGATCGACAGGTCGGACAGGCCGCCCTCGACGAAGCGCAGCACCTCATTCCGGCGGCTCTCGGGCTGGATGAAGTTGGCTGCTCTGCGTAAAGGTCGAGCAGCTTCTGCTGATAGGCCGAGAGTTTGAAGAACCAGCTCTCTTCGACCGTCCATTCGACCGGGGTCCCCTGCGGCGAAAGCTTCTCGCCCCCTTCCCCGGCGATCAGCTCGCTGTCGTCGTAATAGGCTTCGTCGCGGACCGAGTACCAGCCCTCGTAGCGGCCGAGATAAAGGTCGCCGTTGGCCTCCATGGCGCTCCAGATCGCTTGGCTGGCGCGATAGTGGTCCGGTTGCGAAGTCAGGATGAAGCGATCGTACGATACGTTAAGCTTGTCGCACATATCTTGGAAAAGAAGCGACATTTTGTTCGCGAATGCACGCTGCTCGACGCCTTCTGCGCGGGCCGCCTGGGCCATCTTCAGGCCATGCTCGTCGGTCCCCGTCTGGAACCGCACGTCCCGGCCCTGCGCGCGCTGGAAGCGAGCGATGACGTCCGCCGCGATCGCCTCATAGGCATGGCCGATATGCGGCGGGCCGTTCGGATAGCTGATCGCGGTCGTGATGTAGAAGGGTTCGGACATCAGCTCCCGCACCTAGCGGTGGCCGAGTAGCGCTTCAAGGAAGCGGCTGATCGGCGACCGAGGCGAGGATCCCGCCGATCTGGAACACGGTCGCCGCCGGGTCGAGCGACAGCCGCGGCGCGATCGTCGCCAGCTCGCGCGCTTTGGCGTAGGCCTCCAGCGCCCGCTCGCGCGGCCGGCCGTCGAGCCGCCGCGCCTCGCGCGCGATCAGCGAGGGCGCGAGATCGAGGAAGGCCGCATAGCGCTCGCCGGCGCCGCGCTTGCCGAGCTCCAGCGCCAGCTCCGAACGGCGCGCGTTGGTCGGGTCCCCCTGGCGCAGGATCGCCAGCGCCGAGTCCTCGAGCTTGGCGAGATCGAGCTCGGCGAAGGCCAGCGCCCGCCCCGCCGAGCCGAAGGACATGGCGACGATCCTGGCGCGCTGCGCGGCGCTCAGCTCGCTCGCCTGCTGATCGAGGATTGACGTCATGGCGTCATCGTCAAGCGCTTGAAAATCCAGCCTTCTGCAGCGCGAGCGGATGGTCGGCAGGAGCCGGCCCGGAGCGTTGCTGACGAGGAAGAACAGGCTGTTGGGCGGCGGCTCCTCGAGCATCTTCAGGAGCGCGTTGGCGCCCGACGCCTCGAGCTCGTCGACCGAATCGATGATCACCACCCGCCAGTCGGACATGGCCGGGCTCAAGTCGAACAACTCGGCAAGGCCGCGCACCTGGTCGACGCTGATGTTGCGCGCGAGGTTGCCGGTCTTCTCGTTCACCAGCCGCTCGAGCCGGCGCATGTCGGGATGACTGCCGGCCTCGACCAGCTTGACCATCGGGTGCGCATCGTCGGTCGCGAGGCCCGGCAGGGCGGACGGCGGGCCGGCGGCATCGGCGAGCACGCGCCGCGCCGCGGCATGGGCGAAGCTCGCCTTGCCCACGCCCCTCGGCCCGGCGAGCAGCCACGCATGGTGCAGCTTGCGCGCTCGCCCAGGCGCTCGCGAACGCGGCGACGGCCTTGTCCTGGCCGACGATCATGGGAGCAGGTCCGCCAAGGCTTCGAGCAGACCTGCGTCACTGCTTCGGCGTGCCCGATGCATCGACCAACTTTACCCGCTCGGGCTCCTCGGCGGCGATCAGTCGGAAGGCGAGCGTCGACCTTGTGGTGATAGTCGGCGGAGCGGCCGCCGATCCGGTCGCTGCCGCCGTTGTCGCGCGCCCGCGCGCCGCGCTCCTGCACCTTCATCGAGAGCAGCACCAGGGTGCGGTCTGGCAGACAATCGCCGATGCCGAAGGCGTTGATCTCGCGCACCGCCTCGATGCCGAGGTCGCCGGCGCCTCCTTGGTAAGCGAGCGAGCAATCGACGAAGCGGTCGGACAACACCCACTTGCCGGCCTCTAGCGCGGGTCTAATGGTCTTCTCCACATGCTCGGCGCGCGCGGCCGCGAACAGCAGGGCTTCGGTCCGGTCCGCCCACGTCCTCTCGCCGATCGAGCAGCAGGTCGCGGATCTTTTCCGCGCCCTCGCTTCCGCCCGGCTCGCGAGTCTCGACGACCTCGAGCCCCGCGCCCGGAGCGCGGCGGCGAGGGCCTTGACCTGCGTCGACTTGCCGACCCCCTCCCCGCCCTCGAGGCTGATGAAGCGTCCGCGGCGGCGTCACGCCATCCCGAACAGCGACTTGAGCCCGATCCAGATGCGCCCGAAGAAGCCGGCCTCGCCGACATCCTCCCCGGCGACCAGCGGGACGACCTGCGGCGGCGTGTCGGCGGTGGTGATCACCAGGTCGGCGATATGGTCGCCCTTCCTGATCGGCGCCGCGACCGGGCCCTGGTAGCGGATCTTCATGCCGGTCGCGCCGCTCGGCAGGCCGGCCGGGACCGTCACCGCGAGATCGCGCGGAGCGACGAGCGCGACCTCGCTGCTGCTGCCCATCTGCACCCGCGCAGTTCCGACCCTGGCGCCCGCCTTGAACAGCGGCTTGGCGGTCCAGGAGCTGAAGCCCCATTGGATCAGCCGGGTCGATTCCTGCAACTCGCGCATTCCAGCTCGGCAGGCCGGCGACGACCTCGATCAGCCGGCGGCCGTTCTGGTCGGCCGAGCCGGTGAAGCCGTAGCCGGCCTCGTCGGTGTGGCCGGTCTTAAGGCCGTCCGCGCCGGCGACCTTGCCGAGGATCGGGTTGCGGTTCTGCTGGGTGATGTTGTCGCCCGACCCCATCGTCTTGCCCCAGGTGAAGCTCGGCTGCGAATAGAACTTCTTGTAGAGCGCGTAGTGGTTCTCGATCTCCGACCGGGCGAGGGTCGCGAGGTCGCGCGCGGTGACGTAGGTCACGCCCTCGTCGGGCCAGCCGTTGGTATTGCCGAAATGGCTGTTGGTGAGGCCGATCTTCTTGCCCAGCGCGTTCATCTGGCCGGCGAAGGCCTGTTCGGTCCCGGCGATGCATTCGGCCAGCACGACCGAAGCATCGTTGCCGGACAAGGTGACGATGCCGTGCAGGAGGTTCTCGACGCTGACCTGCTCGTTGGCCGACAGGAACATGGTCGAGCCGGCGGCGGGCCCGTGCCACTTCTGCCACGTTTCCGGCCGCACCGTGCACATCTTGTTGAGCTGGAGCTGTTGCTTGTCGATCAGCTCGAACGCCACCTCGGCCGTCATCATCTTGGCCATCGAGGCCGGCGGCATCCTCGTGTCGGGGTTCTTGGCATAGAGCATCGCCCCCGAGGAGAGGTCGATCAGATAGGCGACCCTGGCCGGCGTATCGAACGTCGGCGCCGCGGCGGGCGCTCCGGCGGCGAACAGCAAGCGAGGCAGTGGCGGACAACAGGACAAAGCGCGACATGGAGCGGACCGAATTCCCGGTTGATGGTGGACGACGCCCCTCCTCTATCGATCCGCTATCGCATTCGCCAGCAGCCCGACCCCCAAAGCGTAGAAGTTCGAGCAATTATAATCGAGGATGGCGCGGTAGTTGGTGGTCAGCAGATAGCCCTGGGCATAGGCGCCCGGGTCTCCATCAGCGCCGCCAGCTCGGTGTCCGGCAAGCCGCGGCCGGTCGGCAACGACACCGAGCGCGCGCCACTCGCGCGACGGTCAGCCAGCGGCTGTGGCGGCGGTAGACCGCCGGGCAGCGCGGCGGGGTCAGCCGCGACTGGATCGCGGCGCGGTTGAGGGTCGCTGGAATCTGCACCGGCACGCCCCACGGCACGTTCCGCTTCCACCCGGCGTCGCGCAAATAATTGGCGATCGAGGCGAAGGCGTCGTCCTCGTTGCGCCAGATGTCGGCATAGCCGTCGCCGTCGCCGTCGGCGCGAAGCCGCAGCGCAACCGACGGCATGAACTGCGGATAGCCGGTCGCCCCGGCATAGCTGCCGCTCAACTGCCAGCGCTGGACGCCTTGGTCGATCAGCTTCAGCGCGGCGACGAACTCCTGCTCGAACATCGAGCGGCGCCGGCCCTCGTAGGCCAGCGTCGCCAGCGCCTCGACCAGGTCGAACCCGCCGGTCACCGAGCCGTAGCTGGTTTCCTTGCCGTAGATCGCCATGATCACCGCCGGGTCGACCCCGTAGAGCGACTGGATCCGCGACAGGTTGGTCCAGTGCGCCGAGTAGCGCGACTGGCCGCGGTTGATCAGCGAGGTGGTGATGTGCCGGTCGAGGTAGGGCCGGTAGTTCTGGACGTAATTGCTGTAGCTCGTCGGCCGCTGGGCGCGGTCGAGCTCCATCACCCGCGAGTTGATCTGCAGCGCCGGGATCACCGCCTGGATGGTCGCCTCGCGCACGCCCTGCTGGCGGGCGAGCGCCGCGAGGCGGTGCTTGTGCGCCTCCCACGGGCTGGTCGACGCGGCACGGCATAGGCCGGCTGCGGATAGACGTAGGTCTGCGCGACCTGGGCCTGCTGCGGCGGAACCGCCGGCGGCTGCATCTGCGCCGACGGCGTCGCGAGCGCGATCGCCGACCCGGCCGCAAGCACCAGTCCCCCGAGCATCACGCAACTCCACGCTCCTCATCACTGCCGAGGCTAGAGGACAACCCTCATCCGGCCAGCTTGGTTCATCGCGCGCCTTGCACAGCCCGGCGCGGCGGATGATATGCGGCGCCGGATTAAGGAGAGGTGGCCGAGTGGTTTAAGGCAGCGGTCTTGAAAACCGCCGTGGGTGCAAGCCCACCGTGGGTTCGAATCCCACCCTCTCCGCCATCTGTGCCGCAAACATTCATCTTGCGTTCACGCTACAAATGTAGCACATCTACAAATGTAGCGCGGCGATTTCGCCGCCGGAAAGGACTTGAGAATGCTCAGCAAGCTGCCGCCCCGCGAACGCCAGATCGTCGACATCCTCTACGAGCGCGGGCGCCCTGCCCGTCGCCGACATCTGCGACGCCCTGCCCGATCCAGCTCAGCGGCTCGGCCGTCCGCGCGATGCTCAAGCGGCTCGAGGACAAGGGCTATGTCCAGCGCAGCGAATTCGGAGCGCGGCTTCCTCTACAGCCCGGTGCTGTCCGACACCGTCGCCAAGAAATCGGCGCTGAGCGAGATCGTGCGGGTGTTCTTCAACGGCTCGCCGGCGAGCGCGGCCAGCGCCCTGCTCGGCATGTCCGACCGGCTCGAGCACGATGAGCTCGACGCGCTCGAGAAGATGATCGCCCGCGCCCGCAAGGCGAAAGGGGCCAAGTGATGCCCGTCCTCATCGGAATTGCGCTCAAGTCGCTGCTCATCGCCGGGCTGACGCTGGGCCTGCTGAGCTGATCAAGCGCCGCTCGGCGGCCGAGCGCTCGTGGGTCGCGCATATCGGCCTGTTCGCGCTGGTGATCATGGCATTGGCGCCGCTGGTGCTGCCGAGCTGGAACGTCGAGGCCCCGGCCCTGCTCGGCAGCTCGCCGCGAAGCGAAGCAACGGTCGCGCTGCACCGGCCGCGCCGACAGCGACGTCCAAGCAACGCCGGCGGCCAGCGACCATCGTCGCCGCCGCAGTGCCGCGCCGAGCGCCTTCGCTCGAGCCGCGATCGCGGCGGCGACGGCCGCTTATGCGGTTCCGGCGGCGATCCTGCTGTTCATCACCTTCCTCGCGCTGGCCCGGCTGATCGCGCTTGCGCGCCCGCGCCGAGGTGCTGGTCGACGGCCATTGGCTGAGCGCGCTCGCCCGCGCCCAGCGGCGGATGGGCTTCAAGCACGGCACCGCCTTGCTCACCAGCGACGACCTCGCCTCGCCGATCAGCTGGGGCCTGATGCGCCCGGTGATCCTGCTCAACACCCGCGCGGTCGAGGCGTCGGGCGAGGCCGAGGCGATCATCGCCCACGAGCTGGCGCACGTCGCGCGGATGGACTGGGCCAAGCTGCTGCTCGCCCGCGTCGCCACCGCTCTGTTCTGGTTCAACCCGCTGGTCTGGGTGCTCGCCCGCGAGGCGCATCAGCTGCGCGAGGAAGCGGCCGACGACGCGGTGCTCGCCGCCGACATCGCCGACACCGATTATGCCCAGCTGCTGGTCGGCGTTGCCCGCCACGAATGCCCGGGCCTGCTGCTCGGCGCGCACGGCGTCGCGCCGTCGAAGAGCTCGCTCGCCCGCCGGGTCGCGCGGGTGCTCGACGGCAAGCCGGTCCGCGGCCCGGTCGCCCGCTCGTTCGCCGCCGGCGTGTTCGTCGGCGCGATGCTGGTCGCGGCGCCGCTGGCCGCGCTGACCCTGACTCCGGCGACGCCCAAGGCCGCGCAGCCCCGCGTCCTCGGCCGCGAGCGCTTCGTCGGCCGCCGTCGACGCACGCCAAGCCTTATTATGCCGCCTCGGACGTCCCCACCGATCTGCCGCAAATCATCGCCCAGGGCGTGTCGACCGCGGTCAGTGCGGCCGTCGATGCCGACGCGGCCGAGGAAGCCCGCCAGGATGCGCTGGAAGCCGCCGCGGATGCGCGGCGCGACGCGCTGGAAGCGGCCGCTGAAGCCCGCCAGGACGCGATCGACGCCGCGCGGGACGCCGTCGAGCAGGCGCGCGCAGTCAGCGGCGAATCGCCGCTCGGAGCAGAAAGTGCAGGTCACCGTCGACCTCGACCGTCGCGGCAAGCTGAAATCGGCGCTCGACCGGGCGTCCGAGCTCAAGGCGATCGGAGTCACCGCCGAATATATTCGCGGCGATGCGCGCGGCCGCGCCGCAGCCTGCGCGTCGGTCGACCCGTCCGAGTTCGTCGGGCTTGAGGGCCGTCGGCGTCGACCCCGGAATTGACTCGCGCCATGGCGTCGGTCGGCTTCCGCAGCGCTCGATCACCGAGAGCTTATGCGGCGCGGCGGTCGGGCTCGACTGCTGACTATGTGCGCGGCATGGCCGCCGCCGGAATTCCGCCGGACGTCGACGATTTATCCAGCTGTCGCGCGGTCGGGATCACTCCCGCTGATGTCGCAGCGATTCCGGCGCGCCGGATGCGTCAACGTCAGCGTGCACGACCTGCGTGCAGTCGAGATCGCTCGGCATCCGCGCGAGGAATTGCCGGGCGAGCGAGCGACACGTGAACTCCGATCCGGATCCGCCTGACCGCCTGAGCTAACCTCAAGTCCGCAATTCGCAACCTTGAATTTCTAACGCCTGGCCCGGGCGAACGGGCGAGCCTTGCCTGATCCAAGGAGACCGACCATGAACCGCTTCTCGCTTTCCTGCTCGCGATTGATGTTCGCGATCCATCACGCGTGTCTTCGGCGTGCGTTGCCGCAGCCGTCGGACTGGATCCGCTTCACGCTCGAGCCCCAGCGCGGCAACGGCGGCAAGATCCACGCCAGCTTTCGCGACGAAGAGCGCGGCCGCGACCGAGAACAATTGGTCGACCGGCTTTAAGCCGTCCGAGCTGATCGGACTCGACGTGGCCGGGTTTCGTGCGGCCGGCAGCCCGGCCGCTTCACTTCGCCGTAGTCCGCGAGGCCGGCCGGCTCGATTGCTCGGGCAGCGGCGGCAATAGCCACGCCTACGGCAATTGCCGCTTCGCCGCCGATCCCGCGATTCACCCAGCTGCTGGTCAGCCGCGGCATCGGCACTCCGAACCGCGAGCAGGCGTTCGGCCTGATGGCCGTCAACGCCCGCCGCGAAGTCTGATCGATGCGCTCGCCGCCGCGCGCTACCCGACGCCGTCGATCGACGATCTGATGGCGCTGAGCGCGCTTGGCGTCGACGGCGCGCTACATCGCGCGCTCTCGCGCACGCCGGCTATCGCCCGCAGCGCGATCCACACGCTGATCGAGTTCAAGGCGCTCGGCGTCACGCCGGAGTGGATCGGCGGGTTCGCCCGCATCGGCTATGCGGACATCCCGGCCGACGAGCTCGTCCAGCTGCACGCGCTCGAACATCACGCCCGGAGTTCGTCGCCGGGTTCGATCGCATCGGCTACCGCCACCTGCCGGTGAATACGCTGGTCCAGCTCAAGGCGCTCGGCATCACGCCGGAGTTCGTCACGCTCGGTCGGCGCCGAGCAGCTCGCCCGTCGGTCGACGAGCTGGTCCAGATCGAAGATGTTCGGCGCGCGCGCGCGGTGAGCCGTTCGTCCGCTGGTGCGGCCGGCCAGGTCCCGGTCGAACCGTCTGTCGATTGATCGAAGTGCGATCGCGGCGCGCTCGGACCCGTGCCTACGGCGCCGCGCAACAGAACAGGGGAACAATGATGCGTCGAACTGGTTGCTCGCTGGCGCGAGCCTCGGCGGCCGCGCTTGCCGCTGCCCGGCGCTCGCCCAGGCTCCGGCGACCCCGCCGGCGGCCGCGCCGAGCGGGCCGGACGACGGTCTACGACGCCGCTTATTTCGCCCAATTCGCGCCGCGCAGCGCGCTACGACATCGTCCAGCACGTTCCCGGCTTCCAGCTCGACCTCGGCGCCGGCCAGAACGGCGCCGACGTGCGCGGCTTCGCCGGGACGGCGGGCAATGTCGTCATCAACGGCGCCCGGCCGAGCACCAAGTCGGAAGCGCTCGACACGACCCTGCAGCGCATCCCGGCGCAGCGCGTGGTGCGGGTCGAGCTCGGCCCGGGCGACCTCTACGGCTCCGACTATGCCGGCAAGAGCCAGGTGCTCAACGTCGTCCTGTCCGACGCCGGCGGGCATCGACGCCAACGTCACCGTCGGCGCCGTCCGCCGCTACTCCGGCTACGTCCAGACACGAACATCTCGGCCAACGCGCTCATCCGCAAGGGCCCGTCGAGCTTCAACCTGTCGGCCGGCACCGGCTTCAACAAGCAATATCGAAGAAGGCACGGACACGCTGATCGATACCGCGACCGGCGACCTCGTCGAGTTCCGGCGCAAGCACAACAGTCTATGCCAACAAGAACCCGTTCATCGCCGCCGCCTACGCGCTCGAGCACGGCGCCAACGACGCCTATCGCGTCAACCTCCGCTGGCAGCCGAGCCGCTTCGACCTGACCCAGCGCAACCGCGTCTCGCCGACGGGCTTCGCGCAGCACGACGACAGTCTGTTCCAGCATTACAAGCGATCCGGTGTTCGAGCTCGGCGGCGACGTCACCCGCCCGCTCGCCGGCGGCGCGATCAAGCTCGTCGGCCTGGCGACCCGCCGCAAGCGCCACGACTTCGACCAATATATCCAGCGCGACGGCCTGATCGACGAGGGCGGACGTTACCAACGGCGGCTTCGACCAGATTGATCGACGCCAGGCGCAACGAGACGATCGGCCGGCTGAGCTGGACCCGCGCCGAATCTGCTCGGCCTCTCGTTCGAGGCCGGCGCGCGAGGCCGCCTACAATACGCTCGACGACCACGTCGAACTGAATCGCGGTCGACGAGGACGGCAATCGCGTCCCGATCGACCTGTCGATCGCCGATGCGACCGTGAAGGAGAAGCGCGGCGAGGTCTACGTCAACCTCGGCAAGGCGCTGTCCCCGACCCTGCGCGTCGATGGCGGCGTCAATTACGAATATTCGAACCTCAAGGTGCGCGGCGACGCGATCGCCGACCGGACGCTCAAGTTCCTCAAGCCGAACATCACGCTCGACTGGAAGCCGGGCGGCGGCTGGCACGCCCAAGTGTCGGTCAAGCGCACCGTCGCGCAGCTCGATTTCTACGACTTCATCAGCGTCGGCGACCTGTCGACCAAGCGGATCAACGGCGGCAATGCCGACCTCGAGCCCCAGCGCACCTGGGAATTCCGGGCGACCGTCGAGCATCCGCTGTTCGGCGACGGCCTGTTCAAGCTCGACCTCGGCCACGACCTCGTCAGCATGCTCCAGGACCGGATCCTGATCTGCGACGAGATCGATCATCCCGGCGATCCGGACTTTTGCGCGGACGCGCCCGGCAACCTCGGCACGGGCAAGCGCTACTTCGCGAGTCTGACGCTCGATGCCCCGCTCGGCACATTGTGGAAGGGCCTGCGCGCCAAGCTGACCGGCACGATCCAGCGCACCCGGGTCGACGGACCCGATCAGCGGCGAGCAGCGCAACTGGAGCGGCTTCTTCCCCGACTGGCAGTGGGACCTGACCGTCCGCCGCGATTCCGGGCCCTTCTCCTACGGCTTCGAGCTGTTCGACAACAAGCGCTTCACCTTCTTCCGCACCGACGAGTTCGATACGAACTTCAACGGCGCGCCCGGCTGGAACGCATTCGTCGAATATCGCCCGGGCGCGAACACCTCGGTGACGCTCAACGTCGACCATACGTTCGGCAAGCGCGCACCGCCTGCTGTTCCGGCCCAACCGCGCCGATCCGTCGATCATCATCGACGAGCTCCGCGAACGCGACCAGCACATCAGCGTCGGGCTGACGCTCAAGCAGAGCGTTCGGCGGCAGCGGCGGGGCGAAGGTCGCCAAGAAGGACTGACGGCGGGGGTGGCGCGCCGCGCCGCACAGCGGTAAGGCGCGGCCACTTCCTCAGACAGTCGGAGCCGCAACGCCGTGGGCGAGCCTGCCATCCTTCCGTTCGACTGGGCGGACCCTTTCGATCTCAATCACCAGCTCGACCGACGAGGAGCGACTGGTCCGCGACACCGCCGAAGGCTACGCCCAGGAGAAGCTCCTGCCGCGGGTGACCTCGGCCTATCTCGACGAGCGCTTCGACCGCGAGATCATGAGCGAGATGGGCGCACTCGGCATGCTCGGGGCGACCATCTCCCCCGAATATGGCGGCGCCGGCCTCGGCTACGTCAGCTACGGGCTGATCGCCCGCGCGGTCGAGCGGGTCGACAGCGGCTACCGCTCGGCCATGTCGGTCCAGTCGAGCCTCGTGATGCACCCGATCAACGCCTACGGCTCGGAGGAGCAGCGCAAGAAGTATCTGCCCAGGCTCGCGACCGGCGAATGGGTCGGCTGCTTCGGCCTCACCGAGCCCGACGCCGGCTCCGACCCGGGCAGCATGCGCACCCGCGCCCAGAAGGTCCAGGGCGGCTATCGTGCTCTCCGGGCACCAAGATGTGGATCACCAATTCGCCGATCGCCGACGTGTTCGTGGTGTGGGCGAAGTCGGACGCGCATGACGGCAAGATCCGCGGCTTCGTGCTCGAAAAGGGCAGCCAACGGGCTCAGCGCGCCCAAGATCAAGGAGAAGCTGTCGCTTCGCGCCTCGATCACCGGCGAGATCGTGATGGACGGAGTCGAGGTCGGCGAGGACGCGCTGCTGCCCAACGTCGAGGGCCTCAAGGGCCCGTTCGGCTGCCTCAACCGCGCCCGCTACGGCATCGGCTGGGGCTCGATGGGCGCGGCCGAGGCCTGCTATCACGCGGCACGCCAATATACGCTCGACCGCAAGCAGTTCGGCCGGCCCCTCGCCGCCAACCAGCTGGTCCAGTTGAAGCTCGCCAACATGGCGACCGAGATCACGCTCGGCCTGCAGGCGTCGCTGCGCGTCGGCCGCCGGCTCGAGGCCGGCGAGCTGATCCCGGAGACGATCAGCCTGATCAAGCGCAACAATTGCGGCAAGGCGCTCGACATCGCCCGGATCGCGCGCGACATGCACGGCGGCAACGGCATCAGCGCCGAATTCCAGGTCATGCGCCACGCGGCGAACCTCGAGACGGTCAACACCTATGAAGGCACCCACGACGTCCATGCGCTGATCATGGGCCGGGCGATCACCGGAATCGCCGCCTTCTAGCGAACAGCCGTAATCCGTCTTATGCTGGCCGCCCGGGAGGAAATGGGGGGTCACATGGGCATTTTCGGCTGGGTTATCGTTGCAGTCATCGCACTGCTGCTGTTCTACGGAGTCGCGGTCTACAACCGGCTGGTGCGCCTGCGCGCGCTGGTCAAGGAAGGCTTCAGCGGAATCACCGTCCAGCTCCGCCGCCGCGCCGACCTCATTCCCAATCTGGTCGAGACGATGAAAGGCTATGCGACCCACGAGCGCGAGGTGTTCGAGGAGGTCAGCGCGAACCGCTCGGCCGCGCTGACCGCGGGCAGCGTCGCGGCGACGGCCCAGGCCGATGCGCACATGACCGGGCTGCTCGGCAAGCTGTTCGCCGTCGCCGAGGCCTATCCCGAGCTTAAGGCCAACACCAATTTCCTGCAGCTCCAGGACCAGCTCGCCAACATCGAGGGCGAGCTGCAGGGCGCGCGGCGCTATTACAACGCGACCGTCCGCGACCTGAACACCAACATCCAGAGCTTCCCGCCGGTGTTGATCGCGCGGCCGATGGGCTTCACCGAGGAGCCGTTCTACGAGGATGCCGACCAGAGCATCCAGACCGCGCCCAGGATCGACTTCGCTCGCCCGGCGGCCTGACCATGCGCCGGCTCCGGCGGGCGCTGGCGGCCTTCCTGCTGATCGCCGCGCCGGCCGCGGCCCGGGCCGACGAACGCATCACGCACTTCTGGAGCGAGGTCCAGGTCCAGAAGAGACTCATCGGTCGAGGTTACCGAGACGATCGACGTCCGCGCCGAGCACGACCGGATCAACCACGGCATCTTCCGCGATTTCCCGACCCGCTACCGCAACCGGCTCGGCGGCCAGACTAGAGTCCAGCTGACCTTCGCAGGCGCGACCCTCGACGGGGCGCCGGTCCAGGCTTCGACCGAGCCGGTCAGCGGCGGAATCCGGATCAAGCTCGGCGACCCCGACAGCCTGGTCGCGGTCGGCGACCATCGCTACGTGATCCGCTACCGGGCGACGCGCGAGCTCGGCTTCTTCAAGGACTTCGACGAAATCTACTGGGGTGCGACGGGCACCGGCTGGGCTGTTCCCGATCGACCTCGCCGAAGTGAAGATCCGCCTGCCCGCCGCGGTCCCGTTTGGCCAGCGCTCCGCCTACACCGGCGCCTATGGCGCGACCGGGTCGAACGCCAGTGTCGTCGCGGAAAAGCCGGGCGAGATCGTCTGGCGGACGACGGCGCCGCTCGGCCCGAACGAAGGCCTGACCGTCGCCGCGGCCTTTCCCAAGGGGATCGTTATCGAGCCCGACCCCAGCCGCTATTGGCTCGCCGATTACGGCCCCCCGCTGGTCGGCGGAATCGGGCTGCTCGGCCTGATCGGCTATTTCTATTACGCCTGGCAGCGCGCCGGGCGCGACCCGCGCCCGGGCACGGTCGTGCCGCTGTTCGCGCCGCCCGACGGGCTGTCGCCGGCCGGGATGCGCTATGTGACCAAGCTCAACGCCGACAACCGGACCTTCGCCGCGGCGCTGGTCGACATGGGCGTGCGCGGCCACATCAAGCTGGTCGAACAGGACGGCGGCTGGCTCTCGCGCGACAAGACCCGGCTCGACCGGCTGCCCAGCGACACTCCCCTTCCGGCCGAGGAGGAAGCGGCGCTGCGCGCGCTCGCCCAGACCGGCAAATCGGTCATGATGGAGCAGAAGAATCACACGAAATTTGCTGCTGCGAAGAACGGTTTGGCCGAAGTTCTGAAGAATCAGTATGAAGGCAAGATGTTCAAGCGCAACTATGGCTGGGCGATTGCCGGAGTTTTGTTCTTCATCGCCGCCCTGTGGGCCACCGCCGCCGCGGTCGTGGCGGCCACCGACGAAGCCTCGACCTGGCAGATCGTCGCCACCCTCGGCGCCCTCGCCGTCGCCGCCTTGCTGTCGTTCGCCATTCACGGCTCCTCGGCCGTCGGCAAATGCCTGCTGGCGGGCATCACCTTTGCCGCTCTGGCGGTCGCCGTCACGCTGGGCGCACCACTGGTCATCGAGGCGCTGAACAGCGGCCTCGCGCTGCCGCTGGCCATCCCGGCCCTCGGCCTGCCGCTGGTCCTGTCCTGCTTCTGGTGGATCTCCGCTCCGACCACCGGGGGGCGCGCGGTCCTCGACAAGATCGCCGGCTTCAAACAATATCTCTCGATCACCGAGCGCGAGCGGCTCGACCGCATGACCGCGCCCGAGGACACCCCCGAGATTTTCGAGAAATATCTCCCCTACGCCATCGCGCTCGGCGTCGAGAACCGCTGGGCGAACCGGTTCGCCGGAGTCCTCGCCGCCGCGGCCGCGGCACCCGGCGGCCGGCAGGGCTTCTACTGGTACGCCGGCAGCGGCAATCCGTGGGACAATCCGACCAGCTTCGTGAACGGCGTCGGATCCTCGCTCGCGAGCACGATCAGCTCGGCCTCGACCGCGCCCGGGAGCAGCAGCGGATCGGGCGGCGGCGGCTTCTCGGGCGGTGGTGGCGGCGGCGGCGGCGGCGGTGGCTGGTGATCAGCCCCGGCCGGGGCGCCGGTAGAAGGCCATCGCCTCCCCGCGGTACGTCGCGTCGGGCTGGCGGACGAAGCCGAGACGCTCGGCCAGCTTGATCGAGGCAGAATTGTCGCGGTCGATGATCGCCGGATAGCTGTCGGCCTGAAGCTCGCGCTCGGCCCAGCGCGAGGGCCGCCTGGCACGCCTCATGGGCGATGCCCTGCCCGTGCACCGAGCGGTCGAAGATCCAGCCCATCTCGGGCTCGCCGACGATCGGCGGCTCCATGTCGCGATGGAATTGGAAGAAGCCGCAATGGCCGACCATCGCGCCGTCCGACTTCCGCTCGACCGCCCACGGCCCCATGCCGAGCATCGCCCACATGCCGACGCCGGACATCAGGCGCCGCCAGCTGTCCTCGCGGATCATCGGCTTGCCGCCCATGTGGCGCATGACCTCCTCGTCGGCGAGCGTCGCCGCATAGGGGTCGAGGTCGCCCGCGCGAAACTCGCGCAGGATCAGCCGTTCGGTCTCGATCCGCGGCGCTTCGCGGGGAGTCATTTGGCTGGATCCCGGATCAGGTCCGGGATGACGAATCTGCGTTCGTCACTTCTTGCCGAGAGTGAGGCCGCCGAAGCGCTTGTTGAAGCGCGCGACCTGGCCGCCGGTGTCGAGCAGCTTCTGGTTGCCGCCGGTCCACGCCGGGTGAACGCTGGGGTCGATATCGAGGTGGAGCGTGTCCCCATCCTTGCCCCAGGTCGAGCGGGTCTGGAACTTGGTCCCGTCGGTCATTTCGACGGTGATCATGTGGTAATCGGGGTGGATACCGGACTTCATCTTTGTTTTCCTCGGGTTAGCCGCTGGTTTCCGACCAGCTGCCGAAGCTTGAGCGCGCGCCTTTACAGGCGGCACGGCAAAGTTGCAACCGACGCGGTCCTCAGGCGGCCTGGAGGCGGAGCCTTGGAACCGTGCGTTCGAGCAGCGCGAAGCCGCCGAACAGCAGCGCGCTGTAGAACAGGTCGCCCGCGACCGTGTTCTGGAAGAACGGGATCGCCGCGACGTAGCAGGCGCCGAGGCCAGCGACCGTGAGCGGATAGAATCCGCTGAACAGCCACATGCCGAAATTGGTGATGACGAAGAACAGGACCGAGCTCGCAAGTGCCGCGGCGCCCACCCGGATCGGCGAAACGCGCGCCAACGCGACCCAGCCGACCAGCACGATCAGCGCCACCGTTGCATAGACCGTCACCATGCCATGATAGAAACCGAGCACCAGATCGCTCAGCAGCAGCGCGCCCAACGGGGCGACGAACGCCAGCCCGCGCCGGCCGAGGTAAGCGCCGCTGAACAGCGCCATCGCCCCGATCGGCGTGAAATTGGGCGGATGCGGCACCAGCCGAAGGGCCGCCGCAACAAGGATTGCCGAGAGCAAAGCGAGAAGCCGGGTGTGGTTGCTGGTCATGGGCGGCTGCATAGCCGCGGCGGCGCGAATTTGACAGTGCGTCGCGCCCTGCCCTAGCCAGAGTGCCGACCAGGGTGCCGCCCATCAGCCTATGCTCCTCCGGAGCGTCGGCCGAGCGGGGGCGGTTCAAAGGGAAGCCGGCGGAAATCCGGCGCTGTGCCCGCAACTGTGAACGCCAGTCCGACTGGCAAAGTCAGGAACCTGCCTTGGTCCGTCGTCCGTTTCCCCGGCCGGGACCAGCTGCGGGGGCGTGGGCCCGGCCGTCCGCAAGGGCGGTCATCCCTC
The DNA here is from genome assembly GCA_963765945.1 of uncultured Alphaproteobacteria bacterium. Lineage (GTDB taxonomy): Bacteria > Pseudomonadota > Alphaproteobacteria > Sphingomonadales > Sphingomonadaceae > Sphingomicrobium. The sequence goes on from CAVXYS010000037.1 coordinate 174,922, forward strand.
TGTGACGACTGTGTTCGTCAACAGGAGGATGAAATGCCCGTTACACCGATCGACACCGACCAGATCGTCATCACCGCGTCGCGCGCCCCGGACAGCGAATCCCGGACCCCGGCCAGCGTCACCATCATCGACCAGGCGCGCATCGAGCGCCTCGACGAGCCCGCGATCAGCGCCCTGCTCCGGCTGACGCCGTCGGCGGCAGTCGCGACCTCGGGGCCGGCGGGCTCGCTGACCGAAGTCCGGATCCGCGGCGCCGAAGCCAATCACACCCTGCTGTTCGTCGACGGCATCAAGATCGACGATCCCGCCTCGGGCGACACGCCGCGGTTCGAGATTCTGAACGCCGACCTCGCCTCGCGCATCGAGGTGGTGCGCGGGCCGCAATCGGCCTTGTGGGGGTCGGAGGCGATCGGCGGGGTGATCGCCGTCAACGGCATCGACGACGTGCCCGGCGGGCGCGCCAGCGCCGAAGCCGGCTCGTTCGGGCTGATCCGGACGAGCGCATCCGGCGCGCTCACCACCGGCCAGGCCGGAATCGCCGGCGCGGTCGGGTTCCAGCGTGCCTCCGGGATCAACAGCGTCGCTGGCCCGGGCGACAAGGACGGTTATCGCAACCTCTCGGGGCGGCTGCGCGGCACCTGGCGGCCGGCGCCCAACGTCGAGCTCGGCGCCGCGGCTCTGGCGCTGACGCGGCCGAACCCAGTTCGACGGGTTCGATCTGTTCACCGGCGCCCACACCGACACGCTCGACAGCAGCCGCAACCGGCTCAGCGCCGGCAGGCTCTGGGCGAGCGCCGGCAGTGACAGTTCGCCGTGGCGCGGCCAAGTCTCGGGGACGCTGCTTGGCTCGTCGAACAAGAACTATCTCGACGCGGTCCAGCAGAACCGCACCCGAGGCACCAGGCGCATCCTTGCCGCCCAGCTGGAGCGTCGCCTTGTCACCGGCGCGTTGACTCATCGCCTGATCATCGCCGCCGAAACCGAACGCGAGACCTTTCACGCCCGCGACACGGCGTTCGGCGGCTTCACCGAGCAGGACCGCAGCCGGCGCCATGAGTCGCTGACCGCGGAATGGCGCGGCGATGCGGGCGCGATCACCGGCGATGTCGCCGTGCGCCGCGACCGCTTCAACCGGTTCAAGGATGCGACCAGCCTGCGCGCGTCCCTGCTCGGCGAGCTGGGCGGCGGATTCTCGCTCGCCGGCGCCTATGCCGAAGGCATTGCGCAACCGACCTTCTTCGACCTCTACGGCTTCTTCCCCGGACTGTACGTCGGCAACCCCGACCTCAAGCCGGAAAGCTCGCGCGGATTCGAGCTGTCGCTCCGCTATCGCCGGGGACCGGTCGAAGCGTCATTGACCGGCTATCGCCAGCGTCTCCACGACGAGATCGTCAGCAATGCGAGCTTCACCAGCGCGCTCAATGCCGCCAGCACCAGCCGGCGTTCGGGGATCGAAGCGACGGTGGGATGGAGGATCCGGGACGAACTGCGGCTCTCGGCCAACTACGCTTACTTGAAGGCCACCCAGCTCGACGCGATCAGCGGCACCCAGCGGACCGAGGTGCGGCGGCCGAAGCACAGCGGAGCTGTCGCGCTCGACGGCGTGTCCGGCCCTGTCACCTACGGCGCGTCGCTCGCCTACGTCGGCCGCCACATCGACAATCGCGACACCTTCCCGTTCGACCGGATCGCGCTCGGTTCCTATTGGCTGGCCGACGCGCGCATCGCCTACGCCGTGCGCCCCGGAATCGAGCTGTTCGCGCGCGGCTCGAACCTGCTCGACCAGCGCTACCAGGATGTGTTCAGCTATCGCACCGAGGGGCGCGGGCTGTTCGCCGGAATCAGGCTGGCGGATCGGCGATCATCGCCGTGAACTCGCATTCGGTGGCGATTTCGCCGTCGAGCATGGCGCGACCGGCGAACTTGCACACCCGCGACCGCTTCTGGACGAATTCGACCTCGAGCCGCAGCAGCACGCCCGGCTCGACCGGCTTGCGGAACTTCACCCTGTCGATCGACATGAAATAGACCAGCTTGCCCGAGCCGGCGAGGCCGAGGCTCTCGACCGCGAGGACGCCGGCCGCCTGCGCCAGCGCCTCGACCTGGAGCACGCCCGGCATGATCGGCCGTCCCGGGAAATGGCCCTGGAAATATTGCTCGTTCATCGACACCGCCTTGATCGCGACGATGCCTTTGTCCGGATCGAGGCTCTCGACCCGGTCGACGAGCAGCATCGGATAGCGATGCGGCAGCGCCGCCATCACCCGCTTGATGTCGAGCGGGCCGACGGCGGCGCTGTCGGCGGTGTCGGTCACCGGGGCTTAGCGGCCCTGCGGCTGCTGCTGCGCCGGTGCCGCGGGCGCGGTGGTGGCAACGGTCGGCAGGGCCGTGTTGAGCGCGGCGAGCACGTCGCTGGTCACGTCGAGCGACTGGCCCGAGGCGAGCGTGGTGCCGATCTCGACCATGACGTTGGCGCCGCGGCGGGTCATGACCTGCTGGTAGATCGGGCCGAGCTTGGTCTGGATCTGCTGCGCGACATAGGCCTGGTTGCGCTGGAAGGCCTGGCCGCGGTTGGCGAGCTCCTGCGCGCCCTGCTGGCGCTTGGTCTCGAACGCCTTGACCCGGGCCTGGAGCGCGGCGTCCGGCTCGGCACCCTTGAGCGCGTCGATCGCCGCCTGGATCGCCTTGCCCTCGGTCTGCAGCGGGGTGGTCAGGGCCGTCTCGCGTGCCTTGATCGCATTGGCCTGCGTCTGCAGCGCGGCCCGGGCGCTCTTGCACGCGGTGCATTCGGCCTGGACCCGCTCGAGGTCGACGACGGCGATGACGGCCGGCGGAACGTTTTGGGCAAGCGCCGCTGCGGGCACGAGCGTGGCGGCCGCGAGCGCGGCCGAAATGGCAATCTTAAGCATTAGAATTGGGTCCCTACGTTGAAGCTGAACAATTTGGTGTCGTCGCCCTTCTGCTTGAGCAGGGCCTTGGCGAGGTCGATGCGGAGCGGGCCGAACGGCGACGTCCAGTTGACGCCGATGCCGATCGACACGCGCGGCTTGGGCGAATTGCCGCGGAAGAACTCCTTGATTCCGGGGCTGCGGACATAGTCGTCTCCCGACAGGGTCCCGGCGGCGCCTTCGCCCGGGCAATGCGCGGCCGGAGCCAGCGTCAGCTGGCCGCCGGCAACGCCCTCGTTCGGCGTGCAGACGATGCCGATGTCGGTCAGGATCGGTTGCTTGATCATCCACAGCGAGCCGACGTCGAGGAAGGCCGAGGGGCGCAGCCCGACGCTCTTGAGGCCCGAGGTGACCGGGAACTCGAGCTCGAGGCGGCCCATGTAATAAGCGCGGCCGCCGACCGCGTCGGTGATGCGCGCGTTGCTGAAATCGAGGTTGCCGTCGAGGTCGTAGCTGACGCGCTGGATCCTCGGGCCGATGCCGCGGATGTCGAAGCCGCGCAGCTGCGGGCCGAAGAAGCGGTCGGTCAGGCGGATCGCGTCGCGGCCCGGGCCAGGCGATTTCTGCAGGGCCTGGATGTAGCCGCCCTCGGCGTGGGCGGAGGCGACCCAGCCGCCGCCGAAGCCGCGATATTTGGTGGCGTCGAGGCGCGAGCGGACATAGCGGACGTCGCCGCCGAGGCCGGCGAAATCCTGCGACAGGATCAGGCGCTGGCCGCGGGTCGGACGGATTCCGTCGGTGTTGTCGTAGACCAGGGAATAGCCGAGCAGCGAGGTGATCCGCTTCCCGATTTCGTCGCACAGATAGCGTCCCGCCTTGAGCGGATCGCATTCGGCTTCTTGCGGACCGGCTCCGTCGGGGTCGGTGTAGAAGCTGCTCTTGTCGAGGCTGATCTTGTCCTGGACCAGGCTGTAGCGGGTCGCGAAGCTGGTGAATTCGGTGATCGGGAAGCCGAGCCTCAGGCCGCCGCCGGTGCTGGTCTGCGAATAGGTCGTGTTGCGGTCGCCGTTCGCGTCGAAATTGAAGCTGCGGTAGTCGCGGCGGTAGATGCTTCCGCCGAGCAGGATCGACTTGTCGAGGAAATAGGGCTCGACGAAGCCGAGCTCGACCGACTTGGCATAGCGCGACCAGTTGACCGAGGCGTTGAGCTCCTGCCCCTTGCCCATGAAATTGTTTTGGCTGACCGCGAGCTGGACGACGAACTTCTCGAGGCTCGAATAGCCGCCGGACAAAGCGAGCTGTCCGGTCGCTTTCTCCTCGACGTTGACGCCGAGCACGACGCGGTCGGGCGCCGAGCCTTCGCTCTGCTTGATCTCGAGCTTGTCCTGGAAGAAGCCGAGGCTCTGGATGCGGTCCTGGCTGCGCTTGACCTTGATGGCGTTGAAGGCGTCGCCTTCGTTGACCCGGAACTCGCGGCGAATGACCTTGTCGCGGGTCACCGTGTTGCCGGTGATGTCGATCCGCTCGACGTAGACGCGCGGCGTTTCCCCGACCTTGAAGGTGAGGTTCATCTCGTGCTTGTCGGCGTCGCGGTCGTAGGCCGGGCTGATATCGGCGAAGGCGTAGCCGAGGTTGCCCGCCTCCTCGTTGAGCTTGGTCACCGCATCCTCGACCGCCTTGGCGTTGAACCAGGTGTGGGGCTTCAGCGTGACCAGCGACTTGACCTTCGCGGCCGGGAAGTCGCGCAGCGCGCTGTCGGCCTCGATCGTCCCGAACTTGTAGCGCGGGCCCTCCTCGATCACGTAGGTGATCACGAAGTCCTTGCGGTCCGGGGTCAGCTCGGCGAGCGCCGAGACGACGCGGAAATCGGCATAGCCCTGGGTCAAATAGTAAGCGCGCAGCTTCTGCTGGTCGGCGGCCAGGCGATCGGGATCGTAGGTGTCGTTGGACTTGAAGAAGCTCGAGCAGCCCGCCCGCCTGGCGCGAATACATCTCCTTGCGCAGGCGGTCGTCCTTGAACTGTTTGTTGCCGATGATGTTGATGCGGCGGATCTTGGCAAGATCGCCCTCATAAACCTCGAACACCACGTCGACCCGGTTCTGGTCGAGCTGGACGATCTTGGGCTCGACCCGCGCCGCGAAGCGGCCCTGCCGGCGATACAGTTCGAGAATTCGCTCGACGTCCGAGCGGACCGACGAGCGGGTGAAGATTTGACGCGGGGCAAGCTTGATCTCGGGCAGGATCTTGTCGTCCTTGAGCCGCTTGTTCCCCTCGAGGATGATGCGGTTGATGACCGGATTCTCGCGGACCTGGATGACGAGGTCGCCGGTGCCCGCCCCGGTGATCGTCACGTCCGCGAACAACTGGGTCGCGTAGAGATCCTTGAGCGCCTGGTCGAGCGTCCCGGCGGTGTAGGTCTGGCCCGGGGCGAGATTGGCATAGGAGCGGATCGTCTCCGGCTCGAGCCGCTGGTTGCCGCGCACCGCGATCGAGCGGATCGTACGCGTCGCCGGAGCGGCTGTTTCGGCCGGGGTCGCCGCCGGCTGGGCGGCGGGCTCAGCGGGTTGAGCGGCCTCCTGCTGGGCGAGCGCGGGCGCGGTCCAGCCCCCGAGCATCGTTCCGACCAGGAGAGCGGCGCCTGCACGCCGATTGAAGCCGTTCGTCTTTGAAATCACGCATCCCCGCCTTGTACTTGAGATTCGGCCGCCCCTCAGCCACGCCGTACACCGCCCCTGCCCCAAGCCTCCTAGCCAATCAAGCGTTCTAGCTGATCCCAAAGCCCAAGATCGTTGCCCGTCACGAAGAGCATCAGGACAAGGAGAACGGCGAAACCGCCGCGCACCGCCCAATCGAGAGTTTGAGCACTGACCGGCCGGCGCCGAATGGCTTCGACGATGTAGAAAAACAGGTGTCCTCCATCCAATAACGGGACTGGCAAGAGGTTGATGAATCCGAGATTAATTGAGAGGAAGGCGAGCAGCGCGACAAAGGTCAACGGACCCTGGGCTGCGCCCTGCCCCGCGACCTTGGCAATGGTGATCGGCCCGCCAAGCTGTTTGGGCGAGATCCTGCCCTTGATCATCTGGGACAGGCCATCGACGAGCGTTCGCGTGAGCCCCGCGGTGTAACTGATCGCCTCGGGCACGGCACGGACGATCGGCAATCGCTTGAGCACCCGATCGCTCGGCCGGACTCCCAGAAGCCCGCGCTTAAATTTCCGGCCGTACCCATCGCTGAGCTCATCCGTCGTGAGGATGATCTGCATTTCGCGGACGCCCTTGTCCCGCTCGAACTTGACCATGACGGTTTCGTTCGGGCGCAGCGCGACGACATTGCGGATATCGTCGAAGGTCGAAGTCCGCGTTCCCGCTATGGACAGAATGCGGTCGCCCGGCCGGATTCCCGCGGCCGCCGCCGCGGTGTTGGGCTGGACCTCTCCCACGACATTGGACTGGGGAGCGCCAACGAAGGTGAAGAACGCCGCAAAGATGATAATGGCGAGAAGGAAGTTCGTCATCGGGCCGGCGAGCACGATCAGGAATCGCTGCCACACCGGTTTGAACTGGAATGCGTGCTGGCGAAGCTCTTCGGGAATGCTGTCCGCGTCGGCCGGCGTGCTCGCCGGCCCCATGTCGCCGACGAACTTGACGTAGCCGCCGAGCGGCAGCCACGCGACCTTCCATCGCGTCCCCTGCTTGTCGGTCCAGCCGAACAGCTCGCGCCCGAAGCCGATCGAGAAAATCTCCGCCGGGACCTTGAACAGCCGCGCCACGAGATAGTGTCCGAGCTCATGGAAGAAGACCAGCGGCCCGAGCGCGCAGACGAACGCCAGCAGGACCATCCACAGCGGCGGGTGGGCGATCGGCATCTCAGGCGGCCTGCAGCGCAGCGGCGACGCGCTGCCGGGTCAAGCGGTCGATCTCGACCACCTCGGCGATCGAGCCGGGCGCGGCGGAGCCCTGCTCGGCGAGCGACTGCTCGACGATCCGGGCGATGTCGGTGAAGCCGATCTCGCCGGCGAGGAAGCGGGCGACGGCGGCTTCGTTGGCGGCATTGAGGACGACCGGCGCCGAGCCGCCGGCGAGAAGCGCTTCGCGCGCCAGCCGGAGCGCTGGAAAACGGGTGAAATCCGGTGCTTCGAACTCGAGCCTGGCGACAGTTGCGAGGTCGAGCCGCTGCGCCGGGGTCGCGATCCGCTCGGGCCAGGCGAGCGCATAAGCGATCGGGATGCGCATGTCGGGGCTGCCGAGCTGGGCGAGCACCGACCCGTCGACGAACTCGACCAGCGAATGGACCACCGACTGCGGGTGGATAAGGATGTCGATCCGGTCCGCCGGCAGGCCGAACAGATAATGGGCTTCGATCAGTTCGAGGCCCTTGTTCATCATCGTCGCCGAATCGACCGAAATCTTGGCGCCCATCGACCAATTGGGGTGGGCGACGGCCTCGGCCGGAGTTGCCGCGCGCATCGCCGCGGCCGACGCGGTCCGGAACGGCCCGCCGCTCGCGGTCAGGACGATCTTCGCGACGTCTTCTTTACGCCCGCACGCAAGACATTGAAAAATCGCATTATGTTCGCTGTCGACGGGAAGCAGGGTCGCGCCGCTGCGGGTTGCCGCCTCGGTCATCAGCGCGCCAGCGGTGACCAGCGCCTCCTTGTTGGCGAGCGCGACGGTCCGACCCGCTTCGACGGCGGCCATGACCGGCCTCAAGCCGGCGCAGCCGACGATCGCCGCGATCACCAGCTCGGCTTCGCCCGCCGCGGCCTCGATCAGCGCGTCCGCGCCCGCGGCGGCGCGGCAGCCGCTTCCGGCGAGGCGCTCGGTCAGGTCGGGCAGCCGCGCTTCGTCGGAGACCACGGCGAGCGCCGCGCCGGTCCGCCGCGCGATCCCGGCCAGCGCTTCGCTGTTCGTCGCAGCGGTCACCGCAACCACCTCGAATCGCTCGGGATTGCGCTCGACGAGGTCGAGCGTCGACGTGCCCACCGAGCCGGTCGCTCCAAGGATGGCGATCTTGCGTCTCACACCAGCCCCGATAGCTGGACAAGCGCGGTTAGGACAGCGACCGGAACAAGCCCGTCGAGGCGATCGAGCAGCCCGCCGTGGCCGGGGAGCCAGTGACCCGAATCCTTGACCCCGGCCCGGCGCTTGATCCAGCTTTCGAACAAATCCCCGACCTGGGCGGCGACGGCGAAGAGCGGAGCGAGGATCAGGAGCAGCTCGGGGAGGCCGGCATAGACCGACCAGGCGGCGCCGCAGAGGCCGGCGGCGACGATGCCGCCGAACAGGCCCTCGACCGTCTTGCCCGGGCTGATCGACGGGGCGAGCTTGTTGCGGCCGATCGCGCGGCCGACGGCATAGGCGCCGATGTCCGTCGCCCAGGTGACGATGAACACCCACAGCAACAGATTGGCGTTGGCGTTGACCGCATCGGGAAAGCGCTCGCGGACCCACAACAGCGCGATCGCCGGAAGCAGCGCATAGACGAAGCCGGCGACGGTCCAGCGCGGGCCCCAGGCGCGCGTCAGGATCCACCACTCCCAGAACATCGCGGTCGCGGCGGCCGCAACCAGCAGCGCGAAAAAGTCTCCGCCCTGCAGGGCCGCGGCGAGCGCGACCCCGATCATGATCACTCCGGAGACGATTCGAACCGAAAGTTCGTTCAAACTGTCACCCTCGGCCACCGAAGCGGCGCTGGCGGCCCGCGAAATGCTCGATTGCCCCGGCAAAGGCCTGCTCGTCGAAGTCGGGCCAGAGCAGATCGAGGAACAAGAGTTCCGCGTAAGCGGCTTGCCACAAAAGGAAATTGGACAGCCGCACTTCGCCCGAGGTGCGGATCAGCAGGTCGAGCTCGGGCAGCCCGTGGGTATCGAGCTCGGCGGCGATGCTCGCTTCGTCGATCGCCGCCGGCGCGATCTCGCCCGCTGCGACCCGCTCGCCCAAGGTGCGGGCCGCAGCGGCGATTTCGGCGCGCGAGCCGTAATTGAGCGCGACGACCAGGGTCAGGCGCGAATTGTCCCGGGTCCGCTCGACCGCCCGCTCGAGCTTCTCGACCAGCTCGCGCCCAAAGGCCGAATAGTCGCCGATCAGGCGCAGCTTGACCCCCTCGTCCATCAGCCGGTTGAGCTCGCGCTCGAGATAGAAGCGCATCAATGCGGTGAGGTCGGAGATTTCGTCGTCGCTGCGCCGCCAGTTCTCGGACGAGAAGGCGTAGAGCGTCAGCACCTCGACGCCATGATCGGCGGCGGCCTGGAGCGCGCGCTTGACCGCCTCGGCGCCGGCGCGATGGCCGGCCACGCGCGGCAGGCCGCGGCGCTCGGCCCAGCGGCCGTTGCCGTCCATGATGATGGCGACGTGACGCGGGACCGTCCTGCCCCCGGCCAGTCCCTGCACGCCCCCGGGCGCGGCGGCGGAGGTCACTTGCCGAGGATTTCCTTTTCCTTGGCATGGCTGACCTCGTCGATCTCCTTGATCGTGTCGTCGGTCAGCTTCTGCACGTCGTGCTCGAGGCGCTTGCGCTCGTCCTCGCTGATGTCGTGCTTGCGCTCGTCCTGCTTCAGATGGTCCATCCCGTCGCGGCGCACGTTGCGGACCGCGACCCGCGCCTTCTCGGCATATTGGCCGACGAGCTTGGCGAGCTCCCGGCGCCGCTCCTCGGTCAGCTCGGGAATCGGCAGGCGGATGATCTGGCCATCGACGATCGGGTTGATGCCGAGCCCGGCGTTGCGGATCGCCTTCTCGACCGGCTGGACGTTCGATTTGTCCCACACCTGGACCGACAGCAGCCGCGCCTCGGGCGTCGACACCGTCGCCACCTGGTTGAGCGGCATGTTGCTGCCGTAGACCTCGACGTGGACCGGATCGAGCAGCGCCGTCGACGCGCGGCCGGTGCGCAGCCCGCCGAGATCGTGCCTCAAGACCTCGACCGCGCCATGCATTCGGCGCTTGAGGTCGTCCGTGCTGACGGTGGTGGTCATCCTCTACTCCCCATTCTGCACGATCGTCGCGGTCCCGCCGCCGGCGATCACCTCGGCGAGGTTGCCGGCCTGGCGGATGTTGAACACGACGATCGGAATATTGTTGTCGCGGCACAGGGCGACCGCGGCCGCGTCCATGACCTTGAGGTCGTCGCTCAGCACCGTGTTGAAGGTGACCGTGTCGTAGCGCTCGGCGCTCGCGACCTGCTTCGGGTCGGCGGTATAGACCCCGTCGACGCTGGTCCCCTTGAACAAGGCGTCGCAGCCCATTTCGGCGGCGCGCAGCGCGGCGGCGGTGTCGGTCGTGAAGAAGGGATTGCCGGTGCCGGCCGCGAACAGCACGATCCGGCCCTTCTCGAGGTGGCGCAGCGCGCGGCGGCGAATGTAGGGCTCGCTGACGCTGGCCATCGGGATCGCCGAGAGCACGCGGGTGTCGGCGCCGATCTTCTCCAGCGCCATCTGCAGGGCGAGCGCGTTCATCACGGTCGCCAGCATGCCCATGTAATCGGCGGTCGCGCGATCGAAGCCCTTGGCCGCGGCCGCCATGCCGCGGAAGATGTTGCCGCCGCCGACGACCAGGCACAATTCATGACCCTGGGCCTTGGCTGCGGCGATCTCGCCGGCGAGGCCGGCGACCGCGTCCGGATCGATTCCGAACTGGCCCTGACCCATCAACGCCTCGCCCGAAAGCTTCAGCAGGATACGGTTGAAGCGCGGTCGGGTCATTCGGCTCGGCTGTCCTTCAGATGTCACACGGGCGGCCACGCCTTTATGGCGCGGCCGCCCGGTTGCCAATCCTTAGTTCCTCCCTGCGAGCGCAGCTCGTGGGGAGGGGAACCATCCAACGAAGATTGGATGGTGGAGGGGTAAGACGGCGCCAGTGCCAGTTACCCCTCCACCATGCTTTCGCATGGTTCCCCTCCCCGCGCCGTCCGCGCTGGGGAGGAACTAGGTTACGCGACGGGCTTAGGATTTTTTTTTACGCCCGACGCCGCCGCGACCTCCGCGGCGAAATCGTCCACCTTCTTCTCGATTCCCTCGCCGAGCTGGAAGCGGACGAAGCCCTTGAGCTCGATACCGGTTCCGGCGTCCTTCGCGGCGCCAGCGACAACCTCTGCGACCGGCGTCTTGCCGTCGATCACGAACAGCTGCGAGGTCAGCGCATTTTCCTTGCGGAACTTGGCCAGGCCGCCCTCGACCATCTTCTCGATGATGTTGTCGGGCTTGCCGCTTTCACGCGCCTTTTCCATCGCAATCGCGCGCTCGCGCTCGACGAGCGCGGGGTCGAGCTCGTCCGCCGTCAGCGCCAGCGGATGGGCCGCCGCGACGTGCATCGCGAGCTGCTTGCCGAGGCCCTGCAGAACGTCGGCCGGAGCCGCGCTCTCGAGCGCGACCAGGACGCCGATCTTGCCGAGGCCGGGAGCGACCTGGTTGTGGACGTAAGGAACAATCGCACCCTCGCCCACTTCGAGGGTGGCGGCGCGGCGCAGCGACTGGTTCTCGCCGATCTTGGCGATATTGTCGGTCAGCTTCTCGGCGACGGTCCCGCCCTCGGGATAGTGAGCGGCGCCGAGCGTTTCGACGTCGGTGCCATGCTCGAGCACCAGCCTGGCGACGTTGCCCACGAACTGCTGGAAGATCTCGTTCTTGGCGACGAAGTCGGTCTCGGAATTGACCTCGACCAGCGCGCCGCGATTGCCCGCGACCGCAACTTCGACGAGGCCTTCCGAAGCCGTGCGGCCGGCCTTCTTGGCGGCGGCCGACAGGCCCTTGGCGCGGAGCCAGTCGATCGCCGCCTCCATGTCGCCGTTGGTCTCGGCCAGCGCCTTCTTGCAGTCCATCATGCCGGCGCCGGTGCGCTCGCGCAGTTCCTTCACCATCGCGGCCGTGATCTTAGCCATGTCTTTTTTCCTTCCTCGTGCCCCTGCGAAGGCAGGGGCCCAGTCAGACTTTGATATAGGATCTGGGCTCCTGGTCTCGCAGGAGCACAGGCAATTAGGCTTCCAGCGCCTGCTCGACGGGCGGCTCGGCCATCGCGCCGACATCCTCGCCGCGCGCCTGCGCTTCGCCGGTACGGCCCTCGCCGACCGCCTGGGCGACCGCGTCGGTGTAGAGGCGGATCGCGCGGCTGGCGTCGTCATTGCCCGGGACCGGGAAAGCGATGCCGCTCGGGTCGCTGTTGGAATCGAGGATCGCGACGACCGGGATGCCGAGGACGTTGGCTTCCTTGATCGCCAGTTCCTCCTTGTTGGTGTCGACCACGAACATGACGTCGGGCAGCCCGCCCATGTCGCGGATCCCGCCGAGGCTCTTCTCGAGCTTGTCGCGCTCGCGCGTCAGCTGGAGCACTTCCTTCTTGGTCAGTCCGGCAGTGTCGCCGCCGAGCTGCTCCTCGAGGCTCTTCAGCCGCTTGATCGAGTTGGAGATGGTCTTCCAGTTGGTCAGCATGCCGCCGAGCCAGCGGTGGTTGACGAAGTGCTGGCCGGAGCTCTGCGCCGCCCCGGCGATCGCGTCCTGGGCCTGGCGCTTGGTGCCGACGAACAGCACCTTGCCGCCGCGCGCGGTCGTCTGCTGGACGAAGTCGAGCGCGCGCGCGAACAGCGGCACGGTCTGCGACAGGTCGATGATGTGCACCCCGTTGCGATCGCCGAAGATGTACGGCTTCATCTTGGGGTTCCAGCGGTGGGTCTGGTGGCCGAAATGCGCTCCGGCCTCGAGCAATTGCTGCATGGTGACGACCGTGGCCGCCATAGTCTTTCTCCTTCCGGTTCTGCCTCTGGGAGGCGATGCGGACGTGGCGGTTAGGCCCCGGCCGACCGGTGTATGATGCTTCCCATGCGGGTTGAGGCGCGGCCCCTAGCCGAAGCGCGCCGCAGTTTCAAGCAATTGGCCGATGCTTTGCGGCCAGGCTTGACAAACGAGAACAAAGAGTGAACATTTCACCGCCTCAACGGAGGTACGACGCGATGTCTGCAGCACTCGGCACCCTGCCCTTCCTCGCCACTCTGTGGCTCCTGGTGGTCCTCGGTGCGCGCATTCTTGAGGAAAGCGGCGCGAAGATCGCCGCCGCCCTCAAGGGCGAGCCGCAGCATCCGCCCGTCGCCAGCGGCCGCACGATCCGGATTCGGATGCAGGCGTCGCCGGCTAGGCGCGCCCGGACGCAGTGGCGCGCCGCCGCCTGACCCGCGCATAGCTCATCAGCCCGACCGGGATCATCAGCAGGTAGAGCGCGGCGACGGCCAGCAACGTCCACCACGGCGCGACGACGAGCGAGGCGCCGAGCAGGGCCACGCCGGCCAAGGCGAACAGGCGCCAGTCGCGGCGGATTCAATGCTCGTCCAGCTGTAGGTCGGCAGGCTCGAGATCATCAGCGCGGCGACGAACAGGGTCCACGCCATGACCCCCTCCCAGCGCCGGAACAGCTCGTTGCCGGTGACCAGCCACAGGAAGATCGGAACGAAGGCGAGCCCCGCGCCCGCCGGCGCCGGGACCCCGGTGTTGAAGCCGGCCGACTTGTGCGGCTGCTCGGCGGCGTCGAGCCGGGCGTTGAACCGCGCCAGGCGAAGCGCGCAACAGACCGCCAGCGACAGCGCCGCAATCCAGCCGAAGCGAGGCACCGCCTGCAGCGACCACAGGAAGAGGATCAGCGCCGGCGCGGTGCCGAAGGCGATATTGTCGGACAGCGAATTCGAGCTCGGCCCCGAACCTGCTCTGAGCGCGCAGCAGTCGGGCGATGCGCCCATCGAGGCCGTCGAGGACGCCGGCCCCGACGATGCAGGCGAGAGCGATTTGCCAGCCGACCACATCGTCGGACTTAACCGCAGTGATCGCGACGCTCACGCCCGTGAGGCCCATGCACAAAGCCAGCGCGGTAATGGCATTGGGGATCATCGCGCGGAACGGGATCCCGCGCGGTTCCCGGTCGGCCGCGGCGTCGTCGCTCACTGGCTGGTCCCGGTCACCGGAATATCGAGGCCGACGATGCCGAGGATCGTCTCCCCGGCGATCGCGCGCTGGCCGAGCAGCACCCGCGGCGCGACCCCGGCGGGCAGATAAACGTCGACCCGGCTGCCGAAGCGGATCAGGCCGATCCGCTGGCCAGCTTCGACCGGGTCGCCTTCCTTGACGAAGGCGAGGATGCGGCGGGCGACGAGCCCGGCGATCTGGGTGAAGCCGATGCGCAGGCCGTCGGCGCCCTCGACCAGCAGATGCTGCCGCTCATTGTCCTCGCTCGCCTTGTCGAGGTCGGCGTTGATGAACTTGCCCGGGACATAGGCGATGCGCTTCACCCGCCCGGCGATCGGCGAGCGATTGATGTGGACGTCGAACACGCTCATGAAGATCGAGACGCGCATATAGTCCCCGTCGGCGAGCCCTTCCGGCCCACGCAGCTCGGCCGGCGGCGGGACCTTGGCGATCATCGTGATCAGCCCGTCGGCGGGCGCCACGATGAACTTGTCGCCCTTGGGCGTGGTCCGAACGGGATCGCGAAAGAAGGTCGCTACCCAGATCGTGGCCGCGAGCAGCAGCCAGCCGACGAAATGGCTGACGACGAGATAGACGAAGGCGGTGATCGCGGCGGCGATCACGACATATTTGCGGCCCTCGGGGTGGACGGCGGGAAAGCGCCACTTGATGGTGGTGGCGGGAAGCGGCGTTTCGTGCTTGTCGAGCGCGGGCATCGGGCGCTCTTAGTGCCCCACCGATGGAGGCACAACGCCGCGGTTGCGCGCGTTGGAGGCTCATCCTAAGGCGCCGCGACACCCGAAAACAGGAAGCGAAATGCCCAAGATCAAGGTGACGAACCCGGTCGTCGAGCTCGACGGCGACGAGATGACGCGCATCATCTGGCAATGGATCCGCGAACGGCTGATCCAGCCCTATCTCGACGTCGACCTCAAATATTTCGACCTGTCGATCGAGAATTGCGACGCGACCGAGGACCGGGTCACGGTCGAGGCCGCCAATGCGATCAAACAGCACGGCGTCGGCGTCAAATGCGCGACCATCACCCCCGACGAGGCGCGGGTCGAGGAGTTCGGCCTCAAGCAGATGTGGAAGTCGCCCAACGGGACGATCCGCAACATCCTTGGCGGAGTCGTGTTCCGCGAGCCGATCGTGATCGCCAACGTGCCGCGGCTGATTCCCGGCTGGACCGACCCGATCGTGGTCGGCCGCCATGCGTTCGGCGACCAGTACAAAGCGACCGACTTCCGCGTCCCCGGCCCCGGCAAGCTGACCATCAAATGGCAGGGCGAGAATGGCGAAGTGATCGAGCACGAAGTGTTCGAGTTCGAGAGTTCCGGCGTCGCCATGGGCATGTACAATGTCGACCAGTCGATCCGCGACTTCGCCCATGCCTGCCTCAACTACGGCGTCAACCGCGGCTGGCCGGTCTATCTGTCGACCAAGAACACCATCCTGAAGGCCTATGACGGGCGCTTCAAGGACATCTTCCAGGAGATTTACGACAGCGAATACAAAGCGAAATTCGCTGAGCTTGGCATTGAATATCAGCATCGGCTGATCGACGACATGGTCGCCAGCGCGCTCAAATGGAGCGGCAAGTTCATCTGGGCGTGCAAGAATTACGACGGCGACGTCCAGTCGGACCAGGTCGCCCAGGGCTTCGGCTCGCTCGGCCTGATGACCTCGGTGCTGACCACTCCGGACGGCCAGACGGTCGAAGCCGAAGCGGCGCACGGCACCGTCACCCGCCATTACCGGATGCACCAGCAGGGCAAGGCGACCTCGACCAACCCGATCGCCTCGATCTTCGCCTGGACCGGCGGCCTCAAATATCGCGGCAAGTTCGACGGCACGCCCGACGTGGTGCGCTTCGCCGAGACGCTCGAGCGGGTATGCGTCGAGACCGTCGAGGGCGGGCAGATGACCAAGGACCTCGCGATCCTCGTCGGCCCCGAGCAGGCGTGGATGACGACCGAGCAGTTCTTCGAGGCGATCGTCGACAACCTCGAAGCGGCTATGGCCGAATGGGCGCCGCGGGAGAACGAACCCGCTCGCGCCTGATCCCCAGCCCGACGAAATGGGCGAAGACGTCCTGCAGGATCGGCAAGCGATCGATCAGTCGGACTGCCGGCGGCACATCGCGGATCGGTTCGCCGGGCCTGAGCACGCGGGCGAAAATCTTGTCCTGCGCGAGCCTCTGCGCGTGCTGGACCAGCCGCGTCGGAAGCATGCGTCGCCGTTGAACCTTGTCCAGTAACCGGTCGACGTTGCGTCCCCGCCCAAGCGGGCCGGCGAGCACGTTCGCCGCCGCGACCGCGTCCTGGATCGCGAGGCTGATCCCGATTCCGCCGATCGGGGACATGGCGTGCGCGGCGTCGCCTATCGCAAGCAGTCCGGGCCTCGACCAGCGCGTGAGACGGTCGAGCGTGATGTTAAGCAGGTGCAGGTCATCGACCTTCCGCAATGACTCGAGATCGAGCTCGGGCCCGGCAGCTTTTATCGCCGCCTTGATCGGCTCGATTCCCCCGGCCAGCAGCGCTTCGGCCGAGCCTTTCGAGATCAGCAAGGCGCATTGCCAGTGATCGCCGCGATCGATCATCACGAGCACCCGCTCGCGCTCGATGCTACCGCGAAGCGCATCGCCGCCGGGTTCGGTCTTTGGCACATTGAACCAGAACACGTCGATCGGGACCGCCAGGTCTTTGACGGGGAGTAACTTGCGGACGAACGAACGACGTCCGTCGGCGGCAATGACGAGGCGCGCGCGGACCTCGCGCCGGTCTGCGAGGCGGACACCGACCACCCGGCCTTTGTCTTCGACGTAGCTTTCCGCGGGCGACGTCATCTCGAGTTGAAACCCTGCGAGGGCTTCCGCCTGCCGGCGCAGGAAATCGAGGAAATCCCACTGCGGCATGATCGCGGCGAAGGGGGCGACTGTGCGCAGACGCGATAGATCGCCGATCGTCCATAATCCGCCTGCAAGCCGGAACTGCGCCTTGTGAAGCTTGTGGTGCGGACACTGCAGGAACCGGTCCAGCATGCCGAGCTGGTCGAGGATTTCCATGGTCGACGGATGAACCGTGTCGCCACGAAAATCGTGCAGGAAGTCGGCGTGCTTCTCGAACACCGCCACGGTGCAGCCCGCCCGTGCGAACAGCAATCCGGCCATCATGCCCGCGGGACCGCCGCCGACAACAATCAGATCCAGCTCCGGCGAATCCATCGGGACCTTTCAGGTGACCAATGCCGACTGCTGTTTGAGTCGTTCGCGTTGCCGATCGTTCAATGGCTAGGAGGAAACGCGCGCTTGCGGCGACCGGACCCGCTCGCGCCGGATGCCGAGGCCGATCAGTCGACCGGGAATGCGCCGCAGGAGCGGAAAGCGGTCGAGTAGCCGGACGATCAGCGGCGCCTTGGTGATCGGCGCGCCGGCCTGCAGCAGCCGGCCGATGATATTGTCCTGCGCGGCTTTCTGGGCCGCCTGGATCGCGCGTGTCGGGAACAGTCGCCGTTCCTGCACCTTGTGGAGCAGCGGATCGACATCGTCTCCCAGAGCCAATGGGCCGGCGAGGAAATTGGCAGCGGCGACAGCATCTTGCACCGCGAGGTTGATACCGATCCCGCCGATCGGCGACATCGCATGGGCCGCATCTCCAATCGCCAGCAGGCCCGGCCGCTGCCAGCAGGTCAGCCGGTCGAGCTTCACCGTCAGCAGGTGGAGGTCGGTGATCTCGTCGAGCTCGGCCAGGTCGAGGTCGGCCGGGGCCGCCGCCGCGACCTCCTCGCGGATCGCCTCGATCCCGCGCGCCTGGTAGGCCTCCGCCGCACCCTTCGGGATCAGGAAGGCGCATTGCCAATAATCGCCGCGGTCGATCATCACGAGCAACCGCCCGCGCTCCACGTTGCCGCGCAAGCCGGCCTTGTCGGTCCCGCCCTTGGCGATGCGGAACCAGAACACGTCCATCGGGGCGCCGAGATCCTCGAGCGGAAGGATGGTGCGGACGATCGAGCTGCGGCCGTCGGCGGCGATCGTCAGTCGCGCGCCCAGCCTTGCTCCATCCTGGAGGGTGACGCCCGCGACCCTGCCCTGCTCCTCGATGAAGCCGCTCACCGGAGCGCTCATGGCGAGCTCGAAGCCGGGAAACGCCTTCGCCTCCTCGCGCAGGAAATCGAGGAAATCCCATTGCGGCATCATCGCGATGAACGGCGCCGGCGTATCGAGGTGGGAAAGGTCGCCGATCGTCCACTCGCGCCCGGCGATGCGCAGCTCCGCCCCCGCGACGCGATTATGCGGCCGCTTGAGGAAGCGCTCGAGCATCCCGAGCTGGTCGAGGATCTCCATCGTCGACGGGTGCACGGTGTCGCCGCGGAAATCGCGGAAGAAGTCGGCGTGCTTTTCCAGCACCCGGACCCGGCAGCCGGCGCGCGCGAACAATAGTCCCGCCATCATCCCGGCGGGGCCGCCTCCGACGACGATCAGGTCGAGATCCGACGCCATGACGTCAGCCCCTACCGCCATTCCCGGGAAAAGGGCAGAAGAACGGCCATGGCAGGCGAATTCTCGACCTCGGGCTTCAGCGACGCGCTGGTCATCCTCGGCGCCGCCGGGATCGTCATCCCCGCCTTCGCTCGAATCCGCATCAGCCCGATCATCGGCTTCATCCTGATCGGCACGCTGGTCGGCCCGTACGGGCTCGGCCGGCTGACCGGAGCCTATCCCTGGCTCCATTATGTGACGATTTCAAACGCCCACGGGATCGAGCCCTTCGCCGAGCTCGGAATCGTGCTGCTGCTGTTCTCGATCGGTCTCGAACTGTCGTTCCGCCGGCTGTGGGGCATGCGCGCACTGGTGTTCGGGGCGGGCTCGGCGGAGCTGCTGGGCGCGGCGGCGATCCTCGCCGGCGGCTTGTATTTCACCGGCACAAGCGCCGCCGGCGCCATCGCCCTCGGGCTCGCCCTGGCGCTGTCATCGACGGCGATCGTGATCCCGCTGGTCGGGACCCACAGCCCGGTCGGCCGCTCGGCTCTCGGCATGCTGCTGTTCGAGGATCTGGCGCTGGTGCCGATCGTCTTCCTGCTCGGCGCGATGGCGCCGGTCGCCGGCGGGAGCGTGGGCTCGCTGCTGATGACGTTGCTCATCGGCGGGGTCACCGCCGTCGCCATGCTGTTCGTCGGCCGACTCCTGCTCCCGCGGCTGTTCGGCCAGGCGGCGCGGACCAAGAATCCGGAACTGTTCCTGTCGGCCTGCCTGCTGGTCGTGATCGTTGCCAGCCTGGTCACGTCGGCGATCGGTTTCTCCGCCGTGCTCGGCGCGCTGATCGCCGGCATCGTCATCGCCGAAACCGACTATCGCGGCGAGGTCGAGGCGATCACCGCGCCGTTCCGCGGCCTCGGCCTCGGCATCTTCCTGATCACGGTCGGGATGAGCGTCGACCTGCGGGTCGTGCTGGCCGACTGGCAGGGCCTGATCGGAGCCCTGGTCGGAGTGCTCGTCGTCAAGGCCGCGGTCACCGCGCTGCTGCTGAAGCTGGGCGGGGCGCGGATGGCGGTCGCGGCCGAGACCGGGGTGTTGATGGCCTCGCCATCGGAAACCACGCTGATCGTGCTCGGCGCAGCCACGGCCGCGCGGCTGATCAGCCAGGACAGCGCCGCCTTCTGGCAGATCGTCACCGCGATCGGGCTGACGGTGACTCCGCTGCTCGCCAAGCTCGGCCGCGCCGCGGGCAGCCGCTTCGCCGGCCGTTCGATGGCCGACCAGATGGACTCGTCGCTCGACGGCGCCGGGCTCGGCCAGGTCGTGATCCTCGGCTTCGGCCGGGTCGGACGGATGGTCGCCGACATGCTCGGCACACACGGCAAGGATTATCTGGCGATCGACAGCGACGCCGACGGCGTCCGGGCATCGCGCGAAGAGGGGTATGACGTGCTGTTCGGCGATGTCGCGCGGCCCGAGCTGCTCGACAAGCTCCGCCAGCGCCAGCCGAGCGCGCTGATCCTCACCATGGACAATCCGGTGCTGGTCAATCGCCTGACCAAGCAGTTGCGGCGGCTCTTCCCGGACTTGCCGATCATCGCCCGGGCCCGCGACACCTCCCATGCCGCCCAATTGTACAAGGCCGGAGTGACCGACGCCGTGCCCGAGACGCTCGAAGCGTCGCTCCAGCTGTCCGAGGCGGTGCTGGTCGATCTCGGCGTGGCGATGGGTCCGGTCATCGCCAGCATCCACGAGAAGCGCGACGAGCTCCGGACGGAAATCAGGAACGAGGCAGCAATGGAGGAGCAGCCGCGGCTCGGCCGGCGCCGGGTCCGCGATTCCGCGCGCTAGCGAGCCGGCCAATCGTCCTTGGGCAGCTCGCACGTTCAGGGCGAGGGCCAGCGCCCCGGAGGCAAAATCACGCTTTTCGGGGGCCATTTTCATTAAGGTTTAACCGGACTCGGTCCACTGTGGAGCCCATGCCGAACGGCGATCAACAGGCCCGCCTCGAAGAGGCGTTCGAGCGGATCGAGGAAACGATCCTGCCGTGCATCGCGATGATGCTCGAGACCCTGATCGAGGCGTCGGAGCATGTTGCCGAGGGTGAGCGCCGCTTCCTGATCGGCGAATTGAAGACCCTGGCCTGCGAGCTCGAGGAGCTGACCCGGGCGGTCGAGCGCTCGAGCCCGGTCCACGTCGAGCCCGGCGAATATAAGGCCCGCGGCGCCGCCTAGCCGCCGATGATCCGCGCATGCAGCGCCGGATCCACATTCCCGCCCGATACGACAATGACCGTGTCCTCCAGCGGCGCAATCTTGCCGGCGAGCATTGCGGCCAAGGCGGCCGCGCCGCCGGGCTCGGCGACCAGCTGGTGCGCTTCCCAAGCGAAGCGAATTGCGGCTTCGACCTCGGCGTCGCTGACCGCAGCCGCCCGGGCCTGGCGCTGCCGGAGGATATCCAGAGTCAGTTGCGCGACGTGGAGAGTTCTGGATCGCGTCACAGAGCGTCGGCGGTGGGTTGGGCCCGACCGGAACGACTTCGCCTCGCTCAAGGGACATGGCCATGTCGTCCCACCCGTCCGGCTCAACGACGACGATTTCCGCCTCCGGCACGGCCAGCGCGATTCCGGAGGCGAGGCCGCCGCCGCCGCACGGAACGACAATTCGCTGCGGTGCACGTCCGAGCTGCTCGACCAGCTCCAGCCCTGCGGTCCCTTGGCCGGCGACGATCGCGGGGTCGTCGTAGCTTGGCACCACCGTCGCCCCGCTCTCTTGGGCGATTCGGCCCGCTATCTCCTCGCGACTCTCGGTTAGACGGTCGAAGAATATGATCTCCGCGCCCTCCGCGGCGGTCCCGTCGATCTTCACCCGCGGCGCGTCCGCCGGCATCACGATCACCGCGCGGATCCCGAGCCGCCTGGCGGCGATCGCGACTCCGCGCGCGTGGTTGCCCGAGGAGAAAGCGACCACGCCGCGCTCGCGCTCGTCGGGCGACAGCTGGAGCAGGCGATTGGTCGCGCCGCGCAGCTTGAACGCCCCGCCCGTCTGCAGGCATTCGCACTTGAGCCAGACCCGGGCGCCGGCGATCGCGCTCTCGATCAGCGGCGTGCGCTCGACCAGGCCGGCGATCCGCTCGCCGGCGGCAAGGACGTCGTCTCGGGTAAGAGTCATCACCGACGCCTATGCGGGCGCTGCTGTCCGGTTGCAATTCGCGGAACGGGGCAACACAAGCCGTGACCGCATGCCGCTGATTGCGATCGAAGATATTCCGCTGTGCTGCCCGCGCTGTCGCGCGCCTTTGGCGCAGTCCGACGGAGGCTATTCCTGCGCCCACTGCGGCATCGGTGCCTTCCCGGCCAGCCGCGGGCTTCCGGCGCTGGTCGATTTTGAGCGCTCGGTGCTCCAGGAGGGCGACCTGAGCAAGGAGACCGGGGTGCTCAGGCGCAAGCCGCCGCGGCCTCTGGTCACGTTCGTCCGCCGCCGCCTGATGCCCTATAACGAACGGGCCGCGCGCAACGCCGAGCGATTTCTGGCGGAACTGCGCCGGCGGTCGGACCATCCCCTGGTCCTCATCGTCGGCGGCGGCGCGATCGGCTCGGGCGCCGAGGCGCTCTATGCTGCGCCCGACGTCCGCCTCGTCGCGTTCGACCTCTACGGCTCCGAAAACGTCCAGCTGATCGCCGACGCGCACCACCTGCCGTTCGCCGACGGCAGCTTCGACGGCGTGTGGATCCAGGCCGTGCTCGAGCATGTCCTCGAGCCGCAGGTGGTGGTCGACGAAATCGGGCGGATCCTCGGCGACGGCGGCCTGGTCTACGCCGAGACGCCCTTCCTCCAGGCCGTCCACGAAGGCCCCTACGA
This sequence comes from uncultured Alphaproteobacteria bacterium, assembly GCA_963765945.1. Classification (GTDB taxonomy): domain Bacteria; phylum Pseudomonadota; class Alphaproteobacteria; order Sphingomonadales; family Sphingomonadaceae; genus Sphingomicrobium. The sequence goes on from CAVXYS010000037.1 coordinate 197,090, forward strand.
TTTCACCCGCTTCACCGACAGCGGGCACCGCTGGCTGTTCCGCCGGTTCGAGCTGATCGATTCGGGCGCGGTGCTCGGTCCGTTCGCCCAGCTGCTGTGGTCGATCAATCAGTCGACCCGCGCTCTGTTCCGCTCGGCCAAAGCCGGGCTCGCTGCCCAGTTACTGTTCTTCTGGCTCAAATATCTCGACCGGCTGGTCCCCGACGGAGAAGCGCGCGACGGCGCCTCCGCGCTGTTCCTGCTCGCCCGCAAGTCCACCAGCAGCCTCTCGCCGCGCGCCGCGATCGACTATTACCGCGGTGCACAACGTCAGTAAGCTATTGAACTTGCGGAGTTCTCGATCAACCGTTGCAGTTTGACGACAAACGTTCCCCAAAATCATCCACAGGGACCAATAATTCTTGCACCCGGGGACCCCCGCCCATATATCGCGCCTCCGCTGCCCCATGGGACTTCCAACCGCAAGGCAGCTCTTGTGTCGAACTATCCAGTTGGAGGTCCCTTGAGTTGCACCACCACCATCGCGCGCTGGGGCTAGCCGCCGCCCCGACCGGCAGCCGGGGGGCTGCCGCTATCGCCAAGCAGCGCCCGGTCCAGCCGGTCACTTTGCTGCGCCCGCATGCCGCGGAACGCGCTGCCCGCTTCTTCGTCGAGAAGTTCCCGGGCCGCTCGCTCTATGCGGTCAAGGCGAACCCCTCGGCCGAGCTGCTGCAGATCCTGTGGGACGCCGGCGTGACTCACTATGACGTCGCGTCGATCGGCGAGGTGCGGATGGTCGCGGAGGCGCTCCCGCAGGCCGTCCAGTGCTTCATGCACCCGGTCAAGGCCGAGGAAGTGATCGCCGAGGCCTATTTCGGCCATGGCGTGAAGACCTTCTCGCTCGACACCATGGACGAGCTCGAGAAGATCGTCCGCGCGACGGCCAAAGATGGCGTCGCCGCGACCGACCTCAACCTGCTCGTCCGGATCAGCGTCGACAACGGCCACGCCAAACTCAGCCTCGGCGCCAAGTTCGGTGCGGAACCGGCTGAAATGAAGCAGCTTCTGATGGCTGCGCGTCAGGCCTCGGATGCCCTCGGCATCTGCTTCCACGTCGGCAGCCAGGCGATGAGCCCGGCGGCCTATGCCGAAGCCCTCGGCCGCGTCCGCGATGCGATCGTCGAGGCCGCTGTCACGGTCGACATCGTCGACGTCGGCGGCGGCTTTCCGTCAGTCTATCCGGGCATGGAGCCGCCGGCGCTCGAAACCTATTTCGCGGTCATCCACGCCGGCTTCGAGGCGCTGCCGATCAGTTACTCGGCCGAATTGTGGTGCGAGCCCGGCCGGGCGCTGTGCGCCGAATATGCGAGCGTCCTCGTCCGGGTCGAGAAGCGGCGCGGATCGGAGCTGTACATCAACGACGGCGCCTATGGCGCTCTGTTCGACGCCGCGCACGTCGGCTGGCGCTATCCGGTCCGCCTGATCCGCGACGCGCGCCTCGACCACCCGGCCGATGGATTTCAGCTTCTACGGGCCGACCTGCGACGACCTCGACCATATGGCCGGGCCGTTCGAGCTGCCGGCCGACGTCGGGCCGGGCGACTATATCGAGATCGGCATGCTCGGCGCCTACGGCTGCGCGATGCGCACCGGCTTCAACGGCTTCGGCGTGACGGACAGCGAGATCGTCGAGGACGAGCCGATGGCCAGCCTCTACCTGGTCCCGGGCAAGATCGTCCGCCCGAACGTCGTCAAGTTGTAGTCTTTCCGCCGCAGGGCGGGCTTTGGGGTGAGGCTGTCCCCCGCGAACGAAACGACATGCCCTTTTTCGCTGCCGAGCCTATAGGCGCGGCACTCGTTGGAGCATGAACATGGAAACGGACACGCTGAACAAGGTTCAGGACGCCGAGCGGATCAACGACACGCGCAAGGCCGAACTGCTCTCGACCGAGATCGAGCATATCGACATCACCAGCTTCGACGCCCGGCCGATCATCGATTCGATGGGCAAGATGAGCTTCACCAGCCGCGACCTCGCCCGCGCCACCGGCATCTACAACCAGATGCTCGAGGACCCGGCCTGCTCGATCATCCTGGTGATCGCCGGTTCCACGTCGGCGGGCGGGTGCATGGACCTTTATGCCGAGCTGGTGAAATCCAACATGGTCGACGCGATCGTCGCCACGGGCGCTTCGATCGTCGACATGGATTTCTTCGAAGCGCTTGGCCACAAACACTACCAAGCCAATGAAATCCCTGACGATGACACGCTGCGCTCGCTGTACATCGACCGCATCTACGATACCTATATCGACGAGCAGCAGCTGCAGGATTGCGACTTCACCATCGGCAAGATCGCCGACAGCCTCGAGCCGCGCGCTTACTCGAGCCGGGCGTTCATCCGCGAGATGGGCAAGTGGCTGAGCGCGGGCAACGCCAAGAAGCCGGGCAGCCTCGTCCAGCTCGCCTACGAGCATGACGTGCCGATCTTCTGTCCGGCCTTCGTCGATTCCTCGGCCGGCTTCGGCCTCGTCAAGCACCAGGTCGACGCGATGAAGCGCGGCGGTCATTACATGGTGCTCGACGCGATCGCCGACTTCCGCGAGCTGACCGACATCAAGATCAAGGCCGGCACCACCGGCTTGCTGATGATCGGCGGCGGAGTCCCGAAGAATTTCACCCAGGACACCGTGGTGTGCGCCGAGATCCTCGGCCACGACGACGTCGAGGTACACAAGTACGCCGTCCAGATCACCGTCGCCGACGTCCGCGACGGCGCCTGCTCCTCCTCGACCCTCCAGGAGGCGGCGAGCTGGGGCAAGGTCTCGACCGCGATGGAGCAGATGGTGTTCGCCGAGGCGACCTCGGTGCTCCCGCTGCTGGCCAGCGACGCCTGGCACCGCGGCGCCTGGCGCAACCGCGAGAAGCGCCGCTTCGCCAAATTGTTCGACTAGGGCCCGACGTCTCGCCGCGGCGCCGGAATCAGCAGCGCCCCGACGAGCGCGACGGCCACTGCCGCCATCATGTACCACCCGGGCGCAACCGGATTGCCGGTCCATTTGATCAGCAAGGTCTCGAACAGCTGAGTGGTGCCGCCGAAGACGGCAATAGCCAGCGCATAGACGAGGCCGGTCGCCCCTGCCCGGACCCGCGCCGGCAAGGCCTGGACGAACAGCAGCACCGCGGGCGTCGAGCCGAGGATGTGGAACACGGTCAGGATGGCGGTCGACCCCAGCAGCGCGGACGCCGTGCGCAGCTGGTTGAGCAGGGTGAAGACCGGCAGGATCGCGGCGATCAGGATCAGCCATGGCACGATCAGGACGCGCTTCGGGCCGAACCGGTCGGCGAGCCACCCGCCGGCCAGGTCTCCGACCACCCCCACCACGCCGAGCACGACCGTTGCCGCGAAGGCGGTCGGCACTTTCATGTGCAGCGTCGCCTGGGCATAGGTCGTGAGATATTCGAGCGTGTAATTGCTGATCGTCGCCCCGGCGATCACGAACAGCCCGGCGAGACTGACCAGAAGCAGCGGCCACCCCGCCAATTCCGGCGCGTCCGCGTCCGATGGCGGAGGCAGGGTTTCGACGAGCGTTCGCCGCAACCGCAGTGCGAACGGAACAATGGCGGCGCCGACCAGCATCGCGACGCGCCATCCCCAGGCTTCGAGCTGGCCATTGGTGAGGCTCGACGACAAGGCAAAGCCGACCAGCCCGGCGACGAGCACCGCACAATCGGCCGAGGCGAAGTTGAGCGAAATATAGAATCCGCGGCGGTTCGGCGGCGCCGCTTCCATCAGATAAGCGATGTTGGGCCCGACCTCGCCGCCGAGCGCGAAGCCCTGGAGCAGGCGAAAGAACACCGCCAGGAGCGGTGCGGCCATGCCGATCGCCGCATAGGACGGGGTCAGCGCCAGCCCCGTCATCGCCAGTCCCATCATCGTGAACGACAGAATCATCGCCGGCTTGCGCCCGCGCCGGTCGGCAAAGCGGCCAAGCACGAGCCCACCGAGCGGGCGCGTCAGGAACCCGACCCCGAACGTCGCCAGAGACAGCAGCAGCGAGCTCGACAAATCCCCGGGGAACAGCGCCCGGCCGATTTGCGTCGCGAAGAAAGCGTAAGTGACGAAATCGTAGAATTCGAGCGCATTGCCCGCGGTGACCGCTGCAATCTGCCCCTTTGAGAGCGGCTGTCGGTGTTGCTGAGTCACCTGCCCCCGTTCGTCACTCCGCGAAAGCGGGAATCCCACTTTCCTTTTCCCTGCCGTAAGGGAGGTTGGCTCCCGATCAAGCTCGGGGTGACGGAGGGGGATAATGCAGTACAGCCCAATTCTCGCGCCGGTCGTGGCGCTGGTCGCGTGGACGCTGGTCGTCATGGTGTGGATGGTCATCGCCCGCTTCGCCTATTTTCGGCGGAACGGAGTGACTCTCGGCAAGCTTCCGCGCGGCTCTCGCGGTCCCAATCTCGACGCCAATCCGGATGCCGCGGAGGCGCAGTGGAAATCGCATAATTACAATCATTTGATGGAACAGCCGACGATTTTCTATGCAATCGCGCTGACCCTTGCGCTGATGGATTTCGGCGGCGGCATCAATACCTGGCTGGCGTGGGGCTATGTCGGCTTCCGGATTCTCCACAGCATCGTTCAGTCGACCGTGAACATCGTGCTCTATCGTTTCACGATCTTCGCGCTCTCGACCGTCTGCCTGCTCGGTCTGACCGTTCACGCCGGCGCGCGGATCCTCCACGACTGCCTCGGCTGGCACCTGTTGATGCACTAGCGGCTGAAGCAGGCCGCCAGCTCGACGTGGGTCGACCAGCGAAACTGGCCGACCGGCCTGACCCAGTCGAGCCTGTAGCCGCCATCCGCGAGCGTCCGGGCGTCGCGCGCGAAGGTCGCGGGGTTGCAGCTGACGTAGGCGATTCGCGGCACCGCCGAGGCGGCGAGCGCGCGCCGCCTGCTCCGCCGCACCGGCGCGCGGCGGGTCGAGGATCACCGCCTCGAACCGCTTGAGCTCCGCCGCATCGAGCGGGCGGCGGTAGAGATCGCGGTGCTCGATCATCATTGCCGGCGCGGCGCGCCCGAGCGCTCCGGCCGCGTCGCGCGACGCCTCCGCGGCATAAACCGCGCCTGACGCCAGCGCGAACGTCCCCAGGCCCGAGAACAGGTCGGCGGTGCGCCCTGCCCCGACCGCGGCCGCTTGCACCGCCTCGGCCAGGGCAACTTCGCCGTCCGCCGTCGCCTGGAGGAAGCTGCCGACCGGAAAGGCGACCGGCGTGCCGGACAGCGTGACCGTCGCCGGCTGCGGCTCGAAGATCGTCTCCGGCCCGAGGCCGCGATCGATGCTCAGCCGCGCCAGCCCGTTGGCCGAGGCGAATGCCGTCAGCCGCTCGATCGCCTCCAGCCCGTCCGCGGCCACATCCTTGAGCAGCACGTCGGGCCCTTGGTCGATGAGCGTGAGCTGGGCCTCGGCCGTCCGCTTCGGTCGCAGCAGGCCGCCGAGCAGCTGGCGCAGCGGCTCGACCAAGGCGAACAGCTCGGGCCGGAGGATGTGGCACTCGGCCAGGTCGACGATGCGGTGCGACTTCGCGGCATTGAAGCCGACGAGGACTCGCGGCCCCGCCTTCACCGCCCGAAGCGTCGCCCGGCGCCGGGTCCTCGGCGGCGACAAATGCGGTTCGCGGACCTCGGTCGCGAGCGCGTGCTGGTCCAGCGCCGTCGCCACGCGCGACACGAGATAGTCGCGATAGGCGGCATCGTCGGCCTGCTGCAGCTGGCACCCGCCGCAGTCGGGAAAGTGACGGCATGGCGGCTGCTGGTGGTGCGGCCCGAACGCGAGCGCACCATCGTCGAGGACGGTGTCGCCCGGCACTCCGAACGGGACGTGGCGGCCGCTCGCGGTCACGCCGTCGCCGCGCGCCGCGATCCGGACGATGGCTTCGCTCACAGCGCCGCGATGGCGGCCGGAATGGCCTCGGCGAGGTCGTCGGCGATCATCTGCGGCCCGGCCAGCTCCGCCGCCCGCCCGTGCAGCCAGACGGCGGCGCAGGCCGCCTCGAACGCCGGCATCCCGCGCGCCCGCATCGTCGCCGCCAGTCCGGCGAGCACGTCGCCCGATCCCGCGCTCGCGAGCCACGCCGGCGCCGGCGGCGCGAAGCCGAGCCGGCCGTCGGGCGCGGCGACCAGCGTGTCGGGGCCCTTGTAGACGATCACCGCTCCGCTCCGCCGCGCCGCCTCCAGTGCCCGGTCCGGCTTTGCGCCCTCGAGCGTGCCGAACAATTTGCAAAATTCGCCCTCGTGCGGGGTGAGAATCGCGTCCTGGCCGCGAAGCCGCGCCGGATCGCCGACCTGGTCGATCGCGTCGGCGTCGATCACCTTGGGCACGCTGGTCGGTCAGCGCCAGGGTCAGAACTGCGGGATGTCGCCCATGCCGGGGCCGACCAGCAGGCAGCTGATGCGGTCATCGTTGACCGTCGCGGTGTCGGTCTGGATGACCGCGGCGGGGAGATTGTCGATCGAGCGCGAGGTGCTGATCCGGACGGAGCCTGCCCCGGCGCGCGCAGCAGCCTTGGCGGCGAGCGCGATCGCCCCGGGCATCTTGCCCGACAGCGCGTGGACCAGGCCGCGGCTGTATTTGTGGCCGCCGGGGTCGAGCGGCGGAAGCGCGGGCGCGGCAATCTCGTGCCACTGGCCGCTCGCGGCGATGCCGATGTCGGCCAGGGCGACCCGCCCGCATCGGTGCATCGCCGGGAACAATCGGTGGGCCGGCTTGAGCGCTCCGAACGTCACCGTCAGGTCGAACTCCGGGACGGCGCCGAGCTCGGCGCCGCCGTCGCTCTCGACGCCGCTCGGCAGGTCGCAGGCGACGCGCGCGACGGCGCCGCTGCACAGCCGCGACAGATGCTGCGCCGCGGGCTCGTCGAGGCCGCGTTTGAGGCCCGTTCCGAACAGCGCATCGATCAGCAGCGGTGCCGGCTCGGTCGACTCGGCGCAGCGGCTCGACCGCACCGTCCCACTGCGCCCGGGCCGCCTGCGCGGCGTCGCTCGTCGGCTCGGCGAGCGCGGCGACGCGCACTTTGATGCCGCGCTCCGCGAGGTAGCGCGCGGCGACATAGCCGTCGCCGCCGTTATTGCCCGGCCCGCACAGGATCAGCGCGGGAAGCGGCCCGGCAAACCGGTAGGCGGCCTCGGCCAGTGCCGCCCCGGCCCGGTCCATCAGCTCCGCGACGCTCGCACCGGCATCGATCGCGGCCTGCTCGGCGGAGCGCATCGCTGCGGCGGTGAGGATCGGGCGGCCGTCGGGCATGCGCGCCGTCTAACGCAAGTGCGTCGCCAGGCGCCACCATTCGCGCGGCACGCCGTCGGCGGCCGCGTCGCGCGCCGAGTCGCTGTCGAACAGCGCGAAACAGGTCGCGCCCGAGCCCGACATGCGCAGGAAGGAAACGCCGGGCTGGGTCGAGAGCCAGGCAAGCACGGTCTCGATCTGCGGAACGAGCGCCGTGGCCACGGCTTCGAGGTCGTTCCGGCCTTCGCGCCAGTCGCCGAGCCGGCCGTGATCGACCCCGTCCCAGCGCGCAAACACGTCCGCCGTTGACAGCGAAACGCGGGGATTGATGAGCAGCACTGGAGTTCCTGACAGGGCCGACAAATCGACCGGCGTCAATTGCTCGCCTGCGCCTTCGCCCCGCATCGGCAAGCTCAGGAGGCAGGCGGGCACGTCGCTGCCGAGCTTGGCGGCGACCGCTTGGGCATGGGTCGGGTCGATCTGCCACAATGACGTCAGCAGGCGCAGCGTCGCCGCCGCATCGGCCGAGCCGCCGCCGATCCCGGACGCCACCGGCAACCGCTTTTCCAGGTGGATCGCGGCGCCCTGCCCGATGCCGGCGGCGGCCTGCAGTGCAGTCGCGGCCCGCAGGACGAGATTGTCGCCCGTGGCGGGGAGTTCGGCCGCAAACGGCCCCGCCACGGTCAGCGACAGGGCCTCGGCCGGCTCCGCGCTCAACCGGTCGCCGTCGGTGCAGAAAGCGAAGAGCGTCTCGATCGCATGGCGCCCGTCGGGCCGCCGCCCGCGCACGTGGAGCGCGAGGTTGAGCTTCGCCGGAGCGATCTCGCGGCTGGTCAAGGCGCGGCGTTCGCGGTGGTTAGCCCTGACGCCAACTTGGCCTTCACCCGATCGGCCACTTCGTCCTCGGCCGTCACCAGCGAGGCCGCCCAGGCGAAGCGCGCCTGGAACCGCCGACCCGACCGGAACAGGGCATCGCCGAGATGCTCCTGGATCTCGGCCTGGTCCGGATCCTTTTCCGCCGCCCGCTGCAAGGTCGCGATCGCCTCGTCGACCTTGCCGCGCTTGAACTGCGCCCAGCCGAGCGAATCGGTGATCGACGCATCGTCGGGCGCGAGCTCGCTCGCCTTGCGGATCATCGCCTCGGCATTGTCCATGTCCTCGCCGCGCTCGAGCTTGGCATAGCCGAGGAAGTTGAGCAGCAGCGGCTGCTGCGGAGCGATGGTCAGGCCCTCCTGCAGCGAGGCCCGCGCTTCCGGCCACCGCTTGCCTTCTTCGAGCGCGCTCGCCTGGAGCAGGAGCAGCGGCCACAATTCGTCCTTGAGGCCCTGCGTCTTGGCCAGCGCAACCGCCTTCCCGTAGTTCGCCGCGGCATCGTCGTAACGCTTCATCGAATGATAGACGTCGCCGAGCCGCGACAGGTCGCCGACCGTCGGATCGGGCCCGAGCGCCGGCCCCGCGGCGACCGAATATGCGTCATTGAGGCGCTTCTCGTCGCTCAGGATGCGCACCTTGATGTCGCGTACCTGGGCCGCGAGCGCGTCATTGGGCGCGACCGTCTGGAGGACGGAGAGCGCCTGGTCGGACTGGCCATCGCCGTCGAGCAGCAGGGCGAGCAGCACGGCCGCGCTGCTGTTCTGCGGATTGGCGTAGCGCGCGACCTGGACCAGCCCGACCGGAGGCGGGCCGCGATCGAGCCGCGCGACATCGGCCGCGAAGGCGGTCAGCACCTCACTCAAGGCCTTGGCCGCCGAATCGATCGCCTGGCCGCTCTGGCGGCGCGCCAGGATGCGGTCGCGCGCGGGACCGACCTCGGTGCCGAGCCCCTGGAGGATGGCGAGCGCGCGCTGCTGGTCGCCGGCGGCGAGGAAGCCGTCGGCGAACGCCAGGCGCAGCCGGGTCTCACGCGCTCCGGACACGGCGACCGCTCGGCGCGCGAACGGCTCGGCGTCCGCGGTCCGGCGGAACTTGAGCAGGATAGCCGCGCGCTGCTCGGGCTTGACCGGGCCGAGCAGGCCATTTGCCGGGATCTGGTCGATCGTCTCCAGCGCCTTGTTGAGGTCGCCGCGATTGGCATAGCTCCAGGCGGTCACCAGCGGCGTCAGGAACTCGAGCGCGCCATTGTCGCCCTGGACCGACAGCCATGGCAGCGCCTTCTCCGGCCGGTTGCGCCGCAGCTCCTCGGCCGCCAGCAGCAGGCGGGCGTCGCTGGTCAGCCGCGCCGCCGGAATCTGCGTGCGCCAGCTGGAGGGCGAGATCCATTTGCCCCGCCGCCACCGCCTCGCTCAGCGCCTTGCGCGCGATGTCGACCTGGTTCGGTTCGGCCTGGGGCAAGGAGGCGAGCAGTGCCGCCGACCGCGCATGATCGCCGCTCATCGAGGCGGCCCGCGCCTGGAGATAGGCCAACGCCGGATCGTTGGGCGCGACCCGCAGCTTTGCCGCCGCCGGCGCGCCGCCGAGGAGCAGCGCCAATCGCGGCCGCACCGCCCAGCCACTTACATGTTCGGGTAATTGGGGCCTCCACCGCCTTCGGGAGTGACCCAGTTGATGTTCTGGGTCGGGTCCTTGATGTCGCACGTCTTGCAGTGGACGCAATTCTGGGCGTTGATCTGCAGCCGCGGCTCGCCATTTCCATCCTCGACAAATTCATAAACGCCCGCCGGGCAGTAACGCTGCTCGGGCCCGGCATAGACCGGCAGGTTGATTGTCGTCGGTATGTCCGGGTCCTTGAGCGTCAGATGAACCGGCTGGTCTTCCTCGTGATTGGTGTTGGAGATGAACACCGACGACAGACGGTCGAAGGTCAGCACCCCGTCCGGCTTGGGATAGTCGATCGGCCGGGCCTCGGCTTTCTTGCGCAAGGTCGTGTTGTCGGCCTTGTGCTTGAGCGTCCACGGCAGGCGCAGGCCGAGATAGCCGAGCCACATGTCCAATCCTGCGTAGAGGGTGCCGAGCATCCCGCCCCAATGGGCGACGGCGGGCTGCGCGTTCCGGACGATCTTCAATTCCTTGACGACCCAGCTCTTGTGCAAAGCCGCCGGATAGGCCTCGAGCAGGTCGCCGGACCGATCCTGCGAAATCGCCTCGAAGGCGGCTTCGGCGGCGAGCATCGCCGACTTCATCGCATTGTGCGTGCCCTTGATCCGCGGGACGTTCACGAAGCCCGCCGAGCAGCCGATCAGGGCGCCGCCGGGGAATACCGGCTTGGGAATCGCCTGCCACCCGCCCTCGTTGATCGCCCGGGCCCCGTAGGACACGCGCCGCCCGCCCTCGATCTCCGCCCGGATCGCCGGATGGGTCTTCCACCGCTGCAGCTCCTCGAACGGCGAAATGTAGGGGTTGGAATAGTCGAGCGAGACGATGAAGCCCAATGCGACCTGGTTGTTCTCCTGGTGGTAGAGGAACCCGCCGCCCCACGCGTCGTCAGCGGCCAGCCCTGGGTGTGGATCACTCGCCCGGGCTTATGTTTCTCCGGAGGAACGTCCCACAACTCCTTGACGCCAAGACCGAAAACCTGTGGCCCGCTCTCGTCGCGAAGCTTGAAGATGTCGGTCAGCCGCTTGGTCAGATGGCCCCGCGCGCCTTCGGCGAACAATGTGTATTTGGCGTGCAGCTCGAGGCCCGGCTGATAGTCGGGCCGATGCGTGCCGTCGCGCGCGATCCCCATGTCGCCGGTCGCTACCCCCTTCACCGAGCCGTCGTCGTTGAAGAGGATCTCGGCGGCGGGAAAGCCGGGGAAGATCTCGACCCCCAGCTCCTCCGCCTGCCCCGCCAGCCAGCGGCAGAAATTGCCGAGGCTCAGCGTGTAGGTGCCCTTGTTGTGCATGAACGGGGGCAACAGCGAGTGCGGCATCGCGAACTTGCCGCTTTTCGAGGACCCAGTGGTGGTTCTCGCTGACTGGAACGGTCAACGGCGCGCCCTTGTCCTTCCAGTCGGGAATCAGCTCGTCGAGCGCTTCGGGTCGAGCACGGCGCCGGACAGGATGTGCGCCCCGACCTCGCTGCCTTTCTCCAGGATGCAGACCGAAACGTCGCGTCCGGCCGCATTCGCCAGCTGCTTCAGGCGGATCGCCGCGGTCAGGCCGGCGGGGCCGCCGCCGACGATCACCACGTCATAGGGCATGGATTCGCGCTCGCTCATGATCCTCCCTTGGCCGCGTTACCCACACAATTCGACTCGTCTGCCCTGCCCATTCCTTGACGCGTCCGTCAATGGCGGGCGAGGGAAGGCCAAGGGAGATGGGCGGGGACGTGGACTCGATCGGCATTGCCGAGGCGCGCGGCGCATTGGCCTGGTGGCTCGAGGCCGGGGTCGACGTCGCCGTGCAGGACAGCCCGCGCGACTGGCTGAAGCCCACCTCACGCGCGCCGACCATCGCCGCTCCGGTCGCGAACGTCGCCACGCCCACGCCACAGTACGCTCGCCGACCTGCAGCATTGGCTGGCGAGCAGCGCCGAGCTGCCGCTGGCCTCCGCGACCGCCCGGCGAATCCTCCCGCACGGGCCGGAGAATGCGCCGATCATGCTGCTCAGCGATGCTCCGGCGCTGGAGGATTTCGCCGCCGGCCAGCCAATCGGCGGCGAGGCCTGGGCGCTCGCCGGGCGCATGCTTGCCGCGATCGGGATCGACGCCGGTGAGGCCTACAGCGCGTCTTTGTCCTGCTTCAACACACCCGGCGCCCGTCTCGCCGATTCGGACCGCGAGGCGTGCGCCGAGATCGCCCGCCGCCACATTCGCCTGGTCCGGCCCGAGCGGCTGATCCTGTTCGGCGACGGGCCGGCGCTGGCGCTGCTCGGCAAGCGGCTGGTCGAGGCGCGCGGCCACGTCCACAAGGTCGAGGGCGTGCGCACCGTCGCCACCTTCCACCCCCGCCACCTGATTAAGCGGCCGTTAGACAAGTCGTTGGCATGGCGGGATTTGCTGCTGCTGATGGAGGACAAATCTTGAAGGCAGGCCTGCTCGTGTTCGGAGCGATCGTCTGGGCCGCGCCGGTCGTCGCGCAGCCCGCGTCCGATCCGCTCGCTCCGCTCCCGCAGGGAACTCCGGCAACCGCGCCGGTACCGCCGCTGGCGCCGGTAGCCATCCGGCCCGCCCCCGCGCCGGCGATTCAGCCCCGCCCGCGGTCCCGACCGTGGTCGTGCCAAGGACTGGCGCGGCGTGTTTGACGCGATCGACGCCGGCAATTGGGCGTCAGCGCGCGCCGGGATCGCGACACTTCCCCCGGCATCCTTACACCGGTCGCGAAGGCCGAGCTGTACACCGCCAAGGATTCGCCGACGGTCGACCTCGCCTCGCTCCAGGCCCTGCTGGCCGAGGCGCCGGACCTGCCGCAAGCCCAGCAGCTGGCGGCCATGGCCTGGAACCGCGGTGCGACGACCATGCCCTGGTACGTCGTCGAGAAGGCGACGGTGAACCTCGGCTCGGCCCCGGGCCGCTACAAGGCCCGGCCGGTGCCGGGTGAGCCCGCCGCCGACCAGCTGCGGGCGGCGCTCGATCCGCTGATCAAGGCCGACGATGCCGCCGGCGCGGAAGCCCAGCTGCTGACCTTCGCTCCCCAGATGTCGGTCGAAGCCCGGGCCGAGGCCGCGACCCGGGTCGGCTTCGTCTATTATGTGCTCGGGCTCGATATGGACGCGCGGCGGGTCGCCGACACCTGGCGTACCGGCGCGACCGGCGAATGGGCGTCGCAGGCCGCGTGGGTCTCGGGTCTGGCCTCGTGGCGGCTCAACGACTGCAACAGTGCCGCCACCGCCTTCCAGCAGGTCGCCGCGCTTGCTCAGCAGCGCGAGCTTCGCGCCGGCGGCTTTATTGGGCGGCGCGCGCGCAGCAGGCGTGCAAGCGTCCATGGGCGGTGACCCCGCTGCTCAAGGCCGCCGCGACGGCCGCAGAATCGCCGGAGAGCTTCTACGGCCTGCTTGCCCGCGAAACGCTGGGCATGACCACCCAGCTCCCGCCCGACCGGATGAACGGCTTCGACCCGCCGGTCGAGCAGCTGGCCAACGTCCGCCGGGCGACCGAGCTGGTGCGGATCGGCGAGCCGGGGCTGGCGGAGGAGATGCTGCGCCATCAGGCGAAGATCGGCGCGCCGTCGGAGCATCATGCGTTGATCCAGCTTGCCAAGCGGCTCGATCTCCCCGCCGCCCAACTCTACCTCGCCAACAACGGCCAGTGGGGCGCCCGCTCCGGTGCCGCCGACCGCTATCCCAACCCGCCTTGGCGTCCGCTCAACGGGTGGCGGGTCGACCCGGCGCTCGCTTACGGCCACATCGTCCAGGAATCGGCGTTCCGCCGGGGCGCGGTGAGCACGGCCGGAGCGGTCGGGCTGATGCAGGTGCTGCCGGTGACGGCGCAGCTCATTTCGCGCAATCGCGGCGTTCCCTACAGCCGCGCCGCGCTCAACGACCCGGCCTACAATCTCGAATATGGCCAGAGCTTCATCGAGATGATGCGCGGCAACTCGGGGACCGCCGGCCAGCTGCCGCGGGTCATCGCCTCCTACAATGCCGGACCGCTGCCGGTGGCGCGCTGGGCGACGATCAACGATCGCGGCGATCCTTTGCTGTGGATCAAGTCCATCCCTTATTGGGAGACTCGCTATTATGTCCCGGCGGTGCTCCGGAACATGTGGGTGTACCAGGGGCTCAACCACGAGCAGACTGCGACCCTCAAGGCGATGGCCGAGCACCGCTGGCCGGCTTTCCCGACCGGCATGACCCGCCTCTCCCACTGATAAAAAACTCCCGGGCGCAGGGGGACCACGCCCGGGAGCTGCGTCGCCCTGGGGGAGGGCTTCAGCGTTCGATTAGCGCCCGCGTTCGCCGCGTGTCGACCGGCGGCGGAGGCGGCGGCGGGGCCGGAGCCGGGCAGGCCGACGTCGCCAGGATCACCGAACCGTCGGCGCAGGTCTGGGTCGCCGGGGGAGCCGGCGGCGGCGGTGGCGGCGGCGGCGGAGCTCGGCCGCGACCGGCGCAGGCGCCGCGCGGCCGTTGAAATTGTAGACGAGGCTCGCGAGCACGCTGTGCGAGCTGTAGTGGCCCGATGGTCTCGGTCGTGAACGGCACGGCGTTGACCGCGAAGGCGTCGTTGAAGTTGAGGGTGCCGGTGCGGAAGTAGCGATACTTGACCCCCGCATCGAGGTTCGGAGTCAGCGCGTAACGCAGCCCGGCGATCCCCTGATAGGCCCAGGCGTTGTCGCTATCGCCGGCTTGCGACGCCCACGCCCGGCCGGCGCCGCCGCCGACATAACCGCCGAAGCCGCCACCGAAATTGCCGTCGAGCAGGGCGTTGGCCATCAGCGTCTTGATGCCGATGTGGTTGCCGACGCTGAAGTCGCCGGCCGTGGCGGTCGTTCCGGCGGCGGTTCCGACGTCGCTGATCAGCGGGGTGCTGACCCCGAGACTCTTGACCTTGGCGCGCTTGTATCCCGCTTCGCCTTCGAGCCGCACGGGCCCGAGCTTGTAACCAACGATCGCGTCGACGTCGTAGCCGTCCTTGTAGTCGACGTTGTAGCCGTTGTTGTAGGTCGTCGTATTGTTGAGGATCACGTCGAGGTCGGAATTTCGCGGGAAGGTCACGCCGCCTTCGATCCCGACATAAGGGCCGTCCGCAGCCGCCAAGGCAGGCGCCGCCAAAGCGACCGAGGCCGTCGCTGCCATCAGTAGTTTACGCATGATTGTATTTTCCCTTTTGGCTGTTGGCCCCTGTTGGTCGCGCGTCTGGGCCGCCGAACTTGGCTGCCGGGTGAATGAAGAATTACATTTCAGTGGACGGATTCTGACCGTCCCGCCCGGCGCTCGCCCGAGCATATGTTCTTGTTATGTTCTGATGATCGGCCTAATGGGAACCCATGCCGGTCGAGTCAAATCACGGGCGCGGGGCGACCCGCAACCCAACTCCCACCCGCTTCAACCTCAAGGAGCGGGTCGAGGACGGCGAATGGCTCGACCAGGTCGAAGCCCTCGACGGAACACCGCGACGCCGGACGACGGTGACGATCGAGCATCCCAAGGGCATCCTGACCCGCAACAGCTCGCCCGACATCGGCTTCGATCGCTCGATCAACGCCTATCGCGGCTGCGAGCACGGCTGCATCTATTGCTTCGCCCGGCCGACCCATGCCTTCCACGACCTGTCGCCTGGGGTCGATTTCGAATCCCGGCTGTTCGTGAAGCCCAAGGCGGCGCAGCTGCTGCACGCGGCCCTGTCGCGCCCGGGTTACGAATGCCGGCCGATCGCGATGGGCACCAACACCGATCCCTACCAGCCGATCGAGGAGCGGTGGCGGATCACCCGCTCGGTCATCGAGCTGCTGCTCGAGACCCGCCACCCCTTCACCATCACCACCAAGTCCGACCGCGTGCTGCGCGATCTCGACCTGCTGAAGGAGGCCGCCGACCTCAAGATCGCCTCGGTCGCGATCTCGGTCACCTCGCTCGACCCGCAGGTCGCGCGAACCCTCGAGCCGCGCGCGCCCCAGCCGCGCAAACGCCTCGCCGCGGTCAAGGCGCTGAACGACGCCCGAGTGCCCTGCTACGTCGGCATTGCGCCGGTCGTGCCGCAGATCACCGACCATGAGCTCGAGCATATCGTCGAGGCCGCGGTCGCGGCCGGGGCACCCGGCGGCTTCTACATGCCGGTGCGCCTGCCCCACGAAGTCGCGCCGTTGTTCCGCGCGTGGCTCGATGAACATTATCCCGACCGCGCGGCCAAGGTCATGGCGACCATCCGCGCGCTCCGCGGCGGCAGGGACAACGACCCCAATTTCTTCAGCCGGATGCGCGGCCAGGGACCGTGGGCCGAGCTGTTGAAGACCCGGTTCGAGATCGCCACCAAGAAGTACGGCCTGCGCCAGGCTAGGTTCGGGCTGCGGACCGACCTGTTCCAGCCGCCCGAGGGGGACCAGATGCGGCTGCTTTGATCGATCAAGGCACAAATTTAATCGACCGGTGATCGTGACTTCCGTTCCGCTCCTGTTCTAGGCACCTCGCATGAAATCCTATCTCCTCGGCGCGCTTTTGCTCGCGTCCGCCGCGCCCGGCGTCGCCCAGACCTCGATCGCCACCCTGCCACCGCCGGCGCTGGTCGATCCGAAGGTCGCCGCGCTGCGCGACCGGGCGCTCGAGACCGACCATTATGCCTGGGATATCGTCGAAGGACTGACGACCGAGGTCGGGCAGCGGCTGGCCGGCACCGAGGCCGACGCCCGGGCCCGCGACTGGGCGGTCAAGACGCTGACCGCGCTCGGCTTCTCAAACGTCCACGTCGAGCCGTTCGACATGCCGGTCTGGACCCGCGGCGCGGAAGGCGCCGAGATCGTGTCGCCCTTCCCGCAGAAGCTGGTCGTCGCCGCGCTCGGCTACAGCGGCTCGACCGGGCCCGAGGGCGTGACCGGCGAAATCGTTCATTTCGATAGCGTCGATGCGCTGCGCGCCGCGCCCGACAGCGCGGTCAAGGGCAAGATCGTGTTCATCGACCACGATATGATGCCGGCGCAGGACGGCTCGGGCTACGGTCAGTTCGGAGCGCCGCGCCGCCAGGGCCCGACCATCGCGTCGCTGAAGGGCGCGCTGGCGATCGTCATCCGCTCGATCGGCACCGACCATCACCGTAACCCGCACACCGGCGTCCAATATTTCACCGACGGCGCGGCCTCGATCCCGGCCGGCGCTTTGACCGTGCCCGATTCCGAGCAGCTCGTCCGCATCCTCAAGCGCGGCAAGCCGGTCGTGATGCATTTGACGCTGGTCAGCCAGAAGACCGCGGGCGGCCGCTCCGGCAATGTCGTCGCCGAAATCCCGGGCCGCGATCCCAACGCTCCGATCCTGCTCCTCGGCGGCCACCTCGACAGCTGGGACCAGGGAACGGGCGCGATCGACGACGGCGCCGGGGTCGCGATCACGACCGCCGCCGCCAGGCAGATCATGGACGCCGGGCGGCCGCTGCGGACGATCCGGGTCGTCTGGTTCGGCGCCGAGGAGCCGGGCGGGTTCGGCGGTACGGCACTGGCCAAGGCCCATGCCGGCGACCGCTACGCCATCGCCGGCGAGAGCGACTTCGGGGCCGACCGCATCTGGCGCTTCGGCACGCAGCTGATGACGACCGATCCCGCGACCTACCGGAGCCTGGCGGCCGCGCTGGCGCCGCTCGGTATCGTCAAGAACGACAAGGCCGAAGCCGACGGCACCGACGTCGACGAGACGATCAAGGCCGGCGCGCCGTGGATCTCGCTCAGCCAGGACGGCACCCGCTATTTCGACTGGCACCACACGCCCGACGACACGCTCGACAAGATCGACCCGGTGCAGCTGCGCCAGAACGTCGCCGCCTGGACGACCGCGCTCGCCATCCTGTCGGGCGGAATCGAGCCGGAGCCGAAACACCGTTCGCGGCGTTGAGCCGGCGAGAAGAGGAGGATCAGATGCGCATTTTGCTCGCCCTGCCCGTGCTGCTCGTCGGCGCGTGCAACGTCGAACGCGACAAGGCCAACGACACCACCGCCATCACCATCAACGAGGCGGAGGTGCAGAACACCGCGGCGAACGTCGGCAACACGGTCGAAAATATCGCGGCGGACGTCGGCAACGAGGCCCAGAACCTCGGCGACAAGGCCAGGAACACCGACCTCGACGTCAAGGTCGACAAGGACGTCAAGACCGAGAACAAGGCCAAGTAGCCGCCCGCCTTCGCCAAGGCTTCGGCGGATAAACCCGCCAGCTCAGGCTGGCTTGCCAGCCGTAGCTCGGCTCAAGCCGAGCGAAGGCTGGTCGGGGAGACAGGATTCGAACCTGCGACCCTCTGCTCCCAAAGCAGATGCGCTACCAGGCTGCGCCACTCCCCGACTTCGCCAAGGCGGATAAACCCGCCAAGTTCGCACGGGCTTGCCAGCCGAAGCTCCCGCAGGGAGCGAAGGCTGGTGGGCCCGGAAGGATTCGAACCTCCAACCTAGCCGTTATGAGCGGCCGGCTCTACCGTTGAGCTACAGGCCCTCCCCGGCTCGGCCCAGATAGACGATAGCGGCGCTCGCCGCCAAGCGTGATCGGCGGCTCCCGATCAAGCCGCGGGCAGCAGCAGAGTGAGGCCGGCGGCCGAGGCGAGCAGGTCGCCGCCGGCGATCCGCGCCAAGCCGCGGACGAGGCGCAGCGCGAAGCCGATGCCGAGCGCGCCGAGATCCTCGTCCGCCGCCGTCTCCGGGCGCGGTTCGAACAATAGCGCGTCGCTCAAGCCCTTGAGCGCTGCCGGGCGGCTGATCGAGAAGCGGCACGCGTCCCCGCTATGCTCGACCGCAAGCCGCAGCCGCTCGCCCGATCCGGCCTGCTCGATCACTGCCGCGGCCAGCCGGTACAGCAACCGGTCGGCGAGTTCCGGCTCGACCGCGCAGCCCGGCATCCGCGGCCGCCGCGAAAACTCGAGCTCGACGCCGCGCCCGGCGGCCAAGGCGCGCAGCGATTCGGACAGCATCTCGAGCTGCTCGCCGAGGTCGGCCCGGCGCTCCTCGACCCGGGTCGAGGAATGGATCTTCGCGGCGAAGTCGAGGTCGTCGATCGCGCCGAGCAGCGAGCGCGCCTCGCCCACAATGTCGCTCGCGCGCTCGCGGTAGCGGCGGTCGGCGGGGCCAAGATACTGGCCGTCGATGATCTCGGCGAAGCCGATGATCGCGTTCAGCGGAGTCTTGATCTCGTGGACCAGCTCGCGCAGCGAATCGGGGTCGGTCAGGATCTCCGAGCCGGCGCTCCGCTCCGACGGCGGCGGCAGGTCGCGGAGCGCAATCCCGCGATAGCCGGCGAAGCGCCCGTCGGTCGGATCGAACGCGGGCACGCCGCTGATCTTCCAGTCGCCGGACACCAGCCCGTCGCCCGGCACGGTCAGGGTCGAATCGCGGAACGGCGCGCGCATCGCGAAGGCGCGGATCACCTCGTCGTCGAGGTGGCCGACGGCCTGGTCGTGATTGCGCGCGATCGAGCGGCCGATCAGCGCGCCGCGCGGCGCCCCTTCGACCCAGGCGATCTCGCCCGAGGGACCGCATTCCCAGCGGAACAGGGCCGGCGCGCCGGTCGCCGGGGCCGGTGCGCGCGCGGTGACCGCCGTTTGCTGCTCGCGCGACCGGCGGCGGCGCTCGATCCGCGCGACGACGTCGCTGAGCGACGGCCCGGCCGGTGTCCGCGGCCTGCGCTCGGCGGCCTTGCGCGGCGGTGCCGGCTCGGCCGGCTCCGCGGGCGGAGCGGGTTCGACCAGCGCCTCGGTCGGGTCGGGCTCGGCCGGAGTTGCGATCTCGGGATGAAGGGTCTCGGCGAAGCGGCGAGTTTCGTCGTCAGCGCTCGCCAGCAGCGCCCGCCACTGCGCCGGGTCGAGGCTGGCCGCGGCGAGCACCGGCGCCGAGACGGCGAGCTTGTCGGTGGCGAAGCATTCGAGGAGGCCGAGCGGCAGGGGCAGCGCGGCGACGGCGCGCGCGGCCGCGGCGCGCAACGGCTCGTCGACGTTCCCGGACTCGGCGCGGATCGATTCCAGCGCCTGCACGACGACCGGGCTCGAGCTGTTGGGCCCGGCGCGCGCGACGAGGTCGACCAGCTGCCGCCAGCGCACCGCCGTATCGTGGCGGTCGCTCGCGGGCTGGTTCAGAACCGTCAGCAATCGATCGTCGAACCGCACCGGCTTTCCGCATCCTCCAGACGCACCGAGTACCGGCTCTATGCGGTCATTCAGATCGCGCTAAGCGGCCACTGCTTAACCGTCCCGAAACAGGACGGTTTCAGGAGGGCCGCCAACGGCGTCGCGAGCGCGCAGGGTCGGACGGCGCCGGACCACTCCGGCGCCGAACCCGGATCAGCCCTTGGTCTGGAGGTACAGCAGCCAGTATTTGGCGATGTCCGCACGCGGGCCGCTGACCGCGTTGAACGCCGCCGTTGCCCCGGCCTTGTCGCCCGAGCGGGCGAGCGCCATGCCGAGGTGGAGGTTGGCGACATTGGCGTCGACCCCGCCCTTGGCGATGCGCCTTGCGGTAGAGGTCGGCCGCCTTGTCATATTGGCCGAGCCCGAAATAGCGGTCGCCGACCCGGACCATCGCGGTGCCGGTCTGCGCGACCTTGACCGCCTCGGCGAGGTCGGCGTCGGTCAGTTTCGGCTTGGCCTTGAGCCCGGTGATGATGTCGCGGAAGTCGGGCCGGGCCGGATCGACGATCTTGGCCGCCATCCCGGCGTCGAGCACCGACTGGGCCTCGACATAATTGCCCTGCTCGGCCGCGGCGCTCGCGAACAGGCTGTAGTCCGCGCCGCTGTTGAGCGCGCCGGTGGTCTGCATCAGGCGCAGCAGGTCGAGCGTGCCCTCGACGTCGGGCTTGGTCAGTGTTGCGGTAGATGGCGATCGCGTTGCGCCAGCTGTCCGGGCCCGGATAGGCCGTGACCCACTGCCGGCTGAGCTCGGCCGACGACCGGCAGCTTGCCCGTCATAAGCGAGGCCGACGGCGCGCTTGTAGACTTCCTCGCGCGGCTTCTGGCCGGCGGCGGCGCGTCGACCTGGATCGCGCGCTGGAATGCGCGACCGCCTCGGCCTTGCGGCCCTGCGCGTTGCGCGTCTCGCCGAGCATGATCAGGGCTTCGGAATCGTTCGGGTTCGGCGGCGATCGCTTTTTCGAAGCGCTGCGCTCGCCTGGTCGAACTGCTTGGCGTTGTAGAGGGTTGCGCCGAGGCTCTGTAGAGCTCGCGCCGACTTGGCGCTGTCGACGATAGCCCGACGAGGCGACCGCATCGATCGCCGCCGCCATTCCGGCATTGTCCTTGGCTGCCAGCGCCGCCTTGAGATGGAGCTGGGCGATGATGTAGCGGTCCTCCTTGGTCTTCGCGACCGCCTGGGCGGCCGCGACCTTGGCCGGGACGTTGGCATAATCGTTGGCGTTGACCGCAGTTTGCAGGTCGACGATCGCCTTCAGCGCCGCGCCCGAAGGCTTCATCTGGGGCTCCTTCGGCTTCGCTGACTGCCTGCGGCCGCTCTCCTGCGCCGGTCCTGCTCGGCATCTGGGCCGAGAGCGAAGTGGCGACGGTTAGGGCGCCAAGGCCGAACGCGGCGGTAGTGAGCTTCATCGATTGCTTCCCCTGTGGAGACGGGTTGAAAGGGATTATCCGCGGCGAGCGCTTAGTCCTTCGCGGCGGGCAGGCCAAGGCCAATGGCCGATCCGGCCTGAACCCCGTTTGAACCTTCCGTTCAGCGATAGTTCGCGGGCTCGCGCGCGTGCGCGTACGCGCGCGGGGTGGTGCTTCGCCACTCGATGCACTAGGTAGGCAAGCGGGGGGCGCGGCATCCGGCCGCAACCTTCTCGTGTACCCCTTCAATCACAGGACTGTTTCTTGGCCACCGAACCGCCGGTCGACGACCTCAACGACAGCAGCGAGCCGCCCGGCGCGCGACATCGCGCCCATCTCCATCGTCGACGAGATGAAGACCAGCTACCTCGATTACGCGATGAGCGTGATCGTCAGCCGGGCGCTGCCCGACGTTCGCGACGGCCTGAAGCCGGTCCATCGCCGGATCCTCTATCGCCTGCCAGGAAGCCGGCTATGTCGCCGGGCGGCCCTATCGCAAGTCGAGCCGCATCGTCGGCGACGTCATGGGTAAATATCACCCGCACGGCGACAGCCGCGATCTACGACGCGCTCGCGCGGATGACCCAGAGACTGGTCGATGCGCGTGCCGCTGATCGACGGCCAGGGCAATTTCGGCTCGATGGACCCCGATCCGCCGGCGGCGATGCGCTACACCGAGGCGCGGCTGGCCAAGGTCGCCAATTTCCTGCTCGGCGACATCGACAAGGACACGGTCGACTTCCAGCCCAATTACGACGCCTCGGAGCGCGAGCCGCAGGTCCTTCCGGCGCGCTTCCCCAACCTGCTGGTCAACGGCGCCGGCGGCATCGCCGTCGGCATGGCGACCAACATCCCGCCGCACAATCTCGGCGAAGTGCTCGCCGCCTGCCGCGCCTATATCGACGATCCGGCGATCAGCTCCGAAGGGCTGATGGAGCATGTGAAGGGCCCGGACTTCCCGACCGGCGGCTTCATCCTCGGCCAGTCCGGCATCCGCAGCGCCTACACCACCGGCCGCGGCTCGATCATGATGCGCTCGCGCCACATCGTCGAGGAAGGCCGCGGCGACCGCCGCTCGATCGTCCTCACCGAAATCCCCTACCAGGTCGGCAAGAACGGCCTGGTCGAGAAGATCGCCGAAGCCGCCAAGGACAAGCGCATCGAGGGCGTCACCGACATTCGCGACGAATCCAACCGCCACGGCGTGCGCATCGTCATCGACCTGAAGCGCGATGCCACCCCCGACGTCGTGCTCAACCAGCTGTGGCGCCACACCCCGGCGCAGTCGAGCTTCCCGGCCAACATGCTGGCGATCCGCGGCGGCCGGCCCGAGACGCTGACCCTGCGCGACTTCATCGAGGCTTCATCCGCTTCCGCGAGGAAGTGATCACCCGCCGCTCGAAGTTCGAGCTGCTCAAGGCCCGCGAGCGCGCCCACATCTTGCTCGGCCTGGTCGTCGCGGTCACCAACCTCGACGAGGTGGTGAAGCTGATCCGCGGGTCGGCGAGCCCGGCCGAAGCGCGCGAGAAGTTGCTCGAGCGCGAATGGCCGGGCGACCAGATCCGCCCCTACATCCAGCTGGTCGAGGCGGTCGAGCCGCAGGCCAAGCGCGAGAAGCTACCGCCTGTCCGAAGCGCAGGTGAAGGCGATCCTCGAGCTTCGCCTCCACCGCCTGACCGCGCTCGGCCGCGACGAGATCGGCAGGCGAGCTCGAAGGGCTTGCCGACCAGCATCGGCGAATTGCTCGAAATCCTCGCCAACCGCGCCCGCCTCTACGAGGTGATGCGCGAGGAGTTCGACGAGGTCGAAGCCGAATTCGCGACTCCGCGCATGAGCGAGATTGCCGCCCGCCGCCGACGGCATCGAGGACGAGGATCTGATCGAGCGCGAGGACATGGTCGTGACCGTGACCATGGCCGGCTACATCAAGCGCACGCCGCTGTCGGTGTTCCGCGAGCAGAAGCGCGGCGGCAAGGGCCGCGCCGGCATGGCGACCAAGGAAGAGGATGCGGTCACCAACCTGTTCGTCACCTCGACCCACAATCCGGTGCTGTTCTTCTCCAACCTCGGCCGGGTCTACCGGATGAAGGTGTGGCGGCTGCCCGAGGGCGGCCCCAACACCAAGGGCCGGCCGATGGTCAATCTGCTCCCGCTGGCCGAGGGCGAGACCATCTCGACCGTCCTCCCGCTGCCCGAGGACGAGGCCGAATGGGGCGGCCTGCACATCATGTTCGCGACCGCGCACGGCACCGTCCGCCGCAACAGCATGGCCGCCTTCACCAACATTCCGACCGCCGGCAAGATCGCGATGCGCTTCGGCATGGCCGAGAGTCGAGCGACGACAGCGAGGAGCAGGGCGATCCCGACCGACCGGCTGATCGGGGTCGAGCTGCTGACCGAGGGCGACGACGTCCTGCTCGCCACCCGCAACGGCAAGGCGATCCGCTTCATGGCGACCGACGTCCGCGAATTCCAGTCGCGCACCTCGACCGGCGTGCGCGGCATCCGCCTGCTCGGCCGGCGACGAGGTCATCTCGATGTCGATCCTGCACCGCGTCGGGACCACCCAGGAGGAGCGCGAGGCCTATCTGCGCTGCCCGCCGTGGCGCGAGCGCGAGGATGTCGAATGCACCCTGCCCGCCGACCGCTTCGCCGAGCTGGCGGAGAATGAGCAGTTCATCCTGACCGTGACCGAGAACGGCTACGGCAAGCGCTCCTCGGCCTATGAATATCGCCGCACCAACCGCGGCGGCCAGGGCATCACCAACATCGACACGTCGGAGCGCAACGGCTGCGTCGTCGCCAGCTTCCCGGCGCGCCAGGGCGAGCAGCTGATGCTGGTCACCGACCAGGGCAAGATGATCCGCACCACCGTCGGCGACATCCGCATCATGGGCCGCAACACCCAGGGCGTGACGATCTTCCGCGTCGCCGAGGACGAGCATGTCGTCAGCGTCGCCAAGATCGACGAGAGCGACGAGGAAGAGATCGAGATCGAGGGCGGCGAGGAGATCGCGCCGGACGACGGCGCGATCGTCGGCGAAAGCGAACTCGACAAGCCCGCCGACCCGGAGCCGGAGTAACTGGTTCCTCCCTGCGGCGACGATGGGAGGGACATCGCCGAGACGATGGTGGAGGGGTAAGGCCGGCGCAGCAACCGCTGCGCTGGTTCCTCCCGGCCTGCCGCGTTCTCGCTCGCGAGGCCGAGTTCTCGAACTCGAGGAGGAAACGTCCATGCCCCTTCCCCACAATGCGCTGGTCCTGGTCGCCGACGGCCGCAAGATGCTGTTCTTCCGCAATCACGGCGACGAAAACCAGATCGACCTCAGGACCGAGGCGCACGACGCGCGGAAGGATCGCAAGGACCGCGAGATCAAGTCCGACGCGCCGGGCACCGTGAAGCAGAGCTTCGGCTTCGGCCATTCGACCTATGAAGAGCCCGATTTCCAGCAGCAGGAAGAGGACCGCTGGATCAAGGACGCGGCCGACGAGCTGAAGGCGCGCGCGCTGCGCAACGATTTCGAAGCGCTGGCGATCATCGCCCCGCCCAAGGCGCTGGGCGTGCTCAAGAAATGCCTGCACAAGGAGGTCGAGCGGCGCATCGTCTGCACCGTCAACAAGGAGATGAGCGGTCGCCCGGTGCCCGACATCGAAGCGCTGCTCGAGGCCGGAACGCGGACCGAGCTGCCCGCTCTTTAGACTAGCCCCGCTCGCCCGCGCGCCCGACCGGGACGGCCGGCGGCGGCGGCGGCGGCGCGACCGCCGCAACCGGCAGCGCCTGCGCCTGGTTGAGATGCATCTGCACGACCGGAACCGCCTGCGCCGCGGCGTTGCGCAACGCCGGGACATCGCCGTTCGCGGCGAAGGCCTGCATCAGCTGCAGCGCATTCTGGTGGGCAGTGATCTGGGCATTCTTGTAGGCGAGGTCGAAGCCCGGCCCGGCACCCGCGGCGCGCAGCTGGTCGAACATCGCCTGGTCGGACGGCAGCAGCACCGGCGCCGGCGGAGTGAGGCGCGCCGACGTCGCGGCCGCGGCCACCGCCTGGTTCAGGCGGCTGTGGTCGGCGATCATCATGTTGGCGAAGTTCCTGACCGCCGCATTCTGCGACATCTGCAAGGCAAGCTGGCTCGACTGGATCTCGAACTGCCCGCCGCTCGCCGCCTGGGCCATGAAGCCGGGCGCGAAGCGCGGGTCGTTGGGGTCGATCATCGCCGCGCCCGGCGGCGGCGGCGGAGCGCTCGTCTGGCAGGCGGCCAACAGCGCCGTGCCCGCAATCAGAATCGCCAGTCTTTTCATCGAGGTTACTCCACAAGCGCTAAGCGTTGCACGACCAAAACCGGCCAGCGCTGGCGCGGTTCCTGAAGCGTGTCGGCGGTCAGGGAAACAGGTGGACGATATCGGCATCGGCCGCAATGGCGTCGAGCAGCAAGGTCCGGTGGCAGTGCGCGGGGTCGCGCTCCATGCACAGCACGGCGCTGGGCATCGCCGCGGCGAGCGCGAGCAACTGCGCGCCCTGCGCCATCGCCTCGGGCAGCTCGAGCTGGCCGGCGTAGATCCGGGCCATGTCCCGGTGCCGGCCGGCCCGCGCCGCGGTCCGTCCTTCGGACGGGGTGCCGAGGGCCTTCAAATGGACATAGTCGATCCCCGCCTCCGCCAGCGCGGCGCGCAGCGGCGATTTGGAGAACCCCGGCCGACGCGACAGCGGCAGCGCGCGTACGTCGACGACCCGCTCGAACTCCCGCGGCCTGAAGCGCCGCGAGGAACTCGCCGACCGTCGTCCCCTCATAGCCGATGGTGAAGATCCGCATGCCCATTCCCTGTCATTGCGAACGGAGCGAAGCAATGGCGCGAACTGGATTGCTTCGTCACTCCGTTGCTCGCAAGGACGCCGTGACATGACCTTCGACATCCACATCGTCGGCGGCGGGCTCGCCGGGAGCGAGGCGGCATGGCAGCTGGCCGAGGCCGGCTCGCGCGTCCGCTTGAGCGAGATGCGCGGCGGCGGCGACCGGACGCCGGCGCACGAGACCGACCAGCTCGCCGAGATGGTCTGCTCGAACAGCTTCCGCAGCGACGATGCCGAGCACAATGCCGTCGGCCTGCTCCACCAGGAGATGCGCGCGCTCGGTTCGCTGATCCTGCGCGCGGGCGACGCGCACCGCGTGCCCGCCGGGTCGGCGCTCGCCGTCGACCGCCAGGCGTTCGCGGCCGCGGTTACGCGGGCGATCGCGCAGCATCCCAACATCACCGTCGTACGCGAGCGCATCGATGCCTTGCCCGACCATCCGACGATCATCGCCACCGGGCCGCTGACCGGATCCGGGCTGGCCGCGGCGATCGCCGCCGAGACCGGCGAGGACGCCCTCGCCTTCTTCGACGCGATCGCGCCGATCGTCCATCGCGACAGCATCGACATGGACCAGGCCTGGATGGCCGCCCGCTGGGACAAAGGCGGCAAGGACTACATCAACTGCCCGCTCGACAAGCCCCAGTACGAGGCCTTCGTTGCAGGCGCTGATCGACGGCGACAAGATGCCGTTCAAGGAGTGGGAGACCGACACGCCTTACTTCGAGGGCTGCATGCCGATCGAGGTGATGGCCGAGCGCGGCATCGAGACGCTGCGCTATGGGCCGATGAAGGGCGTCGGTCTCGACGACCCGCGCACCGGCCGCTGGCCTTACGCCTGCGTCCAGCTGCGCCAGGACAATGCGCTTGGGACGCTGTGGAACATGGTCGGCTTCCAGACCAAGCTGAAGCACGGCGAGCAGGTCCGCATCTTCCGCACCATCCCGGGCCTCGAAAACGCCGAGTTCGCGCGGCTCGGCGGGATTCACCGCAACAGCTTCATCAACTCGCCGCGGCTGCTCGACGGCGAGCTGCGCCTGAAGTCGCAGCCCAACATCCGCTTCGCCGGCCAGATCACCGGCTGCGAAGGCTATGTCGAAAGCGCCGCGGTCGGGATCCTCGCCGCCCGCTTCGCCGCCGCCGAGCTGGGCGGCGAACGCTTGCCTGCGCCGCCGGTCGAGACCGCGCTCGGCGCCCTTCTCGCCCACATCACCGGCGGCGCCGACGCCGAGACCTTCCAGCCGATGAACGTCAATTTCGGCCTGATGCCGCCGCTTGTCGGGCGGCACAAACGGGCCGACCGCAAGCAGGCGTACACGGATCGGGCACGGGCGAAGCTGGCGGAGTGGCTCACCGCAATTCCTCCCCACGAGAATTCGTGGGGAGGGGAACCAGCGCGAGCTGGTGGAGGGGTAATTAGCGCCGGCAGGCGAGGATAATCGCGGTAACCACCGACCCGAGGTCGCTGATCACATCGACGAGCATTGAAACGAAGCACGCGCAGGCCTTGGCCTGCAACCAGGCATCGCGCCTCAGAATCGCGCTGCGGGCCGATCGCCCATCGAATGGGCTTCGCCATCGACCTCGATCGACGAGTCCGATCGCCGGACAGTAGAAATCCACGATGCAGCGGCCGATCGGATGCTGTCGCCTGAATTTCAAACCGTCGGGACGCTGTCCGAAAAGCTTGCCACAACATTCCTTCGGGCAGGGTCATGTTCGCGGCGAAGCGCTCGAGCTTGCAGAACAGTGTCGTTTTTCTCCCGAGGTGGCGGCATTTACCCCTCCACCATGCTCCGCATGGTTCCCCTCCCCATCTCGGATGGGGAGGAATTAACACGCGCACCGCGCCTTGTGCTTGGGCGGCGGGGGCGCGGTGGTGGCGTATTCGGCGGGGGTCAGCCAGCCGCGAATGGTCCTGGTCGGCGCCCCGGAACTTCTCGATCGTTTTCGCCGCCCATTCCTCGAACGACAGCGCGCCGTTGCCGTTGGCGTCGAGCTTGGCGAAGGCCTTGCGCCGGGCGCCGAACACTTCCTCGGATTCGATCTTGCCGTCCTTGTTCTTGTCGGCGCGGCTGAAGCGCTTCTCCTCGCGGCTCTTGGGGCTCGCCTCGGGCGCCTGCAGCGGCGCGTCCGGATCGAGCAGGCTGACTGGCCGCGGCTTGGGCGCCGGCGGCAGGCCGGGCCCCTGCTCGGCGCGCGATTGCCACAGCAGGAACGCTCCGGTGAGGAGCAGGAAGCAGGCGGCGGCGCCGGCGAGGAAACGCGCCATGGGCATCTCCATCAACGAGGAGATTCGGCACGCGCGATAACCTCCGTTTCGGAGGCGTTTCTGTCAACTACCGTGGCAATCTGCCCCAGTAGCGATGCGCGAGCGCAGCCCAACCCGCGTCGCACCCCGCTGCCCCGCCCGAGTGCATCATGCGCGGCGAGGGCGGCCAGGGTCGTCAGTGGGCGCAGCGCGGAGTTCGGAGCAGTCCGAAGCGACGGCACCAGCCGCTTGCCTTCGATCCATCAGCATCGCTCGGGAATCCGCGTCACTGCAATGATGAGCGCCGTCGACCAGCGACCACAGCTCGCCGGCTGAATCGAGGCTCGCCGGATCGGCGTCGAGCAGCCGCGCGCCGAGGCTGAACAGGATTCGCCCGCGCAGCCGCAGCCCGTCCACCTGGCGTTCGCCCCACGGGAACGGGTCGAGCAGCGGCAGCCAGGCATCCTCGAGCTGCGCCAGTTCGGCTGCCCGTCACGCCGGTCGGCAGCAGGTCGGGAGGCGCGCCTGCAGCCGCGGCTCGGCGGCGGCTCGTCGCCGCGTCGAGCTCCTCGAGGCGTTCGCGCCACCAGGCCATGCGGATCGCCCCGAGACGCGGATCGCTGCTCGTCGCGACAATGTCGGCAAAGGCGAGATCGAGATCCCAGAGGCCCTTGATGGCCGGTCTGATCGACGCGCGGCAGCTGCTGGAGCGCGACCTCGCGGTCGAAGTCGAGCCTGCGCTCAGCGATAGGTGACGGCCTTGACCGCCGCGACCACGTCCGACGCCTTGATCAGCGCCAGCTTCTCGAGGTTGGCGGCATAAGGCAGCGGAACATCGACGTCGGTCACCCGCAGCACCGGCGCGTCGAGGTCGTCGAAGCCCTCGGTCATGGCGATGGCGATGATTTCCGAGCTGATCGAGCACACCGGCCAGCCCTCTTCGACCACGACCATGCGGTTGGTCCGCTTGAGGCTTTCGAGCACGGTCGCCTTGTCGAGCGGGCGCAGGGTGCGCAGGTCGATCACCTCGGCGTTGATCCCCTGCCCCATCAGCTCCTGCGCGGCTTCGAGCGCGACCCCGACGCCGATCGAGTAACTGACAATCGTCACGTCCTTGCCCGGGCGGACGATCCGCGCCTTGCCGATCGGCAGCACGTAATCGTCGAGCTGCGGCACGTCGAAATGCTGGCCGTAGAGCAGCTCGTTCTCGAGGAACACGACCGGGTCGTCGGTGCGGATCGCGGCCTTGAGCAGGCCCTTGGCGTCGGCCGCGCTATAGGGGCAGATCACGATCAGGCCGGGCACGTGCGCGTACCAGCTGCCGTAATTCTGGCTGTGCTGGGCGGCGACCCGGGCCGCGGCGCCGTTCGGCCCGCGGAACACGATCGGGCAGCGCATCTGCCCGCCCGACATGTAATTGGTCTTGGCCGCCGAATTGATGACGTGGTCGATCGCCTGCATCGCGAAGTTGAAGGTCATGAACTCGACGATCGGCCGCAGCCCGCCCATCGCCGCGCCGGTGCCGAGCCCGGCGAAGCCATATTCGGTGATCGGCGTGTCGACCACGCGCCGTGGCCCGAACTCCTGGAGCAGGTTCTGGGTGACCTTGTAGGCGCCCTGATATTCGGCGACCTCCTCGCCCATCACGAACACGCGCTCGTCGGCGCGCATTTCCTCGGCCATCGCGTCGCGCAGCGCCTCGCGCACGGTCATGGTCACCAGCGGCGTGCCGTCGGGCACCTCGGGCTCGTCGCGGGTCGCGGCGACGTCGGCGACGAGCTCGCGCGCGGCGGTTTCCATCAGATGCGGCGTCGGCTGCTCCGATTCCGGCGCGGTCACCTTGGCCCCCTCTCCCGTGTCGGGAGAGGGTTGGGGTGAGGGTCCCTGCGTTTCCGGAGAAGGCTGAACCCCCTCACCCCGGCCCTCTCCCCGCCGGGGAGAGGGAGAAACCTCCTCGCCATCCGCCGCGAGCAGCGCGATCGCCGCGCCGACCTTCACGCCCTCGGTGCCCTCGGGCACCAGGATCTTGGCGATCTTGCCTTCGTCGACCGCTTCGAACTCCATGGTCGCCTTGTCGGTCTCGATCTCGGCCAGGATGTCGCCCGATTTGACGTCGTCGCCTTCCTTCACCAGCCACTTGGCCAGCGTCCCTTCCTCCATGGTCGGGGACAGAGCGGGCATTTTGAGCTCGGTCGGCATCAGTAGCTCTCCACCAGCACGTCGGTGTAGAGCTCGGCCGGACCGGGCTCCGGCGCATCTTCAGCGAACTTCGCAGCTGCGACGACGATGTCCTTGATTTCCTTGTCGATTGCCTTCAGCTCGTCCTCCTTGACCCCGAGCTTCTCGAGCTCCTTCGCGGCATGGTCGATGGGGTCGTTATGCTCGCGCACGTCCTGCACTTCCTCGCGCGTCCGGTACTTGGCCGGGTCGGACATCGAGTGGCCGCGGTAGCGGTAGGTCAGGAACTCGATGATGATCGGCCCCTTGCCGCCGCGGGTCCAGTCGAGCGCGACCTCGGCCGCGCCGCGCACCGCGAGCACGTCCATGCCGTCGACCTGCAGGCCCGGGATGCGGTGCGCCTCGCCGCGACGGTAGAGCAAAGGCTCGGCCGACGAGCGCGCGATCGACGTGCCCATCGCATATTTGTTGTTCTCGATCGCGTAGATGACCGGCAGGTCCCACAGCTTGGCCATGTTGAAGGCCTCGTAGACCTGGCCCTGGTTGACCGCGCCGTCGCCGAGGTAGGTCAGGCACACCCCGCCGTCCGCGCTATATTTGTGCTTGAACGCGAGGCCGGTGCCGAGCGGCACCTGCGCGCCGACGATGCCGTGGCCGCCGTAGAAGCCGTGCTCGACGCTGAACATGTGCATCGAGCCGCCCTTGCCCTTGGAGATGCCGGCCTCGCGGCCGGTCAGCTCGGCCATGATCAGCTTCGGGTCGATGCCGTAGGCGAGCATGTGGCCGTGGTCGCGATAGCCGGTGATGACGCTGTCCTTGCCGACGGTCATGGCCGATTGCAGCCCGACCGCGACCGCTTCCTGGCCGATGTACAGGTGGCAGAAGCCGCCGATCAGCCCGAGCCCGTAGAGCTGCCCCGCCCGCTCCTCGAAGCGGCGGATCAGCAGCATCTCGCGGTAGAGCTTGAGCAGCTCGTCCTTCGACGCCTTCCAGCGTTTGGGCTGCGGCGGGCGCTCGACCTTCGGTTCGGCGGGAGCCGCCGGGGCGGCAGCTTTCTTGGCGGTTCGCGCCACGGCGATCTCTCTCAAGTTGGAAGCGCGCCCGCCTATAGGCAGCGGTTCGGGAAGCGGCAACTAGTTGAGCGGGACGATGACTTCGTCCGGGCGGACCAGGCCGAGATCCTTGCGGACCAGCTCGTCGGCCATGTCGGGGTCGGCCTTGCGCGGGTCGAGCAAAGCCGAATGATGGCGCAGCTGCGCCTTCTGCTGCTCGAGCTGGGCGAGCTCGGCCTTCCGCTCGTTGAGCGCGCGGTGATAGCCGCCCCAGGCGAGCAGCCCGTTGGGCCCGGCGACCGCATGGGCGGCGAAAGTGCCGACGACGAGCAGCGCCAGCGCCGGCATCGCCGAGCGGCGGATCAGCTCGAAAATCCGGTTCCTGCCCTTCATCGATTAGAGAATCACGATGACGTCATGAAGGCAAGCACAAACGAACGATCCGGTGGATATTTCGCGGAGAAACCGGGGATAAACAAATCGGCTGGAAATCGGCTGGGAATCGCTGTCGAGCGCGGCTCGTCCAACCAGCGTCCGGTGCCGGGCTGGGTGGAGTATCAGCTTGCTGCCCGAGGGAAAATTCTCGCTTCAATTCTGACGCAGCCATAGGGCCGCGTAGCGGAATTGTCGGTGTCGCCATAACTGATCGGCCACCGTCCCGTGCAATCCTTGCTGCGGCAATAGCATGCGACGCCCAATGCGGATTTTGGCGACCTGCCCAATTCCGCCTGCTCGACTTCGTACCTGTAGGAAAATTCGTGCGGCCGTGGATTTGCGCGGATCTGCACAAATGGAGAATCCGCCAATCGAGGAGAACGTCCATGACCTTACCGCTGAAATTCCCCTGAGTTGTCGAAGTCGTGCAGCGCGATCAGCTTGCCCCGGTCACCGGCCCGAAGCGCGGCCAGGAACTCGGTCGAAGCCGCGCGCAATTGCCGGGCGAACGGCCAATCTTCATCCAGCGCGACGAGATTGCCGAATTTCTCCCGGGCGCCTTTCCCGACCAGCCTCTCATAATGCGTCGATGGATCGAACGACCAGCTGACCGCGGTGACGACCGCCCCAGGATAATAATGGCAGTAGCCGGTCAGCATGATGATCGTGATGTCGCCGGCGGGATTGCGCCGTGAATTATGTCGTTCTCATCTCGGCCCGCGCGTTGGCGCCGCGCCGTTCGCAACTGTCGACCGTGCCAGTGACCTGGATGCGGCAAATTCGGTCGAATTTAGGCCGCGCAGGTCGCTCTTTGGACTGTCCAGGCCCAACCGGCCCTTCTTCTCGGCAGCCCGATCATAATTTCCGTCGGGCGCGAAGCGGCTCGTGAGATACATGTCCTCGACGCCGCCGAACATCGCCAGACCGGAAAACGGGCCGGAAACGGTCACACATTTGCCCATGAACCGGTCGAGATTGCTGCCGATCTCGGCGACGGTCGAGTGGATGGACGTTGCGGCCGTGCAGGGAGCGGCGGGTGGTGCGACGAGCACGGCCGCGAGAAACAGGCTCAACATGCGTCGAGCTTAGCGACTGCGGTCGTGAGGACAACAATTAGCTCGGACGATAAGCCTTGATCGCGTCGCGGCCGGCATAGTGGGCCGCAGCCCCAAGCTCCTCCTCGATCCGCAGCAGCTGGTTGTACTTGGCGGTGCGGTCGGAGCGGGCCAGGCTGCCGGTCTTGATCTGGCCGCAGCCGAGCGCGACGGCGAGGTCGGCGATGGTCGAATCCTCGGTCTCGCCCGAGCGGTGCGACATGACCGCGGTGTAGCCGTTCGACTGGGCCAGGCGGACGGCGGCGACCGTCTCGGTCAGGGTGCCGATCTGGTTGACCTTGATCAGGATCGAATTGGCGATGCGCTCGGCGATGCCCTTCTCGAGCCGCGTGACGTTGGTCACGAACAGATCGTCGCCGACCAGCTGGACGCGGCCGCCGAGCGTCCGGGTGAGCAGGCTCCAGCCGTCCCAATCGTCCTCGGCCATGCCATCCTCGATCGACGCGATCGGATAGGTCTCGGCCAGCTCCGCCAGGAAAGCGGCATTGTCGGCCGACGACAGCACCCGCCCCTCGCCGATCATGCGGTAGGCGCCGTCCTTGAAATATTCGCTCGCCGCACAATCGAGCGCGAGCAGCACGTCGTCGCCGAGCCGGTAGCCGGCCGCGTCCACGGCTTTCTCAATATAATCGAGCGCTTCGCGGCTGTTCTGGATGGCCGGCGCGAACCCGCCCTCGTCGCCGACCGCGGTCGACAGGCCGGCGCCGTGAAGCGCGGCCTTCAACGCATGGAAGATCTCGGCACCGCAGCGCAGCGCCTCGGCGAAAGTGGGAGCGCCGACCGGCATGACCATGAATTCCTGGAAGTCGATGCCGTTGTCGGCGTGCGCGCCGCCGTTCAAAATATTCATCATCGGCACCGGCAGCAGGTTCGCCTCGGCTCCGCCGACGTAGCGGTAAAGCGGCATTCCGCCGGCCGCCGCCGCGGCCTTGGCCGTCGCCAGGCTGACCCCGAGGATCGCATTGGCGCCGAGCCGGCCCTTGTTGTCAGTCCCGTCGAGCGCGATCAGCGCGGCGTCGAGCCCGGCCTGGTCCTCCGCCGCGCGGCCGACCACCGCGCCGGCGATCTCGCCGTTGACGTCGCCGACCGCTTTTTCGACGCCCTTGCCGCCCCACCGGCCCTTGTCCCCGTCGCGCAATTCGACCGCCTCATGCGCTCCGGTCGAGGCGCCCGACGGCACCGCGGCGCGGCCGAGGCTGCCGTCGTCGAGCCGGACGTCGACCTCGACCGTGGGGTTGCCGCGGCTGTCGAGGATCTGCCGCGCGCGGACGGAAGCGATTTGCGTCATCGATGACCTTGTTTCGTAACTGGAACGAGCCATATCGGCTCACGGCCCTAATAGGCGTCGCGCCGAGGCGTGCAACTTTCGGAATGCGGCGCCGGAACGAAGGCCGCCGGCTCATGGTTGGAGTCGGCGTAAGGAGGACTCGAGTTATGGCTGACGACAAGAGTGCCGCATTGCCCGAAGGGACCGACAAGGTGATCAAGGGCGCGTCCGGCGACACGGCGACGATCGACGCACCGGCGGTGCGGCAAAGCGACGGCAAAATCACCGAGAAGATTCGCCGCGGCACCGAGAATCTCTCGAGCCAGGCCGGCGAGAAGGCGCGCGGGCTGGTCAGCCAGGGCCTCGAGCGGTCGGCCGAAGCGCTCGGCAACGTCGCCAAGCTGGTCGGCGACACCGCTCCCGGGATCGAGGACCGGCTCGGCGCCGAATATGGCGACTATGCCCGCCGCGCCGCCACGGCGATCGAGGATGCGGCCAACGCCATCGCCGACAAGGATGCCGACGAGCTAATCGAGGACACGCGCAATTTCGTCCGCAACTCGCCCGGGATCGCGCTCGCCGGAGCGGCGGTGGTCGGCTTCGTCGTCGCCCGGCTGCTCAAGACCGGGCTGGCGAAGGACGATGACGGTGACGATGAGGATTGATGCTCAAGCCCGCTGACCCGGATCCGGGCGAACGGCCGATCGGCGACCTGGTCCGCGACCTCGTCGACGAAGCCAAGGCCTATGCCCGGGCCGAGCTGGACGTCGCCAAAGCGATCGCGGCGGCCAAGGGCAAGGCGCTGATCGTGCCGTCGATTCTGTTCGGCGTCGCGTTCGTCCTCATGCTCGCCGCGGTAACCGCGCTTGCGACGGGAATTGTCATCGCCTTGGCGAAATTCGTCGGCCCGCTCGCGGCCGGCGTGCTCGGCCTGCTGGGCTTCGCTGCGATTGGTGGCGGCTGCGGGTGGTACGGCTATCAGCGCCTGAGGCGCGACCTGTGACGGACGGCCCCGAGATCGCCGCCGCGCGGATCGAGGCGGATCGGGCGCGGACGCGCCTGTTCGCCACTGCCGAACAGCTGCAGCAGCGGCTGAGCCCGAAGAAGCTGACCAAGGACGCGTGGGCGGGCGCCAAGGACAAGGGCGCCGACCTCGCCGAGAATGCCGTGGACGCGGTCCGCTCGCGCCCGCTTGCGGCGACCGGAGTGGTGGCCGCGATCAGCCTGTTCCTCGCCCGCGAGCCGCTGATGGACCTGGCCGGCAAGATCGCCCACGGGTTCAGCGCGAAGCGTGCAACCAAGAAGCGGCCCAAAACGTCGAGACGGACGAAGAAGGACACGGAGACAGTCGAATGACCGAGACACGCGACCAACCCCGACCAGCAGCTGACCGGCGAGGGCTCGCGCGGGACGGCTCGCGAGCGCGCCATCGAAGCCTATGACCGCGCCCGCGGCAGCGTCGCCGGCGCCGGCCGCAAGGCCGGCAACGCGCTCGAGGCGGCGCCGCTGATCGCGCTTGCCGGCGGGCTCGCCGCGGGCGCGCTGATCGCCTCGCTGCTGCCGCGCACCCAGGCCGAGACCAAGGCGCTCCGTCCCGCCACACGCCGCGTGCGCAAGGCCGCCCGGGCGGCGTTCGACGCGGCGAAGGAGACCGGGACCGAGCGCTTGGGCGAGCTCGGCCTCACCCGCGACAAGGGCGAAGAGACCATCCGCTCCTTGTTCCAGGGCGTGACCGATGCCGCCAAAGCGTCGGGCCAGGCGGCGGTCGACGCGGTCAAGAAGCAGCGCTGACTCCTGTCTCATTTTCCTGCTAGCAGGAGGGACATGAGCAAGCTTCACCTGGTGTTCGGCGGACGGGTCAAGGACCCGCGCGGACTCGACTTCAACCTCGACACGATCGACTTCGTCGGCGTCTACGACAGCTATGCCGCGGCCGAGGACGCATGGCGCGGCAAGGCCCAGCGCACGGTTGACGACGCCGAAATGCGCTATGTCATCGTCCACCTCCATCGGCTGCTGGAGCCCGACGGCGAAGGCATCCGCCGCCCGCAACAGGCGCAACCCGAAGGCTGACCCGCCGTGAGCCGGAATCCTGCGCTCGAAGCGGTGCTGGCGGCCTACCGCGAATGCGGCGACGCCCGCCTGCTCGGCTCGGCCTTCGATCTCGCCGGCGACGACAGCGACCGCCGCAAGGTCATCGACGAGGCCCTGGCCGCCGAGACGATCGGCGACGAGGTGCGCGAGAAAATGGCCCGGGCTTCGCTCGACATGGGCGACATGAAGGCCGCGGTCGAGTTGTCCGGCGACCGACCCGAGCTGCTCGCCGTCCAGACCGAGGCGATGATCGGCATGGGCCAGCTGGCCGAGGCCGAGGCGCGCTACCTGAAGCTGGTCGCCGAAAATCCACTGCTCGAATCGCCCGACGTCGCGAAGCTGATCGAGGAGGCCAAGGAATTCGCCGCGCCCGAGCTCGGCTCGAACGTCATCGGCTTCGCCTCCGCCGCCCGCGGCATCCGCTCCGGCGCGCGCCAGGCCGACGACGAAGCCAAAGCTGCGCGAGCGATGTTCGGCGAGACCGCCTCGCCGCTCCGCTTCGACGACGTCGGCGGCCTCGAAGAGGTAAAGAAGCAGATCACCCGCCGCATCGTCACGCCGTTCAAGAAGCCGTCGCTGTTCGCCAAATATCGGCGCAAGGCCGGCGGCGGAGTGCTGCTGTTCGGGCCGCCGGGGTGCGGCAAGACGCTGCTCGCCCGGGCTACGGCCGGCGAATGCGAAGCGCGTTTCGTCAACGTGCCGGTGGTCGACGTGGTCGACAAATATTTGGGCGAAGCCGAGCGCAAGCTGGCGGCGATCTTCGCCGACGCCCGGCGCGACACGCCGACCGTCTTGTTCTTCGACGAGCTGGAGGCGCTGGCCGGGTCGCGCAGCGGGGTCGCCCACCAGAGCCAGGTCAGCCTGGTCTCGACCTTCCTCGCCGAGATGGACGGCTTTGCCGACAACAACGAAGGCGTGCTGATCCTCGCCGCGACCAACATGCCGTGGGGCGTCGACGCCGCCTTCCGCCGGCCCGGCCGCTTCGACCGGGTCCAGTTCGTCCCACCGCCCGATCGCGCCGCGCGGGCCCGGATCCTCGAAATCCACATGGCCGGACGGCCAATCGATCCCAAGGTGGATGCGAACGCGATCGCAGGGGTCACCGCCGGCTTTTCCGGCGCCGACCTGGTCAATCTGGTCAACACCGCGGTCGACCTCGCAATCGAGGAATTGCTGGCCAGCGGAACCGAGCATCCGGTCTCGCCCGAGCATTTCGCCGAGGCCCAGCGCGAGGTCCGGCCGACGACCCTCGAATGGCTGACCACCGCCCGCAACTATGCGAAATATTCAAACTCGGGCGGGCAGTATGACGACGTCGCTGCCTTCCTCAAAGCCAACGGGCTGTGACCGACCCGTTCCGCTACCGGTTGATCGACGAGCCCCGTCCGAGCCCGCTGGCGCGGATCGCCTTGCCGCCCACCCTGGTGTTCCTGGTCGCGACCTTCTTCCAGCCGTGGGGCTTCCTGTTGATCGTGTTCAACGCGATCGCGCTGAACGGGCCGTTCCGCAATCGCGAGATCCTGCTCGCGCTCGCCCCCTTCCCGATCTATTTCGGGGCGCTCGAGATCCTCGACCGGGTGGTCCGCGCCGGGACCCTGACCGTGGCGCAGGCGCATTACGGGTTCGTCGGAGCGGTCGGCATCGGCTTTGTCGCGGCGGCCTTCGCTTATGTGTCGCAGGAACGGACCTTCCAGCTCCGCCGCTATCTCGAGCAGCTTCGGGGCTATTCGACGTGAATTTCGAATATCGCGCGCTGACCCGGGCCGAGGCCCTGATGCGCGCCGGCAATTTCGCCTCGGCGGTCGAACCGCTGCGCGACGTGCTGACCGCCGATCCCGAAAATGCCCGGGCCCACGATTGTCTCGCCCAATGCCTGGTGATGCAGAACCGGCTCGCCGGCGCCGAGCATGAAGCGCGGGCCGCGATCGCCCTCGATCCGCTGGCCAGCCGCTATCGCCTGACCCTCGCCTCGGCGCTGCACTTGCAGCAGCACCGCCGCCGGGCGCTGACCGAGGTCGACGCCGCGATCGAGCTCGACCCGGACAATGCCGCGGCGCACCTCACTCGGGCGCAATTGCTGCGGCTGAGGGGCGATCGCCCCGGCAGCGCCGCGAGCCTCGCCCGGGCGCTCGAGCTGGCGCCGGGCAGCGCCGAGGTTCTCGCCGAGTTCGGGCTATGCCGCGCTCGAGCGGGGCGACATGGCCGGAGTCGAGGCGGCCGGCCGCGCCGTGCTGAGCATCAACCCCGACAATGCCGACGGGCTGATCCTGCTCGGCCGGCTGAGCCTCGCGCGGCACGACACCGACGAGGCGCTGCGGCTGGCGCTCGGCGCGCTCAGCCAGGCCCCGACCGACGTCGACGCTCTGTCGCTGCTCGCCGCGACCAAGATGAAAAAGAGCTGGGTCGGCGGCCTGTGGTGGCGCTGGAACCAGCTGCCGATTCGCCTCGGCGAAAGCCGTGCGATCTTCCTCGTCGTCGGTATCTGGGTGATTTACCGCTGGTCGGTGCTGGCCAGCCGCGACGCCGGCCTGCCCGAGGCCACCGGCACGGTCCTGAGCGTCGTCTATCTCGCCTTCGTCGTCTACACCATCTCGGCCAACGTCATCGTCACCCGCATGGTGCGCAAGGAAATCGAGCGAGTCCGGCTCAATCCGCGCTTCTAGATGAACTCGATCTTCTTGATTGCGTAATAGCGGTCGCCCGACGGGGTCGAGACCTCGACCTCGTCGCCCTTCTGGCGCCCGATCAGGGCGCGGCCGAGCGGCGAGTTGTAGCTGATCCGCCCGTCCCTGGCGTCCGCCTCGGTCTGGCCGACGAGCTGGTATTTCACCTTCTTGTCGTCCTCGTCCGTGAGCGTGACGGTCGCCCCGAACACGACCTTGTCGCCCGACAGGGTCGTCGGGTCGATCACCATGGCGCGGCTCAAGCGATCCTCGAGGTCGGCGATGGTCGCCTCGACGTGTCCCTGGCGCTCCTTGGCCGCATGATATTCGGCGTTCTCGCTAAGGTCGCCGTGCGCGCGGGCCGCCTCGATCGCCTCGACGATCGCGGGGCGCTCCTCGACGCGCAGCCGCCGCAGCTCGTCGTTGAGCTTGCGGTGGCCTTCCTCCAGCATCGGCACCTTGTCGGCACTCGCCATCTTTAAAACCCTCTCAAAATCCCGCCCCGGCGCGCCGGCATCGGCGTCGCGATCGCTGCAAAGCTGGGGTGGGAGCTAATTTCCTAGGAAGCGGAATAATAGGACTGGAGCGACGCGACTTCAAGCGCGTGTCCGCGCAGCGCCTCGATCGACTGCGCCGCCGCCAGGCTGGCCGCCGCGGTGGTGAAATAGGGCACCTTCTTGGTCAGCGCCGTGGTGCGGATCGAATGGCTGTCCTTCAGCGACTGCCACCCTTCGGTGGTGTTGAACACCAGCGCGACCGCGCCATCGGTCAGCC
Source organism: uncultured Alphaproteobacteria bacterium (assembly GCA_963765945.1). GTDB lineage: Bacteria > Pseudomonadota > Alphaproteobacteria > Sphingomonadales > Sphingomonadaceae > Sphingomicrobium. The sequence goes on from CAVXYS010000037.1 coordinate 237,099, forward strand.
GGTCGACGATGTGCGGCCGCCCCTGCGCGACCTTGTTGACCCGCTCGACCGCAATGCCCCGCGACGCGAGATGGTCCGCCGTCCCGCCGGTCGCGATGATCGTGAAGCCGAGCTCGACCAGCTTCTGGGCCGCCGGCACGATATTGTCCTTGTCGGCGTCCTTGACCGACACGAACGCCGTGCCCGATTGCGGCAGGTGCATGCTGGCGCCGATCAACGCCTTGGCGAAGGCGATGTGGAAATCCTTATCGATTCCCATGACTTCTCCGGTACTCTTCATCTCCGGTCCGAGCACCGGGTCGGTCCCCGGGAAGCGCGCGAAGGGGAACACCGATTCCTTGACCGCGACATAGTCGAGCGGCCGCGCGATCTCGCCGAAGCCGGCGAGCGCTTCTCCCGCCATCACCCGGGCGGCGATCTTGGCCACCGGCCGGCCGATCGCCTTGGCGACGAACGGGACGGTGCGGCTGGCGCGCGGGTTGACCTCGATCAGATAGACCTCGCCCTCCTTGACCGCGAACTGGACGTTCATCAGTCCCCTGACCTTGAGCGCCAGCGCCAGCTCCCGGGTCTGGCGCTCGATCTCGCGCACCGTGTCGTCGCCGAGGCTGTAGGGCGGGATCGAGCAGGCGCTGTCGCCCGAATGCACCCCCGCTTCCTCGATATGCTGGAGGACTCCGGCGACCTTGACGTCGACGCCGTCGGAGATGGCATCGACGTCGACCTCGATCGCGTCGCGCAGATAGCGGTCGATCAGCACCGGGCTCGTCCCCGACACGGCGACCGCGGTCGCGATATAATGGTCGAGCTGTTGCGGTCCTTCGACCACCTCCATCCCCCGCCCGCCGAGGACGTAGGACGGGCGCAGCAGCACCGGATAGCCGATCCGTGTCGCGACCCGCAGCGCCTCGTCGCGGCTGCGGGCGATGCCGTTGGCGGGCTGCTTGAGGCCGAGCCGCTGGACCAGGGCGGCGAAGCGCTCGCGGTCCTCGGCGAGGTCGATGCTGTCGGGCGACGTGCCGAGGATGGGCACGCCGGCGGCCTGCAGCTCCGCCGCCAGCTTCAACGGCGTTTGCCCGCCGAGCTGGACGATCACGCCCAGCAGCTCACCATGCTCGGCCTCGCGCCGGACGATCTCGAGCACGTCCTCGCCGGTCAGCGGCTCGAAATAGAGCCGGTCGGAGGTGTCGGGGTCGGTCGATACGGTCTCCGGATTGCAGTTGACCATGATCGTCTGCAGCCCGGCGTCGCGCAGCGCGAAGGCGGCGTGGCAGCAGCAATAGTCGAACTCGATCCCCTGTCCGATCCGGTTCGGCCCGCCGCCGAGGATGATCACCTTGCGCTTCGCTTCGACCGCGGCCTCGTCCTCGGGCTCGCCGAACAGCGGCGCTTCATAGGTCGAGTAGAGGTAGGGCGTGGCGGCGTCGAACTCGGCCGCGCAGCTGTCGATCCGCTTGAACACCGGACGGACGCCGAGCTTCAGGCGGTGGTCGCGCACCTCGGCCTCGGTCACTCCGCCGGTCATCGCCCGGATCGCGCTGTGGACCACGCCCGAACCGCCGGCCGCGACCGCCTCGCTCATCCCGCGCTCCATGCCCGCCGAGCGAAGCGACAGCTGGGCCAGGCGCACGTCGGCGAAGCCCATGGCCTTGAGACGCCGCATCCCCGCGGCGTCGCTCGGCAGTCCCTTCAGCCGCACTTCCTCCTCGGCCTCGACGATCTCCTTCAACCGCTCGAGGAACCACGGGTCGAAGTGGGCGATGGCGTTGATCCGCTCGACCGTGAAGCCCTGGCGCAGCGCCTCGGCGGCGACCAGCAGCCGGTCGGGGGTCGGGCGCGCCAGCACGCTTTCGATCTGCGCCGGGTCGGCCCCTTCCAGCTCGCGCACCCGGTCGAGCCCGGTGAGGCCGGTCTCGAGCCCGCGCAGCGCCTTCTGCAGGCTTTCGTGGAACGAGCGGCCGATCGCCATCACCTCGCCGACCGACTTCATCGAGGTGGTGAGGACGGCGTCGGCGCCCTTGAACTTCTCGAAGGCGAAGCGCGGCACCTTGGTCACGACATAATCGATGGTCGGCTCGAAGCTCGCCGGGGTCGCGCCGCCGGTGATGTCGTTGGCGATCTCGTCGAGCGTGTAGCCCACGGCCAGCCGGGCCGCGACCTTGGCGATCGGGAAGCCGGTCGCCTTCGACGCCAGCGCCGAGCTGCGCGACACGCGCGGGTTCATCTCGATCACGACCATCCGCCCGGTCTTGGGATCGATCGCGAACTGGACGTTGGAACCGCCTGTTTCGACGCCGATTTCGCGCAGCACGGCGATCGATGCCGAGCGCATGCTCTGATATTCCTTGTCGGTCAGCGTCAGCGCCGGGGCGACGGTGATCGAATCCCCGGTGTGCACGCCCATCGGGTCGATATTCTCGATCGAGCAGATGATGATGGCGTTGTCGGCGCGGTCGCGCACCACCTCCATCTCATATTCCTTCCAGCCGAGCACCGATTCCTCGATCAGCACCTCGTCGGTCGGGCTGGCCTCGATCCCGCCGCGGACGATCGCCTCGAACTCGTCGCGGTTGTAGGCGATGCCGCCGCCGGTCCCGCCGAGCGTGAAGCTGGGCCGGATGATCGCCGGCAGCCCGACTGTTTCGAGCGCGGCGAGCGCTTCCTCGAAGCTGTGGGCGATCGCCGAGCGCGGGCTTTCGAGCCCGATCCGGTCCATCGCCTCGCGGAACTTCAGCCGGTCCTCGGCCTTCTCGATCGCCGCGGCATTGGCGCCGATCAGCTCGATCCCGAGCCGGTCGAGCGTGCCGTCCTTGTACAGCGCCAGCGCGGTGTTGAGCGCGGTCTGCCCGCCCATCGTCGGCAGGATCGCGTCCGGCCGCTCCTTCTCGCAGGATCTTGGCGACGACCTCGGGCGTGACCGGCTCGATATAGGTCGCGTCGCCGACGAGGTCGGGATCGGTCATGATCGTCGCCGGGTTCGAATTGACGACGATCACGCGATACCCCTCGGCCCTCAGCGCCTTGACCGCCTGGCGAGCCCGAATAATCGAACTCCGCCGCCTGCCCGATGACGATCGGCCCGGCGCCGATGATCAGGATGGAGGAGATGTCGGTGCGTTTAGGCATTGAGCGGAGTCCAGTCGGCCCCCTCACCCTGCCCTCTCCCCGCCGGGGAGAGGGTGAGGCTTCCACCGCCGGCGCGGTGGCGCTACGGTCGTGCCGTGCCGACCAACCCCTTCTCCCGGCGGGGGGAAGGGGATGAGGGGGTTCGGCCGTGACGGAAAAACGCGCAATCGTCGCCCGCAACCTGCGCCGACGAAGCACCGACGCCGAAAACCGCCTCTGGTACCATCTGCGCGGTCGCCGCTTCGAAGGCGCCAAGTTCGTCCGCAAGTCCCGATCGGCCCGCACGTCGCCGACTTCGCCTGCCGCGATGCTCGCTTGGCCATCGAGCTCGATGGCGGCCAGCATCTGCCGAGCTCGATGCGCCGCGCACCCGGGCCATCGAGGCATTCGGCTTCCGGATCCTGCGCTTCTGGAACAACGACGTGTTCGAGAACACCGAAGGCGTCCTGGAAGCAATCCGCCACGAGTTGCTCAACGCGCGGAACCGCACCGAATAGCCCTCTCCCCGGCGGGGAGAGGGTTGGGTGAGGGGGAACCGCGCGTTTCCGAACAGCTCGAGCCCCCTCACCCCGGCCCTCTCCCCGCCGGGGAGAGGGGAAATGGCAGCGCCCGCCCCTCACGACGGGAAACTCATGCTGACGAACACCGGCTTCAGCCCGTTGCGCCGCGCCCAGCGGGCGACGCAGACGCGCTGCTCGGCGCGTCGCGTCGTTGCGCAGCGCGATCAGCACCTTCTTCTCGATCTCGTCCTGGATCAGCTCGCCGAGCGCCAGCCCGCACTGCCGGGTGACCGCATTGAGCTCGTCCTGCGTGTGCATCCGCGCCGGAGTGACGCAGGCGGAGAGTAGCAGGACCGCGCCCACGGCCAGCCATTCATGCTTCGACTTGCGCAATCCCATCAGCCGCGCTCCGGATAGCCGCGAAAGTAGCGGATTTGGTCGTCGACGCGCTGTCGAACGGTCGGGTGCCGTCCGCGCCGTACGGCTGCGTTCCGTCAAAGTCCCAGGAAATGCTCCCGTCGGGGTTCAGCCGAAGCCGCTCGCCCGAACCGCCACAAGCCGCAGCGATCGCGTCAAGGGTTGATTGTGATCTTGGCTGGAAGGAACGAACCCACAGCGACTTCATCGGCATCGCGGACGCCCAATCGGCGCGCGTCTATGGCAGCAAGCCGAGCAAAGCCCCGTCGGAAATCGGCTTCGCGCCTTAGAAAGTCGGCTCGAAGCTCTGCCGGCCCGACCAACTGGACCGTTGAACAACTCGCAGCCCATCGGTCATACTGGCGCAGCAATTCGCGCCATAAGCGCTGGCGGCCGTTGGACTGGCTCGCTCGCGAGGGATTTCGTCCATGCAGGTGGATCGACCGGCTCGGTCCGTCAACAGCGTCACGAACTGCAGGACGTAGCCGCGACGATCGCGCACCACAGCAATTTGCAGCGGGAAATCGCGCGATGCCCATTCTGTCGCAATTGACACGACCGCGCAGGGCTTGCGGAAGGGATCGTCGCACGGCGTGCCCTCGGGAGACCGGACCTCGGTCAGGAACGCAATCTCGCCGATTTCGACTGTCTCGACATAGCCCTCTGCCTTGCCCATGACCACATCCGCTGCCGCAGGCGCAGCAATCGCGGCCGCAACAGCAATCACCTTCGCTGCCATAGTCACGCATCATCCCCACGAACTTCTCGAACAGATAGAAGCTGTCCTGCGGGCCGGGGCTCGCCTCGGGGTGGTACTGGACGCTGAACGCCGGGCGGTCGGTCAGCTCGAGGCCGCAGTTCGACCCGTCGAACAGCGACACGTGGGTTTCGCGCACGTTTTTCGGCAGCCCCTCGCGCTCGACCGCGAAGCCGTGGTTCATGCTGGTGATCTCGACCCGGCCGTCGGCGAGGCGCTTGACCGGGTGGTTGGCGCCGCGGTGGCCCTGGAACATTTTTGCAGTCTTCCCGCCGACTGCGAGCGCGAGCATCTGGTGGCCGAGGCAGATGCCGAACAGCGGCTTCTTGGTCTTCAGCATCCGCTTGATCACCAGCACCGCATATTTGCCGGTCGCGGCCGGGTCGCCCGGGCCGTTCGACAGGAAGAAGCCGTCGGGCTCATGCGCCATGATCTCGTCGAACGTGGCGGCCGCCGGCACCACCGTGACCCGCGCGCCGGCCTCGACCAGCAGGCGGAAGATGTTGCGCTTGTTGCCATAGTCGACCGCGACCACGTGGGGGGCGGAAGTTCTCATGTCGTCCGCCCTGCCGCATCTCGATAGCCCTGCCCCCAGGCCCATTTGCCGCCGGTCCAGCGCTCGACCTGGAGCCGGCTGACTTCCCTGGCGAGGTCCATGCCCTCGAGCCCCGGCCAGTCGGCCGCCGGCCTTCTGCAGCGCGGCGAGGTCGAACCGGCCGCTCGGGCTGTGCGCGACGGCGATGGTCGGCGGCCCCTCGGTCCGCACCAGCCGGGTCAGCGCGCGGGTGTCGACTCCGGCGATGCCGATCCGGCCCCATTTCTTCATCCAGTCGGCGAAGCCCTGGTTGGCGCGATAGTTCGACGGCTCGGTCACCACCTCGCGCACCAGGCAGCCGAGCGCGTGCGCCTCGCCCGCCTCGACGTCCTCGTCATTGGCGCCGACATTGCCGATGTGCGGGAAAGTGAAGGCGATCATCTGGCTGGCGTAGGAGGGGTCGGTCATCACCTCCTGGTAGCCGGTCATCGCGGTGTTGAAGCACAATTCGCCGACCGCCTGGCCCTCCGCGCCGAAGCCCTGCCCCCACACCGTCCGCCCATCGGCGAACACCACGACTCCCGTCGCACCCTCCGGTTGTGGAGCGCGCGTAGGATCGGGCGTCGGCCATGGGCGGGAAAGCCTTCCGTCGGGGTTCAACCAGCGATGTCGCTAAGACACCGCCGCTATGCGGTCTGGCGCGCAGGGTCAACGCTGGTCAGCGTGAAAATGCAGACGCTAGGGCAACGCCCATGATCCGGGACGACATCAAGGCCGCGACCATCGCCGCGATGAAAGGCGGCGACAGGGACACGACGGGCACGCTCCGCCTGGTCCAGGCGGCGATCAAGAACCGCGACATCGAGGCGCGGACCGGCGGCGCTCCGGCGGACGACGATGCGCTCGTCACCGAAGTGCTGCAGAAAATGGTCAAGCAGCGCCGCGAATCCGCCGACATCTACCGCAAGAACGGCCGCGACGACCGCGCCTCGGCCGAGGAAGCGGAGATCGCGGTGATCGAGCGCTTCCTGCCGGCGCAGATGAGCGACGCCGAGGCGTCCGCGGCGATCGGCGCGATCATCGCCGAGACCGGCGCCAGCTCGATGAAGGACATGGGCCGGGTGATGGCGCTGGTGAAGGAGCGCCTCGGCGGCGCGATCGAGCCGGCGCGGGCCAGCGGCCTGGTCAAGGCCGCGCTCTCCCAGGCTGAGCCGAGCCACAAAAAGGGCCCCGCCGCGGCACAACGGCGGAGCCCGGAGCTGGATTTTGGAACCTAGTGCGTGGCGTGAGCCGCCTTGCCGGCAGTTGCGCCGCCGGTCAGTCCCATCAGTCCGTCCATGACCAATGTGGTACAACATCATGGCGAGGGCGGTGGCAAAGGCACCGGCGACGCCCATCTGGAGGTTGCCGGCCACGGCGGTCAGCTTGGCGCCGATCGTCGGGATATGGCCGAGCGCGACGCCGACCAGCGGCAGGCAGACCACGGCGACACCGGCCAGCACCAACCTTTCCTTGGGCATCGAGATGCCGGCGATCAGGCCGAGTACGACCAGCACCAACGCCACATCCATCGTGCCGAGGGTCACGAACCCGGCAACGATCGCGAGCAGAATGTAGAGAGCGCGGGCAAGCCCGCCGATCTTGTTCAGCATATAACCCCCTCCTGGTCATTCCGCTCAGCGGTCGTGCGCCGCTGTGTGTCGGAACGATGACAGATTAACGGCAATCGCCCTTATTCCACACACGGAATGAATCGTTGGAAATCAAGCCGCTGCGGCCGGGGTTAAATTTTCACACAGCGGCATCGCGACTTGCTTGATGTGCCTCACCGTTCCGAGTTTGTGGATAAGTCCCCACCCGCGTCTTGCGGGACGACGATTTGGGCATAGGGTCGATCTGGTGACCCTCTCTCCCCAATGGCTCGACGAATTGCGCGCCCGGACTGTGCTTAGCGCGGTCATCGCGCCGTCGGTCAAGCTGATCCGCGCCGGGCGCGAGTGGAAGGCGTGCTGCCCGTTCCACAACGAGAAGACGCCGAGCTTCACCGTCAACGACGACAAGGGCTTCTACCATTGCTTCGGCTGCGGCGCGCACGGCGACGCGATCCGCTTCCTCACCGACCATCGCGGGATGCCGTTCATGGATGCGGTCAAGGAGCTCGCGGGCAAGGCCGGACTCGAGGTCCCCGCGCCCGATCCCAAGGCCCGCGAGCGCGCCGAGCGCACCGCCTCGCTGACCGACGTCATGGCCGAAGTGCAGACCTGGTTCGCCGACCAGCTCAAGGGTGCCGAGGGGGGTGTCGCGCGGGACTATCTCCACGCCGCGGAATCACGCGGAGGTCGTTGCGCGGTTCGGCCTGGGCTTCGCGCCCGACGGCCGGGCGCGGCTCAAGCAGTCGCTCGCCCAGCTCGGCGAGGACAGGCTGGTCGAGACCGGCATGCTGATCAAGCCCGACGAGGGCGCGACCTACGACCGCTTCCGCGGGCCGGCTGATGTTCCCGATCCGCGACCCGCGCGGCCGCGTCATCGCGTTCGGCGGGCGGATCCTCGGCGAGGGCGAGCCGAAATATTTGAACTCGCCGGACACCGACCTCTTCGACAAGGGCCGGACGCTCTACAACCTCGACCGCGCCGGCCCCGCCAGCCGCACCGCCCGGCGGCTGATCGTGGTCGAGGGCTATATGGACGTGATCGCGCTCGACCAGGCCGGGATCGGCGAAGCCGTCGCGCCCAACGGCACGGCGCTCACCGAAGCGCAGATCGAGCGGTTATGGCGGCTCGAGCCCGCGCCGATCCTGTGTTTCGACGGCGATTCCGCGGGCCGGAAGGCGGCGGTCCGCGCGGCGCTGCGCGCTTTGCCGCTGCTCGGGCCGGACCGGACGCTGCGCTTCGTCGAGCTGCCCGCCGGCCAGGACCCCGACGACGTCGTGCGCTCCGGCGGCAAGGAGGCGTTCGAGGCGCTGCTGGCGCAGGCCGAGCCGCTGGTCGTCGGCTGTGGCGCCACGAGCATCAGGCCGAGCCGCTGGCGACGCCCGAGGCCTGGGCGGGCTTGAAGCAGCGCCTCGTCGCCCATGCTTCGGCGATCGGCCATGCCGACCTCGCCCGGCTCTACCGCCAGGACTGGCTCGACCGCTTCTATGCGCTGCGCCGCCCGCCCGAGCGCGAGCGCCGGCCGTTCGTCAAGGGCGGCCGCTGGGTCCCGCCCGAGCCCCCGGTCGGCGCGAGGGCCCGGGCCATCGCCGCCAGCGGAATCGACGCTCCGACCGCGCGCGCCCTGATCCTCGGCTTCGCCTATTTCCCCGAGGAGCTGCCGGCCCATTGCGAGCAGCTCGCCCACCTGCCGATCGCCGACCAGGGCACCGCCAGGCTGCGCGACGAGCTGGTCAATGCCGCCTTCTCCGGCGCCGCGCTTGATCGGGAGAGCGTAACTACCATATTGGGCACCGACGGAGCGTCGGGCGGAGCAGGCCCTCGCGCCATGGGCTTCTCCTTCACCCGCCGCGACAGCGACCCGGACCGCGCTCGAAGCGATCTGGCCGCGGCGGTGGAGATCATCGCCGCGAGCGACGAGGTGGAGCAGGCCCTGGCCGACGCAACCGAACGGCTCGAGCGGGATTGCACCGACGAGGCGTGGCAGGAACAACAGCGCCTGATCACGGCGCAGCAGGGATTGAGACAGAGGCTGGCGTCACTCGCCGGCACCGATTAAGCGGCGGAACATATGGCGAAAAACGAGACTTCCGAAATCGAACCGACCGACGAGGGCGATGCCCCGTTGCTCGACCTCAACGACGCGTCGGTCAAGAAGATGATGGCGCGCGCCGAAAAGCGCGGCACGGTCACCATCGACGAAATCAACGCGGCGATCCCGGCCGACCAGAACGAGATGATCGAGGACATCATGTCGCGCCTGTCGGAGCGCGGCGTGACCGTCGTCGAGAACGAGGAGCGCGGCGAGGACGACGACGAGGACGAGAAGGAATCCGAGAGCATCGTCGAGGACGAGGTCGACCCGCTCGACGACGGCGGCCCGCGGCCCGCGGCGGCGGTCAAGAAGGAAGCGGTCGACCGCACCGACGACCCGGTCCGCATGTATTTGCGCGAGATGGGCGCGGTCGAGCTGCTCAGCCGCGAGGGCGAGATCGCCATCGCCAAGCGGATCGAGGCCGGCCGCGACACGATGATCTGGGGGCTGTGCGAAAGCCCGATCACCTTCAACGCGATCATCGACTGGTCGAACGCCCTCAACGAAGGGCGCATGCAGCTGCGCGAGATCATGGACCTCGAGGCGATGCTGTCCAAGGGGCCGACCGCCGAGCAGCTGACCGAGGCCGAGGAAGGCGGCGAGAACCAGGAAGGCGAGATCAGCGAGAAGACCGCCGGCCCGTCGATCAAGGAAGAGGAAGAGGTCGCCGACGAGCCCGAGGCCGACGCCAACGAAGACGACGAGGACATGGTCGAGCGCCGCGCCCGCCCCCAGGCCGCCGAGGAGGAGGACGAGGACAACACCCTCTCCCTCGCCCAGATGGAAGAGACGCTCAAGCCCCAGGCGCTCGACAAGTTCGCGTCCATCACCTCGGTGTTCAAGAAGTTCAGCAAGGTCCAGGCCCACCGCATGGAGGCCTTCGCCGCCGGCGCCGACTTCGCCCCGGCCGAGGAGAAGAAGTACCAGAAGCTGCGCGAGCAGCTGACCGCGGAGGTCGAGAGCGTCCAGTTCCACGGCTCGAAGATCGAATATCTGGTCGAGCAGCTGTACAGCTACAACCGCCGGCTGACCGCACTGGGCGGGCAGATGCTGCGCCTCGCCGAGCGCCACCGGGTGCCGCGCAAGGCGTTCCTCGAAAGCTACATGGGCCGCGAGCTCGACGAGAGCTGGCTCGACAGCGTCAAGGACCAGGACAAGAAATGGACGTCGTTCGCGGCGACCGAGCGCGACACCGTCGACCGCATCCGCGGCGACATCGCCGACATCGCGCAGGGCACCGGCACCTCGCTCGGCGAGTTCCGGCGGATCGTCAACCAGGTCCAGAAGGCCGAGCGCGAGGCGCGCATCGCCAAGAAGGAGATGGTCGAGGCCAACCTCCGCCTGGTCATCTCGATCGCCAAGAAATACACCAACCGCGGCCTGCAGTTCCTCGACCTCATCCAGGAGGGGAACATCGGCCTGATGAAGGCGGTCGATAAGTTCGAGTACCGCCGCGGCTACAAATTCTCGACCTATGCGACGTGGTGGATCCGCCAGGCGATCACCCGCTCGATCGCCGACCAGGCGCGCACCATCCGCATCCCGGTGCACATGATCGAGACCATCAACAAGCTGGTCCGCACCGGCCGCCAGTTCCTCCACGAGACCGGCCGCGAAGCGACCCCCGAGGAGCTCGCCGAGCGCCTCTCGATGCCGCTCGAGAAGGTCCGCAAGGTGATGAAGATCGCCAAGGAGCCGATCAGCCTCGAGACCCCGATCGGCGACGAGGAGGACAGCCACCTCGGCGACTTCATCGAGGACAAGAACGCGGTGATCCCGGTCGACGCCGCGATCCAGTGCAACTTGAAGGAGACGGTCACCCGGGTGCTCGCGTCGCTAACCCCGCGCGAGGAGCGCGTCCTGCGCATGCGCTTCGGCATCGGCATGAACACCGACCATACGCTCGAGGAAGTCGGCCAGC
>CAVXYS010000038.1:0-38926 GCA_963765945.1 uncultured Alphaproteobacteria bacterium
CAAGAAGGCGGTGAAGTTGTTCCTGCCGGAACTTCGCGGATGGCTTGAGGCGCATGACTATCCGTTCGAGTTCACAACCAGCCTCATCGATCTGGCCGACAATGACGCTCTGCTCAAGCTGATGAACGAAGCAAATTTTGTGGGCGTATTCGTGGGCATCGAGAGCCCCGACCCGGCGACGTTGGTTGCCATGAAGAAGAAGCAGAACACGCGCCGCAGCCTGGTCGAAAGCATCCACAAACTCTATGGCGCTGGGCTTTACGTCGCCGGCCAGGTCATCGTCGGCTTCGACACCGAGAAGGCCTCGATGGCAGATGTCATGCTCGAGCTTATCGAGGACGCGGCAATCCCGGTGTGCATGGTCGGCCTGCTCGTTGCCTTGCCGAACACGCAGCTCACGCGCCGGCTCGCGAGCGAGGGCCGGTTGCACCCGCTGCCCGAGATGCTGCCGACCGGCAGCGCCGACCAGTGCACGCAGGGTTTGAATTTCGAGACCTTGCGCCCACGCCGCGAAATCCTGCTCGACTACAAGCGTGTCCTGGAGAAGGCCTACGATCCGGTTGCCTATGCCCGACGGCTGCAGCGGCTGGCGACGCTCCTCGACAATTCCGGCCGCTGCAGCGCGCCGCCGGCCGGGGATTCCAAACGCACGCTGATGATGCACAGGATCATGACCAATCTGCCGGAGCCGCACGAGACGTTCTGGCGGGCTTTCACCGAATGCGTAGAAAACAATCCGCGCTCCACCCGTTACATCGTGATGATGCTGGCGCTCTATCTGCACCTAGGCCCGTTCTCGCGCTACGTCATCCAACAAATCGAGCAAAAGATCGAGGAACTCGACAACGTAAGCTTGATGTGCTCTACCAGCTGAGCTAAAGCGGCTTACTCTTTGCGGAGTGCGGCGCCCCTAACAGCGGCCGCGGGATGGGCAAGTGCGGCCAACGCCACACCTGAATGAATATACTTAACACTTTGGTAACCGCGGTCCGCCATTTTCCGGTCATCGGAGGGAATGGGGCCTGCGTAATGGACGGCTATCGCGAGCATCCGAGTGACTTCGATCTGCCGGCGGCCGATACGGCGCCGCGCCGCGACGTTGCCGCGGCAATCGGCACCGACGAGCGGCGGATGCACGTCCGCGCCTACAATTACTGGGTCTCGCTGCTCGACGGCCGCGATTTCCCTTCGATCGAGGAACTCGAGCCGGGCGACGTGCAGGATTTCGCGTCAACAGCGTCCTGCTCGATTTCACCTGCGGCCGCGACAATCCGGCGGTGCCGTATATCGGCGGCGCGATCCGCGAGGAGTGCGGGCTGGACGACAAATGCGCACCATCGCCGACGTGCCGAGCCGGTCGTTGCTGTCGCGGCTGACCGACCATTACTGCAGATCATCGCCAATCGCGCGCCGGTCGGCTTCGAGGCCGAGTTCGACAACCAGCGCGGCGAAACGATCTGCTATCGCGGCATCCTGATGCCCTTCTCGTCGGACGGCGACACGATCGATTTCATCTACGGCGTGATCAACTGGAAGAGCGGCGCAACGCCGGCGGCCGGCGACGTGCCCGCCGAAGAGCTGCCCGGTCGAGTCGGACGATCGAGGTGCCGATCGTCGAGCCGGACCTCGAACCGACGAGCGAGTTCACGCCGCTCGAGCTGTCGCGGAAGAGCCGGCGATGGCGATCGACCCGGCCCCGGCCGAGCAGCATCTGATCTGGGAGGACGGGCCGCTCGACGACATGCGACGGCCGACGACGCGGACGACGGCGATCGCCGAAGCTCGCTCCGGTGCGAAGTCGTCGACGAGGATGCCGGGCTCGCCGACCGCCTGTGGGCCGCCCGCGAGACGGCGGAGGCGGTCAAATCCGCCGAGGGCCGCACCCGCGCGGCGCTCTATCGAGGCGCTGTCGCTGGCCTACGACTTCGCCATCGCGGCGCTCGAGAATCCGGAGGAATATGCCGAGCTGCTCGAGGAATCGGGCGTCAAGGCGCAGGCCCGCGCGCCGATGACCCCGATCGTCAAGCTGGTGTTCGGGATGGACTATGACAAAGCCCGGCTGACCGAGTTCGCGGCGGCCTTGTCCTATGCCCAGCGCAGGCAGGTCGGGCTCGGCGGGTTCCAGGAGCTCATCGAGAAGCAGCCAGGCGGACTCAAGGCGCTGGTCGCGGCCGAGCGCGAAGCGCGGCGGCCCGAGCCGAAGCCCGACACGCGCGGCGAGGCGGCCCGGGCCAGGCTTCGCGCCGCCCGTCGATGTCGCTGGCCGAGGTGCCTGCCGACGAAGAGTTCGCGGTGGTGATCACCCGCCGCGCGCCGACGGCGGCACGAGCCGGTCGCGGTCGTCAGCGACGAGGCGCTGGTCGAGCGGGCAATCCGCCGTCGCTTAGATCTAGCCGTCCGCGGGGTTGTCCGCCTCGCGAGCGCGGGTCTATAGGCGCGCGCGCATCCTACTCGCGGAGCACACTCCTTCCATGACTGCCCACACGCGTCTGGCCAAGCCGTTGGTCGAATCGCATTCGCAAGGCGCTGACTGGAAATGCGTTGCCCGGCGAAACCCAGGGCCTCAGCCGGGATGCCGAGCGCCAAGCCGCCGAATTCCTCGCCGCAGGTCGCTGCCCGCGCAAGCGCGGCGAGCTCGCCCTGGCGATTGAGTCGACCGGCGGCGAGGCCGGGCAACCGCCGGATGCGCATCGGGATCGTCAACGACGACATGCCGTTCCTGGTCGATTCGGTCGCCAACGCGATCGCCGCGCCGGCAACTGACGATCCATCGCCTGCTTCACCCTGTCGTCTGCGTGACGCGCGACGAGGACGGCGATCTGCAGCGGGGTCGAGCAGCTGTGCGCCGACCAGAGCCGGCGCAAATCGATGATGTATCTCGAGCTCGACCGCGCCGATGCACGCGGTCGGCAGGAGCTGGCCGCCGACCTCCGCCGCGTGCTGCACGACGTCCGGCTCGCGGTGCGCGACTGGCGTTCGCTGCAAAGCAAGATGCGCGAGGACGCCGCGGCGATCGAGGATGCCGAGGGCCGCGCTCTCCTTGAGTGGTTTGCCGACGGTGCGATGACCCTGCTCGGCTATCATGTCGAGCGGCCCTACGAGGCGCCATCGGAAGCGCTCGGCATCTTCAGCATTCCGGGAGCGCCGACCGACGAGGGCGGCTGCCTCGGTGCGATGCACTACCTCGAGAAGGCGGCGAAGCTCCGCTGATGGCCAAGGCCGAGCGCAAATCGACCGTACACCGCCGGGTACCGCTCGACCTCGTCGTCGTTCCGCTCCGCGAAAGGCAAAGTCGTCGGTATCGGCGTGCACGCCGGGCTGTGGACCAGCGAAGCCTTGCGCCTTCCGCCCGAAGAAGTCCCGGTGCTGCGTCGCCGCCTGCAACAGCTCGATGAAGACCTCGGGTTCGATCCGAAGGGCCATTCGGGCAAGGCGCTGCGCCATGCGGTCGCGTCGCTGCCGCGCGACCTGCTGATCACGATCGAATATGAATCGATGCGGTCGCTGGTGATGATGGCGATGTCGCTTGCCGACCGTCCGCGCCCGGCCTGCTCCAGGTCCGCAGCATCCTCCATGGCCAGCTGTTCAGCTTCGTCTGGCTGCCGCGCGAGGAGCTGACCACCTCCCGCCGGACCGCGATCGCGCTGCTGCTCGAAAGCGAAGTCGGGCGCGAGATCACCAGCTGGTCGGTCGAGTTGGGCGACGGCGACCTCGCGCTGATCCGCTACACTCAATATATCGACGAGAAGGCGGCGCTGCCCGGACGCCGAGGCGCTCGACGCGGCGATCGTCGAGATGGTCCGCGGCTGGGCGCCGGCGGTCGAGGGCGAGTTGGTCGCCGCCGCCGGCGTGCCGCGGGCGACCCGTCTGGCGCTGACTTACATCGGGACCTTCCCCGACAGTTACCGTTTGCGGTCCGCGCCGGAAGAAGGCGCGGCCGATATCCTCCGGCTGTGCAAGCTCGAGCGACGACAACGACCGCGACGTCCGCATCAGCCGGCTCGACATCGACCCACCCGGCCAGTTGCGGCTCAAGACCTACCGTACCGGCGCGCTGATCCCCTTGTCCGACGCCGTCCCGGTGCTCGAGAATTTCGGCTTCCGCGTGCTCGAGGAGATGCCGACCGCATTGTCGGGCGGCAACGGCTACATCCACGATTTCCGAGTCGAGGTCGGCAGCGGCGCCGACATGGACATGATCCTCGAGCGCAAGGGCGAGATCGAGCTGGCGATCGCCAATGTGCTGCGCGGCTCGGCCGAGAACGACGAATTCAACCAGCTCGTACTCTACGCCGGGCTGGACACGCGCCCGGTGGTCTGGCTGCGCGCCTGGTTCCGCTACCTGCGCCAGACCGGAAGCAGCTTCGGCCTGGTGACGGTCGTCGATGCCCTCCGTCGGGCGCCGGCCGCAACCGCCTCGCTGGTCGATCTCTTCGCCGCGCTCCATGACCCCGCGATCCGCAAGCGCGAAGCGAAGCGAGATGCGTTTCGCGCGGACTTCGACCATGCGGTGGCCCACGTCCGCTCGATCGACGACGACCGCATCCTGCGCCGCCTGCGCGCGCTGATCGAGGCGATCGTCCGGACCAACGCCTTCGCGCCCGCGGCCGAGGAAGCCCTCGCCTTCAAGCTCAATTCGTCGCTGGTGCCGAACCTGCCGCGGCCGGTGCCGTGGCGCGAGATCTGGGTCTATTCGCCGCGTGTCGAAGGCATCCACCTGCGCGGCGGCCCGATCGCCCGCGGCGGCCTGCGCTGGTCCGACCGGCGCGACGACTTCCGCACCGAGATCCTCGGCCTGATGAAGGCGCAGCTGGTCAAGAACGCGGTGATCGTCCCGACCGGCGCCAAGGGCGGCTTCTATCCCAAGCAGCTGCCGCCGGCCGCCAACCGCGATGCCTGGCTGGCCGAGGGCACCGAAAGCTACCGGATCTTCATCCGCTCGCTGCTCTCGGTCACCGACAATCTCGTCAACGACAAGGTCGTCCACCCCGACTCGGTCGTAATTCACGACGGCGAGGATCCCTATTTCGTGGTTGCCGCCGACAAAGGCACCGCGACTTTCTCCGACGTCGCCAACGCCATCGCGCTCGAGCGCAACTTCTGGCTCGGCGACGCTTTCGCCAGCGGCGGGTCGAACGGCTACGACCACAAGGCGATGGGGATCACCGCCAAGGGCGCGTGGATCTCGGTCCAGCGGCATTTCATCGAAATGGGCATCGACGTTCAGAAGGATCCGGTGCTCGTCGCCGGCTGCGGCGACATGTCGGGCGACGTGTTCGGCAACGGCATGCTGCTGTCCGATGCGATCAAGCTGGTCGCGGCGTTCGATCACCGTCACATTTTCATCGACCCCAACCCCGACCCGGCGAAAAGCTGGGCCGAGCGCAAGCGGATGTTCGACCTGCCCCGCTCGAGCTGGGACGATTACGACCGCAAGCTGCTGTCCAAGGGCGGCGGGATTTTCCCGCGGACCAAAAGTCGATCGAGCTCAATGCCGAAGATCCGCAAGCTGCTCGGGATCGAGGCCAGGAGCCTCGACCCGATGAGCCTGATCAACGCGATCCTCAAGGCCAAGGTCGACCTGCTGTGGTTCGGCGGGATCGGCACCTACATCAAGGCCTCGACCCAGAGCCACGCCGACGTCGGCGACCCGTCGAACGACACGCTGCGAGTCGATGCGACCGAGGTCGGCGCGCAGGTGATGGGCGAGGGCGCCAACCTCGGCATGACCCAGGCCGGGCGGATCGAATTTTCGAGCATGGCGGGCGGATCAACACCGACTTCATCGACAATTCGGCCGGCGTCGACTGCTCGGACAATGAGGTCAACATCAAGATCCCGCTCAACCGCGAAATGCGCGAAGGGCGGCTCCCGTTCGAGAAGCGCAACAGACTGCTGGCGCGGATGACCGACGAAGTGGCCGAGCTCGTGCTCGAGGACAACCGGCTGCAGAGCCTCGCTTTGTCGATCGCCGAAGCTGGCGGCGCGAATGCCCTGCCGGGCTACGTTCGGACGATCGAGCTGCTCGAAGCGTCGGGCCGGCTGGACCGCAAGGTCGAGGGCCTCGAACCGAGCGAGGAGCTGCTGCGCCGGGTCCAGGAGAACCGCGGCCTGACCCGGCCCGAGCTCGCGGTCGTGCTGTCGATGTCGAAGCTCGCCCTGCAGGATGCGGCCGAGGAGCTGCGTCTCGCCGACGACAAGCTGATGGAGCCGCAATTGTTCGAAGCGTTCCCGCAAGCCGATGCGCAAGGCCCATGCCGATGCCGATTCGCGCCCATCGGCTGCGCCACGAAATCCTCGCGCACCAAGGTCGCCAATCGCCTCGTCAACCGGCTCGGCCCGGGCATCCCGTTCGACCTGACCGAGGAGGAAGGCGCGTCGCTCGGCCAGGTGATCGCCGCTTTCCTGGTCGCCGAGCGGCTGCTCGAGCTCGACGAGCTGTGGGACGAAGATCGAGGACGACGCAGCTGCCCGAAGACGGCCCGCATCGAGCTGTTCACGATCGCGGCCGCGAAGCATCCGCTCGCACCTCTCGGACATTCTCCGCGCGGCCGCCGGCGAAACCCGGGTCGGCGAGCTGTGCAAATTGTTCGAGCCCGGGCGTGCGTAGGATCTCGCGCGGCGGCCGACCGGCTGATCCGCGCCGAGGTCCGCAACGAGGCCGCCGCGCGCCGCGACCGGCTGATCGCGCTCGGCGCCAGCGAGGACATCGTGCGCGCGCCTGGTCCGCCTTTACGAGCTCGACGGCGTGTTCGGCATTGCCGCGCTGGCCGCGCGCAGCGAAGATCGACGAGCTGCGCTGACCCGCGCCTACACCCGGCTCGGCGAGGCGCTCGGGCTCGACTGGGCGCAGCAGCAGGTCGCGCGCTTCGTTCCGGCCGATCAGTGGGAGCGGCTGCTGACCGCCGGCCTCGCGCGCGATTTCGAGCAGCTGCGGATCGAGTTCCTGTCCCGCACCCGCGGCAAGGATCCGCGACGGCGCGGTCGACGAGTGGATCGACGACCCAGAGCGCGCGGATCGACCAGTTCCGCGAGCTGATCGCGCGCGCCCGGAGCCGAAGGCAACGTCAGCGCGTCGATGCTCGCGCAGATCGCCAGCCAGGCGCGCATCCTGCTCGCGCGCTGACGATGCGCATCGCGGTCCTGATCCCCGCGCCGGATTATCCGGAGCCGTGGGACTGGGCCTATGACGTCGAGGCCGCAGCGCTTGCGCCGGCGCGGGGCGACGGTCGAGCCGCTGCCATGGACCGAGCCGGGCGACTTGTCGGCTACGATCTGATCCTGCCGCTGGTCGCCTGGGGATACCATCACCACTACGGGCCGTGGCTGCGCGCTGCTCAACCGCTTCGACGCCGAGCAGCTGCCGGTCGTCAACCCGCCCGCCTGCTGTGGTGGAACAGCGACAAGACCTATCTCGACCCAACTGGCCGACAAGGGCGTTCCGACCGTCGACGACCGTCGAGGTCGACGCGCTCGACAACGCCGCCTGGCGGCGGCGGCCGACGCTTCGGCATCGCGAGACTGGTCGTGAAGCCGCCGGTTTCCGCGGCGGCGGCCGGGACCCACCGAATCCGCCTCGGCGAGCCGATCCCGGCGGCAGCGCGGCCGGCGGATGATGATCCAGCCGTTCGTCTCGAGCATCGCGACCGAAGGCGAATATGCGCTCATCCTGTTCGACGGCGAATTACAGCCACGCGGTGGTGAAGCGGCCCGAAGCCGGCGATTTCCGGGTGCAGCCGCATCTTGGCGGCGTGACCTTGCCGTGCGACGCCGCCGCCGGGCGCGGTGGAACTCGCCCAGCGGCGCTCGCCGCTGCGCCGGCCCAGGCGACCTACGCGCGCGTCGACATCGTCTCGCGACGATCGCGGCGTGCTGCGCATCATGGAGCTCGAGCTGATCGAGCCGGCGCTGTTCCTCGACCATGCGCCCGATCGCGGCGCGGCCTTCGCCGCGGCGATCCTGTCAGCCGCCGAGCGCCGTCGAATAGCCACTGGCGGATCGCCGAGGTAAGGTTGGGCGCGCGGTCGCATCGAGCCGCTCGGCGTCGATCTCGGCGACCAAGCGATTGAGCGGGCGGCCGCGCTCCCTGGCCGCGGCTTCGAGCGCGCGCCAGAACATCGGCTCGAGGCTGATCGAGGTCTGGTGGCCGGCGATCAGGACCGACCGTTTACTGCGGCGGAGCGTAGTCACCGGCGCCATCAATACATGTGCTGGCCGCCGTTGATCGACAGGGTCGAGCCGGTGATGAAGCCGGCATTCTCGTCGACCAGGAAGGCGACGCCGCGCGCGATCTCCTCGGCCTTGCCGAGCCGACCGACCGGGATCTTGGCGACGATCTTGCCGAGCACGTCCTCGGGCACGGCGGCGACCATGTCGGTGTCGATATAGCCCGGCGCGATCGCGTTGACCGTGACGCCCGAGCGCGCGCCTTCCTGCGCCAGCGCCTTGGTGAAGCCGTGGATGCCGGACTTGGCGGCGGCATAATTGACCTGGCCGTACTGGCCGGCCTGGCCGTTGATCGAACCGATGTTGACGATCCGCCCGTAGCCGCGGCCGCCATCCCGTCCAACACCGCCTTGGCCATGTTGAACACGCCGCCGAGGTTGACGTCGATCACCTCGCTCCACTTGCGCGCGATCCATCCGCTTCATCGTCGAGTCGCGGGTGATGCCCGCATTGTTGACGAGGACGTCGACGGGCCCGAGCTCGCGTCTCGACCTGGCGCACGCCCTCGATGCACGCGTCGAAGTCGGCGACGTCCCATTGTAGCTGGTGATCCCGGTGCGGTCGGTGAATTCGCGCGCGCGCTCCTCATTGCCGGCGTAATTGGCCGCCACCTGCATGCCCATGTCCTTGAGCGCGATGCTGATCGCTTCGCCGATGCCGCGCGTTCCGCCCGTGACGATCGCCACTCGTGCCATCGATTCCTCCTCTCGCTTGTGCCGGCGGCGCTTAGGCGCGGGACAGCCAGCCTGCAAGCTCGCGCCGGACCAGCTGCTCCAGCATGGTCATCCCTTCCGTTGAATCGTTGAGGCAGTCGAGCAGTGCGAACCGGTCTCCGCCGGAAGCGAGGAACGTCTCGCGACCGCGGATGCCAAGCTCCTCCAGCGTCTCGATGCAGTCGGCGGAAAAGCCAGGGGCGGCGATCGCGACCCGCTTCACGCCCTTGGCCGGATAGTCGGCCAGCGTCGATCCGTCGCCGGCTCGAGCCATTTCGCGCGGCCGAAGCGGGACTGGAACGCGACGTCGACCTCGCGCGCCCAGCGCCTCGCCGACCAGGCGCGCCGTCTCCCGGCACTGGCGTGATAGGGATCGCCGAGCTCGCGCGTGCGCTCGGGCATGCCGTGGAAGCTTAGCAGCAGCCGGTCCGGCTCGAACTCGAGGCCTTCGATCTGGCGCGCGAGGTTCGACCGCAGCGCCTCGATGTACAGCGCATCGTCATAATAAGGCGGAAGCGTGCGCAGCGCCGGCTGGGCGCGCATCGCGGCCAATGCGGCGAACACCGCGTCATTGGCGGTCGCCGTCGTCGCAGCGCAATATTGCGGGTAGAGCGGCGCGGCGAGAATCCGGGTGCAGCCGGCCGCCATCATGCGCCCGATTTCCTGCGCGATCCCCGGGTTGCCGTAGCGCATTGCATAAGCGACCCGAACCTGGTCGCCGAGACGCTCGCGCAGATCGGCGGTCTGCCTGCGCGTGACCGATGCGAGCGGCGATCCGTCGTTGGTCCACACCTGCGATAGGCTTCGGCCGAGCGGCTCGGCCGGGTGCGCAGGATGATCCCGCGAAGGACGGGCTGCCAGGCGATCGGCGGGATCTCGACGACGCGCCGGTCGCTGAGGAACTCGGCGAGATAGCGGCGCACGGAGCGCGCGTCGGGCGCGTCGGGCGTGCCGAGGTTGACCAGTAGGACCCCGATCATGCGACCTCGAACGGCAGGGCGCGCAGGCGCTTGCCGGTCGCGGCGTAGATCGCGTTGGCGACCGCCGGCGCGAGCGCGATCGTGCCGAGCCCGCTCACTCCGCCGGACGGCGCGGTCGACGGAACGAGATGAATGGTGAAGTCCGGCGTGTCACCGAGCAACGGCAGCCCGAGCGACCGGAAGGAGCGCGCGCGCGGCACTCCGATCACCCACTCGGGAGCCGAAATCGACGCCTGGGCGAGCGCCCAGATGAGGCCTCCGGCGATCTGCTGGGTCACCAGGCTCGGGTTGGTCACGCGGCCGCAATCGACCGCGGCGGTCAAGCGGTGAACCCGGATTCGCTGATCCTCCGCGATGGTCGCGTTGGCGACCAGTGCGATATGCGAGCCGTAAGCCGAACAGCCGGCGATGCCCATCGTGCTGCCGCGCCCGCCGCCGTCCCATTGCCCAATCTGCGCCGCGGTCTGGAGGCAGCGGGCGAGGCGGGGGTCGCCGCCGAGCAGCGACATGCGAAAGGCCAGCGGCTCCATTCCGGCGGCGTGGGCCAGCTCGTCGACGAAGCTTTCGGTGAAGAAGGCGAACTCGCGCTGGGGCGAGCCGCGCATGTAGCCCGCCTCGTAGGGCGTCGGCACGGCGATGCCTTCGACGCTGACATGAGGGATCGCATAAGGCGGGACCGAGCCGTCGAGACCGGTTTTGCCCAATTTCTTTGGAGGAATCGTCGCCCGATGCCGCGGCGAGTGCCGCCCCGAAACCGTCGGCCGACGCGACGCGCATCTTCCATGCGGCGGTGATGCCGCCGGCGCCTGGCAGCGCCGTCAACCGGGCGAGCGCGCCGCCCGAGGGATGATCGTGATTTTGGCTCGCAAACTGGGACAGGCTGAGCTGGACCGGGCGCCCGGTCGCGCGGGCCAGGCGCGCAGCCAACGGGATCACGTCGGCTTCCAGGGCGCGGCCGGCCGGCTCGCCGACCGGCATCGGGTAAAGGGTCACCCGACCTCCCCCGGCAGCTTTCTCGGCGCGAGCGCGCGCGGCGCCGGGCGCCTGGGTTGCCGCCCACACTTCGCAATGGTCGCCGCTGAACCGCACGGTGGCCGACAAGGGCTCGAGACCAAGGTGCTGAGCTGGAGCGACGTAATAGGTCGCGGCGAGCACCCGCGACCCCCGCACCGTCGCGTCATAGTCGCCGCGGTCGAACCAGTTGTGCGCGTCGCCCGCAGCCAATGCATCATCAAACAGCAGGCGCGCATCGGGCGCCATGCGGGGGCCCGCGAATTTGGCGTCCGCGGCGTTCGCGGCGCGCTCGGCAGTCCACCAGCTATCGGCGGCGATCGCCAGCGAATCATCCGAGGCCGCAACATGCCGGACGCCGGGAATTGCCTTGATTGCTTCATGCGAATAGCCGGTGATCCGCCCGCCGGGCGGCGCCAGGCGCGCCGCTGCGAACAGCATTCCGGGGAGCCGGACGTCGCCGGCGAAGCGCAGGCTGCCGTCGGCCTTGGCCGGTCCGTCCAGGCGCTGCAGCGGTTGCCCGACCAGCCGCGACTTGCCCGGCAAGCGCAGCGGCGGCGCATTAGGTGGAGTGCGGTCCGCCGCTTCCTCGGCGAGCTCGGCGAAGGTGAAGGTCCGGACGCCGTTGATGACGAAGCCGTCGGCCGTGTCGCAGTCCCTCGGCGAGATGTTCCAGCGGTCGGCGGCCGCGCCGACCAGCATCGCCCGCGCCACCGCGGCCGCCTCGCGCATCGGCCGTTCGAACGCGCGTACGGAGGTCGAGCCGGCAGTGATGCGCAGGCCCTTGGGCCAGCCCTGCTCCCCGGCCAGGGGATTCGCAAAGGCAGACGTGAGCGGCGCGGGCTCGACGCCGACCGTCTCCCACGCCGCGCCGAGTTCGTCGGCGACGATTTGCGGCAGCGCGGTCCAGATGCCCTGCCCGGTCTCGGCTTGCGGCACCGCAACCGTCACCCGCCCGTCGCGTCCAATCTTGATGAACGCGCCGAACGCCTGCTCGCCCGGCTTCAGCGGCAGGTCGCTCGGGAGGCGATGCGGCCACAGCGAATAAGCGACGATCAGGCCGACCCCGACCCCGCCGCCGATTAACAGCGTCCGCCGGTCGAGAATCAACGCGCGTACTGCGCTTTCAGCGCACGGCGGTCGATCTTCCCGGTTCCGAGGCGCGGCAACGGCTCGCTTGAAAAGATCATACGCTGGGGAATCTTGAATTTGGCCAGATGCCCGTCGAGGAACGCGTGAAGGTCCGCCTCAGTCGAGTTCGGCCCCCGGCTTGGCATAGATCACGGCCACGGGCACCTCGCCCAGCCGTTCGTCCGGCGCGCCGAAGACCGACACTTCGGCTACGGCCTGGCACGCATAGAAAGCCGCCTCGACCTCCGCGGCGGAGATGTTCTCGCCACCGCGAATGATGATCTCCTTCTTGCGGTCGACGATGAACAGATAGCCGTCTTCGTCGAGATAGCCGACGTCGCCGGTCCGGACGTAGCCGTCGGCGGTGAACAGCGCCGCGGTCGCTTGCGGGTTGCGCCAATAGCCCTTGATGTTGGCCGCGCTGCGGATCGCGATTTCTCCCACCTCCCCGGTTGGCAGATGGACGTCGCCCGGGCCGAGGATCGTCGCCTCGATATAGGGCACCTGCGCCCGGCCGGTCGACGCCGGCTTGGCCGCATAATTGGTCCAGAAGTTGCTGAATCCGGCGGCATTGGTCTCGGTCAGCCCATAGCCCAGCGCTGGCTGCGCATTGGGGAACTCGGCCTTGATCCGCTCGACGTGGCTGATCGGGCGCGGCGCTCCGCCGGCGGTGATGTCGGACAGCGAGGAGAGATCGTATTTGTGCCGGTCGGGATGATTCATGAGCTCGAGGCTCATGGTCGGGACCCCGACGAAATAGGTGATTCTTTCCTTCTCGATCAGGCGCAGGGCCTCGCTCGCATCCCATTTGGGCATGACCACCATACAGCGGCCGATGACGAAGCTGTTGATCATCACCGGCACTTCGCCGGTGACATGGAACAGGGGCACGCTGAGCAGCGTCCGCGCCGTCGGCGCCGGCTTGCCGTCCCGCTCGAGCAGGGTCCCAAGTACGATCAGGCCGGTTGCATAAGCATAAGTGGCGGTGGTCACCGCCCGGTGGGTCGACAGCGCGCCCTTCGAATCGCCGGTCGAGCCGGATGTGAAGAGCAGCGTAGCATCGTCTTCTGGCGCCACTTCCGGAAGGACGCTCTCCTCGTCGCGGTCGTGCAGCAGCTCGGCCAGCGCCTGCTCGACCGGAAGCTCGATCGCCGCCGCCAGCGTCGCGACGTCGGCGCATTTCTCCCTGATCCGCTCGGCGCGCTGGGTGTCGGCGATGATCAGCTTCGGCTCCGACAGGCGGATCGCCTGCTCCATCTCATCCGCCTGCCACCAGCCGTTGAGTAGGGTGGCGATGCCGCCGGCCTTGACGACCGCCATGTAGCTGACGACCCACGTCGAGCAGTTGCGCATCGCGATCGCGACACGGTCACCCTTGCCGACGCCGCGCGCAGCCAGGCCATGGGCGACGCATTCCGAAATTCGGTCGAGCTCCGCAAAGGTCAGCCGCTCCTCGCCGCAAATGATCGCCTCGGCATCCGGATAGAGCGGGCAAAAGGTGCGGAACAGCTGCGGGATCGTGGCCGGGAAATTGGTGACGATCGCCCGCCCTTGCTCGTCCTGGCCGATCACCAGCCGGCCGCCCGGCGCAGTCACCTCGGCGAGCAACTCGTCATATCTGCGGTCGAGGTCGGTCGGCATCTGCTTCCTTTGCCTTTGCGCCTGCCAGCCTTATGAGGCGCAGACCGAAAAGGGGGAAGTCCTTGCAAGTTTCCGATCCGTCACACTTCACCGCCTTCCCCGACCTCGGCCTGTCGCCGACGGTCCCGTGGTTCCACATCGGCTGGTTCCAGCTCCGCTGGTACAGCCTCGCTTATCTCGCCGGGATCTTCATCGGTTATTGGTACCTGCTGCGGCTGATCCGCAAGCCGGGCGCGCCGATGAACCGCAAGCATGCCGACGACCTCGTCTTCTATGCCGCGCTCGGGATCATCCTCGGCGGCCGGATCGGCTACATCCTGTTCTACAACCTCGGCCAATATCTCAAGGATCCGATCGAAATGCTGAAACTGTGGGACGGCGGCATGTCGTTCCACGGCGGCGTCATCGGCACCTCGCTCGGCATCCTCTACCTCGCGCGCAAGGAGAAACTGTCGTGGCTGCGGATCCACGATTACGTTGCCTGCTGCGTGCCGTTCGGCCTGTTCTTCGGCCGCCTCGCCAACTTCGTGAACCAGGAATTGTGGGGCGCGCACACGTCCGTCCCCTGGGCGATCCGCTTCATGGAACCGACTGGCCGAATGATCAACGGCAAGGCGGAGATGTTCCTCGGCGATCCGCGCCATCCGAGCCAGCTGTACGAAGCGGGCCTTGAAGGCCTCGTCCTGTTCGGCATCCTGTGGTGGATGTTCTGGAAGACCGAGGCGCGCTACCAGCCCGGCAAGCTCGTCGGCACGTTCATCTTCTTCTACGGCGCCTTCCGCTTCGGCCTCGAGTTCATCCGCGAGCCCGACGCTCAATTCACGAACACCATGTTCGCGACTGCGGGCTTGCACATGGGCCAGTGGCTGTCGCTGCCGATGATCCTCGGTGGGCTTTATCTGATGCTCACCGCCAAGAGCCGGCGCGTCCGCGTCGAGCCGATCGCCGGTCCCGCGTCGGTGGCGTGACCCCGCTCGAGCGCGCGCTCCGCGAGCGCATCGCCGCCGAGGGGCCGATCACGGTCGAGGCCTATATGGAGGCGTGCAACGCTTATTATTACGCGACGCGCGATCCGTTCGGGGCCGCCGGCGACTTCGTCACCGCGCCCGAGGTCAGTCAGATGTTCGGCGAACTGGTCGGCGCCGCGCTCGCCGATTGCTGGGCCCGGGCGGGCGCCCCGTCCGACGCGATTTACGTCGAGCTCGGCCCCGGCCGCGGCACCCTCGCCGCCGATGCCCTGCGCGTGCTCCGGGCGGCGGGGTTCGCGGGCGGCGTACACCTCGTCGAGACCAGCCCGGTGCTGCGCCAGGCGCAGGCGCAAGCCGTGCCCGACGCGCATTGGCACGACGCGATCGAGGACCTCCCCGCGCGGCCGCTGCTGCTGGTCGCCAACGAGTTTCTCGACGCGCTCCCGGTCCGCCAGCTGGTCGGCGGCGCGGAGCGGCGCGTGGTCGTCGCCGCCAACGGCCTCGCCTTCGATCGCGACGGCGAGGTGGTCGAGGTCTCGCCGACCCGCGACCAGGCGGTCGCGGCGATCGCCACCTGCCTCGCCGCCATGGGCGGGGTTGCCCTCTTTATCGACTATGGGCACGAGCGCAGTGCGCCGGGCGACACCCTCCAGGCGGTTCGCGGCCACGCGTTTGCGCCGGTCCTCCACGACCCCGGCGAGCAGGACCTGACCGCGCACGTCGACTTCGAAGCCGTGGCGCACGCCGCGGCCGAAAGCGGAGCGACCGCGACCGCTGTCGTGACCCAGGGCAACTGGCTTGAGCGGCTCGGAATCCGCGCCCGGGCCGAGGCGCTCGTCAAAGCCAATCCGAATCAGGCCGACCAGATCCGAGCGGCGCTCGACCGGCTGATCGCGCCGGACGAGATGGGCGAGCTGTTCAAGGTGATGGCCATCCATGCGGCCGGCTGGCCGCCGGCGGCGGGCTTCGCATGACCCTGTCCTATCGAGCCGGGGCGCCGGACGACGCCGAGGCCATCGACCGGGTGTTCCGCGCCAGCTTCTGCCAAACCTTCGCGCACCTCTACCGGCCGGAGGACCTCGCCGCCTTCCTCGGGCAATTCACGCTCGACGCGTGGCGGACCGAACTGAGCGATCCGGCGTTCGCGTTCCTCGTCGCCGAGGCCGACGGCGGGATCGTCGGCTACGCCAAGCTCGGGCCGCTCAAGCTGGCCATCGAGCCGTCCGGCACGGCGCGCCTGCTCAGCCAGCTGTACGTTCTGCCGAGCCATGCCGGTGCCGGCATCGGCGGGGCGCTGATCGACCGCGCAGTCGAGCAATCCCGCCGTGCCCGGATCGCCGAGCTGTACTTGACCGTCTTTGTCGACAATCGGCGTGCGCGGCGCTTCTACGCGCGCTACGGCTTCGAAGCAGTGGGACGCTACGATTTCATGGTCGGCAGCCAGGCCGACGAGGACATCATCATGCGGAAGGTGCTGTGAGCCGAGGCGATCAGGCGGTGGAGGCGGTCCGGGCAACCGCGCTCGGAACGATCCCACACGGCTTCCTCGGGCGACGCGGCGGCGTTTCGCTCGGCGAGGTCGCCGGACTGAACGTCGGCTACGGCAGCAAGGACGACCGCGCGGCGATCTTCGAGAACCGCAAGCGCGCTATTGCCGCCGTGCTGCCCGGCGGCGAACTGGTCACGGTCCACCAGGTCCACTCCGCCGAGGCGGTCATGGCCGACCGGGCCTGGCCGCAGGAGGCGCGACCGCACGCCGACGCGATGGTCACCGACCGGCCCCGGTTGCTGCTCGGAATCCTCACCGCCGATTGCGCCCCGGTGCTGTTCGCCGATGCCGATGCGGGCGTGATCGGAGCGGCGCACGCCGGCTGGCGCGGAGCGCTTGCGGGGGTCACCGATTCGACCATCGCGGCAATGGAGAAGCTCGGCGCCCGGCGGCACCGCATCGCCGCGTCGGTCGGACCGTGCATCGCCCAGTTGTCCTACGAAGTCAGCGAGGAGTTCCGCGCGACCTTCCTCGAGCGCGAACCGGGCAGCGAGCGCTTCTTCGCCGAAAGTGCGACCGGCAAGCCGCACTTCGACCTGCCCGCTTACCTCGTTCATCGCCTGATCGCCGCCGGCGTCGAGCAGGTCGAGGCCCTGCACCTGGACACCTATGCGGAGCCCGACCGATTCTACAGCTATCGCCGCGCCACCCACCGCGGCGAGGCCGATTACGGCCGACAAGCCAGCCTTATCGCCCTTCCCTGAACTTCGTCTTGCCCTGATGTGGCGCGCGGGCCTAGCGCACCGCCCGAGGAGATTGGTCTTGTCGACGGACGACGATAGCATCCGGCCGCGCCGCCGGCCCCGGCCGACGGCAACCCGGGTCGGCAATCATAATTTGAAGCCCTCGACGCTGATGATGGGCTACGGCTTCGATCCGGCGCTGAGCGAAGGCTCGCTGAAACCGCCGATCTTCCTCACTTCGACCTTCGTGTTCGAGAATGCCGCTGCGGGGAAACGCTTCTTCGAGGGCGTGACCGGCAAGATCCCCGGCGGCGCCGAAGGCTTGATCTATTCGCGCTTCAACGGGCCCAACCAGGAGATCCTCGAGGACCGCTTCGCGCTGTGGGAAGACGCCGACGACGCGCTGGTCTTCGCGAGCGGAATGGCGGCGATCGCGACGCTGCTCCTGACCTTCGTCCGGCCGGGCGACTGCGTGGTCCATTCGGGTCCGCTCTACGCCGCGACCGAGAGCCTGATCGCCAAGATCCTCGGCCAGTTCGGCGTCTCCTGGGTCGACTTCCCTTCGGGCGCGACGCGCGAGGAGATCGATGCGGCGATCGCCAAAGGCAAGGAGAAGGGGCGGGTTTCGCTGATCTACCTCGAAAGCCCGGCCAACCCGACCAATCAGCTGGTCGACGTCGAGGCCGTCGCCGCGGCGCGCGATGCCGCGTTCGAACGAAGCGAGCGGCCGCCGATCGCGATCGACAACACGTTCCTCGGGCCGCTGTGGGCCAAGCCGCTCGCCCAGGGCGCCGACCTCACCGTCTACAGCCTGACCAAATATGCCGGCGGGCACAGCGACCTGGTCGGCGGCGCGCTGGTCGGCGACATGCAAATGATCAACCAGGTGCGGATGCTGCGCAACACGATCGGCACGATCTGCGACGCCAACACCGCCTGGATGCTGCTCCGCAGCCTCGAGACGCTCGAGCTCGGATGGAGCGGGCGGGCGAAAATGCCGCCAAGGTCTGCGCCTTCCTCCGCGACCATCCCAAGGTCGAGAGCGTCGGCTATTTGGGTTTCCTCGAACCGGGCTCGCGCCAGGCCGACATCTATGCGCGTCACTGCACCGGCGCCGGCTCGACCTTCTCGCTCTATTTGAAGGGCGGGGAGAAGGAGGCGTTCGCGTTCCTCGACGCGCTCAGCATCGCGCATCTGGCGGTCAGCCTCGGCGGCACCGAGACCCTGGCGAGTGCGCCGGCGGCGATGACCCATTTGTCGGTCCCCGAGGACCGCAAGGCGGCGCTCGGGATCACGCCCAACCTGGTGCGGATCTCGATCGGGGTCGAGGATGCCGACGACCTCATCGCCGACTTCGCCAACGCGCTGAACGCGGTCTAGCGGTCGCAAACCGTGGCCGAGCTCGTCCGGGCAGACCGTCAGGGTTCGATCCTCCGGCTGGCGCTCGATAATCCGCCGGCCAACGCGCTGTCGGTCGCGGTGATGGAAGCGCTCCAGTCAAAGCTCGATGCCGCGCGCAACGACGGCGTCCGGGTCATCATCATCGCCGCGGCGGGAAAGCTGTTCTCGGCCGGGCACGACCTTAAGGAAATGACCGCACACCGCACCGACGCGGACCACGGCGAGGCATTCTTCGAACGGACGTTCGCGCTCTGCTCGCGGCTGATGCAGTCGATCGTCGAACATCCGTTGCCGGTCATCGCCGAAGTGGATGGGATCGCGACCGCGGCCGGTTGCCAGCTGGTCGCCTCCTGCGACCTTGCGCTTGCCTCGGACCGGTCGCAATTCGGCGTCAACGGGATCGACGTCGGCCTGTTCTGCGCGACCCCCGCGGTCGCCCTGACCCGCAACGTCACGCGCAAGCGCGCAATGGAAATGCTGCTGACCGGCGAGATGATCGACGCCGCGACCGCGCTCGACTTCGGCCTGGTCAACCGCGTCGTGCCGAGCGAGGCGCTGATCGATGTCGTGAGCGGCATCGCGAACACCATCGCCGCCAAGTCGCCGCTCGCCGTGAAGCTCGGAAAGCAGGCGGTTCGGAAGCAGTTGGGACTGAACCTCGCCGAGGCCTACGAATGCGCGTCGCGAGTGATGGTCGAGAACATGCTCGCGGCCGACGCCGAGGAGGGAATCAGCGCCTTCTTCGAAAAGCGCCCGCCGCCGTGGCGTGGAGAATGATGGCCGCCAATGTCCGCAATGGGTGGAAAGCGGACTAGGGGCGCGTGATAAGTCCCAGCTGAACCATCATGCCCACGTCGTCTCTATTGGCGGTATGCGCGGCGACCTTGTCGTTGAGCAGTCGGTACCAATGGATATGCTGGACGCTAAATCGTCTACCCGTTGGCGGGACATCCTTTAGCAGACCCCCGTCCTTGCTTGTTTTTGCCATTCCAAGATGCGTTCCCGTGACTGTGAAGCGAGCAACGACGACGTCACCCTCCGCCACGATTTCCTCAATTGTCATGGTCCAATCGGGGAACGTCACAAGGGAATCGCGGACGATCCGCTCTATTCCGGCCCGACCGACCACGCGGCCGAAATTGGACACGTCCTCGGTGTAATAACTCAGATAGCCTGGGACGTCTCCGGCGTTTCGGCGGGCTATTTGAGCTCGAATGGTTGCCTTGTTGCGCTCTTGGATATCGCCTCTCGGGCAGACAGCGGCTTTCGCAGCTGAAGAGCTCAATACGGCGCTGCCAAGCCCGAAAATGGCAACAAGGTCACGCCGTCCGAGGATCATGCCCACGGAGCAATAATAGCATCGTGCAGGCCTGGCCGAAAGCATCGTCGAGAGTCAGCTTTGGGTCGAAAGCGGACTCTAGCCCCAGTCCTCGATTGACCAACCGCGCTCCGTTGCCAGGCGCCTGAGCTTGCCGTGCGGGTTCACCGCTACCGGCTCGTCGGCCCATTCGAACGCCGGCTGGTCCGAGACGTGGTCGGAGTAGAAGCGAACGTGGCCGTGGGCCCCTTTCAGCCCCGATTTCTCGACCCAGTCGGCGATCATTCGAAGCTTGGCGGGGCCATAGCAATTCTCGCCGAGGATCTTGGCGTGCACACGTTCGTCAAGGCCGATGACCGAGCCGGTGCCGATCACGTCGTCGAAGCCCAGGCGGTCGGCGATCGCGTCGGCGTAGAGGCGGTAGGAGGCGGTGGCGAGGACCAGCCGCCGCCCCTCGCTCTTGTCGCGGGCGATGGCCTGCCGCGCTCCCGGGCGGATGTTGGTTGCGACCTGTTGATCCGCGAAGCCGTCCGCCAGGGGCCGGAGGTCGCGCGGGTGAATGCGTCCGCCGAGCAGGAGGCGATGGTTGATCTCCTTGAGCCTCGCCCGGTCGATCAGCCGCGCGACATAGGCGAGCATCGACAGGAGCACGAGCGGGAGGAAAATGAGCCGCCACGGCGCCCGCTTGAGCGCGCAATGCAGCAGGAACGGCGTGTAGGTCGCACGCCGGGTGACCGTCCGGTCCATGTCGTAGACGGCGAGGTCGCTCACGCCTCGCCCTTGAGGATCGCTTCGGCGAGCGCATGGTCCTCCGGCTTGTCGACATCGACTCCGGCGAGCGGGTTGTTGAGGCGGACGGCCCGCACCGCGAGGCCGAGGCGGGCGCCGAGGCGCGCGAGGATCTCGTCGAGGCTGACCAGCCGGAGCGCGATGAGGGCCAGCGCCGCCGGGCCGAGCAGCGACAGGATCCGCCACGCTTTCTTGCGGTCCTGCTCGACCGAGCGCCACAGCTCGAGCGCCGGCCGGACCGCCGGCGAGCGCAGCGCGAACAGGTTGGCGCCGGTGTAGGCGCCGCCGCGGAACTTGAGCCAGGTCCGCCTGGTCGACGGCAGGCGGCGGAGCAGGAGGGTGCGCTCGACGACCCCGATGGCGACGTCCGCGCCGTCCGCATTGCGGCAGAATTGATCGACCATGCCGGTGTCGAGCAGCGCATGGTCCGCCGTCGTCACCAGCAGCGGCCAGCCGGTCGCCGGGTCGCCGAGCAGGGCCAGCATCGTCTCGGCGATGGTGTCCCCGGATTGGCGGCACTCGACGCGCGGGTCGCCGGGGAGCGCCGCGCGAATCCGCTCGGGCGCCTGGCTTAGCACGAGGATCCGGCCGACCCATTCGCTGGCGAGCAGCGCGCGGACCGGGCGTCGCACCATCGGCTCGCCGGCGACCGGAATCAGCGCCTTCAGGTCGGTGCCGAACCCTTCCGCGAAGGCATCGCGGCCCGGCCGCGAGCCGGCGAGCACGATCGCGGTATAGGTCACTCCGTCGAGCCAGGATCGGATCTTTTGCCCGCGCGCGGCGCGCTCGCTCGCCTGGGCGTAGCGCACGGCGTGGAAGATCAGGCTGACGATCGTCCACCAGGCGACCAGCACCAGCCCGCTGTCGGGCCGGCCGACGAGCAGTGCCGCGACGAGGATCACCATGTTCGGGTTGCGCCGCGCGGTGATCAGCCGGAAGGTGCTGTCGATCGGGCGCCAGACATGGATGTGCATGCCGCCGAAGCGGCGCATGAACAGCCCTTCGATCAGGCGCTGGAGCGACATAGCCGCCGATGATCGCCCACAGCACCATCGTCGCATAGACCGGCGCCAGCGGGCGGCCGTAGACGGCGAGGCCATGCAGCCACGCCCACCACCAGAAGGGCGGGTGGACGAGGTCGATGCCGTGGTCGAACACATTGCCCCATTTCGACGAGGCGCCGGTGCAGCGCGCGAGCTTGCCGTCGACCGTGTCGAGCACCATGAAGATGAAGCCGGACCCGACCCCCAGCCAATAATAGCCGCGCCAGAACAGGACGAAGGCGAGCGCGCACAGGATGGCGCCGACCAGGGTGACGACGTTCGGAGTCAGCCCCGCCTCGGCCGCCCAGCGGGTCAGGTAGAAAGCGGGCTTGCGCCACAAATAGAGCGTCAGGACGTCGGTGACGCCCTTGTACGATGCGTCATAGGCGGCGCGCTCGACCGGCTCCGGGTCATCCGGATCGAGCGGCAGGACGAACGGGCGGTCGCGCTTGCGCAGTTCGGCGTAGTTGAGCTCGGCGGTTTCGGCGGCCAGTTCCTCGTACCCGGCAATTGGCGTTCCCGACTCGACCGCCGCGAGCGCGGCCGAATGATCCTCGCCCGCGGGCAGATGGGCGAGGACCGGCTTGCCGGCGAGCGTCAGCACCGTCCGCGGCCGGCTTCCCATCGCCTTCAGCCAGGCGGGGTCCCAGGCGTAGGCCAGGCTCGCGACGAGCGCCGCGCGGCCCGGCTCGGCCGAATCGGCGCATTCGAACCCGGCATTGGTCGCCAGCCGGCACGCGCGGTCGCGCGCCTCCATCCCGAACGGCCGCGCGGGATTGGAGCCGACCGGCACGAACAAGGGCCTCGGGTCGTCCGTCATGATCCGCGCATAAAGGCGGGGAAGCGGGCAGGAAAGTGGCGGAAAGAGCCATCGACTTGCCCCTTTTCGAGGTTTCGCGCATTCATCCGCCGCCTATGGCGCAAGACGAGCCCACTTCGGCGGGTGCCGCCCACGACGCGACCTATCGCGTCGCCGGCTCGCTGACGATCACGCGGGCGGCGACGACCCAGCGCGAGCTCGACGCTTTGCCCGACCCGCTGATCATCGATCTGACGGATGTGGAGCGCATGGACACGGTTGGGGCCTGGGTCATCTACCGCACCGTCCGTGATCGCAAAGCCAAGGTCGTCGGCGCCAGCCGCGACGAGGTCAGCCTGCTCAAGGAGGTTGCCCAATTCGATGCCCCGACGCGGGTCGTTCCCGAGCAGCCGGGTAGCTTCAATCGCGTCTTCGGCGAGCTCGGCGAATGGATCGCCGAGAGCGGCCGGACCCTGCTCGGCCTGCTCGGCTTCTTCGGCGCGACCTTGATCGGGTTCGCCAATGTCCTCCGCCGGCCCAGGCGTTTCCGGGTCAATGCCGTGGTCCAGCGCTTCGACGTCGTCGGCGTTCGCGCGCTCGGCATCATCGGGCTGATGAGCTTCCTGATCGGCATCGTCATCGCCCAGCAGGGCTCGGTCCAGCTCGCCCAGTTCGGGGCCGAGATCTACACCATCAACCTGATCGGCCGGATCACGGCGCGCGAGTTGGGGACGCTGATGACCGCGATCATGGTCGCCGGGCGCTCGGGATCCTCCTTCGCCGCGCAGCTCGGAACCATGAAGATCACCGAGGAGATCGACGCCATGCGCACGATCGGCGTGTCGCCGATCGAGGCGCTGGTCATCCCGCGGATGATCGCGGCGGTGCTGATGATGCCATTGCTCGCCTTCTGGTCCATGCTCCTGACCTTGATCGGCGGCGGCATGTTCGTGTGGCTGTCGATCGGAATCCCGCCGCTGACCTACATCCAGCGGCTGCAGGAGGTGATTCCGATCACCGACCTGTGGGTCGGGCTGATCAAGGCGCCGGTGTTCGGGTTCATCATCGCGCTCGCCGGCTGCTTCCAGGGCCTGCTGGTCCAGGGCAACAGCGAGGAAGTCGGCACCCGCACCACCATCGCCGTGGTCCAGTCTATCTTCCTGGTCATCGTGCTGGATTCGGTGTTTGCGGTGTTCTTCTCCAACATCGGGTGGATATGAGCCCGAAGGATTGCGATCCGGTCATCGAGGTCCGCGGGCTGCGCAACAGCTTCGGCGAGCAGGTCGTCCACGACAACCTCAACCTCACCGTGTGCCGCGGCGAAATCCTCGGCGTGGTCGGCGGCTCGGGCACCGGCAAGTCGGTGCTGCTGCGCTCGATCATCGGCCTGCAGATTCCCGATGCCGGGGAAATCTGCGTGCTCGGCGAGGACATGGTCGGCCGAACCGAAGACGAAGCGAAGAACATCCGTCGCCGCTGGGGCATCCTGTTCCAGAACGGCGCCCTGTTCTCGACCCTCACCGTCGCCGAGAATGTCGAGGTTCCGCTCCGCGAATATTTTCCGTTCATCAAGCCGCCGCTGCTCGATGAAATCGCCTCCTACAAGATCGCGATGGGCGGGCTGGCGCCGGACGCCGGGCCCAAATATCCGAGCGAGCTGTCGGGCGGCATGGTCAAGCGCGCCGGCCTCGCCCGGGCGCTGGCGCTCGACCCGGAGCTGCTGTTCCTCGACGAGCCGACGTCGGGCCTCGATCCCATCGGTGCGGCGGGGTTCGACGAGTTGATCCGCTCCCTCCAGCAGCGGCTCGGCCTCACGGTGTTCCTCATTACCCACGACCTCGATTCGCTCTACGCCGTGTGCGACCGGGTTGCGGTGCTGGCCGACAAGAAGGTGCTTGGGGTCGGAACGATTCCGGAACTATTGGCTTTGGACCATCCTTGGATACAAGAATATTTTAACGGACCGCGCGGACGCGCCGCGGCTCTCGGTCATGACGAAGTGGAGCACCCGAAGGCCTGATGGAAACGCGGTCGAACTATGTGATGGTCGGAGCCGTGACCGTGGCGCTGCTCGTCGGGGTGCTGCTGTTCATCGTCTGGCTGGCCGGCCTCTCCAACAAGGCGACCAAATGCTACGACATTTA
Organism: uncultured Alphaproteobacteria bacterium; assembly: GCA_963765945.1. GTDB lineage: Bacteria > Pseudomonadota > Alphaproteobacteria > Sphingomonadales > Sphingomonadaceae > Sphingomicrobium. The sequence goes on from CAVXYS010000038.1 coordinate 24,397, forward strand.
TTTCGCCCAGGCGGTCGGCGGCCTCAACAAGGGTAGCAACGTCACCTTCTCCGGCGTTCCGGTCGGCCAGGTGACCAAAATCTCGCTGCTGCCTGCGCGGCCGGAGTTCGTGTGGGTGCGGATCGACGTCGACGACCAGACCCCGGTCCTGCAGGGGACGACCGCGCAAATCCACGGCGTCGGCTTTACCGGAGTGAACGAGATCCAGCTCGACGGCGCAGGCCGCGGCAGCCCGCCGATTACCCAGGCCGGGCCGCAGGGCTGCCCGGTCATCCCGTCGAGCACCAGCGGCCTCGGGGCGCTGCTCAACAGCGCGCCGGAGCTGATGGAGCGCATCCAGCGCCTGACCGAGCGGCTGACCGAGCTGCTGAGCGACAAGAACCAGAATGCGATCGCCGACATCCTGGAGAATCTCGACAAGACCAGCAAGGTGCTCGCCGACCGCGCGCCCGAGCTGGCCGACGCCATTTCCGACGCCCAGGTCGCGGTCCACAACGCGGGCATCGCCGCGCAGCACGTCAGCGAGCTGTCGGACAACACCAACAAGCTGGTGGTCGAGGAGGGGCGGCCCGGCGGCGCAGGATCTGCGCAAGGCCATCGCCTCGGTCCAGCAGGCGGCGAACAATCTCGACGCGATGATCTCCGACGCCCGGCCGGGCGTGCAGAATTTCACCAAGTCGACGCTGCCCGAGGCCAACCAGCTGGTGCACGAGATGCGCGACCTCACCAAGTCGCTCAAGAGCGTGTCCGAACGCGTCGAGCAAAAGGGCATCGGCGGGACCCTCGGTCCCGAGCCGCTGCCCGACTACAAACCGGGAAAACGCAAATGAGCCCTGTGATCCGGATTCTTGCGGCGGCCACGCTGGCGGCGATGGCGGGGGGCTGCTCGATCAGCGGGTTGCTCGGCGGCGGTGGCGCCAAGGCGCCGGCGACGCTGCAGACGCTGAACTCCGGACGCGCCCGACCCCGGCCCGGGCACGCGGACCGCTGCCGCCGGCCAGTCGGTGACCATCTCGGTGCCGCTCGTGCCCAAGGAACTGCGGACGACGCGGGTGCCGGTGCAGGTGACCCCGACCGACGTCCAATATGTCACCGGCCTGCAGTGGGTCGACACGCCCGACCGGCTGTTCCAGGGGCTGGTGGCCGAGACGATCCGGCGCACGACCAATCGGGTCGTGCTCGACGGCGGGCTGGCGACGCTCGATCCCGGACTGCTGCTCTCCGGACAGCTGCAGAAGTTCGGCTATGACGCGCGGACCGGCCAGGTGGTGGTCGAATATGACGGCGCGCTGTCGACCGCCGGCGGCAATCGGGTCGAGACTCGGCGGTTCGTCGCGACCGCTCCGGCCGACGGCACCGCCGGGACGGTCGGGCCGGCGCTCAACCGCGCCGCCAACCAGGTCGCGCGCGAAGTCGCCGGCTGGGTCGGCGGCTAAGGCGGCCTAGGCCAGGCTCTTCGACACCTGCTCGAATACGTCCTTCGACAGGCCAGGCGCGGCGGCGATCCGCTCGAGCTCGGCCTTCATCAGCGCGGCGCGTCCCGGCTCGAACCGGCGCCAGCGGCCGAACGGCGGGACCAGCCGCGCCGCGACCTGCGGATTGAGCTTGTCGGCGCCGAGGATCATGTCGGCGAGGAAGCGATAGCCGCGGCCATCGGGCGAGTGGAACGCCCAATGATTGCCGCCGAACGTCCCGGCCAGCGCGCGCAGCCGGTTCGGATTGGCGATGGTGAACTCGGGATGCTTCTCGAGCGCGAGCACCTGGTCGACCGTGTCGGCGCGCTGCGCCGCCGCCTGCAGCGCGAACCATTTGTCGAGCACTAGCGCATCGTCGTGGAACCTCTCGTGGAAAGCGTCGAGCGCAGCCGCCCGCTCCGCCACGTCGAGCGAGACGAGGACGCCGAGCGCGCCCTGGCGATCGGTCATATTGTCGGCGCCGTCGAACTGGGCCTTGGCGAGCCGCGCGCTGGCGTCTTCGTCCGCGGCGGCGAGCAGGCCGAGCGCGACGGTGCGCAGCCGGCGGATGCCCTTGGCGCGGGGCGACAGGTCGTGGCCGGCGGCGCCGTCGCTGCGGTGGGCGGCGAGCAGTTCGCCTGACAAAGCCGAGCCGAGCGCGCGGCGCAACGCCTCGCGCGACGCGTGAATCGCGTCGGGATCGACGATCGGCATGCGCTCGGCGATCAGGGTTTCGGACGGCAGCAGGATCGCTTCGCCTTTGAACGCCGGGTCGAGCGAATTGGACTTGAGGGTCGCGGCGACGGCTTCGATCACCGGCTCCGGATCGGCCTGCTCGCCGCGTGCGCCGGCGGTGAGCGCCCGCATCATCAGCTCCTGGATCGCCTCGTAGCGGGCGAACGGGTCGGTGTCGGCCTCTGCCAGGCGCTCGAGCTCCCCGGCCTGGCGCTCGGCCTCGACGATGATCGGCGCCGAGAAGCCGCGATTGATCGACAGCAGCGGCGGCTCGACGACATTGTCGAAGCGTACGCTGTCGCTCGGCCGGTCGAGCAGGATCAGCTGTTCCGAGCAGATTTCGTGCGCGCTGGTTTCGCCGATGAGGGCGGTCCTGAGCGGGATCGGCATCGCCTGTTTGTCGGGCTGCCCGGGGGTCGGATCGACCTGCTGGTGGAGATGCAACGTCGCCGACTTGCCCTCGGCGTCATAATCGAGCCGCGCCCGGACCTTCGGCGTGCCCGCCTGGCTGTACCAGATCTTGAACGGCGTCAGGTCGACTCCGCTGCCGTCCTCGAGCGCAGCCACGAAATCGTCGCACGTCGCCGCTTCCCCGTCGTGCCGCGAGAAATAGAGGTCAGTGCCGGCGCGGAACTTGTCCGGACCGAGCACCGTGGCGAGCATGCGGATCACCTCGGCGCCCTTGTTGTAGACGGTCGCGGTGTAGAAATTGCCGATCTCGATATAGCTGTCGGGCCGCACCGGATGGGCGAGCGGGCCAGCGTCCTCGGGGAATTGCGCGGCCCGCAGCACGCGGACGTCCTCGATCCGCTTGACCGGAGCGCTGCCGATGTCGGCCGAGAAGCTCTGGTCGCGGAAGACCGTGAACCCCTCCTTCAGTGACAGCTGGAACCAGTCGCGGCAGGTCACCCGGTCGCCCGACCAGTTGTGGAAATACTCATGGCCGACAACCCGCGCGATATTGTCGAAATCGGCGTCGGTGGCGGTGTCCTGGTCGGCGAGCACATAGGCCGAGTTGAAGATGTTGAGGCCCTTGTTCTCCATCGCCCCCATGTTGAAGTCGGAGACCGCGACGATGTTGAACTGGTCGAGGTCATATTCGCGGCCGTAGACCCGTTCATCCCACGCCATGGCCAGCTTCAGACTGTCCATCGCGTGCTGCGTCTTCGGGAGATCGGCTTCGCGCACCCAGATGGCGAGATCGACCGTGCGGCCCGAGATGGTCGTGAAGGTGTCGCGGTTGGCTTCGAGGTCGCCGGCGACCAGAGCGAACAGATAGGACGGCTTGGGGAACGGGTCCTCCCATTCGGCCCAATGGCGGCCGTTCGGCGCCTTGCCCGATGCGACCCGGTTGCCGTTGGACAGCAGGATCGGGAAGGCCGTGGCATCGCCTTCCATCCGGACACGATATTTCGACAGGACGTCGGGCCGGTCGGGGAAGAAGGTGATGCGGCGAAAGCCCTCGGCCTCGCACTGGGTGCAGAGCATTCCGCCCGAGGCGTAGAGGCCCATCAGCTTGGTGTTGGCCGTGGGCGCGATCGCCACCTCGGTCTCGACCGTGGCGCGCTCGCCGGGCAGGTCGATGACGAGCTGCGGGCCGTCCATCGCCAATGCTCGCCGTCGGCCGTCACCGAGAGCAGCTGGAGTTCGTCGCCGTCGAGCCGCAGCGGGCGGTCGTGGTCGCCGTTGCGGACGACCTCGAGCGTGGCGCGGACGCGGGTCCGATCGGCGTCGAGCTCGAACTCGAGCGCGGATCTCGGGCACCAGCCAGTCGGGCGGACGATAGTCCTCGCGGCGGATGGCGACATGGGTTGGCGCGGGCGGCGCCTCGGCAAGGGTGGTTTGGACGTCGGGCATGGCGTCGGCTTTAGGCGGCGTCGGGCGAAGTCACAACCGGTCGCTCCCGCCGCAGCGCAGCCAACCATTCCGCCGAGCGCGAGCAGGGCGCCGGCGATGGTCGTCGGGGTCCAGCGATAGCCTTCGAGCCAGGTCGAAAAGCCCATGGCGATGATCGGCACCATCACGCTCGAATAGGCCGCCTTGGCCGGGCCGATCCGGCGCACCACCGGATAATAGAGGCTGAAGGTCAGCACCGAGGCGGCGAGCGCGAGATAGAGCAGGCCGAGCCAATAACCGGGCCGCGTGTCGATGACCGGCGGACCGGTCATCGGCCAGCGCGACGAGGGCGTCGATCAGCGCGCCCGCAAGCCATCGCCCAGGCGAGCATGGTGAACAGCGGGTAACGTCGTACCTCGGGCCGCGCCTGGAGGACGTTGGCGATCGACGCGCCGACCATTCCGACCAGCGTCAGGCCGATGCCGGCGACGACCTGCCGGGCGCTGGCCGCGATGCGTCCCGAAGCTCATGGGCGAACAGCAGGCCGATGCCCGCGACCGCGACCAGCGAGCCCCAGAAGAAGCGCGGCGTCGGCTTGCTGGCCGAGGAACGCCCAGCCGAGCAGGCTGCTGGGGATCAGCAGCAGCGCGAACACGGTCGCGACGACGCCCGAGGTGATGTGGCGCTCGGCGAGATAGACCGCGTTGAAATTGACGCAGAACTGGGTGAAGCCGAGCAACGAGGGCGGCGACCACGCCGCGGACGCGGCAGGCGCAGCCCCTCGCCCCTGGCCAGCGCGATAACACGCCATGGCGAACGCGGCGATGATGAAGCGGTAGGTCACCGACCATTGCGGCGGGACGACGCCCGAGCTGGCCGCGGATCACGATCCAGGTCGAGCCCCAGATCGCGGTGAAGATGATGAACGGCAGCGTGACGGTGCGGAAGCTGGCCGCCGGCGCTTCGCTCACAGGGCGGCGATCGCCGCGGCGAGCCGGTCGACGGCCTCGGGGCCTGGTCCCAGCTGGTGACGAGGCGGATCTCGCCCGGTCCCCAGTCGTAGAAGTCGAAGCCCTGGCGCTCGCAGCCGCTCCGCTTCGTCGTCGCTGGCGCGGAGGAACAGCTCGTTGGCCTCGACCGGGTAGACCAGCCGGTCCGGCGCCGCTTGCGCCAGCGCCTGCGCGGCGCCGTTGGCGGCGCGGGCATTGTCGAGCCACAGCCCGTCCTCGAGCAAGCGCGAGGAGCTGCGCGGCGAGCATCCGGCCCTTGGAGAGCAAGATGCCCGGCGCGCTTGCGCCGCACCGCGATCTCGTCGGCAAGCTCGGTCCTGAACAGGATCAGCGCCTCGGCATTGAGCCCGCCATTCTTGACGAAGCCGAACGACAGCGCGTCGACCCCCGCGCGCCAGGTGACGTCGGCCGGACTCTCGCCGGTCGTCGCGAGCGCATTGGCGAAGCGCGCGCCGTCCATGTGGAAGGCGAGGCCGCGCTGCTTGGCCAGCTCGCCCAGCGCGGCGACTTCGGCGGCGCGGTAGACCAGGCCATATTCGGTCGCGTTGGTGATCGAGAGTGCGGCCGGCTGGACCTGGTGGACGTCGTCGCGGATCGCGTCGCACGCCGCCGCGGCCGCGTCCGGCGTGACCTTGGCGCCCGGGCCGTCGAGCAGCATCAGCTTGGCGCCGCCGGTGAAGAAGCCCGGCGCGCCCGCTTCGTCGACCTCGATATGCGCGTCGCGGTGGCACAGGATCGCCGCGGTAGGGCGGGCACAAAGCGGCCAGCGCGAGGCAATTGGCGGCGGTGCCGGTCGTCACCCAGAACGCGCGGACCTCCGTCTCGAACAGGTCGGAGAAGGCGCCGTCGAGCTTCTGGCTCCATTGCGTCGCCGTCATAGGCGGTGTCGAGCCGGTTCGCGGCGGCGATCGCCTCGATCACCTTGGGGTGCGCGGCCGCGGCATTGTCCGAGAAGAAGCGCATGCGGCGCCGCATGTAGCGGCGTCCGTGTCGTCAATCGGCTTCCGGGCTTCCAGCGAGACTCGCCGCGCCTGCAGCCTTGCGGCGGCGCAGATTCTCCCGCAGCGCGGCGGCCAGCCGCTCCTCGCGCGCTTTGTCCTTTTCAGCCGCGACTTGCCAAACGCGTTGCACAGCGGGTTGACAGGCCGAGCGCCCCGTCATAGGCGCGCGCCACTCCGGACAAAGTGCTGCCGTAGCTCAGTGGTAGAGCGCATCCTTGGTAAGGCTGAGGTCGTGAGTTCAATCCTCACCGGCAGCACCATCTTCGCTAGCTCGGCTGCAGTCGGAGCGTTTGCGAAGGATGTCCGCCGAGCCTGGCGAAGGCGGACCACCTAGATCGGCGCGCAGGCTCTTGAGCCAGTCGAGGTCGCGCCCGAGAGCTGCGGGCCGATCTTCGCCAGCACATGGGCGTGATAGCAGTTGAGCCAGGCGAGCTCCTCGGGCTCGAGCATTTCGACGTCGACCAGCCGCCGGTCGATCGGCGCGAAGGTCAGGGTCTCGAAGCCGAGCATCTCCTTTTCGGCGCCCTCGATCTCGCGGTCGACCACCAGCACCAGATTCTCGATGCGGATGCCGTATTCGCCGGTCTTGTAATAGCCCGGCTCGTTGGACAGGATCATGCCCGCCGGCCAGCGGCTCGTCGCCGCCGCTCTGCGCTGCTTCCGACCGGCGAAATGCGCTGCGGCCCTTCGTGGACCGCAAGGAAGCTGCCGACGCCGTGGCCGGTGCCGTGGGCATAATCGAGGCCCGCTTCCCACAGCGGCCGGCGGGCGAAGCTGTCGAGCTGGGTGCCGCGCGTGCCCTTGGGGAAGACCGCGGTGGCGATCGCGATATGGCCCTTGAGCACCCGGGTGAAGCGGTCGCGCATCTCCTCGGTCGGCTCGCCGATCGGCACGGTGCGGGTGATGTCGGTGGTGCCGTCGACATATTGGCCGCCCGAATCGACCAGATAGAGCGTGCCGGTCTCGAGCTTGCGGTTGGTCTTCTCGCTCGACTTGTAATGGACGATCGCGCCGTTCGGCCCGGCGCCCGAGATGCGTGTCGAACGACAGGTCGCGAAGCTCGGGATTCTCGCGGCGCAGCGACTTCGAGGTGGTCGGAGGCCTTCAGTTCGTCGACGTCGCCCTTGGGCGCTTCCTCGTCGATCCAGTTCAGGAAGCGCGAGATGACCGCGCCGTCGCGCGCCTGGGCGGCCTTCTGGCCGGCGATCTCGACCGGGTTCTTGATCGCCTTGGGCAGCACCGCCGGGTCGCGCATCGGCAGGATCTTCGCCCCCGCCTTCTCGAGCGCCTCGAAGATCGCGGCGACCGCGCGCTCGGGATCGACGACGACCGTCTTGCCCTTGAGCTCGCCGAGCGCGCTCTCGAACTCCGCGCGCTCGTGCAGCCGGACGCCGTTGCCGAGATGCTGGCGGACCTCGGGCCCGATCTTCTCGCCGGCGACGAACAGGTCGGCGGTGCCGTCGGCATTGACCAGGGCATAGGCCAGCGCGACCGGGGTGTGGGTCACGTCCTGCGCCGCGGATGTTGAACGCCCAGGCGATCGAATTCGAGCGCCGACAGGACCGCCGCGTCGGCGTGATGCTTGCCAGCCAGTCGGCGATCTCCGTGCGCTTCTCTGCGGCCGACTTGCCGGCATATTGATCGGGCTGGACGACCAGATGCGCCTTCGACGTCTCGGGGCGGTCGGTCCACACCTCGTCGATCGGGTTGCGCTCGACCGCGACCAGCTCGGCGCCGCGGCTGGCGAGCGCGTCCTTGGCCTTCTTCACCCAGTCGCGGGTGTGCAGCCACGGGTCGTAGCCGATCCGCGCGCCTTCTGGCGCATGCTCCTTCGAGCCATTGCGTCGTGCTGGTCTCGGGCACCGACTGGTAGCTCCATTCGGTCGCGCTGACCTGGCTGCCGGACCTGGAGCGTGTAGCGGCCGTCGACGAAGATCGCCGCTTCCTCGGGCAGGACCACCGCCGAGCCGGCCGAGCCCTGGAAGCCGGTCAGCCAGGCGAGCCGCTGGGCGTAGCTGCCGACATATTCGCTCATATGCTCGTCGGTCAGCGGCACGACGAAGCCGTCGAGCGAACTGGCCTTGAGCTGTTCGCGCAGGGCTTTGAGGCGATCGGCGTAACTGGACATGGGCTAACTCCCTCGCCCGTCAGCTAGTCCCTGAATCGCCATTGTTAAAGAGCCCGCCCGCGTTGCGTGACGAGGCGCGCTGAAGCGGTTGCGGAGAGAAGCGTCATGCCGCATCGGTCCGCCTTGCCGGATAGACCGACATTGCCGCCGACGCGAAAGCTAGAACCGCCGTCGGCGTTTACACTCTGGCAGCACACCCGTGCTACGCCATCGCCACCGGCAAGATATATGGCAAGCTCCGTTCCCTCCCCCCGAGACTCCGCTGCGTTCGCGGACCGCCGCGCCTATCCGCGGGTCGAGGTGGCGTTACCGGCCTTCCTTCAGGCCGAAGGCGAGCGGCATGCCGTCCAGATTCTCGACCTGTCGGCCGGCGGTGCAAAGCTGGATTGCCCGATCGCCCTGCCGAACGGAACGGCGGTGATCCTGGACTGCGGAACGCTCGGCCGTTCGGCGGTCGTCCGGTGGCGGAACGCCGGAGTCGTCGGCCTGAGCTTCGACAGCGAGCTGGACGCGCGGGAGGTTTCCGCCCTGATCGATCGCTCGAAGGCCCTCACGGCCTGGCGCAAGGAGCGCGAATAGCCCGGTCATAGCGCGGCATCTTCGCAAGCTTTTGCTTCCCGTGGACGGTCACCGCGCTAAGAGCGCGCCCATGGACAAGCCGACCACCCTCCCCGCCCCGCCGATCGCTGAACAGCGCGCCTACAGCTATGAAGCGCACGGCGTGACGATCGAGGATCCGTGGCACTGGCTGCGGGACCCCAAATATCCCGAGGTCGATGATCCGGACGTGCTCGCCTACCTGCATGCCGAGAATGACTATTTTCAGGGCTGGGCGGGGCAGCACCAGGCGCTGATCGACCAGCTGTTCGAGGAGATGAAGGGCCGGATCAAGGAGGACGACAGCTCGGTCCCGCTCAAGGACGGCGACTGGCTCTATTGGTGGGCGTTCAAGCCGGGGGCGCAATACCGGACCTGGTACCGCAAGCCGGTCGCCGGCGGCGCTGATCAGATCATCTTCGACGAGCCGGTCGAGGCCGAGGGCAAGGACTATTTCCGCCTCGGTGCGCTGGAGATCAGCCCGGACGCGCGGCTCGCCGCGATCCTGGTCGACGACAATGGCTCGGAGCGGTTCCAGCTCAAGATCCGTGACCTGGCGACGGGCGAGGACCTCGAGACCGTGACCGAGGTCGGGATCGGCCAGCCGGTGTGGGCCAGCGGCTCGGACGGGATCGTCTTCACCGAGGTCAACGAGCATTGGCGCAGCTACCGCGCCCGCTTCCACCGGCTCGGGCAGCCGCGGTCGGAGGACATCACGCTCTACGAAGAGACGGAAGAACTTGGCTTCAGCGTCGGCGCCGGCAAGACCACCGACAAGAGCCTGATCATCGTCTCGACCGGCGACAATGCGACCAGTGAGGTGCGGTTCGTCGGCGCGGACGACCCGGCCCGGCCGCTGACGCTGATTTCCCGACGCCAGCCCAACCGCGAATATCATGTCGATGCTGCGCACGGGCGGCTGTGGATCCTGACCAACGACGATCATGTGAACTTCCGCCTGGCCGAGGCCGACCCGGCGCAGCCCGAGGACTGGCGGACGGTGATCGCCGGCTCGGACCGCGTCTATCTGACCGGCGCGAGCGCCTACCGCGATCATCTCGCGATCAGCAGCCGGGTCGACGGGCTCGATCAGCTGACCCTGCGCACGTATTCCGGCGAGGAAGCGCGCATTCCCTTCGCCGAGGCGAGCTACACCGCCTTCTTCCACGGCAATCCCGAATATGCGCCCGAGACCTACCGCCTCGGCTACTCGTCGATGGTCACGCCGATGACCACCTACGACTATCACCCGGCGAGCGGCGCGCTCGAGGTGCGCAAGGTCCAGGAGATCCCGTCGGGCTACGACGCGTCGCAATATGCGACCGAGCGGCTGATGGTCGGCGCGCGCGACGGCGCGAAGGTGCCGGTTTCGGTGGTCTACAAGAAGGGGTTTGCGAAGGACGGCACTGGGAAACTGTTCCTGTACGGCTACGGCGCCTACGGGATCGCCATCCCGCCGGCGTTCAACTCGAACCGGATCAGCCTGCTCGACCGCGGCTGGGCCTGCGCCATCGCCCATATCCGCGGCGGCGACGACCTCGGCCACCAGTGGTTCCTCGACGGCAAGCTCGCCAAGCGGACCAACACCTTCAACGATTTCGTCGACGTCGCAAAGGGGTTGATCGCGGTGCGGCTCACCTCCGCCGGCAAGATCGCGATCAACGGCCGCTCGGCCGGCGGCGAGCTGGTCGGGGCGGTGGTCAACAGCAATCCCGAGCTGTGGGGCGCGGTGGTCGGCGACGTGCCGTTCGTCGACGTCGTCAACACCATGCTCGACGACACGCTGCCGCTGACCCCCGGCGAATGGCCCGAATGGGGCAATCCGATCACCGACAAGGCGGTGTTCGACTATCTGCGAACCTATTCGCCCTACGACAACGTCAAGGCGCAGGATTATCCGCCGCTGCTGATCACCGGCGGCCTGACCGACCCGCGGGTGACCTATTGGGAGCCGGCCAAATGGGCCGCCAGGCTGCGCGCGACCAAGACCGACGGCAATTTGCTGCTGCTGAAGATCAACATGGGCGCCGGGCACGGAGGCAAGTCGGGCCGCTGGGATGGCCTCACCGAGGTCGCCGAAACCTATGCCTTCATCCTGACGGAGACCGGGAAAAGGTGACCCGCCCGGTCTTCGAGATGACCTTCACCGCCGCCCCGGAGCACATCGACGAGCTCGGCCATGTCAACAACGCCGTCTGGGTGCAGTGGATGGAGCAGGTCGCGGTCACGCATTGGCGCAGCGTCGCCGATGCCGAGCATCAGGGCGCTTACTTCTGGGTCGTGGTGCGCCACGAGATCGACTATCTCCGCGCGGTGCTGGAGGGCGAGCGGATCACTGCGCGGACCTGGGTCGGCGACAATCTTAAGGGCGCGAAGTTCGACCGCCACATCGAGTTTGTCGGCGCGGACGGCAAGCCGCGGGTGCGCTCGCGCACCGACTGGGCGATCATCGACAAGGCGTCCGGGCGGCCGATCCGCATCCCGCCGGAGGTAGTGGCGCCGTTCACCGCCGCGGGTTAACTAGCAGCGCTATGAGCCGCGCGGTCCTCTACGATTATTACCGCTCCTCCGCCGCCTATCGGGTGCGGATCGCGCTCAATTTGAAAGGTGTTGAGTACGACAGCCGGCCGGTCAACCTGCTGCACAGCGAGCAGCAGGCGGACGATTATCGCGCATTGAACCCGCAGGGCCTGGTGCCGATGCTCGAGCTCGACGGGCACCGGCTGACCCAGAGCCTCGCGATCATCACCTATCTCGACCTGACCCTGCCCGATCCGCCACTGATCCCGCGCGATCCGCTCGATGGAGCGCACGTCCGGGCGATGGCGCTGACCATCGCCTGCGACATTCACCCGCTCAACAACCTGCGCGTGCTCAAATATCTCTCGAACGAGCTCGGCCTGCCCGAGCAGGATCGCGATAGCTGGTACATGCACTGGATTCGCGAGGGCCTGCCGGCGCTCGAGGCGCTCGCCAAGCCGGGCGCCGGGCGGTTCCTGTTCGGCGACCAGCCGACCATCGCCGACGTCTGCCTCGTCCCCCAGCTCTACAATGCGCGGCGCTACAACGTTTCGCTCGACGACTATCCGACCTTGCTGCGCGCGGACGAGAACGCGAATAAGCTCGACGCCTTCGCCGCCGCACACCCCGACCGACAACCGGCCCCATCAGAGTAGTACTCTGATGGGTACCCGATAGGAGCAACCGCAATGAACCGAGTCGATGCGATCAGCCGCGGGTTGGGCGAACAGCCGCTCGAGTCGATCGCCATCCCGCCGATGAAGGACAAGGTCAGCGAGGAGGAATGGGCGATCCGGGTCGATCTCGCCTGCGCCTATCGGATGGTCGCCCATTACGGCTGGGACGACCTCATCTTCACCCATTTGTCGGCGCGGATCCCCGGGCCCGAGCACCATTTCCTGCTCAATCCCTATAATCTGATGTTCGAGGAAGTGACGGCGAGCTCGCTGATCAAGGTCGACGTCGCGGGCAATCCGATCGAGCCGACGCCGTTCATCACCAATCCGGCCGGCTTCACCATCCATAGCGCGATCCACATGGCGCGCGAGGACGCTCACGCGGTGATGCACCTGCACACGCCGGCGGGCCAGGCGGTGTCGGCGCACAGCGACGGGCTGCTGCCGTTGACCCAGACCGCGATGCTGGTCCGCGGCGACCTCGCCTTCCACGATTATGAAGGAGTCGCGGTCGACCTCGACGAGCGCGAGCGGCTGGTCGCCGACTTGGGCGAGAAAAATGCGATGATCCTGCGCAACCACGGCACGCTCGCCGTCGGCAAGAACGTCGGCGAATGCTTCGTCCGGCTCTATTTCGTCGAGCGCGCGTGCCAGGCCCAGATCATGGCGCTGTCGGCCGGCGAGAACGTCAGCAACCCGCCGCAGGGTGCGCCCGAGGTCACCGCGCAGCAGGGCCAGGTCGGAGTTGCGCTCGCCGCCAACCTGCTCGCCTGGCCGGCGCTCAAGCGCAAGGCCTACCGCCTCGACCCTGCCTTCGCGAGTTAGGCCGGCTCGGCGACCTTTTCGCCTTTGTGGAACATGGCGCGGTCATACTGGCCGCGCGAGGCGATCGCGATCCGGTTCCAGGCGTTGATCGCCGCCCCGGTGAGCGTGAGATAGGCGATTTCCTCGTCGGAGAAGAAGCGCTTCAACCCGTCGAACGCGTCCTTGCTGGCATGGCTGTCGGCGATCAGCGTCAGCTCCTCGATCCATAACAGCGCCGCTTGCTCCTTCTCGCTGAAGGCGGCGCTTTCATGCCACGCGTCGAGCAGCAGCAGCCGTTCCGCCGTTTCGCCGTCGCGCAGCGCCTCATCGCTGTGCATGCCGATGCAGAAGGCGCAGCCGTTGATCTGCGATGCGCGCAACTTGAGCAGGTGGAACAGCTTGCGGTCGAGCTTGCCGGCGATCACGCCTTCGAGCTGAAGCAGGTGCCGATAGGCCTCCGGTGCGATCTTCGCGATGTCCATGCGCTGCTGTTCGACCATCGGGTCCTCCGTGCTTGCGGCGCGCATATGGGCGCGACGGGCGACGGTTGGAAGATGCGAACGCCGCTGCGCCTCGCGCTTGCGGTAATCCGCCGGGACTGCAATTCGTGCGGCAATGAGGAAGGCGGCATCGGTCGGCGACTATCGCGCGCTCGCGCAGGCGCGGCTGCCGCATTTCCTGTTCGAATATCTCGACGGCGGCTCATACGACGAGGTGACGTTGCGGCGGAACGTGGCGGATTTGCAGTCGGTCGCGCTGCGCCAGCGCGTGCTGCGCGACGTTTCCGCGCTCGACCTTGGGACCGAGTTGTTCGGCCAGCGCCGGGCCATGCCGGTGGGCCTGGGGCCCGTCGGCCTGTCCGGCCTCTATGCCCGCCGGGGCGAAGTCCAGGCGGCGAGGGCCGCAGCCGCGGCCAACGTCCCGTTCACGCTCTCGACGTTGAGTGCCTGCTCGATCGCGGAAGTCGCGCGCGCGGCGCCGCTGTGGTTCCAGCTCTACATCGTCAAGGACCGCGGCTTCGTCGCCGACATGATCGCCCGCGCGCGGGACGCCGGCTGCGGCGCCCTGCTGCTGACCGTCGACCTGGCCGTGCCCGGCACGCGCTATCGCGACTATCGCGCCGGCCTGTCGGGAGCCCTGCGCGGCCCCGGCGCCCGGGCGTGGCAGGTCCTGCGGCGACCGGATTGGGCATGGGACGTGGCCGTGCGCGGGCGTCCGATGACCATGGGCAACCTCGAACCCCTGCTCGGCTCCAACGCGGTGCTCGCCGACCTCATGGGCTGGGTGGCGCGCAACTTCGACGCCAGCGTCACGTGGCAGGACGTCGCGTGGGTCCGCGAGCAATGGAAAGGCCCGCTGGTCATCAAGGGCATCCTCGATCCCGACGACGCCCGCGAATGCCTCGCCAACGGTGTGGACGGGGTGGTCGTATCGAACCACGGCGGGCGCCAGCTCGACGGCGTGAGCTCCACCGCCCAGGCCCTTCCGCACATCGCCGATGCGATCGGCGGGCGAATCCCGGTCCTCGTCGACGGCGGGGTGCGCTCGGGGCTCGACGTGGTGCGAATGCTCGCGCTCGGCGCCGACTTCGTGCTCCTCGGTCGCGCCTGGGCCTATGCCCTTGCCGCGGCCGGCGAGCGGGGAGTCGCCCATGTCCTCGCGCTGATCGAGGCCGAGATGCGGGTCGCGATGGCGCTGACGGGATCGACCAGGATCGCGGAGCTTGGACCCGCGACCCTGGCGTCGGACTGATCCCGCTCCCTTAGAT
>CAVXYS010000039.1:0-38859 GCA_963765945.1 uncultured Alphaproteobacteria bacterium
GGATGAACCGGCCACGTTGTTTGGCTGGGTCTGGGCGGCAGGCGAATTCTTGTCGGCGGGCCGCCGGTTAGGCGATTGTGACAACGTGGCGCCATCGAAGCTTTCGCCAAGGCCGCCGGCTACAGCATCGTCGCGAGTTCAACGTCGCCGCAGTGAGCGGCGCGGATCGGGTGGCAGAGCGAGAGGGCTTCGCCGCCATGCTCGAACGGATCGCCGGCAATGGCGTCCGTACCATCCTCGTTGAGAGCCCGGATCGCTTTGCGCCCGATCTCGCCGTGCAGCTCGCCGGCCACGATTTCCTCAAATCGATCGACGTGACGCTGATCCCGGCCTCGGCGCCAGATTTTTTCGTGGAGGACACGCCGACCGCCGTGCTGGTGCGCCAGGTGCTCGGTGCCATCGCGCAGTTCGAGAAGGCGACGCTAAGCAAGGTTCAGTCGGTTGACCAACGGATGCGCCTGGAATGCGGTGTCGGCTTTCGCCAACTGCGGACCTGCCGTCGCATTCGTCCGGGGCAGCTAATTGGCGTCATGAGAGACTTGAACCGCCGCGTTGAACGTGTGTTCGACTCGTCGCGGAGGACGCCGGAAGCTGGCGCGGGATCAATGACGAAAGCAGACGGCTATCGAGGCATCGACCCCGACGGCGTTGCCGAACCGAGGCCGATCATTTCGGCAATTGCCCGATCTGCGGAGCGTTGCTCGACATGCGCGACCTAACTCAAGTGCTGGCGCATGTTCACGACGCCGAGATTGAGGTCCGGAGCCGCGCGGGACGGTCCGCTTTTATGACAAGGGGGGCGTTAGCCGGTCCGACGCTCGTCGGCCTGTGGCGCTTCCGGCGGTGCGCTCAGCTGAACTCCGGCCCTCAGCACTTGTTGCTGATAGGCGTTCCCATCCTCCGCCAACAGTTCCATCTCTCGCGTGACCCAGTTCTGATATTCCCGGAGTAAATCGGAGGGCGTCTCGGCATCGCCAATATGTTTGGCCGTTTCAAGCGCCGCTTGCATGCCCTTATGACGCCGGGCAAACCAACCGTCCGCAAATTCCTTCAAGCCTTCGAGCGCGGTTTCTTGGTTCTCCCAGAACTTGACGCCTATCGGCGCATAGGCCTTCCAAGCAGCTGCTGGCTGCAAGATGTTCGGAAATAACGTCACGTTATCGCCCATGGTCATTCTCCGTTTGAGTTGACCTGCCCCATGAGTTGTGGCGGCATTCTACGCTTTGTTTGCCCAGGCTTTCATTACATCGGTGCGGCTATTGTGTGAAAGGGAAGTGCCTTTGACGTGAGGGTTCACTGTCACTCTCATTACGCGGCGGGCACGTCCGTTGTATCCTCAAGAGCAGACGTCGTCAGGTCGCCCCGGCATGTCCGTTTGGTGCCAATGGCGCACCTTGGACACTGACGGCGAACTGGTGTGCCTCAGCGTGGTTGGCGCAGGCGAGTTGGCCAACCGACACGGACCAGCGTGTCATCCGGATCAGACATTGCGAATTCATACATTCCCCACGGCTTGTCTTCGGGCGATTTCTGAAATTCGCGAGCCACCACGTCAACGTCTTCAAAATAAAGATATAGCCCAAATGGGTTTTTGCCCGGCACTAGCCATCCCTCTACTGCATCTATCAGATGCAGATATCCACCCTTGCCGTTCGACAGCATGCGGTAGGTGTCGGGTTCTCCCGGAGCCGGCCTTTGGCTGTCCGGGCGCGCAAAGCCAAGCCGATTGTAGAAGCGCTCAGACGTGTCGAGGTCATTGCACGGTAGAATAGCAGTTAAAAGTCCGGAAGGGCTGTTCATTCGGGCACTCCAACTTGGAGAGTTGATGCGGCAACTCTTGGCCGCTCGTGTAATACCCGAAATATGTTGTCCTTAATTAAGGATCGAAGCAACTTCGCCGGAGCAGTATCCGACATGGGTCATCAACGGACCTGCCGCCCTCGAAGTCCGACTTCCGTTCTACGCCTGAGACCGGACATCGCCGACCAAGGCCGGCCATGTCGGTTTGCGCCTTGATGCGGAGCGCGGCATCGACAATGGCCGGGAAACGATCGGCCCAGTCATGGCCGTTGGTGAAGCAGCAGACGCGCGCGCCATCCCGGCGCACCATCAGCCGGTAGCCGTCGTGCTTGATTTCGTGAACCCACAACGGGCCGGACGGCGGCCGCGCCACCTTCGACGGCTGGCACGGTTCGATGAAGCCGGAGGGACGCGCGCACGATCATGCTGCCGCCGCGCGATCCTCTTTGTCGGCCCCGCGCATGACGATCCTGAGCGCGTCATCCGGCAACGGCCGTTGCAGCGCCTTCGCCTCGTCCCACGGTGCGCGCATCCACACGTCCCGCTCTTCGTCGGTCGTCAGGATCACCGGCATCGCCTTCGGGATGGATCGGCTCGACCACCGCGTTCGGCGATGTCGTCAGAAAGCCATAGACCTGATGCGGCCCCGGCACCGGCTTCGACTTCGTGCCGCGATCACCGTTGAACGTCGGTCCAGATGCCAGCGAAGGCGAACAGCGGCCGGTCATCATTCAGCGCGAACCAGACCACGTCCTTTTTCTTCGTCTCCGGGTTCGGCTCCGGCGCGTACTCGGCGAAGCTGTTGGCCGGGACAAGGCAGCGGTTCTCCGGCTTGAGCCAGCCGCGCCAGTGCGGCGAGGACGTGTTGCGGATGTTGGTGACCGGCGGGCCGCCTGTCCGCGGTGGCGGCGGCATGCCCCACCGCATCATGCTCATCTCGCGGCCGGTGTCGGTGTTGCGGACCACCGGAGCCGGATAATCCGGAAACACGCCCGGCATCGGCGCGAGGTTGCCGACATAGCGGTTGACGACGCGGAACAGCGCAGCGATGGCCGCTTGGTTTGTGGTGATCGAGTAGAGATTGCACAAGGCCCTCCACCTATGCCCCTTCAAGCGTAATCAACATGTCCAAGTCGCTTGTGCATTGTTTCCGGAGAGCGATCAGCGGCTGATATTCCGGCGAGGTGTACCAAGCGTTGAGAGCGTCCATGTCCGGAAATTCAATTACGACTACACGTTCTGGCTTCCAGTGACCGCCTTCGGGAAATTTGTGGCTGCCACCCTTGGTTAGGTATCGGCCCCCGTGCTTCGCAATCATCGGACCAACCTTAGTTCGATACTCCTCAAACTTCTCGGCGTCCGTAATGATGTGTTCAACAACCAAGTATGCTTTTGCCATTTTTCAATCTCCCTGCTCAAACATCACCGCTCGCCCGGCCACCACGTCGAGGGCGGATCGCTCGCCGTGATCTTGGTCGGCCGCAGCGCGACCAGATGGCTGCGCTTGTATGCATAGCCCCGGACTTCGGAGCACTGGCGGCAGCGCATGTAGCGTTCGAGTTCATGAGCAATACGACATGTTGCTGCCGCGCCTGGTTCAGTTGGTGTCTTGCTGTCGTCGGGAAAAGCGACGTCCTTGGGAAGCCGCACCGCCTGCGTCTTGTTCGACTTGAACAGGGTTGTCTCAACCACGGTTCGCTCCTTGTATCTACATCATGTATATACATGTCGCGTGATGGCTGAGTCAAGTGCGGCATGGGCCGGAGTTGCTCCAAAGGTTCCCCTCCCCGCTCGCATCGCCTAACTCGCGCCCGCGATGCATTTCCTCGACCAGGCCAAGATCTACGTGAAGTCGGGCGCCGGCGGCCCCGGCGCGGTCAGCTTCCGGCGCGAAAAGTTCGTCGAATATCGGCGGGCCCGACGGCGGCAACGGCGGCAAGGGCGCCGACATCGTGTTCGAAGCCGTGCCGGCCTCAATACGCTGATCGACTTTCGCTACACCCAGCATTTCCGCGCGCCGCGGGGCAAGGGCGGCGCCGGCGCCAACCGCACCGGCGCCGGCGGCGGGGACCTCGTCATCAAGGTGCCGGTCGGCACCCAGATCCTCGCCGACGATGACGAGCGCACCCTGCTCGCCGACCTGACCAAGGAAGGCGAGCGCGTCACCTTGCTGCGGGCGGCATGGGCGGGCGCGGCAACGCCAGCTACAAGACCTCGACCAACCGCGCCCCGCGCCAGCACCAGACCGGCGAGCGCGGGCGAGGAAATGTGGGTGTGGCTGCGGCTCAAATTGCTCGCCGACGTCGGCCTCGTCGGCCTGCCCAACGCCGGCAAGTCGACCTTCCTCAACAGCGTCAGCAACGCCGCGCGCCAAGGTCGGCGACTATCCGTTCACCACGCTCCGCCCGCAGCTCGGGGTGGTCCGCCACAAGGGCCGCGAGTTCGTCATCGCCGACATCCCCGGGCTGATCGAGGGCGCGGCCGAAGGCGCCGGGGTCGGCGACCGCTTCCTCGGCCATGTCGAGCGCACGCGGCTGCTGCTGCACCTGGTCGATGCCTCGGGTGACAAGCCCGTCGGAGGCGTATCGCATCGTCCGCGACGAGCTCGCCTCCTACGGCGCGGGGCTCGACGCCAAGGTCGAGATCGTCGCGCTGACCAAGGCCGACCTGCTCGACGACAAGGCCGTCGAACAAGGTCGTCAAAGCGATCGGCAAGCTCAGCGGCGCCAGGCCCTTTCCCGATCTCCGCCCCGCTCGGCGAGGGCATCGAGCCGCTGCTCGACGCGATCATCGAGCGGCTCGGCACCGTCGCCGACGCGGAGGACGGAGTTTGCGGACCGAACGGCCGTGGTCGCCGCTATGAGGCTGGCGATCACCGGCGGCACCGGCTTCGTCGGCTCGCATGTGATCGAGGCGGCGCTCGCCGCCGGGCACGAGGTCCGCGCCCTCACCCGCCGTGAGCAGCCGCCGCGCGAGCGGCTCGGCGTGGATGCCCGGCAGCCTCGACGACCGCGACGCGCTCGAAGCGCCTGGTCGACGGACGCCGACGCGATCATCCATGTCGCCGGAGTGATCAACGCGCCCGACGCCGCCGGCTTCGAGCTCGGCAATGTCGCCGGCACGCTGGCGATGCTCGCCGCGGCCACCGCCGGCGGAGTCCGCCGCTTTGTCCACGTCTCCTCGCTCGCCGCGCGCGAGCCGGCGCTGTCGCTCTACGGCGCCTCAAAGGCGCGAGCCGAGGAGCTGGTCGAGAGCTGCGGGCTCGACTGGGCGATCGTCCGCCCGCCGGCGGTCTACGGCCCCGGCGACAAGGAGACGCTCGAGCTGTTCCGGATGGCCAGGCGCGGCCTCGTCCTGCTCCCGCCGCGGGGCCGGGTGTCGCTGATCCACGTCGCCGATCTCGCCCGCCTGCTGCTCGCGCTCACCGCCCGCGGCACCCCGAAGCGCCGGGTGATCGAGCCTGACGACGGCACCCCGGGCGGCTGGAGCCACAAGGCGTTCGCGCAGGGCGCTGGGGCAGGCGGTCGGCCGCCGCACCGTCAGCCTGTCGACGCCGCGTCCGCTGCTCCGGCTCGCCGCCCGGATCGACCGCCTGGTCCGCCGCGACCGCGCCAAGCTGACCCCCGACCGCGCCGCTTACTTCAGCCACCCCGACTGGGTCGTGACCTCCGGCCGCTTCCCGCCGCCCGAGCTGTGGCACCCGCGGATCGAGACCAACCAGGGCCTCGCCGCCACCGCCCGCTGGTACGCGGCGCACGGCTGGCTTTAGCGGTCGGCTAGAGTTCGTCCCGCGCGGCAGGCTGAACTCGCGGAGCGGGTCCATCCCGCCGTCGGCGGCGAATTGCCGCATGTCGGTGAGCGAGCGGTTCGGCCCGCGAGAGGCGTCGACGTCCCGGCAGACGGGAAAAACGGAATGAACCATTCCAGCAAACGGCAGGCGTTGCGTAACGCGGGCCGCCCCGCGGACGAGGCGGCCCGGTCAGTTCAAGATCAGATCAGGAACGGGTGGCCGTCGATCACCAGATGATCGTTCGCGGCCTCGAACCCGGTGATGTGCACCGTGGCTCCGGACACGTCCGAAGATCGTCAGATTGCCGTTGCCGTTGTCGACCACCGACCCGGCGTGGGCATTGATGTTGACGGTGTCGGCCGCGCCGTCGCCCACCCCGTTGAGCCCGAGGTTGATGTTGATGTCGGTCACCCCGCTGCCGGCCGGGTCGTTGATCGTGACCGTGTCGGCGCCGCCGAGCGCGTTGACGGTCACCGCCTCGATGGCGTGCAGGTCCATGACGATGTTGCCCTGGACCCGGGTGAACAGCGCGCCGTCGTCGCCATTGGCCGAAAAGGTGAACTGCTCGTTGGCCCCGAAGCCGTTGAACACCAATTCGTCGTGGCCGCTGCCGCCGTCGACCTTGTCGCTGCCGTCGCCCTGGTCCCAGCGGAAGATGTCGTCGCCGGCGCCGAGGAAGGCAGTGTCGGCGCCCTGGTCGCCGTCGAGGAAGTCGTTCCCGTCGCCGCCGATGAGCGTGTCGTTGCCCGCGCCGCCGGCGATGAAGTCGTTGCCCGACCCGCCGGAGAGCGCATCGTTGCCGGCGCCGCCGAACAGCAAGTCATGGCCGTCCTGGCCAAACAGCAAATCGTCGCCGCTGCCGCCGGTCAGCGTGTCGTTGCCGTCGCCGCCGGCGAGCTCGGCCGCCGGCAGCGCGCCATTGGCTTCGTTGAGCGCGATGACGTCGTTACCATCGCCGCCATGGACTTGGATCAGGTCGGTGTTCGCAATCGTCGGATCGCCGTCGACCGCGTCGCCGTTGACCAGCAGGTGGCCGCCCGCGTCGCGGCTGATCGTGACGCTATTGTCGCCATCGCCGGCGTTGACGAAGAGGCGATGCAGCTGGTCCTGGAACTTGCTCTTGATGCTCATTGGTAAGTTTTCCTTGTTCTTGGTGGTTCCTCCCCATGTAATGACGCCGCTATGGCCAGGTGATTTGCATAGACTTGATCATCGATCGGTCCACGATCTACTCCTTGCTTGGCAGGTTTTTAGGGAACAGGGGGTCGTTCTTCGCAAAGCCATTTTGCGAAGGCGATGATATCCTCGACGCGATGGGGGTTAGTACTCGGATTAGCGCGGTTGGTTTTGACCGATCGGCCGGATGAGTTGATCAGGACACCGGCGAGCCTCAATTTTCTCGATCACACAGATCGAAGCGCGCGTTCACTGCGAGTCGACCAGCGAGCGGGTCAACTGACGCGCGGCTGTCGCCCGACCAGCGCCGCAAACCCGCCCCATTGCGTTGCTTAACACCGGCCGCAGCACTAACGGGGCCCGCATGTCCGATCGCCAGCAAACCTCCGCCAAAGTCGCCGACCTGATCGCGCCGTTCAACAAGAAGGGCGTCGCCGTCAGCGAGGCGACCCGCTTCGCCCAGGACCTCGAGTGGGACAGCCTGACCGTGCTCGACTTCGTCGCCACCGTCGAGGACGAGTTCGACGTCATCATCACCATGAACATGCAGGCCGAGATCGAGACCGTCGGCCAGCTGGTCGACGCGCTCGGGCGCCTGACGGCGTGACCGACCTCTTTTCCAAGTTCGACGACGTCATCGCGTTGCGCCAGGGGCTGCTCGACAGCGGCCACACCGACCCGTTCGGCCTGGTCATGGAGCGGGTCGAGAGCCCGACCGTCGCGATCTGCAACGGCCAGCGCACGATCCTGCTCGGCACCTACAATTACATGGGCATGACGTTCGACCCGGAGGTCGTCGCCGCGGGCAAGCAGGCGCTCGACGAATATGGCTCGGGGACCACCGGCAGCCGCGTGCTCAACGGCACCTACGCCGGCCACAAGGCGGTCGAGGAGGCGTTGAAGGACTTCTACGCGATGGACCATGCGATGGTCTTCTCGACCGGTTATCAGGCCAACCTCGGCGTGATTTCGACCATGGCTGGCAAGGATGACTACATCATCCTCGACATCGACAGCCACGCCTCGATCTACGACGGCTGTGCGCTCGGCAACGCCCAGATCGTGCCGTTCCGCCACAACGACATCGAGGCGCTCGACAAGCGCCTCAAGCGGCTCCCGCCCGAGGGCCGGCAAGCTGGTCGTGCTCGAGGGCGTCTATTCGATGCTTGGCGACATCGCGCCCCTGAATGAGATGGTCGCGGCGTCGAAAGCGGCGGGCGCGATGGTGCTGGTCGACGAGGCCCATTCGATGGGCTTCATCGGCGAGCATGGCCGCGGCGTGGCGGAAGCCCAGGGCGTCATCGACGACGTCGATTTCATCATCGGCACCTTCTCCAAGTCGGTCGGCACGGTCGGCGGCTTCTGCGTCTCCAACCATCCGAAGTTCGAGATCCTGCGCCTCGTCTGCCGCCCCTACGTGTTCACCGCCTCGCTGCCGCCGAGCGTCGTCGCCACCGCCGCGACCTCGATCCGCAAGCTGATGGACAGCGCCGACAAGCGCGCCCATTTGTGGGAAAATTCGAAGCGCCTCCACGCCGGCCTGCGCCAGCTCGGCTTCCAGCTCGGCACCGACGAGCCGCAGTCGGCGATCATCGCGGTGATCATGCCCGACCTCGAGACCGGCGCGGCGATGTGGGAGGCGCTGTTGAACGAGGGTCTCTACGTCAACCTCGCGCGGCCGCCGGCGACGCCGGCCGGCATGACCCTGCTGCGCTGCTCGCTGTGCGCGCTCCACACGTCCGAGCAAGTCGGCGAGATTTTGGGCATGTTCGCTGCGGCAGGGCGAGCCACAAACTGCATAAGTTGAGCTAATTTCCGGGAACCTTTGACTTTCGCCAAATGGTTAACGGGGCTAGATTGCCGGCATGATCGGGGACGGGGACGAGGTGCGGTTCGACTGGCGCCGCGGCGGCGCTGCGGCCGCGGGCCTGATTGCGGCCCTGGTCCTGCTCGCCATGGTGTGGCTGGTCGCCGCCGCCAACGACGCGCGCGAGCAGGCCCTGGCGGCCGAGCGCCACACCTATGAGGTCGCGCTGGTCGTCCGCAACGTCAGCTCGAGCGTCTCGCGCTCGGAAGCGGCGCTCGCCCGCTACGTCCTCGACGAGGACGAGAATACCAGCGGCACGGTCTACGCCAGCAACTGGCAGCTGGCCGCCTTCCAGATCCGCCAGCTCGAGAAACTGGTTCGCGGCAATCCCGCGCAGGAAAAGCGCGTCGCGACCGTCATGCAGCTCTACCAAAAGCGCGGGCAGGAGCTGGCGCTGGCGGCGACCGCCGCGCGGCAGAACCAGGGCCAGGCCGGGATCGGTTACTATCTACGCCAGGCGGAGCAAGCCGCCGAGCACCGGGACCAAGCTCGACAAGGAGCTGTCGGACATCACCCGGGCCGAGCGGCAGTCGCTGCGCGACCGCCAGGCGCAGAGCCAGTTCTTCTCGGCCGAGGCCGACCGCTTCACCGATTACCTAAGCTGGCTCGGGATCATCGTCGGGCTCGGCGCGGTGTTCCTCGGCGTCGTCGCCGTCCAGGCGCTGCGCCAGAACGCGGTCGCCCGCAAGCAGATCGAGGACGAGGCCGAGCGCTCCGAAGTCCTCGAGATGGCGGTACGCGAGCGGACCCAGGAATTGTGGGAGTCCAACCAGGCGCTGAAGGCCGAGGCGGCCGAGCGCGAGGCGGCCGAGGCCCAGCTCCGCCAGGTCCAGAAGATGGAGGCGGTCGGCCAGCTCACCGGCGGCATCGCCCACGACTTCAACAACATGCTCGCCGTCGTCGTCGGCGGCATCGACCTCGCCCAGCGCCGCCTCAACGGCCCGCGGCGCGAGGTGCTGATGCACCTCAACAATGCGATGGAGGGCGCGACCCGGGCCGCGGCGCTGACCCGGCGCCTGCTGTCGTTCGCCCGCTCCGAGCCGCTGATGCCCGAACGGGTCGACAGCCGCGAGCTGATCGGCGGCATGTCCGACCTGCTCGACCGCACGCTCGGCGAGCGCATCCGCGTCGAGGTCGACCTCGTCGGCGACGCCTGGCCGATCTACGTCGACCCCCACCAGCTCGAGAATGCGATCGTCAACCTCGCGGTCAACGCCCGCGATGCGATGGACGGCCAGGGCATGATGCGCATCGCCACCGGCAACGTGAAGCTCGCATCGAACGAGGTCGGCGACGTCCGCGCCGGCGACTATGTGAAGATCAGCGTCACCGACACCGGCTGCGGGATGACCCGCGAGGTGCGCGAGCGGGCGTTCGAGCCGTTCTTCACCACCAAGCCGGTCGGCAAGGGCACCGGCCTCGGCTTGAGCCAGATCTTCGGCTTCGCCCACCAGTCGGGCGGCGAGGTCGGGATCGAGAGCGACGTCGGGCGCGGCACGACCGTCTCCATCTACCTGCCGCGGACCGAGGCGGCGGCGCCGATCCGCATCCATCCGACCGCGGTTCAGCGCGTCGAATTCCGAGGCCCGGGTGCCGGGCGCCCGGATCCTGCTGGTCGAGGACGATCCCCGGGTCCGCGCGGCGACCGTCGGAGCGCTCGAGGACCTCGACTATGAGCCGGTCGCCTGCGCCAGCGGGGCCGAGGCGATCGACCTGTTCAAGGCCCGGGAGTTCGACCTCGTGATCAGCGACGTGATCATGCCGGAGATGACCGGCCCCGAGCTGATCCGCCACCTCAAGGCGACCCACGAGCGCGACTTCGCGGTGCTGTTCGTCACCGGCTATGTCGGCGAGGGCGAGAGCGACGACCTCCGCAGCCACGAGCTCCTGCGCAAGCCGTTCACCGTCGGCGCCCTCGCCGGCGCCGTCTCCGCCGCCCTCGCCCGGACGCTACCGAACCGCCCCGGCCTCATCAGCTTCGGCAGCAGCGTCAGCGCCGCCAGCAACGGGTGCCGCCGCTGCCACGGCGTCAGCGCGATTTTGGTGCCCGCGTGGCGGTTGATCTTCCAGGCGATATACTCGGCGCCGCCGGCGAAGGTGAAGCTGGCCTTGGCCAGGCGCAGCACCGACAGCCCCTTCCCCTCGAGCCGCCGCCGGGCCCAGCCGCCGCCGCCACGCAGCCCGCGCGCGACCGCCAGCGCCGGCTCGGTGAAGCGGGCGTACCGGTCCGGCTCGAGGTCGACGACCGAGGTCGCGCGACCGCTCCGCTCGGCCCGCAGCTCGGCCGAATAGGTCAGCCCGAACGCCCGCCGCCACAGGTCGAGCGGCGCCTCGCCCGGCCGCGGCCCGGCCGCCGCGAGCAGCGTCGGAGCGGCGCGGCTGACGGCGCCGATCGCCCGCTCGCGCGCCGCCGGGTCCGCCGCCCACACCAGCCGCGACGGCTGGGCGAACCGCGCCCACACCGACACGCTGCGGGTCTCCGGCCCGTTCAGCCGGTCGAAGTCCGCCTCGCTCAGCACGGCATATTTGGCGACCAGCCCCTCATGCTCGAAATAGAAGACGTTGGGCGGGATCAGCCGGTTCGCCAGCGCCAGCCAGCGCGTGGCATAGGCCGCGCGATAGTCCGCAACGATCAGATAGAAATCGAGCATCAGCCCGTCGAGCTGCTGCTGCCTCAGGCACGAGCCGTAGAACAGCACCGCCCGGCTCGCCGCCCCATGCGCCGCGGCGATCGCCCCGGCCATCGCCGTCACCCGCGGATCGACCGGCCGGCCCAGCTCTCGGCAACCAACTCACGAAGCTCCGTCATGCTCCTCTGCGGCGTTCCGAGCGAAGCAATCCAAATGAGTTCACGCGGAGCGAGTTCGCGAATCGTTTGGCGTGCGCCTTCTCCGCGTCTTCGCGTCTCCGCGTGAACTGAAATCAGGCCGCGAGCTTGACGAACGACAGCGGCAGCGCGGGCCGAAGGTTGATCGGCCGCCCGCGCTCGGCGAGGAAGGTCTCGCCGTCGAGGATCACGTTCGAGCTCTCGCCTTCGATGGTGATCTCATTGGCTTCCTCGAAATGCACGCCGCGCACCTTCGACCGGCCGAGCTTGCCGGCAAGACTCGCGGCGAAGCCGCGGATCAGCGACATCGGCTGCTCCTCGACCGCGAGCAGTTTGAGCACGCCCTCGCGCTTGCCGCCGAGCTCGCCCGACAGCAGCAATTTCTCGAGCGTGGTCACGGCGAGCAGCGAGAAGCGCCCGCTGATCATGCTGCCTTTCTCGCGCAACGAGACGTCGAGCGGCATCGGGTCGGGCGGCAGGAAGCCGGCCTTGACCCGCAGGAACAGCTTGGCCAGCAGCGCGAGCGCGGTGATCACATGGGCGAGGCCGTTGGGCAGGCCGAGCGGATAGATCTTGTTGCGGCAATAGAGCATCGTGTCGGCGAGCCCGGCGCCGCCGAGGAACATGCCGATCACCGGCCGGCCCTCGTCGCCGCCGCTCCTGAGCGCGATCAGCTCGCGCTCGACGACGTACGGCGCGATGTCGCCCTGCGCGATCTCGATCAGCCGCTCGAGCGCCGCGATCGGGTCGCCCCGGGCGCCGAGGTCGAGCGCGATGAGGTTGGTCTTGCCGCTCGGCAGCACCGCGACCGGGGGCGCGCAATCGGCGAAATGCCCGCCGTTGTAGATTTCGGTCAGCGCCGCCTGGACGGTGCCGTCGCCGCCGTTGATGACCAGCACCTTGGGCCGGACCCGGGCGATCGTCTTCAACGCCTCGCCCACCTGGTGGGCATGCTCGACCTCATAGTGGAAGATGTCGGGATGGTCGGCGCAATAGGCCCGGATGCGCGGCAGCTGGGCGAGGTTGCCGGTCGACTTGGGGTTCGACAGCAGCGCGATCCGCGGCCGGTTCATCATGGCGCGCGCCCCGGCCCGTCCCTGCCCTCGCCTGCGCTGTGCATCGAATTCGACATGGTTAAACGGACCGCTTCGCTATAGGGCGTCACTTCGGATCGGCTGCACCCGCGAAGGTGCATCCGCCCATTGTGCCTTGTCGGTCGCCTTTGCGGCCAAATGATGGTGTCGGGACGACCAAATTTGCCGCAGCTGTCCTTGATCGACCGCTACCTCGCCCGCTCGATCGCGGCGCCGCTGCTGGGCTCGCTGGTCCTCGCGGCGATGCTGCTCGTGCTCGATAAGATGTTGCGCCTGTTCCAATATGTGGTCGACGCCGGCGGCCCGGTCAGCGTCGTCTGGCGGATGCTCGCCAACCTGCTGCCCGAATATCTCTCGCTCGGCATCCCGATCGGGCTGATGCTCGGCATCCTGCTCGCCTTCCGCAAGCTCGCCGGCACCTCGGAGCTCGACGCCCTGCGCGGCATCGGCATGAGCTTCGGCCGGCTGCTTCGCATTCCTTACGCTTATGCCATCCCGCTGATGGCCCTGAACCTGTTCATCGTCGGCTATCTCGAGCCGTGGTCGCACTATCGCTACGAGGGGCTGCGCTTCGATTTGAAGTCAGGCGCGCTCGGCGCGGCGATCAAGGTCGGCGAGTTCAACCGGCTCGGCCACCGGCTGACCGTGCGCATCGACCGCAGCGAGAACAAGGGCAGCCTGCTGCACGGCATCTTCATCCAGATGGACGACGCCAACGGGACGACCGTCGCGGCCACCGCCGAGCGCGGCCGGTTCCTCGCCACCGACGACCGCGACACCATCCTGTTCCGGCTGGTCAATGGCCGGCTGGTCCAGGATTTGCCCAAGTTCCCGGCGCCGCGGACCCTGTCGTTCGAGACCTACGACCTGCCGATCAGCCTGCCGGTGATCGACCAGTTCCGGCACCGCGGCGGCACCGAGTCCGACGAGCTCTATCTGCATGAGCTGGTCAGGCTGGGCTACGGCGGTGGTGCGGCCGGCCGGGAGCAGGCGCTGGCCGCCCGCGCCGACCTCAATTTCCGCTTGGTCGAAGTGTTCATGATGCTGCTGCTGCCGCTGCTCGCCGTGGCCCTCGCGGTGCCGCCCAAGCGCAGCTCGTCCTCGCTCGGCATCTTCGTCTCGATCGTGACCGTGGTCGCCTATCACAAGGTCAACCAATATGGTCAGCAGATGGCCGCGCAGGGCCGGGTCGACGCGATCCTCGCTTTGTGGGTGCCGTTCCTGCTCCTCGCCGTGCTGATCGTGTGGATGTACCATGTGCTCGCCCACAAGCCCGGCGGCCAGCCGATCGGCGCGCTCGAATGGGCGGCATCGCGCTCGTGGCGCTTCGTCAAGGGCCTGGTCCCGCGGCGGGCCGAGGGCCTGTAGCGCGCCATGATCAACCTCAACCTCCTGCCGTCGCGCCAGGTCGCCTGGTACACGGTGCGGCTGTTCCTGACGCGCAGCCTCGCGGTGCTGGTCGCGCTGGTACTGATCCTGATGACGCTCGACCTGCTCGGCGAGTCCGGCAAGATCCTCGCCGTCCCCGGCAATGGCGATGCCGAACTGTGGCGCTACGTCAGCCTGCGCATTCCGTTGCTGGTGTCGCGCTTCCTTCCCTTCTCGGTGCTGCTCGGCACGCTGATCGCATTCGTCGGCCTCAACCAGCACAGCGAAGTGGTGGCGATGAAGGCGGCGGGCATTTCGGCGCACCAGATCCTCGCCCCTTTGATCCTCGCCAGCCTGGTCATCGCCGGCGCCTTGTTCGCCTTCAACGAGACGGCCGTGGTCAAGGCCGCGCGCGTCGTCACCGCCTGGTCGGACAACGACTATAAGCCGATCCCGCCCGAAAGCGGGGTGCTGAGCAGCGTCTGGGTGCTGAACGGCGAGGATTTGGTCCGCGCCGGCCGGGTCTCGGGCCAGGGCGCGGCGTTTCGCGTCGACGACCTCCAGGTCTACGACCGCAGCGGCGGCCTGCTGTCCCGCGTGATCCGCGCCGACACGGCGGTGCCCGGGCCGGGCGGCGCGTGGCGGCTGAAGAACGCGCGGGTCTACGACGCCGGCATGAACCTGGTGCGCCGGGTGCCCGAGCTCGACGGCCTCGCCGGGGTCACGCCGCAGCAGCTGACCCTCGCCAAGGTCGACCCGACCCAGCTCGATTACTGGACCCTGCGGCAGCGCATCGCCGAGCTCGAGGCCGCCGGCCGCCCGGCGGACGAGGCGCGCGCCGGGCTCGCCCACAAGATCAGCGGGCCGTTGTCGACCCTGCTCATGCCGCTGCTCGCCGCGGTCGCCGCCTTCGGCCTCGCCCGCTCGGGCCAGGTGCTGGTCCGCGCCGTGCTCGGCATGGCGCTCGGCTTCGCTTATTTCGTGGCCGACAATTTCAGCCTGGCGATGGGCAACGCCGGCGCCTACCCGCCGCTGGTCGCCGCCTGGGCCCCGTTCCTCCTGTTCCTGCTGATCGGCGAAGCGGTCCTCGTGCGGACGGAGGAATAGCCTACTCCGCCATCGTCTCCGACCCGCCGAACGCCGCGGGGAAGGCCGAGATTTATATTAAACCGAATGGTTGACAATCATTCGCGACCCGGCCATATTCAACTACATGGTTGAAAATCAACTGGACACGGTCTTCCACGCCCTCGGCGACCCGACCCGGCGCGGGATGCTCGCCACCCTTGCGCTCGGCGCCAAGTCGATCGGCGAGCTCGCCGAGCCGCTGGCGATGAGCTTCGCCGGCGCCTCGAAGCACGTCAAAGTGCTCGAGGAGGCCGGGCTGATCGCGCGGCGCAAGGCCGGCCGGACCCACGTCATCAGCCTCACCGCCGAGCCGCTGGCCGAGGCGGCCGGCTGGCTCAACCAATGGGAGACTTTCTGGACCGTCCGCCTCGACCGGCTCCAGGCGCTGGTCGAAGCCGAGGCCAAGGCAAACAAGGAGAAGAAGCATGACTGACGCAGCAGCCGCGATCCGCCTCCCGCTCGAACGGATCGCGCCCGACTCGATCCGCCTCGAACGGACCCTCGACGCGCCCGTGACCACGGTGTGGCGCTATCTGACCGAGGCCGAGCTGCGCTCGCGCTGGTTCATGGGCGGCACCGACGCCACGGCCGGCGGCACGTTCGACCTGCTGGTCGACCACGACCGCCTGTCGGACGACGCCAACGTCCCCTACCCGGAGAGCTACGCCGAGTTCAAAGGCAAGACCTGGACCGAGCAGGTCGTCCGCTTCGAACCGCCGCGCCTGCTCGAGACGACCTTCCAGGGCGGCAGGAACGGCACCGTCACCTAC
The DNA here is from genome assembly GCA_963765945.1 of uncultured Alphaproteobacteria bacterium. Lineage (GTDB taxonomy): Bacteria > Pseudomonadota > Alphaproteobacteria > Sphingomonadales > Sphingomonadaceae > Sphingomicrobium. The sequence goes on from CAVXYS010000039.1 coordinate 15,821, forward strand.
GAGCTGACCGCCGAGGGCGAGCGGACGAAGCTGGTCCTGACCCACCGCGGGATCGTCAGCGCGACCGGGGCGCAGGACTTCGGCAGCGGCTGGACTTCGCACCTGACGGTGCTCGAGGAGCGCCTCGCCGGGCGCGGCGTGCGCGACTTCTGGGCGCTCCACGCCAGGTCGCGCGAGTCCGTGGCGAAAGCCCTGGGCTAACGCTGCTGCTAATTCTGATTTCATAAATATGTTATAGATGTACTTGGGACTCGCGCTGCCCAGCCTGGCGCAGGAAGGGGCAGCGCGGGTCTCGCTCCGTTGCGAACGGCACGGCCCGGCCGGTGGCGTATCTTCCGGTCGGGCCGTGTTCGTCCGGGGTGCGGCATTCGACAGCGCCCGCCGCCGGTGCGATAATCGCACCGCCGAATCTGGCTGCAGTGGGAGAGCTGAGCCATGAGGAAAGGCTTCTTAACAGCATTGGCGGTCGTCGCTTTGGCCGTGCCGAGCCCGGCCGCCGCCGCGCCGGTGAGCTGCGCCGCGTTGTTCAGCGGACATATCGCATGGATTTCCGCCGGCCTCGGGCACCGCCGGATCGGGGCCAAGTTCGCGCGGGTCAAGATCACCTCTGGCGCGACGGCGCCGGCGGCCACCAAATGGGGTCACATCAGTATCTCCGAAGGAGCCTTCGCCTTCGCCCACCCGGGGTTCATGGAGGGCCGGTTCCTGGTCGCCTTCAACGACCGCGGCTTCGATCCCAACCGGCGCGACATCACCGACATCACCCTGTGGGCCGATGGTCGCGGCCGGATCATGCTGCGCAGCTGGGGCGACGCCGTGCTGTGGCTGACCGACCTGCGATGCGACAGCGCCGGCTTGATGAGCGCGATCGAGCGCGAGGGCAACGGCACGTCGATGATCACTTTGTCGTTCCGCCGGGAGACCTACTAGCGGGAGTGCGGCGCGGCCGCGCGGATGAACCCGGCGGCCGCGGTCGTTGTCTCAAGCGGCGGCGGGGCGCGCTTGGTGAAGGCCGCTTGCGATGGAGTCGCTGTTCGACGACCCGATGATCCGCGAAATCTATCGCCGCGGGGTGCGCGATGCGTGCGACTGGGCTTGCGTCCATCTGCCGCCGCGCCAGCAGCGGGCGATGGAAGAGTGGCTCACCAGCCTCGATTTGTGGTGCGACGGCAACCCGCCGCGCGCGCCCCGTTCGCCGGCCGAGGAATCGGCCTAGCGCGGCGCGTGATCAGGCGCGGGCGCGGCCCGCGGCGACGATCGCGGCCCACGGGTTGGGCTCGGGCGCGGCGACCCGGGCGAGGCGGTTGCGGTCGTGGTGGATGAACGGCTCGGTCCGGCCGCGCACCATCAGCACCGTCTCCTGGACGTAGCTCCACGTCCCGTCGGCGTGGAACGTGACCTCGATCCGGTAGCTGTCGGTGCGGAACGCATGCTCGAGGAAGGCGGTCGAGCAGATGCCGTAGCCGCTCGACCCGCGCTCCGCGCTCAGCACCAGCCGGTCGTCGCCCGGAGCGGCCTGGCCGGCGGCGAGCGCCACCTGGCCGCGCGGGATCGACAGCGTCTGCAGGACGAGGCCCGTCGCCGGCTCCCACAGCCAGTGGCCGACCTGGTCGTGGAACGCGATATCCTCTTCCGGGGTGTTGATCGCGATGTGGTAGCGCAGGCCGTAGAACAATTGCGGCCCGTTGGCCTGCGGGTCGATCGGCTCGAACCGCGCCCGCTCGATATAGGTGCGGCGCTCGGGCCCGTCGGCCTTGGGGTTGACGTCGACGCCGTCGGCCGAGCGCCATTCGCCGGCGAGGCGGGCGAGCGGGCCGAGGTTGGCGAGCGTGTCGGGGTCGACGTCCTCAGGCTCGGTGAAGATGTCGTCGGGGAACGTGTCCATGGCCCGACATTAGGCCAGGTGGCGCAAGCGAGGCCAGTCGTTACGGCGCCGCGACTAGCGGCCGGCGACGCGGCGGAAGCGGTAGCGGCCGCGGACCGGCGCCGCGCGATAGCTGTGGCCCGACGTGCAGGTGACGGTGAACACGCCCGGCGCTTCGGCCGCACTGGTCGCGGCGACCTGGCCGCACGGATAGCCGATGCGCCCGATCGTCCGCGCGATCACCGCCTTGGGCAAGGGTAGGCGTCGCCGCGACCGCTGCGGGTGCCGGGTCCGGGTCGGCGGCCGGCTCGGCCGTCGCGGCGATGGGGGCGAGCGGGTCGGCCGGCGGGCTCGCCGCGCGTTCGGCCGGGGCCGGGCGCGGCGCCGGCCGGGCCCGCGCGAGCCTGGGCGCGGCGCGCGCGGTTCGCTTCGGTTCGGGCTGCGGGGCATTGCCGAGCGCGCGCGCGGCCGCGGGGTCGTCGACGGTGAAGGTGGTCGGCGGCGGCAGCGCGACCTTGGCCGCGGTCCTGGCCTCCTGCGCCCCGGCGCCGCCGTCCCATCCGGCCCAGGCGCCGAGCACAGCGACGGCGAGCGCCACCCCGCCCGCGGCGAGCGCGACCGGCTTCCACGGGATCGCGCCCGCGGCCGCCGCGTCGCCGTCGGCGATGGCGAGGTGGACTCGCTCGGCGGTGGGCGGCGGCGGTGCCGGCGCGGGCCGCGCCGGCGGGGCGGGGTCGTGGAGCGGCTCGGGCCGCGCCAGCTGGCGCAGCGCCGCGGCGATGTCCGGCCGCTCCGGCCGCGGCGCCGCAGTCGCGGCCGGCGCGGGCTCGGCGACCAGCGCCGGGCGGGCGAGGAAGGCGGCGCCGCCGACCCCCGCCGACGACAGCACCGGCGCCCGCGTGGGCGCCCGCCCGAGGCCGAGCAATTCGTCATAGGCGCGGCGCCGCGCCGGGTCGCGCAGCGTCTCGTAGGCGATGCTGACCTCGGCGATGGCGCCGAACGCCCGCGGCCGGCTCATTTCGCGCGCGAACGCCCGCGCGATCTCGTCGGCGGCGGCCGCGGGGCTTAAGCCCAGAACCTCATAATGGCTCGGCCGAGTGGTGACCGTGCTGCCCATGTGCGCTTCCCCCGGACTGCTCTCAAGCCCCGGAACCTTCGCGCTTTTTCCGGAACAATCCAGTTCGCCCGCCGCACGCCAGGGGCCGTTCGCCGACTACGGATTCACCGGCTCGCCGTTAATGCGCGCCGGGCGGCTACTCCTCGGTCGCGCGGCAATGGCTCGTCGCGACCACCACCTCATTCCCGTCGGGGTCGCGCAGGCGGAGCATATGGTGCCCGTAGAACTCCTCGTCCGGGATCGGGCCGGCCGCCAGCCCGCGGGCGAGGATGCTTGCCCGATAAGCCTCGAGCCCGGCGCGCGACCGCTCGGCGATCATCAGGTCGACCCGCTCGACCGCCGGGATGGCCGGGCCGGCTTCCCGCGAGAACAGCAGCAAATGCGTGCCGCCGCGCAGCTCGAGGATCGCCATCCCGGCATTTTCGAAGCATGGCTTGAGGCCGAGGTCGGCGTAGAAACGCGCGCTCGCCGCGACGTCGCTCACCGCCAGCGCGACATGACCGATTGCGATGCGCGGCTCGTCGACATTCGGCGCCTCCTCTCCTACCGCAGCTTGGCGATCTTCAATTTGTCGAGCCTGGCCCGGTCCTTGACCAATTCCTCGCTCCGCGTCAGCGCCTTGGCGATCGCGCGCAGCGACTGGCCCTTGCCGGCGAGCAGGTGCAGCTTCTGGATCTCGTCCTGCCGCCACGGCTGGCGATGCCGCTCGAACTTGGTTTCGGCCATCTCATCCTCCCCTGCGTTTGCGCGGGCGGAGCCGACCTCTAGGCTCCGCGGGCCCGGAGGGCACGTGGAATGTCGGCGGAGGGAGGGCGACCACCGACGGTGGTGGCGGGGCCTCGCCCGGCGTCAAAAGACATCACACTAACCGTCGCTCGCCCTCGCGACGAGGTCCATGAAATTGCGCGCCGCTGCCCGCTCCGCGTCGGTGGCGAAGACGGCATCGAGGTCGGGCGCCGAGCCGAGGATGTGGAGCAGCGCCCACAGCGCGAACCGCTCGCCGCGGTCGGTGGTCAGGCCAAGGTCGACGTGCATGCGCTCGATCCCGGCAGCGAGCGCTGCCGGCGGCACGTCGGCCAGGCTCGAAGCCCCGAAGTAACGGCGAATCTGGTCGTCGAGGTTCATCCGCGCCATCTGGCCCTCGAACCGCGGCGCTGGCAAGTCGTCCGGCCCGGCGCCACTCGTGTCGGCGGCCGGCTTGCCCTAAGGACGGCCGATGACCAAGTCAGCGGCGATCGAGCAGGCCTTCACCCTGGCCCGCTCGGGTCACTACCGCAGCGTGTCGGAGATCATCCGGCGGCTGCCCGCAGCGGACCGGCCGGCGGTCGAGGCCTGGCTCGCCACCCCGGCGGCGCGGCGCGAGCTCATCCTCACCTGCAGCGACGCCTGGCTCGCCAACAACTAAGCGCGGGCGACGGCACGCGCTGGCGGCCGGGCTCAGCCCCGGTCGGCCGCGCCTTCGCCCGGGTCGGGGGGCGGGCCGAGCATCCGCATTTTCTGCTCGAGCCGCTTCATCACGTCCGCCGGCTCGTAGGGCTCGTAGACCGGCGCCGCGGCCGGCGCAGCGCCGCGCCCGGCGCCGAGCTTGAGGATCGCGATCGCCTGGTCGATCGTCACGGTCGGCCCGCCCTCGCCGAGCGGCAGCTCGTCCGGGTCGAACGTCCGGTTGGCGGCCTCGACCACATAGCCATTGAGCCGCTTGCGCGCGATCTCGACCGCGGCGTCGCACGCCGCGTCGAGGTGGCGGTCGTTGAGCCGCCGCCGCGACAGCGCCTGGGTCGACACCCCGGCCGCCCGGCACCCGCGGGAAATGCTTCCGCTCCACGCCAGCTCGGCCAGCAGCGCTTGCTCCTTCGCCGCGCCCCACCGCCCCGGCCCGACCCGCCGCAACTGCCCGTTGACGATCGGGAAGTTCGCTCCCGCACGCAGCCGCCTCTCCCGTGCGGGAGAGGGAGGGACCCGCTGCGGAGCCGTGGAGAGGGGTGAGCGGCGCGATCCGCAACCGCCCGACCCGAGCCTCCAGCTCCGCCCCCGAGCCCGGTCCCGCGCCGCCCGCCCGCGCTCGAGCGCCGCCGCCCACTCGGCGGCGAACTCGGCATGCGCCCCGCCGCCGGGCATAAGCCGTGGCTGTGGTCCATCCCCGCGTCCTCCGCCGCCGCAGCGAGCCTGACCGGTTCGCTCCAGCGCCGAAGAACGCAACCGTCCACCGCGGCGCCCGCTTTGTCGTACCAGATTCCGGGATCCGCCTTCTTCTCCAGCCACTTGGCACCTCCCCGACTCGAGAGAGTCAGGGAAATAGCCTATATGGTTAAAATAGGAAAGCAAAAAGGTGCGCTTTTCGCTGCTTGACGATCCTAAGCTGCCGTCAACTCTCGCGGAGGAACCGCACCAATTGCGCGCATCCCAAACACGACGCCGGCATGCCGATGCAGACGCCGAGCGGATTGCTGCAGCGTCGCCCTCCGGGCATATGAAACGCGGAGCGAAGTAGAAGAAGGCTGCGGCCGCGACGGTGATGACCGCCCATTCGAGCAACATCCGCACCGCCTCGACCGGGAAGAGACGGGCGGCGCTGCCGGCAACGGAACGTTCGCGCCCGGCCTGGCCGCCGCGACGAGCTTGGCCCAGATTGCCGCGTTGATCTTCAGCCGTCCGTTCGGCGGGTTGCCGAGCCCCAGCTTGACCATCTTCGTGAAGAAGCTCCGACCCGGCTCGGCGGTGATCTCGGTCCACGGAATGAGGAGCGGCTTCTGGAACGGCCCGAACATGCGCCAGATGCGGATCGACAATCCCGAGCGGCGGGCAGCCGAGCGTCAGATGCCGTCGAGATCTGACGCCGAAGCCCATACTCCGGATTGCCAGCCGAGCTTCAGCAGCGGCTCTTCTGTCGTCGGCGTACCATTGCTGCAGGTTGAACCAGCCCGACATCACCCCGAGCAACGTCGTGGTGAGCGGCCTACCGCGACGAAGAAAAAGGAAAGGCGTACGGGAGCCAGGCGGCAACATCGCTGGTGCCTTCCATGAACCGCTACCCCCGCCGCTTCTTCGCTCGCGGCCGCCACATATTCCTCGAGCGTCTTCGTTGAGCCGCGTCTGCCACCCGTCGCCGCTTGCTTTGAAATAGCGGATCACCTTGGGTGCCAGGCGCAGCGTCACCTGTTGCTTGGGCTCGTCCCCGACCGGCTCGGCTCGTCCGCGCTTCGTGAGCGTGCCTGCTCGCTTCGCGAACGACCTTGCCGCCGACCGGAAATCTGCGCCCAGTCCCAAACATCGTCCGGAATTTCCGGCGCGGTATCAGGATCCCAACTGTCGTCCGTGCTTTTCTTGCTCGCGCTCATCGCTTTTCTCATCGAGATGAATGTGCCGGCCTTCGCCGCGAGGGGTCCAGACTAGCGCTATCATCCAGCCCTTTCGAACTGCATCCTTTATGTAGCTACATAATGCAGGAAGATCAAGACTAGGCGGATTTCACGAACTGCGCTGGAGCGTTTGTGAACTGTTGCGACTTTAACAGCCAAGGCCAGGCTTGGTGGATCGCATTCAAGCGCGCTCGGCGTTCGCTACAGCATTGATCATGGCTTCAACGAAGCGGAACGAGCATTCGAAAATTGAGTTAGGTGCGCTTGGCAGACCCTCGCTGAGGCCCAAGACTTCCAGTTTCACGACGAGGTATCTTCCGACGTTCGGAAGGCGTTCCTTCCCACGATAATATTCGTAAGCGTTTCCCGCAGCGAATGCGTCTGCGGGATGTTGTCAATATTCTTTGCGGCTGCCCGGGGATTGGTAGCGCACAGCAGAAAGCGGACCTTCCGATAGGGGAGCTCCCGACGCTCTCCCGATTCGTGATCTCTCGCGCGGCCGCAACATGTGGTGTCTCGTGTACCCATTTCTCGCGCGCCGACGCCAAGACTTTGGCCATGTCCTCGCCGATCTTCTTTGCGGCATTCGCGAGGTCGCCATTGAAGTTTTCGATGTCGACACGCGGAAAAAAGAGGCCCTTTCGTTCAGCTCCCGTGGCTTTGGCAATCGCGGCGATGACGTGATCCAGAGCGGAAGTAACATTCGTTGCCGCATCCGCGAGGATCGGCTTTGCCGCCACGAGGCGATCCCGTTTGATCGAAATCGAATAGAACCATTCTTCACTCTTGCCGTCGAAGCTCTCTCGATGATCCCAAAGGGTCGATAGACCAGTTCCATGAATTGCTTCATTGTACTCACGATAATGCCGCTGTGCGCGAGCGAGCACGGCCTTGGCATCTGCTAGATCAATAAGGCCTGTCACCTTTACTGCCTGTGCCAGTTAGAGAATCGCGTTCACTGCGGTGATGGCGCCGTAGATGAACATGCTGATTTCGGTCAGTACGAACGCGCTGGCAGATACCATCAGTACCCAACCCATGGTTCGCTCCTTACTGATATCGTGCGTCCGCGGCTCGCCTCTCATGTCTTTCTGATAATTCCACGCCACGGTGACGCGGTAATTGGAGAGCCATTCCTGACCAATATAGCCCGTCACCAAGCTCTAAGAAGCGCGCTGCCAATGCCGATCGAGAAACCGATCGCAGCATTCTTGAGTCCAGAAGGGTCTTGAACGGCTGGGTGGTTGCCGACGAACGTCAGCAGGCCGATCATCGCGCCGCCATTGACCAAGATGACTGATTTACAAGCTGCCAGCCCATCTGCTGGAATTGCATTCGATCGGCAGCCTCTTTGATGTTGGCTTCGATAATCGAGCTTCAATGATGTGACTTTGAACGCAACGACATCGTGAGTTTGTTCCGACATCTAGCACTCCTACTATTGCACCCCACTTTGGGCTGGTATTGGCAAGCTGCGATCGACGCCACAATATTAGGTCACTGGCCCGCGCCCTCGCGTGAAACCCAATTCCCCCTTGCGCCTCCGCGCGTCAGCGCGAGAGCAAGCGCCTACTTGGCGAACAGTTGACCCTGGCGCGGCTGGCGCCTCTCTCGACCGCATCGAGGACCAGAGGAATGAGCCGGTCGATGCGATCGGTCGCGCCGAAGGCGCCAGACGGCGTTCCCAGGCGATCTCCGTCAAGCGAGTAGAAGATGAATGGGATCGGGCGGCTTTGGTATCGCCCGACTGCCACTTGGAGCGACCAGCATCCCGCTTCCTTCGGGCTGCCCGGAAATGGATAGCAAGGGGCGGCGACTGGATCGATCTTCGGATCGCGTGCCATATCTGAAATGATCAGATCATAGGGCGAATTAAGTCTGTCGGCCTCGCCGAACAGATCCTGGGCCTCGTCGGTGTTCTTGGCGAGATCGAACGATATGCCGAGCGAGGCCAGCGCGCGCCGCTCTGCGAAATATTCTTTCGGGTTGTGATCGCTGATCCAGAGCGCTCTCGCTCCCGACAGCTTTTCTGCCTCCCTTTGAATCCGCTCCGCGTAGAAGCTGAATTCGTGCGGCGGAGGCCCCTCTTTTGGCCCGGCCTGAACGGCCTTTGCGAACTCCTCCCGAGCAAACTCGATTTGGAACGTGGCGAATGAGACCTTGGCCACTTCGCCCTTTTGCATTCGGTCAAGGACCGGCCCGTAGCTAAGCGTAAACACCACCACGGCGGTTCCCGAACGGAAGAAGCTTCGGCATCACTTGGAGAGTTCTGGGCAGGAGCCCGCGCGCGCCCTCTTCGCTGCCGCCTGGCTTTCGTTGGTCATCCGCGCTCGGGCACCATGCACGGTAGCGAGAGGGGAGCCTCAAGTAGCTGCCGTCCAGCTGGCCGGGTGGCGGATGCATCGCCACCGGGTCTAGGTCGCGGTTGCTCCGGTGCGCGATCGCGCTGTAAAACCAGTGCAGGCCATTTTTGCATTTCCGGCCCGCGTCGGTGCAGGCCCCGGCGTAATAGACTGCGCCGGCTCAGTATGGGCCAACGGCATTTCCCAGGTTTGGCCGGAAGAATCCAATCGAACGTCCCGGCAGTCCCAGGCGGTTGGATTGGCCGTCGCTCGAAATGTGCAAACAAGGACGGTCACTCCGGCGCAGTGGCTTGTGAGCTTGAGACTTTCCGCGCCTCCCGCTGATCGCTGGTCGCTGTAGGAAACGCAGGCATTGGATGCGCCCGCTGCTGGCAACAACCGAATTTGATGGCTTGATGCGGCTGATGCCGCGCTCGACGCAAAGAGCAAAGGTGCCGCAAGCAGCGCTGGCAAGTACCAGGTTCTCGTCATGTCCCCCGAATATCTTGGGTGGTTCATCGCCACGCACGAAGGACCGAGCGCGCCAAGCCTAGCACAGCTCCAATCGTATATCATCCGCTCGCGGCGAAAGAAAAAAGGGCCGCCCCTCCGGAGCAGCCCTTGCTTGTTCTGCCCTCGCTCGAAGTACCGCTTCGAGCGAAACCGTTACCCCAGCATTTCCTGCTCAAGCTCTGGCCATTTCCTCGATGTTCTCGGGCGGCCAGCCGGGGATGTCCATGCCGAGCCGCAGCCCGACGTCGCCGGCATTTCGTCGTTCGACATCCTCGACTTGGCCACGCGTGCTTACTTCATCGTGACGTCGAAAAAGCTGGCCCAGAAGATCTGAAGGCGGCACCGAATCCAGATCCTGAAATTGATTGGCTGCGACCGGCGGGGCCAAAGGAGCCAGCGGCCGGGGCTATCGCTCGTGATCCTCATCTGCCGCATCTGTTCAAAGCGGAACTCGCCGCACTTACCCAAGACCTCGAACAGCAGCGCTGGACCTCGCGCGCCGGGCACGATTATGCCCCTTGTTGTATCCAGCGGGGCACCGCCCACGCTGAAGCAAGAGCCGTCGCGCCGGCATTGCCACTGGCCGACTTGTGGATCGGGTGCGCCGGAAGGCAGCGCGAAGGCTCGGTTGAGCGCCTCCGCATAGGCGAATGATCGCTGCGCGCCGGACGAACCGTGCGGAGCCGAAGCGCGCGACAACGAAGAACCGGAGATTGGAGGGGCCGCTGCCACAGTTTTGGGGCCCGCCATCGTATCCTCGCCCGTATTCCGGGCCGGCTGATCGGTGGCGGCCGTTGCGGCGGCGGCAGCTTTGCTGGGGGAGCGGCGCAACGGCGAATGCCGCCGCGATACCAATCAAGCCGAGGTGGCGAACTTCCGGCCTCGTGGTCTTGTGCTGCTTAACGATGGTGGCTGGCATAACGGCTCTCCCGCGCGAGAAATGCGCTCACCGCCGAGCCGAGTTCCCGAAGATGCGAACTTCTACGCCACGCGCGCGGATTGGACAACCCGAACCAAGATGAAACAAGAAAAGGGCCGCCCCTGGCGGAGCGGCCCTTCCTTGTTCTCACTCACTCAAAGTACCACTTTGAGCGAAACGGCGTTTAGCCGAGCATTTCCTGCTCGAGCTTCTTGGCCATTTCCTCGATATTCTCCGGCGGCCAGCCGGGGATGTCCATGCCGAGGCGCAGGCCCATCGAGGCAAGGACTTCCTTGATCTCGTTGAGGGTCTTGCGGCCGAAGTTCGGCGTGCGGAGCATCTCGGCCTCGGTCTTCTGGACCAGGTCGCCGATGTAGATGATGTTGTCGTTCTTGAGGCAGTTGGCGCTGAACGCACCGACAGCTCCAGCTCGTCGACCTTCTTGAGCAGGTAGCGGTTGAGCTGGTTGGTGTCGGCCTGGCGTCTCGGCCGGCATCGCCGGCGGTCGCGCTGGCCGATCATCGGCGACGGCGCCATGCGGACCTGGCTGTCGTCGAAGTGGACGAACAGCTGCAGCTGGTCCTGGAGGATCCGCGCGGCATAAGCCGAGCGCGTCTTCCGGGGTGACCGTGCCGTCGGTCTCGATCGTCAGCGTGAGCTTGTCGTAATCGAGCTCCTGCCCGACGCGGGTGTTCTCGACCTTGTAGGCGACCTGGCGGACCGGCGAGTACAGCGCGTCGACCGGGATCAGGCCGATCGGCGCGTCGGCCGGGCGGTTGGCGGCGGCCGGGACATAGCCCTTGCCGATGTCGGCGGTCAGCTCCATGTTGAGCGTCGCGCCCTCGTCGAGGTGGCAGATGACGAGGTCGGGGTTGGTGACCTCGATGTCGCCGGTGGTCGGCGATCATGGCCGGCGGTGACTTCGCCCGGGCCGGTCGCCGAAAGCTGCAGCCGCTTGGGGCCTTCGCCTTCCATCTTGCAGCGCGATCTGCTTCACGTTGAGGACGATGTCGGTGACGTCCTCGCGGACGCCCGGCGAGGCTCGAGAATTCGTGCAGCACGCCCTCGATCTTGATCGAGGTGACGGCGGCGCCCTGGAGCGAGCGACAGCAGCACGCGGCGCAGCGAGTTGCCGAGCGTCATGCCGAAGCCGCGCTCCAGCGGCTCGGCGACGAACGACGGCCTGCGGCGGACGTCGCCGCCGCCTGCTTGCGCTCGAGCGCGTTGGGCTTCTTGAGTTCCTGCCAGTTCTTTGCGTTGACGGCCATGTTTCTTCCTTGCCCGTTGGGCGGGGCGTCCCCCGCCGATCAAATTTCAAACTCTGCCGCGGCGTTCCTCGGCGGCAGCGGCGCTCGGCCGACGGTTAGACGCGGCGGCGCTTGGACGGGCGGACGCCGTTGTGCGGGATCGGGGTCACGTCGCGGATCGAGGTGATCTGGAAGCCGACCGCCTGCAGCGCGCGAAGCGCGCTCTCGCGGCCCGAACCGGGGCCCTTGACCTCGACCTCGAGCGTGCGGACGCCATGCTCGGCGGCCTTGCGGCCGGCGTCTTCGGCCGCGACCTGCGCGGCATAGGGGGTCGACTTGCGGCTGCCCTTGAAGCCCATCGTGCCGGCGCTCGACCAGGCAATCGCATTGCCCTGCGCGTCGGTGATGGTGATCATGGTGTTGTTGAAGCTGGCGTTCACATGCGCGACGCCGGCGGTGATGTTCTTGCGCTCCCGCCGGCGGAGGCGCTGGGGTGCTTGTGCCATTGGAAATTCCTACGAAATCTTGAGCTGAAGCTGCGGTCGCGGCGGAAGCGGACGCAGCGCTTACTTCTTCTTGCCCGCGATCGGCTTGGCCTTGCCCTTGCGGGTGCGCGCATTGGTGTGCGTGCGCTGGCCGCGGACCGGCAGGCCCTTGCGATGGCGAAGGCCGCGGTAGCAGGCGAGGTCCATCAGCCGCTTGATGTTCATCGCGGTCTCGCGGCGAAGGTCGCCCTCGACCGTGTGGTCGGCGTCGATCGCTTCGCGGATGTGCAGCACTTCCTGGTCGGTCAGGTCCTGGACGCGGCGTCTCGGGCGCGATCCCCAGCTTCTCGGTGATCTTCTTGGCCTTGGTGCGGCCAATGCCGTGGATGTAGGTCAGCGCGATCTCGACGCGCTTGTTGGTGGGGAGGTTGACGCCCGCAATACGTGCCATGATACTACTTCTCCTAGCTCCACGGGACGGCGGGCACCCGACCGCCCCATCTCATCGCTGATGACCCCGTTCCAAACGAAAAACCGACGCGCGCACGAATGCGCCGCCGGTAACCGGTGGAACGGGATAGCGGCCAGATAGGATTGCGCGAGCCGGCACGAGTCAAGCGTGCGCGGCGACTTGCAAGCCGACTTGCGGCGTCCGCTAAGCCGCGACGGCCGATGCAGCGCCTGACCCTCGACCAGCCGATCCCCGACAGCCTTGCGCGGGAGCATCGTCGCGCTCGGCAATTTCGACGGATTCCACCTCGGCCACCAGGCGGTGGTCGGCCGGGCGGTGCAGCGCGGCTCGCACGAGCGGCGGCCGGTGATCGTCGCCACCTTCGATCCGCACCCGGTGCGCCACTTCAAGCCCGACGTGCCGCCGTTCCGCCTGACCAGCCTCGACCAGCGCGAGCGGCTGTTCGCCCATGCCGGCGCCGACGCGATGCTGGTGTTCGGGTTCGACGACGAAGCTGCGCCGCGACCAGCGCCGAGGATTTCGTCGCCGGCTGCTCGGCGAGCAGATCGGCGCCGCGGGCGTGGTCACCGGCGACGATTTCACCTTCGGCAAGGGCCGCGGCGGCAATGTCGAGGTGCTGCGCGACGCTCGGCGCGGCAGCCGGCATCGTCGCCGAAGACGGTCGCGCCGGTGCTGCTCGACGGCGAGCGCGGTCTCGTCGGGCCGCATCCGCGAGGCGCTGCATGGCCGGCGACACCGGCCGCGCGACGCACCTGCTGACCCGCGCCTTCGCGATCGAGGGCGTGGTCGCAGCACGGCGACAAGCGCGGCCGCGAGCTCGGCTATCCGACCGCCAACCTCGCGCTCGGCGACTATCAGCGGCCCGCGTACGGCATCTACGCCGTGCGCGTGACGCTGGAGGACGGGCAGCGAGCATCCGGGCGTCGCCAGCCTCGGCGTCCGCCCGACGTTCGACCCGCCGCAGGAGCTGCTCGAGGCGCATCTGTTCGACTTCGACGGCGACCTTTACGGCCGGACGATCGAGGTCGCGCTCCACGCCTATCATCCGCGCCGGAGAAGCGAAGTTCGATGGAATCGAGCCGCTGATCGCCCATATGCAAGGACGACGAGGCGAAGGCGCGGCACCTGCTCGCCGCTCGACTAAGTCCCCTAATTTGCAATCTGATCGAGCTGACCGCTAGAGCCGCGCGCGCAATGGCCGACGCCCCCGAAACCACCAAGCCCGATTACCGCTCGACCGTCTTCCTGCCGCGCACCGACTTCCCGATGAAGGCCGGCCTGCCGCAGAAGGAGCCGGCGATCCTCGCGCGCTGGGAGGACGAGGGCCTCTACGAGCAGATCCGCGCGCGCGCGCGAAGGCCGCGAGAAGTTCATCTTCCACGACGGCCCGCCCTACGCCAACGGCGACATCCACATCGGCCATGCGCTCAACCACACGCTCAAGGACATGGTCGTGCGCACCCAGACCCTGCTCGGCAAGGACGCGCCCTACGTGCCCGGCTGGGACTGCCACGGCCTGCCGATCGAGTGGAAGGTCGAGGAGCAGTATCGCAAGAAGAAGCTCAACAAGGACGAGGTGCCGGTCGAAGGAATTCCGCGCCGAGTGCCGCGCCTATGCCCAGCATTGGGTGGACGTGCAGCGCGAGCAGCTGAAGCGGCTCGGCATCAGCGCCGACTGGGACAAGCCCTATCTGACGATGGACTATCGACGCCGAAGGCACGATCGTCTCCGAGCTGTTCAAGTTCGCCGAGAGCGGCCAGCTCTATCGCGGCGCCAAGCCGGTGATGTGGTCGCCGGTCGAAAAGACCGCGCTGGCCGAGGCCGAGATCGAATATGAGGACATCGTCTCGACCCAGATCGATGTCGGCGTTCGAGATCGTCGAGAGCCCGATCCCCGAGCTGGTCGGCGCGCATGCGGTGATCTGGACGACGACGCCGTGGACGATCCCGGTCAACCAGGGGATCGCCTACAGGCCCGAGGTCGATTACGTCGCTGCATCCAAGAACGGCGGAGTCGACCGCGACGTTATCTCGTCGCCTGAACCGATCTCGTCGGCATGAATTCCAGAAGCGGACTGCGCATTGTCGCGCGGCGGCATCTGACGCCGGTCAAGCATTGACAGGTCGTCGACCTCGCCGGCACCATCGCTCCGCCACCCGATGCACCATCTCGGCGGCTTCTTCGCCAGGCCGCGGCCGTTCCTGCCCGGCGAGTTCGTCACCACCGACCAGGGCACCGGCCTCGTCCACATGGCGCCCGACCATGGCGAGGACGATTTCGAGCTGTGCAAGCGCGAACGGCATCGATCCGGTGTTCGCGGTCGAGCGCGGCGGCATATATCGCGCGGACTGGCTGTGGCTCGGCGGCCAGGGCAGCGTCATCAACACCAAGTTCAACGCGCCCGACGGGCCGATCTGCTCGGACCTGCGCGAGGCCGGCGCGCTGCTCGCCGCAAGCGCCGACTTCAAGCACAGCTACCCGCATTCGTGGCGGTCGAAGGCCAAGGTCATCTACCGCTGCACGCCGCAATGGTTCATCGCCATGGACCGGCCGCTGACGCACTTGTCGCCCGAAGACCCGCGCCGAGCAGCGCTGGGACAATGAAGGCGGCGCGATCGACGCCAAGCCGACGATCACGAGCGCAACGCTGCGCCAGCTCGCGATGAACGCGATCGCGGCAACCCGCTTCGTGCCCGAAAAGGGCCGCAACCGCCTCGGCTCGATGGTCGAGCAGCGCCCCGACTGGGTGATCAGCCGCCAGCGCGCCTGGGGCGTGCCGATCGCGCTGTTCGTCGACCGCAAGACCGGCGAGCTGCTGGTCGACCGCGAGGTCAACCAGCGCATCGTCGCGGCGATCACGCCAGCAGGGCGTCGACGCCTGGGACCCGGACGAATGCCGCCGCACTTCCTCGGCAACCGCAACCCCGACGATTACGAGATGGTCACCGACATTCTCGACGTCTGGTTCGACAGCGGCTGCACCCACGTCTTCACGCTGGAAAGCGGCCATTGGCCCGAGGAGCGCTGGCCCGCCGACCTCTATCTCGAAGGCTCGCGACCAGCACCGCGGCTGGTTCCAGTCGTCGCTGCTCGAAAGCTGCGGAACGCGCGGCCGCGCGCCCTACGACGCCGTCCTGACCCACGGCTTCACGATGGACTCCAAGGGCATGAAAATGTCCAAGAGCCTCGGCAACACGGTCAACCCGCTCGACCTGATGCAGGATTATGGCGCCGACATCCTGCGGCTGTGGGCGCTGTCGGTCGACTTCACCGAGGACCACCGCATCGGCAAGGAGATCCTCGCCGGCGTCGCCGACCAGTATCGCAAGCTGCGCAACACCTTCCGCTATCTGCTCGGCGCGCTCGACGGGTTCAGCGAGGACGAGCGGGTCGACGACGTCGCGGCAGATGCCGGAGCTGGAGCGCTACATGCTCCACCTGACGGCCGAGCTCGACGCAGAAGCTGCGCCACGCGGTCGACGATTTCGACTTCAACACCTACGTCCGCGCGCTGACCGACTTCTGCAACGAGGACCTGTCGGCCTTCTACTTCGATATCCGCAAGGACGTCCTCTATTGCGAAGTGAACCCGGAGACGGGCTTCCAGACCGAGCGGCGCCGCGCCTACCGGACCGTGCTCGACACGCTGTTCCACGCGCTGGTGCGCTGGCTGGCGCCGGTGCTCGTGTTCACCACCGAGGAAGTGTGGGGCACGCGCTATCCCGACGCCGGATCGGTGCACCTGCTCGAATGGCCCGAAGTGCCTCGCGAGTCGCATGCCGAACGACGCCAAGCTGGAGCCGCGCTGCGCGAGCTTCGCACCCAGGTCACCGAAGCGATCGAGCCGCTGCGGCGCGACAAGGTCGATCGGGTCGAGCCTCGAGGCCGAAGTCACGGTGCCCGAGCTCCCCGCGTCCGCGGAGGAACTGGCCGAGCTGTTCATCGTCTCGGCAGTCCACAAAGGCGATGGGTTGAAGGTCGACGAAGACGAGCAATCACAAATGCGGCCGCTGCTGGCGCTACCTGCCCGAGGTGACGGCGGACGGCGAGCTCGATCTCGCTGCGAGGAGGTGTGAATGGCTAAAGATGCTGTCCTACAGCGCTCCGATATGCATCGTGCGTCATGAAAACCGGTCGCAATCGGCTGTATCGCGAGCTGTCAGCGCGTCGTCGTGCGATGCCTGGAAGTTGGAGAATTTGGCGGTAAGGCAGCGCTACTCGGCTTCTCGTCGCGCTCGTCGTCTTCGCGCTCGACCAGCTGACCAAGTGGTCGTCACCGGCCCGCTCGGCATCAACCAGATCGGCGACCAGCTGATCTGCTGCCGATCTTCAACTTCACCTACACCGAGAACAACGGCATCTCGCTCGGCCTGCTCAACGCGACGAACCGACGGTCGGGCGCTGGATGCTGGTCGCGCTGACCTCGGCGATCGCCGTCGGCGTCGCGGTCTGGATCGGGCGCGAGAAGAAGCGGGTCGACCAGATCGCGCTCGGGATGGTGCTTGGCGGAGCGCTCGGCAACATCCTCGACCGGGTGCGCCACGGCTATGTCGTCGACTTCGCCGACCTGCATTTCGGCGAGTTCCGGCCGTTTTTGATCTTCAATGTCGGCGACGCGGCGATTAGCATCGGCGTCGTCATCCTGTTGCTGCGCGCCTTCCTCACTCGTAAGGAAGAAGGTGCCCAAGGAGACTATCGAACATGCGTAAAGCCTTTACCGCCGCTGCTGCTGGTCGCGGCCGTTGCCGCTAGCGGCTGCGCGACTTCAGCGCGGCACGAGACGCCGGACGAATTCGCGGTCGCGCGCAACGCGCCGCTGATCGTCCCGCCCGACTTCAACCTGGCCCCGCCGGTCGCCGGCACCGCCGGCCTGTCCGCCGGCGACGCCCAGCAGCAGGCGATCGACGCCTTGTTCGGCGGCCCGGCGCCGCGCAGCGCCGCGCGAGACGAGCATGCTCGACGCGGCCGGCCGCGACGCGCGCAGATCGGCATCCGCTCGACCGCCGGCGACCCCGACACGCGCATCGTCGACAAGGGGCCGGCGACGCGTGACGATCCTCGACGCGCCGCAGGCGGACAGCAACATCGCCTCGGCCCAGGCCGCAGTAACAGCGAACGAGCGGGGCGGAGCAGATCAATGGCTGAAGAAACCCTTTCCGCACGCCTCGTCGAGATCGAATCCATGCTCGACCGGTCGCGCCGCCGCTTCGAGGAAGGCACGCGCCTGGTCGAGGAGGCGCACAAGATCCTGGGCGAGATCCAGCAGGCGCTGATCGGCTCGCCGCGCAGCTCTCGCCCGAGGACAGCGAGGAAGCCGCGTCGCGGCTGCTCGCGTCGCTGAAGGCGAGCGGCGGCGAAATGCCGGAGACCCTGTGCGGCGGCCGGCTCGCGGTCGACCAGGTGCAGCGCCTGATCCGCATCGACGGCCATCCGATCGGCATCACCGAGATGGAATATCGCGTGCTCGAGCTGCTCGCCTTCGCGCGCAACAATGTCGTCACCCGCGCGATGCTGCTGAAGCATCTCTATCGCCGCGCCGACGACCAGCCGCAGCCGAAGATCATCGACGTGTTCATCTCCAAGCTCCGCAAGAAGCTGCGCAATGCGAGCGGCGGGGCGGAGTTCATCGAGACGATCCCGCAGCGCGGCTGGATCCTGCGCGACATCGACGCGAAGCAGCGGGGCTTAAAGCCCGCTCATTCGATTAGCCTTTGTTAGCCGTCGCCCGGTTTAGCGCCGGGCAATGCTCAACCTCGCTTCCTCGACCATGCGCCCGAACGCCGCAGGCCGCAGGCCTTATGCCGAAGCGGTCGTCGCGGCTGGCGAGCTGCGCCATGCGCTGCGGCTGGTCGAGCCGTTCGGCGCGGACCGGCGTCGGACCTCGCATGACGAAGCTGAGATCGCCGCCGCCTGGGACGAGCGCCGAGCGAGGCCGCCAGCGGCGCTGGTTCGATGCGCGCTCGGCGCGGCTGGTCGGCAGCGACCGCTGCCGGCGTCGAGGCTTTGCTCGCCGAGCGCGCAACGACGGGCCGCGAGCCGCACGCGCGAGGCGAGCAAGGCGCTGGTCGACCAGATCCGCCGCGGACTCGCGACGTCGCCCGCACTCATCCTCGAGCCTAGGCCGGGCCCAGCGCCTTCGGCGTCGCCGGATCGGCGCCCCATTCGCTCCAGCTTCCGTCGTAGAGCCGCGCCACGTCGTTGCCGAGCAGATGCGCGGCGAAGATCAGCCTGTTGGCGGTCACGCCCGAGCCGCAGGTCGCAATGAACGGCTGCTGCCGGGTCGATGCCCGGCGTCGGCGAACAGCCGCCGCAGATCTCCTCGGCGGCCTGAAGGTGCCGTCCTCGCGGTAGAGCGACGGCGAACGGCAGGTTGCGCGCGCCCGGGATGTGTCCGGCCGCGACGCCGGGGCGCGGGTCGGGCTCGGTGCCTTCGAACCGCGGCTTGCCGCGCGCGTCGAGCAGCGGCAGCCGGACTCCGGCGAGGATCGTCTGCTTGGTGACGACTTCGCCGGCCGTTCTCACGGCGTCGAAGCTGCGCCTGGCGCGGCGCGGCTCGCCGCTTTCGGTCGGGCGGCCCTCGGCGAGCCATTTCTGGAAGCCGCCGTCGAGGATCGCGACCTCTCGGCGCCGAAATGGCGGAGCATGAACCAGCCGCGCGCCGCGGTTCGCAGTCGGCGAATTGTCATAGACGACGATGCGGTCGTCGCTGCCGATGCCGAGCTCCTCCATCGCCGCGCCGAATCGCGCCGCGTCGGCAGCATGTGCGGCGCCGGGTTCGGCGCGATCGCTGACCTCGTCGATGTCGAGGAAGCGCGCGCCCGGGATATGCGCCGTCGAGAATTCTGCGCGGCCGCTCGCGGCCGCTGGCCGGCATGTGCCAGCTCGCATCGACGACGACGAGGTCCGGCTCGCCGAGATGTCTGCGCCAGCCAATCGGTCGAGACGAGCGCGTCCATCTGCGCGAGGATAGGCTTGCGGACGCGCGACTCGCTGCTAGTTGGCGCGCGCGATGGAAACGCGTCACCTCGGCCAGGCCAGCGCCCTTCCCGCTTCGCCGGAAGAGGCGGTGCTCGACTATGTGCCCAACCCGCGGCCCGGCGCGCTCTACCTGGTGCGCTTCGCGGCGCCCGAGTTCACGTCGCTGTGCCCGGTCACCGGCCAGCCGGACTTCGCGCATCTGGTGATCGACTATGCGCCCGGCGAGACGATCGTCGAGAGCAAGAGCCTGAAGCTGTTCCTCGGCTGCCTTCCGCAACCATTGCGGCTTCCACGAGGACGTGACGGTCGGCATCGGCCAGCGGCTGGTGGAAGAGATGAAGCCGAAGTGGCTGCGCATCGGCGGCTATTGGTATCCGCGCGGCGGGATGCCGATCGACGTGTTCTGGCAGTCGGGCGCGCCGCCGGAAGGCCTGTGGCTGCCCGACCAGGGCGTCGCGCCCTATCGTGGCCGTGGCTGACGCCCAGGATCGCGATCCTCGGCGCGGGCTCGGTCGGCTGCTTCATCGGCGGCTGCTGGCAGGCGGCGGGCTTACCGGTCACCTTCATCGGCCGGCCAAGCATCGCCGAGGACATCGCGCGACACGGTCTGACCCTGAGCGACTACAGCGGTTGGCGAGACGCATCTCGCCGACGTCGATTATCGGACCGATCCGAAGCGCTCGCCGAGGCCGACATCATCGCGCTGACGCGTCAAGAGCGGCGACGACCGCGGACGCCGCGCGCGAGATCGCCGCGCATGGCGCGCAGACGGCGCGCTGGTCATCAGCTTCCAGAACGGCATCAGCAATGTCGACGTGCTCGCAGCACGAGCTTGGCGACTGCTTCGAGGTCGCGCGCGGCATGGTGCCGTACAATGTCGCCTATCTCGGCGACGGGCCGCTTCCACAAAGGCGTCGCGGGCGATCTCTACGCCGAGGACCGGCCGGCGACGCGCGCGCTTGCCGAGGCGATCGGCACGGGCCCGGCGCGCTCAAGCTGTCCAACGACATGCTCGGCCTCGCCTGGGGCAAGCTGCTCATCAACCTCAACAATGCGGTGAACGCGTTGTCGGGCCGGACGCTGCTCGAACAGCTGCAGCAAGCACGATTATCGCCGCGTGGTCGCCGCATCGCAGCGCGAGGGACTGCGAGCTCCTCCGGCGCGCGGGGATCGAGCCGGCCAAGGTCGGCGCGGTCGCCCCGCGATTGCTGCCGCTCGTGATCGGTTCGCCCGACTGGCTGTTCAACAACGTCTTCCTGAAAGCGTGGAAAATCGATGCGCAAGCGCGCTCGTCGATGGCCGACGACCTCGCCGCGGGCCGCAAGACCGAGGTCGACTACATCAACGGCGAGCTGGTGCGCCCTGGCCGAGCGGCTCGGCGCGAAGGCGCCGGTCAACCGCGCGATCGTCGAGCTCGTGCGCTGCGGCCGAAACCGGCGCCGAAGCCGTGGGCGCCGGCAGCGCTGCGGCGCGAAGTGCCTCGGCCGCTAGCGGAAGGAGCTTCGGGCTCCGGCGATCGGGCATCGTCGTCCGGCGCCGGCGCATCCGACGCCCTGCGCCTTCGTCCAGCAGTAAAGCCCGACGATGGCGACGACGAAGACGACCAGGCTGACGAGCATCACCGCCGGATAGGGCTCGACCAGCGCGAGCAATTGGCGCTGTCCGTCGACCGGCCTTCTCCGCACCGGCCACAGCGACGGCATAGACGACGCCCATCAGGCTTTCGCCGACGATCAGGCCGGTCGCCATGCAGCACGCCCATGCGCTCGGCGAAATCCGGGCTTCGAGCGCGCCGCCCACTGTTCGTAGAACCAGCCGAGCAGCGCGCCCGAACGGGATGAGCAAGGTCAGCGCCATCGGCAGGTAGATGCCCATGCCGACGGCGAGCGGCGGCAAGTGCAGCCGCTTGCTTGAGTAGCTTCGAGCACCTCGTCGACGATCACGACGACGACGCCGATGACCGGCGCCCATGCCGATCAGGCCCCAGTCGAGATTGCCGCCGAGCACGCCCTGCGCGATCGTCGAGATGAGCGCGGCCTGCGGCGCGGCGAGCGCAGTTCGCCTTCGCCCCGGGCGCGCCCTGGAAGCCGAAGGCGGTGTTGAGCAGGTCGAGCATCGGCGGAATGACGAGCGCGCCGAAGACGACGCCGAGCACCAGCGCGACCTGCTGCCGCCACGGCGTCGCATCGACCAGCTGGCCGGTCTTCAGATCCTGGAGGTTGTTGTTGGAGATCGTGGCGACGCCGAAGATGATCGCCGGTCACGAACAGAGCGAAGGCGACCAGCGACTTCGACGCGTCGCCGGTCGACGCCCGGGAACAGCGCGCGCGAGGATCAGCGAGATGCCGAGCACCGACAGGATGCCGACGCCGGAGATCGGGCTGTTCGACGCGCCGATGAGGCCGGCCATGTAGCCGCACACCGCGGCAATCACGACGCCGGCAATCAGGATGTAAATGATGCTGAGCGACGATCGTCGCGGTCGGATTGGCCGCGATCGGATCGGTGTTCGCCGAACGCATAGAGCAGCAGGCCGATCGGGATCATCGACAGAGGATCGTGCCGCGACGATGCCGATCGGAATGTCGCGCTCGGTCAGCGGCAGCGTCGTCGCCGCGACCGGCCTTGCGCTCCCGGCTGGCGGCCATCGCCGAGCGGATGCCGGCGATGATCGGGCCGATGATCTTCAGCAGGGTCCAGATCGCCGCGACGCCGATAGTGCCGGCGCCGATGAAGCGGGCCTTGTTGCGGAACACGTCGCTGACGAACGTCGTCGAGGTCGGTGCCGACGCGGCGATAGCGCCGGCGAGCGCGTCCAATGTGGGACGATGAAGACCCAGCTGATCATCAGTCCGACGAACATCGCGATGCCGACGGCCAGGCCGACTAGGTGGCCGACGCCGATGAGAGCATCGACAGGCTGGTCGAGACGGCGGTTGCGCCGGGCCGACCTTGAACGCTCTTGCGCCGCGTCCGCAGCGAGACCTGGTCTGCGTCGAGCGGGAAGTAGCGGCGGCGACGATCGAACTCCACACGATCAGCATCAGGCCGCGGCGGTTTTCCTCCTCGCCGCCGACGCCGGTGCCGACCTTCAGCACTTCGGCCGCCGCGACGCCTTCCGGGATAAGGAAGGTCGGTGCCGGTGACCAGCGCGCGGCGGAGCGGCACCGAATACATCACGCCGAGGATGCCGCCGATGCCGATGACGGCGACCGACAGCCAGTAGGGAAAGCCGGTCCACCAGCCGACCATGATCAGGCCGGGCAGGACGAAGACGATCGCCGACAGCGTGCCCGCCGCGGACGCGATCGTCTGGACGATGTTGTTTTCCTGGATCGTCGAGTCCTTGAAGGCCTTCAGAACCGCCATCGAGATGACCGCGGCCGGGATCGACGTTGCGAAGGTGAGTCCGATCTTCAGGCCGAGCGTAGACATTCGCCGCGGTCAATATGACGGTCAGCAGCGCGCCGAGGATAATGCCGCGAAGCGTCAGTTCCTTGATCGCATCGCTCGCCGCGGCCCCTTGTCTCGCCATCAATTCCCCCTCTATTAGCTTGCGGGCACATCCCGTCTGGCGCCGGCGTCGAATGGCGCCGGATCGCCCGCCACTGCCCTCGTCCTGCACCCAAACGTCGGTCAGGAGCACACAATCTTCGATCATTCGCCGAAATATTTCACGCGCCACTGGCCTGGACCGTGCCGACCATGACATGCTCGAGCGCGGTCGCGTCGTGAACCTCC
>CAVXYS010000040.1:0-60683 GCA_963765945.1 uncultured Alphaproteobacteria bacterium
CAAGCCCTGGTCCAAGCATCCGGCGAGCGAGGTGCCCGAGGGGCATTACACCGTGCCGCTGGGCCAGGCCGCGGTCGTCCGCGAAGGCGCCGACCTCACCATCCTCACCTACGGCACCATGGTCCACGTCGCGCTCGCCGCGGTCGAGAGCCAAGGCCTCGACGCCGAGGTGATCGACCTCCGCACCCTCGTCCCGCTCGACATCGAGACGATCGAGCAATCGGTGCAGAAGACCGGCCGCTGCCTCGTCGTCCAGGAGGCGCCGCGCACCAGCGGCTTCGCGTCGGAGCTGGTGACGCTCGTCCAGGAGCGCTGCTTCTATCATCTCGAGGCGCCGGTCGAGCGCGTCACCGGCTGGGACACGCCCTACCCGCACGCCTACGAATGGGCCTATTTTCCCGGCCCGAAGCGCATGAAGACCGCGCTAGAAAAGGTCATGGCTGACTGATGGCTCGCTACGAATTCAAGCTGCCCGACATCGGCGAGGGCATCGCCGAGGCCGAGATCGTCGCCTGGCACGTCAAGATCGGCGACGAGATCGCCGAGGACCAGCAGATCGCCGACATGATGACCGACAAAGCGACGGTCGAGATGGAATCGCCGGTCGCGGGCAAGGTCGTCGAGCTGGCCGGCGAAGTCGGCGACCAGATCCCGATCGGCTCGGTGCTGGCGGTGATCGAGACCGCGGGCGCCGACCGCGCGGCGGAGCCGGTCGCGGACAGCGCGGACGAGCGCCCGCTCGCCGACGGCGCGGTCGAGGCGACGCCCGAGCAGGCCGACGAGCTGCCGGTCGTGGCGGTCGAGGAAACTCCCGCACCTGCAAAGCCTGCGCCGGCGCCGCGGGTCGAACCGGAAGTGGCGAAGAAGGAGCCGGCGGCGCACGTCCTCGCCTCCCCCGCCGTCCGCGCCCGGGCGCGCGACCTCGGCATCGACCTCGGCCAGGTGAAGACGGCGAGCGACCGCATCCGCCACGCCGACCTCGACGCTTATTTGCTCTACAATGGCGGCAGCGTCTCCGCCCGCGGCGCGGCGAGCCCGCGCAAGGACGAGGCGATCAAGGTCGTCGGCCTGCGCCGCAAGATCGCCGAGAATATGCAGGAGGCGAAACGCCGCATCCCGCATTTCACTTTGGTCGAGGAGTTCGACGTCACCGATCTCGAGGACACGCGGGCGATGATGAATCGCGACCGCGGCTCGAACCCCAAGCTGACCCTCCTCCCCTTCCTGATCACCGCGATGGCCCGGGCGCTGCCCGACTGGCCGATGCTCAACGCGACCTATGACGACGATGCCAACGTCATCACCCGCGTCGGCGCGCTCAACCTCGGCATGGCGACCCAGACCCCGAACGGGCTGATGGTCCCGGTGATCCGCGACGCCCAGGCGAAGAGCGTGTGGCAGATCGCGGGCGAGATCCTGCGCCTCGCCGACGCCGCCCGCTCGGGGAAAGCGACGCGCGAGGAATTGAGCGGATCGAGCATCACTTTGTCGAGCCTCGGGCCGATGGGCGGCGTGACCTCGACCCCGGTGATCAACCGCCCCGAGGTCGCGATCATCGCCGTCAACAAGGTCGAGGAGAAGGTCGTCGTCATCGACGGCGAAATCGAGGTCAGGAAGCGCATGAACCTGTCGCTGTCGTGCGACCACCGAGTCGTCGACGGCTGGGACGCCGCGAGCTTCATGCAGGCGCTCAAGGGCTACATCGAAAACCCGCTGCGCCTGCTGTCGGCCTAACGTCCGCTCAGCGCGTCGCGCAGCCGCTGGACTTGCCGGTTGAGCTTGGTCAACTGGTCGGGCGTCAGGCCCGAGCGCTCGAGCAGCGTGTCGGTCAGGCAGGCGGTCCGCTGCTCGAGTGAGCGGCCCTTCGCGGTGAGGCTGACGATCACCTGGCGCTCGTCCTTCGGGTTGCGCTCGCGGGTCAGGAAGCCGGCCGCTTCGAGCCGCTTCACCAGCGGCGTGATGGTGGAGGATTCGAGCGCCAGCCGCTCGGCGATCGCCGACACCGCGAGTCCGTCCTGCTCCCACAACGTGCTAAGCACGAGATATTGCGGATAGGTCAGGCCGAGCGAGTCGAGCATCGGCTTGTAGGTGCGGTTGACCGCGATCGTCGTGGCGTAGAGCGAAAAGCACAGCTGGCTGTCGAGCGGCAGTTTCATGGTTCCGGGTCCTCGTGTCGAAATTACATATCGCGATAAATAATTGCTTGACAAGGGTTGCGGCCGAGTCGTAATGAAACATTTATCGCGATAATCATTATCGCCACATGAAAAAGGAGATCGATCAATGACCGACAAGAACCTCAGCATCGTCCTCGTCCACGGCGGCTTCGTCGACGGCTCCGGCTGGCAGGGCGTCCACCAGGCGCTGACCGCCGACGGCTATGAAGTGATCGTCGTCCAGAACCCGACCGTCACGCTGGCCGACGACGTCGCCGTCACCAGGCGCGCCATCGCCGCCGCGAAGCACCCGGTCGTGCTGGTCGGCCATTCCTACGGCGGCGTGGTGATCACCGAGGCCGGCACCGACCCCAAGGTCCGCGCCCTCGCCTATATCGCGGCGTTCGCTCCGGATGCCGGCGAGTCGGTCGAAACGCTGATCGCCAACCCGCCTCCGGGCGCGCCCGTGCCGCCGATCCTGCCGCCGCAGGACGGCTTCCTGTTCCTCGACCGCGCCAGGTTCGCCGCTTCGTTCGCGGCCGACGTCGAGCCGGGCCTCGCTCGCTTCATGGCCGATTCGCAGGTGCCGTGGGGGCTCGAGGCGCTGGGCGGCAAGGTCACCGTGCCGGCGTGGAAATCGAAGCCGAGCTTCTACCTCGTCGCCACCGACGACCATATGATCCCGCCGCCGGCGCAGCGCATGATGGCCGAGCGCGCCGGCGCCGAGGTGGTCGAGACCGCCGGCAGCCACGCCTTCTACGTGTCGAAGCCGGCCGAGGTCGCGCGGCTGATCGAGCAGGCCGCGACGGCGTCGGTCGAAGTCGCCTGATTCGCTAACCGCCGCTGGCGCGGGTTCGGCTTATTTGCCGAGCTCGCGCCAGCTCTTTTCGCTGACCTCGACGCCATGCTTGTCGGCAGCCCGCTTGATCCGCCGCCACGCCGCATCGCGCTCGTCGTCGCTCACCCCCTCGACCTGGTTGAACCGGGCGATCGCGTTGCGCACGTGGCTCGCGTCGTGGATCGGCTCCTTGCGCTCCTTCGGGAACGCATATTTGTCGCTGTCGACATGGTCGCGCTGCTTTTCGGTCAGTTCGGTCATCACTCGCTCCTTCCCGGCGCAAAACGCCTGGGAGCCGCGACCGCTTCATGAAATGAGCCCCGGCGCCTCGGGAGGGGGACGAGGCGTCCGGGGCTCAAGCTTGCGGCGGCGAAGGGGAGTGGACGGCCGCCGCGGGAAATCAGGCGGCGAGGCGCACGGTTTCGCCGAGCGCCTGCCGGAGCGATTGCTCGCGATGCTCGGGGCTGATGGCGAGCCCTTCGGCAAGCACGAATTCCGGCTCGATGCCGAGGAAGTTGAACGCCGCCTTCAAATAGCGCTCGACGAACTCGAACTCGGCGGTCGGCGTGCCCTTGCTGTAGAAGCCGCCGCGCGCCAGGGCGATGATCACCCGCTTGCCGCCGGCCAGGCCCTCGGGACCGTTCTCGGTGTAGCGGAAGGTCTTGCCGGCGATGGCGATGCGATCGAACCACGCCTTGAGCTGGCTCGGGATACCGAAATTGTACATCGGCGCGCCGATCACGATCGTGTCCGCGGCGAGGAACTCGTCGAGGACTGTGGTGTCGGCAAACGCGTCGAGCGTCAGGTGCGGCAGCGGGTCGGCCGCGAGGTCGCGGGAGACGATCTGCTCGCCCCACTGGGCGGTCTTGAGCTGCTCGAGGATGTTGGCGCTGAGCACGCGGCTGGCGCTGTTCTCGCCATTGATGCTGGAATCGAGATGCAGGATGGTCACTATTGCCTCCTAAGTATGGATTTGTTACCGAGGCACCCTAAATAACCACCAACGAATCGCCCGCAAGAACGCACTTTTTTGTGAGCGACGAACAAATTTGTGGGACAGGAACAGCGAAGGAACCGCCATGAAAGACCCCAGCAGCCCGGTGTGCCGGACCATCAGCACCCTCCTCGCGCGGATTGGCGACAAATGGACGGTCCTCGTCGTCCAGACGCTGGCGGACGGCTCGCGGCGGTTCAATGAGCTGCGCCGGGAGATCCCGAGCGTGTCGCAGCGCATGCTCACCCTGACGCTCCGCAACCTCGAGCGCGACGGGCTGGTCAAGCGGACGGTCACTCCGACCATCCCGCCGCGGGTCGACTATGAGCTGACCGAGCTCGGCCAGTCGCTGCAAAAGCCGATCTGCGGCCTGGCCAACTGGGCGATGGACCATGTCGAGGCGATCCACGAGGCGCAGGCGCACTTCGACGACGAGCACGACCAGGCCGCCGCCGCCTAATTCACCTCCCTGGAAGGGAAGGGCAGGGGTGGGTGCGCGAAGCGCTCGAAACCATTACGATCGAGGAATGAGCACGGCGCCGGTCCAGCCCAACGTCCAGACCCTGCTCGACCAGGGCGACCGCTATGCCGCGAAGGACGACGTCCGCGCCGCGGCGAGCTATTACCAGGCGGCGCTGAAGGCGGCGCAGCGGGGCGGCGCGATCGATCCTGCCCTGCATTCGCGGCTGACCGCAGCGGCGGGCTACGTCCGCCAGACGGCCGAGGCCTATAAGGAGTCGCTGCGGGCGGTCGTCGCCGGCCGGCCGAGCGTGCCCGGGCGCACCGACCGGCTGCGCCACGCGGTCGAGATCCTGACCGGCGAGCGCGAGCTGTTCCTGCAGGGCCCGAGCGTGCTCTATTTCCCCTATCTCGCCAACCGCCAGTTCTTCGAGCGCGACGAGTTCGACTGGGTGCCCGCGCTCGAGGCCGAGACGCCGGCGATCAAGGCCGAGCTCGAAGCGATCGTCGCCGCGGGCGCCGATTTCCGGCCCTATGTCGAGGACGACCCCGACCGGCCGCGGCGCGAGTTCCACGGGCTGCACGGCGACCCGAGCTGGACCGCGCTCTACCTGTGGCGCGACGGCCGCCCGGTCGCGGAGAATGCGCAGCGCTGCCCGCGGACGATGGCGGCGCTGGAGCGGGTGCCGATGACCCGCATCGGCGCCAAGACGCCGTCGGTGCTGTTCTCGAGGCTCACCCCCGGTGCGCACATCCCGCCGCACCGCGGGATGCTCAACTGCCGGCTGATCGCGCACCTGCCGCTGATCGTCCCCGACGGCTGCTGGCTGCGCGTCGGCAACGAGACCCGCCGCTGGGAGGAAGGCAAATTGCTGATCTTCGACGACAGCTTCGAGCATGAGGCGAGGAACGAGAGCGGCGAAACCCGGATCGTGCTGCTGTTCGACCTGTGGCGGCCCGAGCTCGGCGACGACGAGAAGGCCGGCATCTCCGCCATCTTCGACACCATCGACCGCTTCACCGGGGTGCCGGCCGAGGCCTGATCAGAGGCGCAGCACGATCCGGCCGGTGATCGCGCCCTGCTCCATCCGCTCGAGCACGGCGTTGACCGCTTCCAGCGGCTCGACCGCCACCTCGGCCTTGACCTTGCCCGCCGCGGCGAAGGCGAGCGCTTCGGCGAGATCCTCGCGGGTGCCGACGATCGACCCGCGCAGCGTGATCCGCTTGAGCACCACCGGCATCACCGGAGTCGCGAATTCGCCGGGCGGGAGGCCGTTGAACACGACCGTGCCCTTGCGCCGGACGATCCCGATCGCCTGGCTGAAGGCGGCGGTCGACACGGCCGTGACCAGCACGCCGTGCATGCCGCCGGTCTGCTTGACCAAGGCCTTCACCGCGTCGGGGTCGCGGCAATCGACCGCGACGTCCGCGCCGAGCCGCTCCGCGAGCGCGAGCTTCGCCGGGTCGACGTCGAGCGCGGCGACGCTGAACCCCATCGCTTTCGCATATTGGACGGCGACATGGCCGAGCCCGCCGATGCCCGAGATCGCGACCCACTCGCCGGCGTGCGCCTCGGTTTCCTTGAGGCCCTTGTAGGTCGTCACCCCGGCGCAGAGGATCGGCGCGATGGCCTCGAGGTCCGCCCCGGCCGGCAACCGCCCGACATAGTCGGCCTTGGCCCGCACATAATCGGCGTAGGTGCCGTCGACGCTGTAGCCGGTGTTGTGCTGCGCCGGGCACAGAGTCTCCCACCCGGTCAGGCAATATTCGCACTGGCCGCAGGCGTCGTGCAGCCACGGCACCCCCGACCGCATCGCCCTCGCGGAGGTGAGTCACCCCCGCGCCGACCGCCGCGACATGGCCGGTGCCCTCGTGGCCCGGGACGAGCGGCAGCGCCGGCTTGGCCGCCCAATCGCCGCGCACCGCGTGGAGGTCGGTGTGGCACACGCCGGTCGCCGCCAGCCGGACGACGATCTCGCCGGGCCCCGGCTCGGGCACGGGGAGCTCGTCGATGGTCAGCGGCTCGCCGAAGGCGTGAACGACCGCGGCGCGCATTGTCTCTCCCATTTGGGACCACTCCTCTGCTAGGCGACCGTCATGCTGAAGCCGGCGACCACCGACATCGAAGCCCTGCGGGTCATCGAGGAGCGGCTGCGCTGGCTGTCGGCGTGGACCATCCACCACGCCAATCATATCCGCAAGAACGCCGACGGGCTGAAGGTCGGCGGGCACCAGGCGAGCTGCGCCTCGATGACCGCGATCATGGCCGCGCTCTATTTCCACGCGCTGGGCGAGAACGACCGGGTCGCGGTCAAGCCGCACGCCGGGCCGGTGCTCCACGCGATCCATTATCTGCTCGGCTCGCAATCGCTCGAGGCACTGCAGAACTTTCGCGGGCTCGGCGGCGCGCAGAGCTACCCGAGCCGGACCAAGGACAAGATCCCGGTCGACTTTTCGACCGGCTCGGTCGGCCTCGGCGTCGCGATCACGCTCTTCGCCAGCCTGGTGCAGGACTATCTGACGGCGCACGGCCGGATGGACGAGGCGGACCGCGGCCGCTTCGTCGCGCTGATCGGCGACGCCGAGCTCGACGAAGGCAATATCTACGAAGCGATCATCGAGGGCGCCAAGCACGACGTGCGCAACCTGTGGTGGATCGTCGACTACAACCGCCAGAGCCTCGACGCGACCAGCGCCGACCGGATGTTCGAGCGGTTCGACGAAATCTTTCGCAGCTGCGGCTGGCGCGTGGTCGAGCTGCGCTACGGCAAGACATTGCAGGCCGCGCTCGAATTCGAACCCGAAGCTCAAGGCGTGGCTCGAGCGCCTCCCAACGCCGAGCTGTCGGCGCTCCATTACCAGGGCGGGGCGGCATGGCGGACGCGGATCGCGGCGGACGTCGGCAAGGCCCGCTACCGCGTTCCTGAAGCAGCACGACGATGTGGCGCTGGCCGCGCTGTTCACCGACCTCGGCGGCCATTGCATGGACAGTCTGGTCGAGGCGTTCGACGCCGCCGACGACGATGTCCCGACCCTGTTCATCGCCTGGACCATCAAGGGCTACGGCCTGCCCTTCGCCGGCCACAAGGACAATCATGCCGGGCCTGATGAACCCGACCCAGATGGCCGCCTGGCGCGAGGCGATGGGCGGTCGCCGAGGGCCGCGAATGGGAGCCGCTCGAAGGCGTCGGCGACAATGCCCGGCCGCGGCGTCGAGGCGCTGATCGAGCGCAGCCGGATCGCGCGCGACAAGCGCGGCCGCGGCGTTCGGCAGCGTCGCCGTCCCGCCGATCCCCGCGCCGGCCGGCGACGAGCAATCGACCCAGGCCGCGTTCGGCCGCATCCTGCTCGACCTGTCCAAGGCCGGCGGCGAGCTCGCCGACCGCATCGTCACCACCTCGCCCGACGTCACCGTCTCGACCAACCTCGGCGCCTGGGTCAACCAGCGCGGGCTGTTCCGGCGGCGCGAAATGGCCGACGTTTTTGCGAAGGCAAAGATTGCATCTGCGCAAAAATGGTCGGCGACAAATAAGGGCCAGCACATCGAGCTGGGCATCGCCGAGAATCCAATCTTTTCCTGATGTTGGCCGCCGCCGGCCTGGCCGGCGACCTGTTCGGCGAGCGGCTGTTCCCGATCGGCACGCTCTACGACCCGTTCATCGCCCGCGGCCTCGATAGCCTCAACTACGCCTGCTACCAGGACGCCCGCTTCCTGCTCGTCGCGACGCCGAGCGGGATCACGCTCGGGCCCGAAGGCGGCGCCCACCAGTCGATCAACCCGCCGCTGATCGCGCTCGGCCAGCCGGGCCTGCGCCATTACGAGCCGGCCTATGCCGACGAGCTCGCGGCGATGATGGAGGAAGCGTTCCGCCTGATCGACGACCCGGCCGGCGAAAGTCGACCTATCTGCGCCTGTCGACCCGCTCGATCGCCCAGGTCGAGCGCGCCGACGACGGCTGGCAGGCCGGCGCGCTGGCCGGCGGCTACTGGCTGCGCGAGCCGGGCGCCGAACGCCGAAGCGGCGATCGTCGCCATGGGCGCGGTCATGCCCGAAGCGCTCGCCGCGTGGGAGGAGCTTAGCGCGCGACCTCCCCGGCCTCGGCCTGCTCGCCGTCACCTCGCCCGACCTGCTCCACCGCGGCTGGACCGCCGCGCAGGCCGGCGCGCTGGCGCGGGCAAGCGCGAGCCGAGCCACGTCGAACAGCTGCTGTCCGCCTGGCGCCGGGCGCCGGCCTGGTCACGCTGTGCGATGCCGCGCCCGGCCTCGCTGTCATGGCTCGGCGGGGTGCTCGGCCAGCGCGTCGCGCCGCTCGGCGTCGAGCGCTTCGGCCAGACCGGCAACCTCGCCGACCTCTACGCCGCCTACCGCCTCGACGGCGCCGCGATCACCGAGGCCATCGCCGAAATCTGCTGCTCACGCCTTCTTAACTCTCGGCAACGCCGCCCTTAAATGCCAGCTCGGCACAATGTCCAGCCGTCCCCATCACTGAACTCGACCAGCCGCCTCGCCGCCGAGACTCGACCACTGCCCGCGCGACATGCTGGTGATGATGGGCGACGAGCTGGCGACTCAACTGATGGCGGCAGGTCGTCGCCGACGCCACGGCCTGTGCGCTGCAGGCGGTCGACATCGTCGGCCAGATGCTCGGCCATATCGCCAGCGTCGTCCGCGCCGAGCGACCGCGCCGGCGCGGTCGAACGCATCGGCATGTGCGAACTCAAGGCGCAGCTGCTCGCACCGATCGACCGCTTGAAGCGAGGCGCGTCGCTCGCCTAGAGCGAGCGGCATGGCAGGACGCTATTTCGACGAGTGGCAGGTCGGCGACACGGTCGCCCACGCCGTCACCCGCACCGTCACCGAGACCGACAATGTCCTGATCTCGACGCTGACCCACAATCCGCAGCCGATGCACCTCGACCATGAGGTCGCGGCCAGCGTCGAGTTCGGCAAGCCGCTGGTCAATTCGATCTTCACCTTCGGCCTGATGATCGGCGTGTCAGGTCGCCGAC
Organism: uncultured Alphaproteobacteria bacterium; assembly: GCA_963765945.1. Classification (GTDB taxonomy): domain Bacteria; phylum Pseudomonadota; class Alphaproteobacteria; order Sphingomonadales; family Sphingomonadaceae; genus Sphingomicrobium. Next base: position 9,458 of record CAVXYS010000040.1, read on the forward strand.
ACCACGCTCGGCACGCTGGTCGCCAACCTCGGCTACGACAAGCTGGTCTTCCCCAACCCGGTGTTCGTCGGCGACACGTTGCGCAGCGAAAGCGAATGCATCGCCGTGCGCGAAAGCAAGTCGCGGCCCAATGCCGGCATCGTCACCTGGGCGCACCGCAGCTTCAACCAGCGCGACGAGCTGGTGTGCGAATGCACCCGCACCGCGCTGCTGCTGAAGAAAGCCGCAATGACCGAGCCGCCGCTCCTGGCTGTTCGTCCCCGCCGACAGCGAGAAGAAGATCGCCAAGGCGCTCGACAGCGATGCCGACGCGATCATCTTCGACCTCGAGGACAGCGTCGCGCCCGGCGCAGAAGGCCGCCGCGCGCGACATCCTCAAGGACCTGCCGAAGCGCTCGAACGGCCCGCAATGGTGGGTGCGGATCAACCCGCTCGGCAGCGAGTATCACAAGGACGATCTGACGCTGATCGGCAGTCGCCGACGTTCACGGCATCGTCCTGCCCAAGGCGGAAAGCGGCGCCGACGTCACCGAGCTCGCCCACCGCACCGGCAACATCCCGATCCACGCCATCGTCACCGAAACCGCGGCCAGCCTGTTCGGCCTGCTCTCCTACCGCGACCCGAAGTCGCCGCTGGCGGCGATGAGCTGGGGCGCCGAGGATCTGTCGGCCGCGCTCGGCGCGTCGTCCAAATATGATGCCGACGGCGACCTCAGCTTCACCTACAAGCTGGCCCGCTCGCTGTGCCTCGCCGGCGCGGTCGCCGCCGGCGTCCAGCCGGTCGACGGCGTCTTCGCCGACTTCCGGGACGAGGACGGGCTGCGCGCCGAAGCCGAGGCGGCCCGCGCGCGAGGGCTTCACCGGCAAGCTCGCCATCCACCCGGCCAGGTGCGCGGTGATCAACGCCGCCTTCACCCCGTCGGCCGACGAAATCGCCACGCCGAGGCGATCGTCGCCGCGTTCGAGGCACATCCCGACGCCGGCGTGCTTGTCGGTCGGCGGCAAAATGGTCGATCGCCCGCACCTCGTGCAGGCCAGGCGCGTACTGGAACGCTCACGATAGGAGGCTGACATGGCGACGACTGCGGAACCCAACCGCGAACAGTCAGCACCGGAACAAGCCGACCACCGCCAAGGGCTGGGGCACCGACGCGCCCGACCAGCCGCTGCGGCCGATGGAGTTCGAGCGCCGCGCGCTCCGGCCCGACGACGTCGCGATCAAGATCACCTACGCCGGCATCTGCCACAGCGACCTCCACACCTGCCGCAACGACTGGGGCGGCACGCCGCTACCCGGTGATCCCCGGCCACGAGATCGTCGGCACCGTCACCGCGATCGGCGACGAGGTCACCCGCCACCGCGTCGGCGACACCGTCGCGGTCGGCTGCATGGTCGACAGCTGCATGGAGTGCGACCAGTGCCTCGAAGGCTGGGAAGTCTTCTGCCGCAAGGGCTGCGTCCAGACCTACAACAGCGCCGACTATCACGACGGCACGATCACCAAGGGCGGCTACACCGACCATATCGTCGTCCGCGACCATTTCGTGCTGAAGGTGCCCGACGGGCATGGACGTCAGCCCGCGTCGCGCCGCTGCTGTGCGCCGGGATCACCACTTACTCGCCGCTGCGCCAGTACAACGTCGGTCCGGGCACCAAGATGGCGGTCGTCGGCCTCGGCGGCCTCGGCCACATGGGGGTCAAGCTCGGCGCGGCGATGGGCGCGCACGTCACGATGATCACGACCACGCCGAGCAAGGGCGAGGACGCGCGCGAGCTCGGCGCGCACGACGTCATCATCTCGACCGACGCCGACGCAGATGCAGGCCGCGGCGACGCGCTTCGACTTCATCCTCAACACCATTCCCGTCAGCCACGAGATCGACGGCTATCTGCAACTGCTCGGCCGGTCGGGGCGGATGGTGATCGTCGGCGCGCTGACGCCGATGCCGGGCTTCGTCGGGGCGAACCTGATCTGGTGGAACCGCGCGGTCGGCGGATCGGCGATCGGCGGCATTCCCGGAAACCCAGGAAATGCTCGATTTCTGCGCCGCCAAGGACATTTACCCGGACGTCGAGATCATCCGCATGGACCAGGTCAACGAGGCCTATGAGCGGCTGCTCAAGAACGACGTCCGCTATCGCTTCGTGATCGACATGGAGCCAGGGGTCTGTGAGCGAGGCGGTCTATCCCGTCCCCGAAGGCTTCAAGGCGCGGATCGGCCCGCGCGAGCTCGCCGAGCTCAACGATCTGGCGAGCGGCCGACCCCGACCGCTTCTGGCTCGACCAGGCGCGGCGGCTGACCTGGAACCGATTCCCGACCAAGGCCGGCGACTGGTCGTTCGACGAAGCCGATTTCCACATCCAATGGTATGCGGACGGCGAGCTCAACCTGTCGGTCAATTGCCTCGACCGCCACCTCGCCGAGCATGGCGACAAGGCCGCGCTGATCTTCGAGGCCGACGAGCCCGGCGCACGGCCGCGCCGATCACCTATCGCGAACTGTACGAAGAGACCTGCCGCTTCGCCAACCTGCTCAAGCAGCGCGGCATCGGGCGCGGCGACCGGGTGATGATCTACATGCCGATGATCCCCGAGGCGGCGGCGGCGATGCTCGCCTGCGCGCGCATCGGCGCGATCCATTCGGTGGTGTTCGGCGGCTTCTCGCCCGAAAGCCTCGCCGGGCGGATCGCCGATTGCGGCGCCTGCTGCCGTCATCACCGCCGACGAGGGCGTGCGCGGCGGCAAGACACATCCCGCTCAAGCGCAACGTCGACGACCGCGCTCGAGCAGCGCGACGTCGCCGACGGTCATCGTCGTCACCCGCACCGGCGCCGACGTGCCGATGAAGGACGGCCGCGACATCTCCTACTCGGCGGTCCGCGACGGCCTCGCCACCGACTGCGAGCCGGCGAGTCATGAACGCCGAGGACCCGTTGTTCATCCTCTATACCTCGGGCTCGACCGGGAAGCCCAAGGGCGTCGTCCACACGACCGGCGGCTATGCGGTCTGGGCCGCGACGACCTTCGACTGGGTCTTCGATTACAAGCGACGGCGACATCTTCTGGTGCACCGCCGACATCGGCTGGGTCACCGGCCACAGCTACGTCGTCTACGGCCCGCTGATGATGCGGCGCGACGAGCGTGATGTTCGACGGCGTGCCCAATTATCCCGACTTCGGCCGCTTCTGGGAGACGGTCGACCGGCTCGGCGTGACGATCTTCTACACCGCGCCGACCGCGATCCGCGCGCTCGAGCGCGAGGGCGACGAGCGGGTCAAGCGCCATTCGCGCAAGTCGCTGCGCCTGCTCGGCACGGTCGGCGAGCCGATCAATCCCGACGCGTGGGAATGGTATTGGCGCGTGGTCGGCGACGGCCGCTGCCCGATCGTCGACACCTGGTGGCAGACCGAGACCGGCGCCGCGCTGATCTCGCCGGTCCCCGGCGCGATCCCGGCCAAGCCGGGCTCGGCGACCAAGCCGCTGCCGGGAATCCAGCTGGAACTGGTCGATTCCGAGGGACGGACGCTGGCGGGAGCGGCCAGCGGCAACCTCTGCATCACCGCCTCCTGGCCGGGCCAGATGCGCACCGTGTGGGGCGACCACCAGCGCTTCTTCGAGACCTATTTCACGACCTATCGCGGGAAATATTTCACCGGCGATGGCTGCCGCCGCGACGCGGACGGCTATTATTGGATCACCGGCCGGGTCGACGACGTGATCAACGTCTCCGGCCACCGCGTCGGCTCGGCCGAAGTCGAAAGCTCGCTCGTCTCGCATCCCAAGGTCGCCGAGGCGGCGGTCGTCGGCTACCCCCACGACATCAAGGGCAGCGCGATCTACGCTTACGTCACCCTGAACGCCGGCGAGGAAGGCGACGACGCGCTGCGCAAGGAACTCGTCCAGGAGGTCCGCCACGACATCGGCGCCCTCGCCGCCCCGGACAAGATCCACTTCACCCCCGCTTTGCCCAAGACCCGCTCGGGCAAGATCATGCGCCGCATCCTGCGCAAGATCGCCGAAGGCGCGACCGAAGGCTTCGGCGACACCTCGACGCTGGCCGACCCCAGCGTGGTCGATGCTTTGCTCGCCGGGCGGCAGTAGGACGCGCGCTTAACCTGATCGCTCGACGAAGGCCGCTTCGAACTGCCGGAGCTCGGCGGCCGGAATGTCCGATACGGCGACGAAGCGCAGGCCGTTGCGGCTCCATTCCTCGACCGCGAACCCGCCCTTGACCAGCGATCGGCTCGCCGAATCCTGCGCCGGCCAGACGTACAGGTTCACGGTGTGCAGGCGCCGGTGGTAGACGATCGCGGCAACCGTCTTGCCGTCGATCGAATCGAGCCGTCCGCCGGCCAACGGAAAACCTTGGGCAGCGAGCTCGGGAACCGGCGGCGAGAAGTCAATCTTTCCGTTGAACCATGGCTTCACGATGTGCTGGTTGGTCGTTTGGACGTCGGTCAGATGCCCCGGCTGGAGTGACCGGACGTGACTGGAGACGATCTCCTCGTCGATCGCCGTCGTCGCCGATTGCGGGACCAGCATGACCATCGCCAGCGAGGCGGCGAGCGCGCCGGCCATGCCCGGGGCCAGCCAGCTCGGCAGCCGATTGCGCCGCTCGCCCCGCGCCGCCAGTTCGGGCAGCGCGGCGATCCGCGCCGCCAGCGCGGGCGGAGCCGAATGACGCACCCCCTCCTTGTCCAGCAGCGAGCGCAGCGCTTCGAGGCGATCGAGCGCCTCGCGGCAGCCGTCGCAGCGCAACGCATGCGCCTCGACCAGCGCGACGTTGGCGGCGTCCAGCTCGCCGTCGACGAGCGCGCCCAGCAGCAGTTCCTGATCAACGCAGGCGGGCATTACTTCGCGCTCCTTGACTGCTCGTCGTTCGATTTGGCGGGCGGCAGCAGTTCCTTGGCAAGGATCGCCCGGCCACGGGCCAGCCGCGACATGACCGTGCCGATGGGAGTCCCGAAACTTCCGCGATTTCCGCATACGACAGGCCCTCCAGGTCGCGCAGGACGACCACTTCCCGGAACGGCTCGGGGATCGCCTCGATCGCTGCCCGGACCCGCGCCGTCGTGTCGCTCTGCACGGCCTGCTCTTCCGGGTCCGGCGCGGGGTCCGGGTGCTGGGCGAGCTTCGCCGCGCCGTCCTCGCCGAGGCTGGCCTCATTGACCACCAAAGCGAGCGCGCCGCCGGCGCCGGCCTGCGCGGTTCGGCAGCAGTTACGGACGATGGCGAAGAGCCACGCACGTGCCGATCCGCCGCGGAACTGGCCGAAGGCGCGAAACGCGCGCAGGATCGCGTCCTGGACGATGTCCTCGCCGAGCACCGGGTCACGAGTGAGGTAGCGGGCGAGGTTATAGGCGCCGTCGAGGTGCGGCAGCACCAGGCGGCGGAATTCGTCGCATTGGCCGGCGCCGGGCGATGAGGAACCCGGCGCCGGGCCGTTGCCGGCCGCGGCACGAGCCGTGAAGGGGAGGGAGGGGATGATCTTCACGATGTCGCGGCCGATCCCTCGCATCACGCCTTGACGACGACGGTTCCCGTCATGTGCGGATGCAGGGAGCAGAAATAGCCGAATTGTCCGGGCTTGGCGAAGGTGAACGAAAAGTGGTCGCCGGTATCGAGGACCTTCGACTTGAACAAGCCGTCTTTGGCGACGACCGTGTGGGGAATGTCGTCCGCATTGGTCCAGGTGACGGTGGTGCCCGGCTTGACCGTGAGGGCCGGCGCCTTGAACGTGAAGTTGCCGATCGTCACCGCGGCCGCAGCCGGCGCCGGGGCGGCCTTGGTCATGACCGCGAGGGTCGACATCACAATGCCGCAGGCGAGCAGTGTGGCGGCCTGGAACGTCAAAACCTTGAATGCGCGAGTCATCGCAATTTTCCTTCAGGCGGTCAAAGTGGAGTCGATCAGCGCGATGCGGTCGTGACCGCGCACGAACATGGCGTCGGTGATGCCGAGCATGCTCCGCAGCTGATCGGGCGGGACCTTGAGCGGCCCGGGCGACGGCGCCGTGCCCGGCGCCGGCTGCGGGAAAGCGGTCGAACGCGCCGTGTGGAAGGCGATCCGGCCTTCGACCTTTTGCGTGATCTGATGGATGTGGCCGTTGAGCACGGTGACCGACCCGAAGCGGGCGAGCAGCCGCAGCGCCTCGGCCGAATCGTCGGTCCCCCAGCCCCAATCGGCATAGACCGTCCACAGCGGGATATGGGCGAAGACGACGATCGGCGTTGAGGACGGCCGTCCGGCGAGGTCGGCCTTGAGCCACTTGAGCTGGTCTGTGCCGAGGTTGCCCATCCCACCCGGCTTGAGGTCGGCGACATTGACCAGGGCGACGAAGTGCACGCCGCGATGGTCGAAGCTGTACCACCCCGCGCCCCTGGCCCCTTTGCCGAAGCGGTTCAGAAACGCCTTCCCGCCCTCGGGGTCGAGCATGTCATGCTCGCCGGGAACGAAGAAGACCGGCAGGCCCGTGGCCTTGAGCATCTGGTCGGCGTCGTCGAACTCGTCGTCGCGCGACAGCTGGGACACGTCGCCGGTGTGGATGATGAAATCGGGCTGCTGCGGCAGCGCCTTCACCTTGGCGATAGCCTCGCGGAAGGTCGCGCGCGCATCGGCATTGGGCGGCTTGTTGAACCCGATGTGGCTATCGCTCAGCTGGACGAAGGTGAACGGCGTTGTCGCCGCCGTCCGCTTGAGCGGCGCGGCAATCGCCGCGTCGAGGCCCATCGAGGCCGAAACTCCGCCCGAAACCGCGAACAGCGCACCGGTCCCGGCCCACGCCATGCACTTGAGGAAGTCCCGCCGGCCCGGGTCGTCGCTGTCGAACATCGATCGTCCTCTTCGCAAGTGATCGATGCCATGACCGGCGGCGGCCGGAGTTTATTCCCGGCCGCCCGACTTATTTTCTTTCGCTTCCGCGTGCCGGGCTGTGTCGCTATCCCTTTCGTCCAAGGGGAGACGCACATGGCGAGCGTAGCGGAACCGCACCACCACAAGCCCTGGGGCATGGCGCGCGTGATCATCGCCTCGTCCGCGGGCACGGCGTTCGAATGGTACGACTTCTTCGTTTACGGCGCGCTGGTCACCACCATCCAGAAGATCTTCTTCGCCGGGATCAACCCGACCGCGGGGCTGATCGCGGCGCTCGCCGTCTTCGCCACCGGCTTCGTCTTCCGGCCCGTCGGAGCGCTGATCTTCGGCGCGATCGGCGACCGGCTCGGCCGCAAGGGCGCGTTCCTCGCCACGGTTTCGATCATGGGCGGGGCGACCTTCCTGATCGGCCTGTTGCCGACCTACGCCCAGGCCGGCGCCGTCGGCCCGACCCTGCTCATCCTGCTGCGCATCCTCCAGGGCATCGCGCTCGGCGGCGAATATGGCGGGGCGGCGATCTACGTCGCCGAGCATGCGCCCAACGACAAGCGCGGCGCCTCGACCGGGTGGATCCAGTCCTCGGCCTCGTTCGGCCTGCTCGCGGCGCTGCTGGTGATCGTCGCCGCCCGGACTGCGCTCGGCGAGGAGGCATTCGGCGACTGGGGCTGGCGGATCCCGTTCCTCGCCTCGGTGTTCCTGCTCGCCATCTCGCTGTGGATGCGGCTCCGCCTGGCGGAAAGCCCGGCCTTCGCCAGGCTCCAGGAGGCCGGCGAAGTGACCAAGACGCCGTTCCGCGAAGCCTTCGCGCGCAAGGACAGCCTGAAGCAGGTCCTGCTCGCCTTCTTCGGCATCATGGCCGCGCAGGGCGCGGTCTGGTATTTCAGCTTCTTCTACGTCGTGCAGGTGTTCATCGGCCGCTCGCTCGGGGTGCCCGAGGCGACCTGGAACCTGCTGCTGATCGTCATGACCGTCGTCAGCGCCCCGCTCTATGTCTATTTCGGCTGGCTCAGCGACCGGATCGGGCGCAAGCCGGTGATGGTCGGCGGAATGGCCCTCGCGCTGATCCTCTATTTCCCGGCGTCGCACTGGATCGCCGAGGCCGCGAACCCGGCGCTGGTCGCCGCTCAGCAGGCAACTCCGGTGGTCGTCGAAACCGACCCGTCGACCTGCTCGGTCCAGTTCGACCCGACCGGCACGGCGAAATTCGTCAGCGCCTGCGACATCGCCAAGTCGACGCTGGTGACCAAGGGCGTTTCCTATTCGACCCGCGCCTCCGCCGACCGCCGGACGCGGGTCCTGGTCGGCGACAGCGCGGTGCTTGTCGAGGGCGGCGACGGCCTGGCTGCGCCCGACCTCAAGGCGCTCAAGGGCAGCACCGGCGAAGCGGTCGGCGCGGCGCTCCAGTCCGCCGGCTATCCCAAGGCCGCCGACCCCAGCCAGGCGAACATCACGGTCTTGCTGCTGATCCTGCTCGCCTTCACCGTCGCCGCGACCGCGCTCTACGGCCCGCAGGCCGCGGCGCTGGTCGAGATGTTCCCGACGCGCATCCGCTACACCGCGATGAGCTTCCCCTACCACGTCGGCACCGGCTGGGTCGGCGGCTTCCTCCCGGTCACCAGCTTCGCGATCGTCGCGGTCACCGGAAACATCTACGCCGGCCTGTGGTACGCGGTGCTGTTCACCGGCATTTCGGTGGTCGTGTCGCTGCTGTTCCTCAAGGAGACTCGCGGCAAGCCGTTGGAGGAAGTCTAGTTCCTCCCCATCGCGAGGCGATGGGGAGGGGGACCATGCGGGAGCATGGTGGAGGGGTAACTCGGCGCCGGCGTCTTCTACCCCTCCACCATTCCCTCTGCGGGGAATGGTTCCCCTCCCCACGAGCTGCGCTCGCAGGGAGGAACTAAGCGCACCAGTGAATGTCGATCGGCTGGTCGGCTTCGGCCAGCACGCGGCCGATCGGCAGCTTGGAGCTGTGCCCGTCGGCGATCGCGCCCTCGAGCAGGTCGCGCTTGTCCTGCCCCGTCACCGTGATCAGGATCGTCCGCGCCGAGAGGATCGCGGCCCGCGTCAGCGTCACCCGCGCGACCGGCGCATCGGCCGGCAGCGGTTCGGGCATCACCCCGATCGCGCGCCGCGCCTTGGGCGCGTCGAGCGCGGCGGTGAGGTCGGGCCCGGCGAACAGCGACGCCGTATGCCCGTCCGCGCCCATCCCGAGCCACACCAGGTCGGGCGGCCACGACAGGTCCTGGAGCCGGGCGTCGGCCGAGTTGCCGGCGAGCTTGTAGTCGGCGATGTCGGCGGCGATCGGCACCACCCGGGCGCCGGTCGGCAGGAAGGTCCGGGCGATGGTCCGGACGTTGCTGCGCTCGTCGTCCATCGGCACCAGCCGCTCGTCGGTCGGGATGATCGTCACCCGCTTCCACGGCAGGCTTTGCGCCGCGAGCTTGGGATAGATCGCCGGCCCGGTCGTGCCGCCCGGCACCGCGATCAGCGACGCGTTGCGCGCCTCGACCGCGCTCTCGACGATGAACCCGACGTCGCCGGCGACCGCGTCGGCCAGCTCGTCCAGGGAGTCATACTCCCACCATTCCGCTTCGATCATCCGGCACGTCCCGTTGGTTAGCTGGAGGCCTCTGCCCGTAGGCAAACCAATCCGCAACCCGCTGGCCGTATCGGTTGAGCGCCGGACGAAAGCGGAGTCGCTCGCGCGCCGTATTGCACACTGCGGAATCGACCAGGGGGGACCCGCTGCTGCGATCGACGATGCATTCCGTGATGAAGCCGTTCGCGTCCACGCGGAAGCGAGCAAGGACCCATCCGCCGCGCGGCCAGTTATCGAGAATGTCATTCGGAAACTCGCGGCCTCCAAGCGGCGGCCGCGCGAGCTGGGTGCGAATCGCCGCGAGCCGTCTCCGCCCCCGCCCGGCCCGGTGCCGCCGGTGCCGCTGCCGGTCCCGGTCCCGACCCCGCCCGCGCCGGTGCCGGGCCCGACCACGTTCGACGCGCCCTGGGTCGGGGCGTTGCCCTGGCGCGGGATTTCGGCCGCGGCGATTGGGTTGACCGGTGGGGTCTCGATCTTCGGCTTGGGCGCGACGACGGGCGTCGCCTCGCTCTTGATGTTCTTGGGGCTCGACCCGCCCTCTTTCTCCTTCGGCTTCGGCGTCTGCTGGGCCGGCGGGGGCGGTGGCGGCGGCGGCGGAATCTCGCGCACGTCGAACGTCTTCAGAGCGGCGGTGCCCGCCTCCACGATGACATCGCCGAATTTGTGCAGGACCAGGAACGCCAGCGCGGCATGGATCGCCGCGACGGCGACGATCGCCGTGCCCTTGTCGCGTCCGTTGAGGTCCGTCCGATACATGCCGCATCCGTAACGCTAGCGCGCTCGCTGCGGTTGCTCAAAGAACTCGAGCGCCGGCGCAGGGGGGTGCGCGCCGGCGCTCTTACGCGGCCCGGAGAAAACGTCTGTCTAGCGGCTGGTGCTGGGTCTCCGCCCGCCGCCGTGGCTGGCCTTGCCGCCCTTGCTTGCAATCTCCCGTTGCTTGGCCGGGTCCATCGCCGCGAAACCGCGCTTGGAACCACCGCTCTTGATCGTCGGCATGCCCTTCTCCCTGATTGGCTGGCGCTCGCGAAACGTCGCTAACGGCCGTTGGTTTCACATGCTGATCAGGGTTAAAAAACGGCCGTGTCGCTAGGCCGCCGCGGCCTTCGGACGGGATGCCGGGCGCTGCGGCAGCAGCACGACCAAAGCGACGATGGCGAGGGCGAGGATTGCGGTCGCGAGCGGCCGGCTGAGCTCGAGCCCGCCCGTGGCCAGCGGCTTGTCGAGGAAGTCGCCGACCGTCGCCCCGAGCGGCCGGGTGAGGATGAACGCCGCCCAGAACAGGCCGACCCGGCTGATCCGCGTCGAATGGTAGAGCACCGCCAGCAGCCCGAGCGCCGCGCCGAACAACAAGGCGCCGCCGCCGTAGCCGGGGCCGGCATCGGCGACCCAGTCGCCGAGCGCCGTGCCGAGCGTCTGCGAACAGGTGATGGTGAGCCAGTAGAAGGCCTCCTCGCGCGGACCGGACACGGTGTTGACGTCGACCGTGCCGAGCGCCCGGTACCAGGCGAACAGCGCGAGCAGCACTGCGGCGAACAGCAGCAGCGAGCCGCCGGGATAGCCGATCCCGAGCGACCGCGTGGCGAAATCGGCCAGCGTCGTCCCGCAGGTCGTCGAGGCGACGATCGTCGCCCAATAGAGCCACGGGTTGAACCGCCGCGCCCGGACCTGCGCCCACACCAGGACCATCAGCGCGATGCCGAACGCCAGGGTCCCGACGAGATAACCGTTGAGGCCGGCCGCGCCGGCGTTCGGCGTCGTCTCGCCGAGCCAGGTCATGCTGACCGTATCGCCACCGGTCTCGCCGAGCGTGGTCGCAAGGATCTTGATGATCCAGAAGCCGAGCGTGATCGCCGGGACCTTGCTTGGATTGCGGTCCATTTCGCGAGTCATAAGGCGTCAGAACCCGCTGGCCTGGATGTCGCTCCGTGAACCTTTGTCCATCTTTTTGAGCCCGGCCAGAAAAATCACGGTTAGGAGCTGCTTAACCAACCTCTTTAGCCGTGTCTTCGCCTTGTCTTGCGACAACCGCGGGCATGGACAAGATTGTCGCCAAGCGCCTGTTCGCCCTCGTCGCCGGAGCCGCCGCCGCGGCGGCGTTCCAGACTCCGGCCGCCGCCCAGTCGATGAGCAAGACCGAGGCCATCCTCGGCGGCCCGAGCGCGCTCGATGCGCTGAAGGCGCAGCAGAGCGGAATGCCGCTCCCCGCGCGTGCAATGCTTCAGCCGGCATCCTTGTCCTATGCCCGGCCGACCGTCGTTCCGGCGGTGCTGCGCGATCGCCCCGCGGTCAGCCCCGGGGTCGCCAACGGCCGCCCCGACATTTTCGGCAGCGTCGCGCTGCGCGTCGGCCGTACCCCGCTCGATGCCCGCTGGCATCGGGTCGAACATGCCACGGTCGGCGGCTCGGCCGCGACCTTCGCTGCCGGCCTGCGCGGCAAGGACCCGTTCGAGCGCCTCGAAGCGGTCAATTGGTACGTCAACAAGCGCGTCCAGTTCACCGACGACGACCGGCAGTTCGGCCGCGCCGACGTCTGGTCGACCGCCAACGAGACGCTGGGCCGCGGCCGCGGCGACTGCGAGGATTATGCGATCGCCAAGCTGGCGATGGCCCGCCGCGCCGGCATCGCCGACAAGGATCTCTATCTCGTCGTGGTCAAGGACCTGGTCCGCCGCGTCGACCACGCGATCCTGGTCGCGCGCGCCGCCGGCCACATGTACGTGCTCGACAACGGCACCGACCGGCTGCTCGATAGCGAGAGCATCGCCGACTATCGCCCGATCCTGACCTTCTCGGCGAGCGCGACCTTCACCCACGGCTATCGCCTGCGCCAGCCGGCTCCGGTGCATCTCGCCACGGCCGAGGATAGGGCGCTGACCCCGGCCGCCAACACGGCCGCGGACTGACCGATCAGCGCTCGCGCAGCGCTTCGCTGCGCGCTTTCAGCACCGGCTTCAGCAGATACGTCAGGATGCTCTTGCGTCCGGTGATGATCTGGGTGTCGGTCATCAGCCCGGGGCCGATCGGCAGCTTGTGGCCGGCCGCCGTCAGGAAGCTCCGCGAGGTCTCGACGATCACCGTGAAATAGGCTTCCTTCTTGGCTCTCGTCGTAGATCGAATCCGCCGAGACCTGGACGACCCGGCCGTCGAGCCCGCCGTAGGTCGAGAAATCATAAGCGGTGACCTTGACCAGCGCCCGGTCGCCGACCTTGATGAAGGCGATGTCGCTCGGCTTGACCCGGGTCTCGACCAGCAGCTTCTCGCCGAGCGGGACCACTTCCATGATCTTCTGGCCCGGCTGCACATAGCCGCCGATGGTCGTCACCTGGACGTCGTTGACGACGCCGTCGACCGGCGAGCGGATCTCGGTCCGGCCGAGCTTGCCCTGGGCGCCGCGCAGCGACTGCTCGTTGACCGCGAGCTTGGCCATGCTCTGGCTGCGCTCGTCGAGCGCCGACTGGCGGAACTCGTAATTGGCCTGGGCCGACTGGGCTTGCGCCTCGCGCACCGCGGCCATGGCCCTGCCCTGCTGCTCGCGCGCGGCGGCGATCCGGCCCTGGAGGTCGTTCACCTCGCGGCGCTTGTCGAGCAGGTCGGTCTCGGGGACGATATGCTTGGCGGCGAGCGGCTCGAGCATCGCCACCTGCTTCTGGGCGAGCGCGAGGCTGCCCTGCAGGCTCGAGATCGTCGCCGCCGCCTCGCCGGCGTCGCGGCGCGCCTGGTCGGCGCTTGCCGCCAGCGCGGCCCGCTTGCTGCTGAAGCGCCGATTCGCGCGCCTGGCGCAGCGCCTGCTCGCCGGCGCAATCCGCGCCCGTGCAGGCGACATTGCCGCCCATGCCTTCCTGGGTGAGCCGCGACACGCGCGACTGCAGCGACTGGGTCTCGGCCTCGAGCTGGCCGACCTGCGAGGTGTTTTCGGGACTGTCGAGCCGCGCCAGCAGCTCGCCCTTGTGGACCCGCTGTCCGGAGCGGACGAGCAGCTCGCTGACCGTCGCCGCGTCCGCCGCGGTGATCACCTGGAGCTTGCTCGACGGGATCACCTTGCCCTCGCCGCGCGTGACCTCGTCGACATGGGCGAGGCTGGCCCACAGCAGGAAGATCGCGAACGCCGCCGCCGAGGCGACGATGATGAGGCGGGCGCCGGTCAGCGGCCGGCGATGCTTGAGCGCGGGCCCGACGAGAGGGAGCGTTGCCATAACTACTTCTTACTCCAAGAGTTTAGCGGCTGGCTACCTGCGTTCCGGCAGGCCCGGCCGCGACCACCGCGGCGGCCGGCGCGGGCTTGTCCTGCTGCGCGGCCATGGCCTTCGCGGCCGCTCCGCTGCTCTCCTCCGGGCCGGGGATGTGAAGCGTCCAGCCCTTCGACGGGTCGAGCAGCCCGCCGACGTCGTCCGGCGCGCGTTGCAGCACCGTTCCGTCGGTGATCGGCCCGGTCTCCGCCGACGCAATCTCGGCGGTCGTCAGCGGCGCGGCGGAGGGCGGCGGCGGCCGCATCGACAGCGGGTCGCGCGGCTCGCCGATATAACGGCCGATGAAGGCCGCCGGCTGGCCCCACGCGCCCGGCCACCGATAGAAGATGTGCTGGCCGATCTGCGACACCTTGGCGAGCAGCGGCGCCCAGCGCGGCGCGACATAATCGGCGTGATAGTGGGTCGCCTCGCCGACGCTCGTCTCGACGTAGCCGGCGAGCGCCTGGCGGGCGACGTCCTCGGCGCGGAGCCAGGCGTCGCGCGCCGGGGCGCGATAGAGCGCGCCGTCGCAGACGAAGGTGAACTGGCAGACGCCGCTGCCGGCGCCCTGGTAGACCACGCCGCAGACCGACTTGGGGAAGGCCGGGTGGCGCATCCGGTTGAGCACCACCTGGGCGACCGCGCGGCGGCCCTCGACCGGCTCGAACCCGGCTTCGTAATAGACCGCCTGGGTCAGGCACAGCAACGCGCGGCGCTGGTCGAGGCCGGTGCCGGTCAGCGCGAACGGCTGCGCGACATGGAGGGGCCCGCTGGCGAACGGCAGCGCGGCGTTGATCAGCTTGGCCTGGTCGCCGACCGCCGCGAACTGGTTGGCCTGCGCGCCGCTGGTGGCGTCGATCAGCAGCGCCGCCTTGGCCGGAGAGATTTTGACGTTCAGCGTCGCCGCGTCGGCCCCGCGGTTGGGCAGCAGGCTGACGCCGACCGCGACCGCCGCCGCAAGCGCCAGCAGCGCCGCCGCGAGCCATTTCAGGCGCAGCGTCCGCAGCATCGGCCAGCGAAGGGCGAGCGCGCTCATTATCCGGCCGCCTTCGGCTGCGGCGTCTGCGGCGTCTGCGGCGCGCTCAAATGCTTGAGCACGTCGTCGCGCGGCCCGTCGGCGAGGATCTTGCCGCCGTCGATCACGATCAGGCGGGTGAGGATCGAGAGCATGTTGTGGCGGTGGGTGGCGACGACCAGCGACTGATCGGGCGCCAGCGCCGTCTTCAGATGCTCGATGAAATAGAGCTCGGTCTGGGTGTCCATCGAGCCGGTCGGCTCGTCGAGGAACAGCATCTTCGACGGGCTGACCAGCGCCCGGGCGAGGACCAGCAGCGCCCGCTGCCCGCCCGACAGGCGCGACCCGCGCTCGCCCACCGGCAAGTCGAAGCCGGCCGCGTCGCGCGACAGGAAGATGTCGGCGCCCGAGCGGACCACGGCTTCGATCAGCTGCTCGTCATTGGCCTTGGCCGCGCCGAGCATGAGGTTGTCGCGCACGGTCCCGCTGAACACCTCGGCGTCCTGGGCGACGAAGCGGAAGCTCTCGCGCAGCTGGTGCGGGTGGTACTGGCGGCTGTCGAGGCCATCGACCAGCATCTCGCCCTCGGACGGCGGGTAGAGGCCGCACAGCACGCGGCCGAGCGTCGACTTGCCCGAGGCGACCCGGCCGATGATCCCGATGCGCTCGCCCGGGCCGATCTTGAGGTTGAGCCCGTCGAGCGAATCGCGGCCCGCATTGGGATAGCGGAACGAGACGCCGTTGAGCTCGACATGGCCGGCGCGGATCTCGGGCACGATGCTGCGCATCGCGACCTGGCGCTCGTCGCTGGCGTCCATCATCCGCTGCAGCGAATCGAGCGTCGCGAACGCCTGCTTGCCGCGGGTGACGAGGAAGGCGAGCTGGCCGATCGGCTGCAGCGAACGGCCGGACAGCATGATGATGGCGATGATCGCGCCCATCGTCATGTCGCCCTGCTGGAACTGGTAGAAGCCGCCGATCAGCAGGCCGACGCTGATCGTCTGCTGGGAGATGCTGGCGAGGTTGACCGCGATCGCGGTCAGGCGCCGCATCCGCTCGCTGGTCGCCGCCGACATCGCCGAATAGCGCCGCCAGCGGCCGAGCATCTGCCCTTCCGCGCGCGCCGCCTTCAGGGTCTCGGCGCCGGCGATCGATTCGACCAGCACCGAATGCTGGAGGCTCGAGTCCGCCTGGGCGTCGAGCGCCGCGCGGCCCATCGCCTTCTGCAGGCTCAAGCCCGCGATCAGCATCAGCGCGATGCCGACGATCGGCACGAACACCAGCCAGCCGGCGAGGATCGTGATCAGCCCGAGGAACAGGAACAGGAAGATGACGTCGACGACCAGCACGACCGTGGTCGAGGCGAAGAAGTCGCGCACCTGCTCGAACTCGGACACCCGGCGGGCGAACGCGCCGGTGCTGCCCTGGCGCTCGGCCATCGGCAGGTTCATCACTTTCTCGAACAGCTTCTGCGACAGCTTGGCGTCGAGCGCCCGGCTGACCTCGTCGATCAGGCGTGCCCGCGCGACCCGCAGGATGAAGTCGAAGCCGAGCGCGAGGAACACGCCGAGCGCCAGCACCCACAGGGTCGAGATCGCCTTGTTCGGGATGACCCGGTCGTAGACGTTCATCGTGAACAGCGGCATCGCGAAGGCGAGCAGGTTGACGATCAGCGCCGCGAGCAGGACCGGCCAATATTCCTTGCGGACCTTATAGACTTCCGACCAGAACCAGTGCGTGCGCTTGGCCTTGTCCCACGGCCGCTCGCCCTCGCGCTCGCGGGTCGGGTCGGTTTCGACGACCACCGCGCGGCCGGCGTAGACCGGCTCGAGCTCGGCAAGCTTGATCCAGTTGAGCTCGGCAATGCCGGGGGCATAGACGAGCGCGTCGCCGTCCCGCATCTCGAGCAGCACCGCGGCGCGGCCTTCGGTCAATTCGAGCACGGCCGGCATCTTGCGCGCCGGCCAGCCCTTCAGCCGCCGGGCGACCGGCTCGGCGCGCATCCCGACCTGATCGAGCGCGGGCTCGATCTGGTGGAACGGCAAGGTGCCGTCGTCGGCGAGGGCGAGACCCGCGCGGAGGAGGACCGGCGACGATGGCCGGTCCGCCTCCCGCGCGAGGTAGGTCAGGCAGTCAAGGACGGGGTCGATTTCACGCGACCGCTCCGCATCAAGCCAATGCATGAAACTCACAAACCGTCCTTTGCACTCTTACCGGCCCTGCGGCTGCTCGGTGGGCTGGGCAACCGCGGCCGCCGCCCCCGGAGTCGTCGCTGCCGGAGCCGCAGTCGGCGTAATCATCGCCGGGTACGGCACGCTGTTCTCCTGCAGGTCGCCCGGCGGGATCGGGTTGACACGGAAGCGCCGCCGCTCGGTGCCGGCCGCCGCGGCGGGCATCTGCACGCCGAGGCATTCGATCAAGCGGTTGCTCGCCGCGAGCACGCGATATTGCGCATAGAGCTTGGCGAGACGCGCGGTCTCGGTCTGCTGCTGCACGTTGTAGCGCGTGTTCTGCGCGTCGAGCACGTCGAGCAGCGAGCGCCGGCCGATGTTGAACTGCTCCCGGTAGGACAGCAGCACGTCGTCCGAAATCTTGCTCTGCGCTTCGAGCTCGCTGACCAGGGCCGTCTGGTTGACCAGCCGGCTCCAGGCGCTGCGGGTATCCTCTTCAGCGGAGCGGGTGACCTCGAACAGGCGACCGTGGACCTGGTCGGCCCGGGCCTGCTGCTCGCGCACGTTCGCTTCCTTGATGCCGCCGTTGTACAGCTCCCAGCGCAGCACGCCGAGGGCCTGGAGGTCGGTGGTCTTTCCGGCGAAGCCGTCGATGTCGTGACCGGCGCGGGCCCGGCCTTCGAGCGAGAACTTCGGGCCGATCGCGGCGCGGGCGGCGCGGACTTCCTCGCGCGCGGTCGACAGGTCGGCGATCGCCTCCTGCACGCGCGGATTGTTGGTCCGGGCCATCTGCTCGGCGTCCTCGAGCGTCGCCGGCATGCACTGCGACAGGTCGGGCGGCAGCGACACGGTGTCGATCGGGACGCCGGTCAGGGTGCGGAAGGTGATCGCGGCGGTGTCGAGATCCTCGCGGGCCTCGGTCACCCGGGCGCGGGCCGATTGCAGCCGCTCTTCGGCCTGCTGCTGGTCGGCGATGCTGATCGAGCCCTTGGAGACGCCTTCGCGCAGGTCGCCGACGAGCTTTTCGTGGAACGTCACATTGTCCTGCGCGATCGCCACCAGCCGCTGCTGCAGCAGGTAATCGATGTAGGTCCGCGACACGTTCAGGGCGACGAATTCGGAGCGCTCCTCGACCCGGGCCGAAGCGGCGTCGGTGCGCGACGCCTGGCGCCGGATCTCGGCTTCGCGGCCGCCGCTGTCATACAGCAGCTGCTGGACGATGAGGTCGCCCTCGATCGGGTACAGGGTCTGGTCGGCGAGGCCGATCGACCGGCGGGTCGGGTTGCGCAGGCTGCGCACGCCGGCCGAGCCTTCGACCGAGATGCGGGGGTAGTAGAGCCCCTGGCCCTGCTTGCGCTCCTCGCGCGTCGCCGCGGTGTTGGCGACCGCCTGGCGAATTTGCGGGTTGCTGTTGAGCGCCGCTTGAACCGCGTCGCGTAGTTCTACGGCGAATGCAGGTGACGCGCACAGCAGCACCGCTCCGGGAACGATCATCGTCCAGTGCTTCTTAGTCATGGTACCCCCTTCTGGTCGTTGCCGGGCCCCCACTGTCCACACGTGGGGGCCCGGCATTTAGCAATTAACGCAAATCAGGCATGCGGCTGAACGGCGTCGACGTGAACCATCATGGCCTCCATCGATATCGCAGAATGAGCCGCGGAGAAGCCGGCGAAGGCGCTGCTGTCCCCGAATGGAACGCCGGCAGCGGTGTGGCTTGCCAGCACATCGAGCGCGAGCCCGCTGCCCATCCCGCCGTGACCCGGCAGGGAGGCCAGCGCATGCTCGATGGCCGGAGCACCGCCGCCGCCGTGGAGGGCGTCGGCGAGCACCTGGCTCACCACCTGGTTGTGCTGGGCGCCGCTGACCGAGCCGTTGCCGAGCGCGACCAGCTGATGGACCGCGGGCATCGCCACGACCGGAGCCATCGCCGCCAGCATGCCGCCGTCATGGGCCGGCATCGCGGTGCCCGCGAGGAAGGCTGCGGCGAACGGCTGCGAAGCCTCGCCGCCCGTCCCCGCCAGCGTGTGCGCAGCGAACTGCTCGGGCGCCGAGTGGATCGTCGCCGCTTCGCCGAGGCCCATCGGCCGGGCGAAGTTGAGCGCCGGCATCGCATCGATGCCGTGGCTCGAGCCCGCCGCATCGAGCGAGATCGGGGCCAGCGCCTGGTTGTGGAAGGCCACCGTGGCGAGGCTGCTGACGCTCGAGTTGAGGTCGACATGGCTCGGGGTCGAGGCCGCCAGCTGCTCCGACGCCATCAGCCCGGCCGCCGCGAACGCGCCCATCAGCACATTGTTGCTGTTGGTCACGGTCTGCGTCTGGCTGGTCGACGTCGAGCCCTTCGGGTTGAGCTCGGCCGCCGGAGCGACCGGGGTCAGGACCACGTTGGCGGTGGTGCCGTCCGACAGGTCGTAGCGGACGGTGGTGTTGCCGAGCACGCCGTTGAGGTGGCCGACGGTGACCCAGTCGAGGGCATTGCCCCCGCCGTTGAGGTCGACCTGGAGGTCGCCGCCAGTGGTCAGCCGCAGGAACCCGCCGGTCACGACGTTGGTCGCCGTGGTCACGCTCAGGATCTCGGTGATGTCGATGGTCTCACCGGCCGCATAGTCGGTGATGATGTCGATATTGCCCGCGCCGTTGGTGACCGCGGCGTTGCTGAGGATGAACGTGTCGACGTCGGCTCCGCCGGACAGCGTGTCGGCGCCGGTGCTGCCGACCAGCGTGTCGTTGCCGGCTCCGCCGTTCAGCGTGTCGTTGCCGCCACCGCCGTAGAGGAAGTCGGCGCCGGCATTGCCGTTCAGCGTATCGGCCCCGCCGTTGCCGCCAAGGACGTTGTCGCCGCCGTCGCCGTTGATCGCGGCATTGGCAGTGATGTCGCCGATGGAATTGCCGGCCACGGCATTGGCGATCGTGGTCGTCAGGTGGGACGTCACGAAGTCGCCGTCGCTGTCGGTCGCCGTCACGTTGAACGTCTGGTCGATCGGCAGGCCGTTGCTCTGCGCACCGATCGAGAAGATGCCCAGGTCGAAGCCGACGTCGTTGTCGATCGTCGCAACCTCGGACGCGGCATAGAGGCCGTTGGTGAAGTCGGGCGATTCGACGATGACCGCACTGAACGGGGTCGTGGTGTCGATCCCGTAGGTGTCGCCGGCCTGGAGGCCGCTGATCGAGACCGTGCCGTCGCCGCGGAAGTCGACGATGATCCCGCCCTGCGTGCCGTCGGCCAGGAAGGTGTAAGTCACACCTGCACTGACGTCGACGACCGTGACCTTGGTGATGGTCGCGCGCAATTCACCCGCTTCCAGTCCGTCCGCCGGATTGTCGTCGAACACCTGGTCGTTGTCAGCCACGATGGCATTCACGACGATGCTCACCGTGTTGCTCGGGGCGCCCTGGACTTGCGGGATCAGCTGCTCGAAGTGCGTCGTCGTGACGTGCCCCGAATAGTTGAACCCGGTGGGCTGGCCAGCGTCGGTGACGAGAGCCGTCACGAGGTCGATACGGACGCCTTCGCCAGGATCCACCGACTGGTTGTCGATACCGATCAAGTCGCTGTCGGTGTTGATCGTCGTCCCCACCGTCGACTGATTTGCACTGTGGCCGGACAACAGGACGTCGGTGTTGGCCGCGTTGTTGTTGGCCAGGTCGACGCCGATACCGCGGAACTCGACGTTGCCGGCGGCGCCCTGGGTCAGGTTGGTGAAGCTGGTCTGCGTACCGTTGTCGACGACCGCATTGACGTCGAACGTGTAGGTGCCGTCGGCATTCAGCGTCACATCATAGGCGTGGACACCGTTGGCGTCCGTCGTGGTCGCATAGATGTGGTTGGTGCCGAAGCCGAACAGGTGCAGCTGCACGCCGCCGACCTTGAGCAGATGCCCGCCGTCGTCGACCGCATTGGAGCCGTCGACGCCGGTGAAGACGAGGCTTCCGAGGCCGTCGGCGCCCATGTTGACGTTGAGGTTGCCGTTGACCGGGGGCTGCGCGCCGTTGAGCGACGCCACGCCGTCTGGGGTGAAGGCATGCGGGCCATCATCGAAGAAGCTGATGTTCCCGCCGATGCCGACCGGTGAGCTGGTCACGCTGTCGCCGTCCTTGTCGGTGACGGTGACGGTCGCGTTGATCAGCCCCGCCAGGGTCAAGGTGTCGTTGAAGTCCGCCGGAGTGCCGCCGTCGACGTTATGCTCGAGCGGCACATTCTCCGTCAGCGTAACCGTGCCGTTGGCATTGATGTGGACCGTGAACGCAGTCTTGACGACGCCGTCATTGTACTGGCCGGTGATCGTCTGCGCGTCGGTCTGCACCAGGGTGATGGCGAAGTCGCCGACCGCGGTCTTGAGCGTCGTCGCGCCGCCGCCCACGATCGAGATGCCGTAGCTGGTGGTGCCCGCGCCGTCCGCGCCGAACGAGGTCGTCGCGGTGACCATCGCCGCAGCGCTGGTCGATTGGATCGGGAAGCCCGCTCCGACCGCGACGCTGAAGCCGGCGTTGGCCGCGCTGGTCTCGTCGACCGAGACGCTCGACTGGGCGGCCGGGCCGGTCACCGTCGGCGCATCGTCCTTGAAGATCAGGTTGCTGCCGATGTTCAGCGACGAGCTCGCAGCATCGCCGTCCTTGTCGGTGATCGTCGCGGTCAGGACCACGAGGGTGTCGGCCGACAGGCCGGTCGACTGGTCGGGCCCGCTGTCGGGTGTGTGGACGACCGCGCGGATCTGGTCGAGCGTGACCTGGCCGCTGGCGTTGACGCTGACCGTGAACACCAGGTCGCCGCTGATTGCGGTGCGGCCTTCGACCACGCCGCTGCCGTTGACCGTCAGCAGGACGTGCTGATTGGTCGCGGTATCGATCAGGCCGCTGTCGACGCCCGAGGAGCTGACGCTCAGGGCGTAGACCAGCGTGCCGGCACCGTCGGCGCCGAACGCGCTGGTGAAGTTCGCCGCGAAGCTGGCCGTGGCGTTGGTCGCAAGCGTTGTCTCGTCGACCGTCAGCGTCGGCTCGACACCCGTCGAGCTGATGCTCGGCGCGTCATCCTTGAACACCAGGTTGGTGCCGATGTTCGCCGTCGCCGACGCCGGGTCACCGTCGTGATCGGTGATCGTCTGGGTCAGCGTGACCAGAGTGTCCGCCGACAAGGTGGTCGACTGGTCGGGCCCGCTGTCGGGCGAGTGAACAACCGCGCGGATCTGGTCGAGCGTGACCGTGCCCGAGCCATTGACGCTGACCGTGAACACGAGGTCGCCGCTGACCGCGGTCCGACCCTCGACCACGCCGCTGCCGTTGACCGTCAGGAGCACATGCTGGTTGGTCGCCGTGTCGATCAGGCCGCTGTCGACGCCCGACGCACTGACGCCGAGCGTGTAGACGACCGAGTTGGCCGCCGCTGCGCCGTCGGCACCGAACGAGTCGGTGAACACGCTGGCGAAGCTGGCGCTCGCGTTGGTCGCCAGCACCGTCTCGTCGACCGTCAGCGTCGGCTGCGACGCCGAGGCGACAACCGTCGGCGTGTCGTCGTCGACGTTGATCGTGATCGTCGCCGGGTCGGCGTCGTGGTCGGCATCCTCCACCTGCACGCCGATATTGAAGACCGTGTTGTTCTCGAGGTTGCCGGCGTCATGGTCGATCGCGTGGTTCTGGACGACGTTGAACACGCCGGTCGCGGTGTTCAGCGTGATCGTCAGGACCACCGTCGCGCCCTGCAGGATCTGCACATGGCTGGCATCGACCGGGTTGACCGTGAAGCCCGCCGGGAGCGTGTTGTTGCCGGTGAACGAGTAAGTCAGCGTGCCGTCGCCGCCGATGCCGACGAGCTGGCCGGGCAGGCCCGCCGAGTCGACGTCGTCGGTGCCGCCCGGGCCGCCCGGGTTGCCGCCCGCCAGCGCATCGTCGTCGAGCTGCACCAGTGCCGGGTCCGCCAGGGTCGGCGCGTTGTCGGTCATGGTGATGTCGAGCGTGGCCGTCACGGAATCGCCGTCGGCGTCGGTCAGCGTGTAGGTGAACACGTCATGGACGGTGCCCTGGACGTTGTCGGTCCGGGTGTAGGTGTAGTTGCCGTTGGCATCGATCTGCAGCGTGCCATGCACTCCGGTCGCGTCGAGGACGCCGCCGCTGAACGTGGTGTCGATCGGACTGACGCCCGAGATCCCCGTGATGTGCGCCGGCAAATCCGCGCCCGAGCTGTCGGCGTTGACCGCGCCTTCGTTGGTGCCGACGCCGGTGATCACGTTGCCCGCGGCGGAGGTGCCGCCGTTGGAGATCGTGTCGGTGTCGTTGCGCGCGGTCGGGCCGTCGTCCTCGAAGTTGAGGTTCTGGCCGATGTTCAGAGTCGCGCTCTGGTGGTCGCCGTCCTTGTCGGTGACCGTTGCGGTCAGCTGGACGAGATTGTCGGCGCTCAGCGTGATGCTGTCGTCGGGGTTGAGGGTATTCGGATGAACCACGGCGCGCTGCTGGTCGAGCGTGACGTTGCCCGAGGCATCGACGGTCACGGTGAAGGCGACTGCGCCGGCGGCATTGCCGACCCGTCCTTCAACGAAGGTCCCGTCCAGGCTCATGACCAGGACGATCGGCTGGCCGCTCAGCGTATCCACGAGGCCGCTGTTGGCGCCCGCCGACAGGATGCTAAGCGCGTAGGTCACCGTTCCGGCGCCATCGGCGCCGAAGGCCGAGGTGAACGCGGACGCGAAGCTGGCCGACGCGTCGGTCAGAAGCACCGTTTCGTCGACCGTCAGGCTGGGCTGCGTTCCCGACAGCACGATCGTCGGTCCGTCATCCTCGAAGTTGAGGTTGGTGCCGATGTTCGCGGTGGCGCTCTGGTGGTCGCCGTCGCGGTCGGTGATGGTCGCGGTGATCGTCACGAGGGTGTCCGCCGACAGCGTGACGCTGTCGTCTGGATTGTTCGGATTGGGGTGCTGGAGCGCCCGGATCTGGTCGAGCGTGACAGTGCCGTTGCTGGCGTTGATGGTGACCGTGAAGACGAGGTCGCCGCCGATTGCGGTGCGCCCTTCGACCACGCCGCTGCCGTTGACGGAGAGCAGGACGTGCTGGCCGGTCGCGACGTCGATCAGGCCGCTGTCCGCACCCGGCGCACTGATGCCGAGCGCATAAGCGATCGTGCCGGCGCCATCGGCCCCGAACGAGCTGATGAACGAGCCGGCGAAGCTGGCGCTGGCGTTGGTCGCAAGCACCGTTTCGTCGACCGTCAGGCTCGGCTGCTCGCCGTTGGCGTTGATCGACGGGCCGTCGTCCTCGAAGTTGAGGTTCTGGCCGATGTTGAGGGCCGTGCTCGCGGTGTCGCCGTCGCCGTCATGGGCGGTCGCGGTCAGCACGACGAGGTTGTCGTTGGCCAGCGTGACGCTGTCGTCCGGATTGGTCGTATCGGGATGGGTGACCGCCCGGACCTGGTCGAGCGTGACCGTGCCCGCAGCATTGACGCTGGCGGTGAACACGAGGTCGCCGCCGATCGCGGTGCGACCTTCGACCACGCCGCTGCCGTTGACGGACAGGAGCACATGCTGGCCGGTCGCGACGTCGATCAGGCCGCTGTCGGTGCCGTTGCCGCCCGTGATGCTGAGCGCATAGGTGACTGCACCGGCGTCGGCGATCCCGTCGTGATTGGCGTCGAGCGGGCCGTCCGCGCCGAAGTTGGGCGTGAATGCGCCGGCGAAGCTCGCGCTGGCGTTGGTTGCCAGGATCGTCTCGTCGACCGTCAGGCTGGGCTCCTGGCCGGACGGCGTCATCGACGGACCATCGTCCTCGAACACCAGGTTGGTGCCGATGTTGGCGGTGGCCGAAGCCTGGTCGCCGTCCTTGTCGGTGACCGTCCCGGTCAGCGTGACCAGGGTATCGGCGGACGAGAGTCGTGGCGTCGTCCGGGTTGCTCGGATCGGCGTGGACCACCGCGCGGATCTGGTCGAGCGTGACGTTGCCGCTGGCATCGACGCCGACCGTGAACACGAGGTCGCCGCCGATCGCGGTGCGGCCTTCGACCACGCCGCTGCCGTTGACGGTCAGCAGGACATGCTGGCCGGTCAGGGTGTCGATGAGGCCGCTGTCGGCGCCCGGGGCGCTGACGCCGAGTGCGTAGGTCACCGTGCCGGCGCCATCGGCGCCGAACGAGCTCGTGAACACGCCGGCGAAGCTGGCGCTGGCGTTGGTCGCAAGCACCGTTTCGTCGACCGTCAGGCTCGGCTGCTCGCCATTCGCGTTGATCGACGGCCCGTCGTCATGGAAGTTGAGGTGCTGGCCGATGTTGAGCGTCCGGCTGGCGCTGTCGGCGTCATGGTCGGTGGCGGTCAGCGTCAGCGTGATGAGGCTGTTGCTCGCCAGCGTGACGTTGTCGTCGGGGTTGCTCGCATCCGGGTGCGAAAGCGCACGGATCTGGTCGAGCGTAACACTGCCCGAACTGTCGACACTGACGGTGAACACGAGGTCGCCGCTGATCGCGGTGCGGCCTTCGACCACGCCGCTGGCATTGACCGAGAGCAGCACGTGCTGGCCGGTGGCGACGTCGATCAGCCCGCTGTCGGCGCCGGGGGCGCTGATGCCGAGCGAATAGACGAGCGAATTGGAGGCTGCGGGGCCATCGGCGCCGAAGCTGTGGGTGAAGGCGCTGGAGAAGTCGGCCGACGCATTGATCGCGAGATTGGTCTCGTCGACCGTCAGCGACGGTTCTTGCTCGGTGATCCCGACGATCGGCGTATCGTCGTCGACGTTGATCGTGAACGTCCCCGGGGCGCTGTCATTGTCCTGGTCGGTGACCGTGTAGTTGAGCGTGAAGACCTGGTTGTTTTCCTGGTCGCCGGCCGCATGGTCGATCGGCGCGTTCTGGACGACGCTGTAGCTGCCGTTGGCGCCGACCGTGACGGTCAGCACGGTGTGGCCGTTCTGCTGGATCAGCACGACCCCCGCACCGCCCGAGACGTAGCTGAAGCCCGCGGGCGCGCCCGTGGTCTGGACCGCGAAGGTGATCGGGCCGTCGCCGCCCGAGCCGGCCAGCGTGCCGCTGGCGTTGATCGTGTCGGGGCTGTCGTCGCCGACCGCGGGAGTGCCCGGATTGCCGCCCGGCAGCGCATCGTCGTCGAACCGGATCAGCGGATTCTCGCCGGTGTGCGGGGTCGCGTCGCCGATGCTGATGGTCAGCGTGGTGGCCGACGTATCGCCGTCGCCGTCGAGCAGCGTGTAGTTGAACACGTCGTTGACGCCGCCCGGAGTGCCCGGGTTGCGGATGTAGCTGTAGCTCCCGTCGGCCTGCATCGTCAGCACGCCGTATTGGCCGTTGACCACGAACGGCCCGCTGTTGTCGGTGCTGCCGTTGAAGCCGGTGACCAGGCTGATGTGCGCGTTGTCGGCGCCAACCGTGTCGGCGCCGGCCGGGCCCGACGTCGTGCCGACGCCGGTCAGGACGTTGCCGGTCTCCGGACCGTAGGTGCCGGCGGCCACCGCATCGGTGTCGGGACGCGCCGTCGGCACGTCGTCGATGATGTCGATGCGCAGGGTCGCGGTGGCGGTATCGCCGTCGTTATCGGTCACCGTCACCGAGAAATCGTCGTGCGTGGTGTCGCCGCTCGTGTTGTCGGTCAGGACGTAGCGGTAGGTGAAATTGCTTCCGACCGCGCCCGTGATGGTCAGCGTGCCGAAATCGCCCTGGATGACCAGGCCGACGAAGACCTCATGCGCGATGCCGTTGCCGTCGGTGATGGTCACCGTGTTGGGCGTATCGAGCAAATCGATGATGATCGTGCCGGTCGTCGCTTCCGACGAAGTCGCTGTCGTTCGAAGCGTTGCCGTCGGCGATTTCGCCCGAACCGGCCGGTTCGCCGCCGTTGCGGGTCGGCAGGCCGCGCTCGTTGACGCTGTCCTGCGCCGCGACCGAAGGAGTTTGATCCTCGGGCTCGATCTGGATCTCGGGCTCGTGGTTGATGAACTGACCGATCTCCTCGAAGCGCGGCTGGCCGAACACCAGCTCGGTCGGCGGGATCAGGTCGCCCAGCGGCACGCCCGGATCGAGCGGCGGCACGGGAACGTCGAAGTTGCCGCCGCTGCTCGGCGGCGGGCCGCCGACCGTGCGGACCGCTTCGGTGTCGATCATCAGCGCGGCGAGGTTGGTCGCGGGGACCTCAACTCCGCCGAGCACCAGCTGCGGCACGAACACCGCGCCGTCGACGATCACGATCTGCGTGCCGTCGGGCATGTCGACCACCAGGTCGCGGCCGACGACATGGACGTTGTTGAGATTGACCCCCTCCGGCAGGGTGACGACGCCGTCGGGCCCGGGGACGATCTTCTGCGCGTTGTCGGCGACCTTGATCTCGCCGCCGCGGCTGATCACCAGGTCGGCGCTCGAGCGCTCGCCCTTGGCGTTCGCGAGCGTGTACTGGAAGATATCGCGGAAATTCTGCGGGGCGTGGCCGTCCGCGACATATTTATAATTGCCGTGATCATCGAGCGCGAGGGTGCCGTAGCGGCCGTCGACGTGCATGTTGGCGCCGCCGTTGGCGCTGTCCGATCCGCTGGCGCCGCGGACTTCGACCACATGGCCGCTCGCCGGGGTGTCGGCCCCCGCCTTGCCGGTGGTCGTCCCGGCCCCGGTGATCACATTGCCCGTCGCCGGGCCGTTGCTGCCGTTGGGCAGCGTATCGGCATCGCCACGTGCCTCGGGCGTCGTCGAACCACTGGTCGCGCCGGAAGTATCTTCGTACCGCATCTGATCACCCCTGCCTTCGTCCGCCGCGGGCGAGCCCGCATACGGTCAATGTCGCTTTCGAGACTGGCCCCCCGGCAGCCCATTCCGTTCAACGGAAAAGGTTAATCGTGAGAGTCGGAATCCCGCGCTCGCGAAACAAAGACCACCGGTGGCGGGATTTGGCAAGCTTGTCAGAAAGAGATGTAATGCGGGACGAATCATTTCAGGTCGATGACACAAGAATAAAATGGTTAACAGTCCAAGTGTTACTGGCGATCTCGTCATGACGACTATGGCAGTAGCGATTTCAAATTAGGCTGAAACAGAGGAATATGCTGCCTGTGGATAATAATAATTCGACATATTTGGGCGTTGTTTTTGGAATTGTGCCGCGGCGCGTCATGCCGCTCGCGCGATCAAAATGCTTAACACTTGTTTAATAGCGGTGTTTATCGGAGTCTGGGACGGCGGCTTCCAAAGTGTTGGCTGTCCGCCAAAAAAGTGCCCCGGCCACGTCCCGAATTGGGACGCGAAGCCGCGCCGCGGAAAGGAATCGCCGCGACTCGGGACCCCTATCCCTACGGGCCGCGAACATGGCATATCGCCCCGACTCGGCTCGGCCACCTCGCGCTTGGCCTTGTTGGACAAGAGCTCGGGAGCCCCATGAAGCAGGAGTGGTTGCAGACGGCGATCTTCCGGCGCGCACTGGCTGCGTGCCGCAGCCACTTGCTTGCCGCGTTCCTGTTCAGCGCGCTCCTCAACCTGCTGTTCATCGCGCCGATGGTCTACATGCTGCAGGTCTACGACCGCGTCGATTCCGACCAACGGCGGGACCACCCTGCTCCTCATGACCCTGGTCCTGCTGTTCGCCCTGGGCACGCTGGCGCTGCTCGATTCGGTGCGGATGCGGCTGCTGGCGCGGGCCAGCTACCGGTTGGACCGGGTTCTCTCCGGGGCGATCATCGACGCGACCCTGAAGCGGCCGGAGATCAGCTCGCAGCGGCTGGCGAAGCAGGCCCTGCGCGAATTCGACACTCTGCGCCAGGTCCTCACCGGGCCGGCGATCGTGAGCCTGTTCGATGCCCCTGGGTTCCGGTCTACATCATGGTCGCTTTCCTCATCCACCCGTGGATCGGCGTGCTCGCCCTGTGCGGCGCGATGATCAACATGTTCCTCGCCTGGCACAATGAACGGGCGACCAACGTGCCACTGCGCCGGGCCCATGAAGCCGCCGGCCAGGCCTATGCGGCGTTCGAATTCACCGTCGCCTCGGCCGAGACCGTGCGGGCGCTCGGCGCGCGCCGAGGCGTTGGTCAACGGGCACCTCGCCGACCGGGCCAACATGCTGTCGCTGCAGACCGAGGCGAGCCTCGGCGGAAGCCGGCTGCAGGCGCTCTCGAAATTTCTCAGGCTGTTGGTGCAATCGCTGGCGCTGGGGCTCGGCGCCCTGCTCGCGATCGACGCCAAGGTCAGCCCGGGCGCGGTGTTCGCCGGCAGCTTCATCGTCGGCCGCGCGCTCGCCCCGATCGATCAGCTGGTGGGCAGCTGGCGCTCGATCGTCCAGGGCCGCGGGGCGCTCAAGACGCTGCGCGAGCTGTTCGACGAGACCCCGCCCGACATCGGCCTGACCCGGCTTCCCGCGCCCGGCGGCAAGCTCCAGGCCGAAGGGCTGACGATCGCCGGGGCCGATCGCCGGATCCTGCTCGCCCAAGTCACGTTCGACATCGAGCCGGGCGAGTGCGTGGCGATCGTCGGGCCGAGCGGCGCGGGCAAATCGACCCTGGTCCGGGCGCTGGCCGGCGGCCTCGTCCCGACCGCCGGCATCATCCGCTACGACGGCGCCGACCAGCGCAACTGGGATTCCGAGGAGCTCGCCCGCCATATCGGCTACATGCCGCAGGAGCCGTCCCTGTTCGCCGGCACGATCAAGGAGAACATCTCGCGCTTCGCCGGCCTGCTCGGCGAGAACGACCACGAGATCGACGAAGCCGCCGTCGCGGCCGCCCAGGCGGCCGGCGCGCATGACATGATCCTGCGCCTCCCCGGCGGCTACGACCATCGGCTCGGGTTTGGCGGGCGCGGGCTCTCGGTCGGCCAGGCGCAGCGCGTCGCCCTCGCCCGCGCCCTGTTCCGCAACCCGACCTACCTCTTGCTCGACGAACCCAACGCCAATCTCGACGCGGAGGGGGATCAGCAGCTGATCGAACGGCTCGGCACATTGAAGGCGCAGGGCGCGACCATCCTGGTCGTCGCCCACCGCTTGAGCGTGCTGCCGATCATCGACAAGCTGATGGTCATTCGCGACGGCCGGCTGGCAATGTTCGGGCCGCGCGACCAGATCATCGCCCAGATCACGCCACGGCTGGCGCCCTCGCAGGCGGCCGCGGGCGGGAAAGGAAGCGCATGAGCTCGAACGCCCTCGAATTGTCGCCCGGCCGGGCGCTCCAGCCCGTGTTCCAGCCCGGCGAGACTGGCACCGACGATCC
Organism: uncultured Alphaproteobacteria bacterium; assembly: GCA_963765945.1. Taxonomy (GTDB): domain Bacteria; phylum Pseudomonadota; class Alphaproteobacteria; order Sphingomonadales; family Sphingomonadaceae; genus Sphingomicrobium. The sequence goes on from CAVXYS010000040.1 coordinate 39,506, forward strand.
GCGCCGCGAGATCCGGACCGGAGCGATCTTCGCCGTGCTGTTCTTCGTCCTGTTCCTCGGCTGGGCGTCCGTCGCCCGGCTCGACGCGGCCGCCCAGGCGCCCGGCAAGCTGGTCGTCTCCGGGCAGCGCCAGACCGTCCAGCACCGCGAGGGCGGGGTCGTCGCGGACATCCTGGTCAAGGAGGGGGATCGGGTCAAAAAGGGCCAGATCCTGATCCGCCTCGCCGGCGGCGAAGTGCTGGCGCAGGAACGGGCCCTGACCGCCCAGGCGATCGGCTTGCTCGCCCAGCGCGCACGGCTCGACGCCGAGCAGGCCGGCCGGTCGAGCGTCACCCCGCCGATCGAATTCGCGTCGCTCAAGCCCGAGGACCGCGCCGCGGCGGCGGAATCGCTGCGCATCCAGCAGAGCCAGCTGCGGACCCGCGCCGCGGTGCTCAATTCCCAGGAGGGGGCGTTCGGCCAGCGCGCCAACCAGGCCAACAACCAGGGCCAGGGCTATGCGAAGCAGATCGCCTCGATCGACGAGCAGGTGAAGCTGCTCGACGACGAGCTGAACGGGATGCGGGCGGTGGCGGAGAAGGGCTTCGTCTCCAAGAACCGCGTCCGCGCCCTCGAGCGCGCCCGGGCCGACCTGATGGGCCAGCGCGGCCAATATGTGTCGACCATCGCCCAAACCCGGGGCCAGGCGAGCGAAAGCCGGCTGCAGTCGCTCGAGGCCCAGAGCAATTATTACGAGCGGATCGCGACCGAGCTGCGGGAGGTCAACGCCACCCTCAACGATGTCCTGCCCAAGCTCGCGGCGGCCCGCGATCAGCTCGCCCGGAGCGAGATTCGGTCGCCGGCCGAAGGCGCGGTGGTCGGACTGACGGTGTTCACCGCGGGCGGCGTGATCGAGCCCGGCGCCAAGCTGATGGACATCGTTCCGGACCGCATGCCGCTGACCGTCGAAGCGCGCCTGGCATCGTCCGACGGCGACGACGTGCGCCCCGGCCAGGACGCTTTCGTCCGCTTCGAGACGCTCCATGAGCGCGCGCTGTCGGCGCTCAAGGGCAAGGTGAGGCGGGTGTCGGCCGACGCCTTCACCGACGAGCGGACCGGCCAATCCTATTACACCGCCGAAATCGATATCCCGCGGTCCGAGCTCGAGAAGATCCGCGAGTTGCGCGGCGCCGATGCGCTGCGCGCCGGGCTCCCGGTCTCGGTGACGGTGCCGATCCGCAAGCGGACAGCGCTGCAATATGCCTTTGAACCACTGGCCTCCGCGATGCGGCGGTCATTCAAGGAGCATTAGGCAGCGCTGCCCGGATGCCTGTGCTGCGTCGGCCGGTCAGCCGCCGAACAGCATGTAGCCGGTCAGGTCCGTAACATGGACGTCGGTCAGGGTCAGCGTGGCGCCTGAGGCCATCACGAACTGGCTGTCCAGGTCGCCGTCGCCGTCGGCATCGACCGAATGCAGCGTCGCGACGTGGGTCCCGAACGAATTGTAGACCTCGAACCCGTCGTACAGCTTGCCCATGTGGCCGCCGAGATAGCCGTCGTAGACGCCCGTCTGGCTGTCGAGCAGGATGTAGTCCGGAGTGTGGACGTCGAAGTCGGTAATCACGTCGTGGCCGCTGTTGGCACGGAACACGAACGTGTCGCGGCCTTCGCCGCCGGTCAGCGTGTCGTTGCCTCCGCCGCCCTCGATCCAGTCGTTGCCGCGGCCGCCGCTGATGGCATCGTCGCCGGCCGAGCCGATCAGGCGGTCGGCCTTGGTGGTTCCCTCTGAAGTTCATGTTTAGCCTCCGTTGTCGCTGGGCGACACAGACGCCGTCGCGCAGTGACCGGGAGGATCGGTGCCGGCAGTTGCCATTCGGTTAATGCGGCCGAACCCACGCCGCGACGACCCGTCCCAAATTGGGACGAGTTTCCTAGGTAAATCCAGCGGATACCGCCGCGGCCTTATCGAAAGATAAGTGGGAACGGTTTAAAAATCGTTAAATACATGTGCTCTCAACGGGGCAAGTTGACCCCGGTCTTTGGACGACGACTGCGACGCAGCGGTAGGCTCGGACCCCGCGTCCCCGCCATGCCGCCGCGACGCCTTTGGTGGAGTGGGGCGCATGGCTGACGAAGTAATCCAAGCAATCATTTTCGACGACGCCGACACACCGGTAGACGAGAGTGCGGTCGATGTTAACGGCTTGCTGATCAGCCATCCCGAGGGCGGCGTGGTGTCGGGCACGGGCGGCTTCCAGCCCTTCCTCCGCCAGAACAACAATGACGGCTCGACCCAGGGTTTCAACACCAGCGACGCCGATACGTTCAAGAACGAAACCGACGAAGGCCTTGACATGGACAAGGCCTGGACCACGTCGCTCAAGGTCGGCGACCTGCCGATCGTCATGATCGACGGCGTCGCTTATTACGAGATCCGCCTCGACCTGAACGAGGAGAACAGCGGCACCGATCCGGGCGGCGACCCCAACATCCTGCTCGAACTGTCCGAGTTCCAGATCTACACCTCGGACCAGCAGGCGACGCTGGCCGATTATGCCGCCGGGTCCGGAACGGTCCTCGATAGCGACTTCAACCTGGTCTACGACCTCGATTCCGGCGGAGTCGACCGGTCGATCATCCTGACCGACGGCCCCTCGGGCAGCGGCAACGACGATTACGTCTTCTACGTCCCGGTGTCGGACGTCGGCACCGATCCCGACCAGTTCTTCACCCTGTTCGCGCAATTCGGCCCGCAGCCGGCGGAAGGCGCGACCTTCGAAGAGTTCCGCATCCAGAAACCGCGCAGGTCGACGGCGTCAAGTTCAACGACCTCGACGGCGACGGCATGCACGATGCCAGGCGAAGACGGCCTCGAAGGCTTCGTCATGTACATCGACGCCAACGGCAACAACCTGCTCGACACCGGCGAAGTGACCGCCGTGTCGGACGCCGACGGCAACTTCAGTTTCCACGGCCTCATCGCCGGCACTTATGTCGTTCGCGAGATCCTGACCGAGGACGATATCTCCGCTGGGGTCAAAGCTTTGCCCGGCTACGACGCTGGCGATTACCTGCCGCCGAACGGCTTTTGGACCCTGACCACCGGCGTCGGCGGCGACCATGACTTCGAGATCGTCAAGAGCGGCAGCGACCTCGGCGACGCCACAATCGAGGTCGGCAACCACGAGCTCAACCCGTCGATCACCATCGACAAGAGCGCCGACGGCTATGGCGATTGCGCCGACACGGTCGGCGAGACCATCACCTACACGGTGCTCGTCACCAACGACGGCGACACGGTGCTCAGCAATGTCGTGCTCAAGGATTCGTTCGAGGGCGGCGCGGACGTGGTCATCGGCAGCCCGACGGGCGACGCGACGCCAACGGCACGCTCGATGCCGGCGAGACCTGGACCTACACCTACACGCACGCGGTCACCCAGGACGACATCGACAACAACGGCCGGCGACGACGACGGAACGCTCGACAACACCGCGACGGTCACGGCCGACGCCGACCAACGGACTACGACCGTAACCGACAACGACGATGCGACGGTCGACGTCTGCCAGAACCCGCGCGATCGCGATCGACAAGACGGCGGCGCTCGATGACGACGGCGACTGCGCCGACACGGACGGCGACATCATCAATTACACCTATCAGCGTCACCAACGACCGGCAACGTCACGCTCGATAATGTCGTGGTCGTCGACGACAAGGTCACGGTGGTGGCCGGATCGACGCCGACAGCGACGGCTTCAACGACGGCGACACCGACGCGGACGGGCTGCTCGATGTCGGCGAGACCTGGACCTACATCGGCGAGCACACGGTCACCCAGGACGACATCGACAACAACGGCAATTGCGACAGCGACGACTCAGCCGACGAATCAACGACTGCTGCGCAACGTCGCGACGGTCACCGCCGACGCCGTCACCACCGGCGACGACGCGACCGCCAGCGACGACGCCACGGTCGACGTGTGCCAGAACCCGCGCGATCGCGCTCGACAAGACGGCGAGCGTCGATCGACGGCGACTGCGCCGACACGGTCGGCGACTGATCAATTAACCTATCAGCGTCACCAACGACGGCAACGTCACGCTCGAGAATGTCGTGGTCGCCGACGACTTCGCCGATCTCGGTGGCATCGCCGGGGTCGACGCCGACAGCGACGGCTTCAACGACGGCGACGCCGACGCCGATGGGCTGCTCGATGTCGGCGAGACCTGGCTCTACACCGGCTCGCACGCGGTCACCCAGGACGACATCGACAACAACGGCAATTTCGACAGCGACGATCCAGCCGACGGAATCAACGACGTGCTGCGCAACGTCGCGACGGTCAATGCTGACGCCGTCACCACCGGAGAGACCGTGTCCGACGACGACGACGCCACCGTCGACGTGTGCCAGAACCCGGCGATCGACATCGAAAAATATGTGATGACCGACGTCAGCGGCGCGTTCGTCGATGCGGACGATCCGGACGGCCCGGCGGCAAGCACCAGCACAACGGTCGATTTCAAGGTGGTGCTGACCAACACCGGCAACGTCACGCTCGAGAACATCACTCTGTCGGACTCGGTCGTCCACACGGTCGGCGGAGTCGCCCAGTCTCCGGTCGCCATCGATTATTCCGATCCGGCGCTCGGCGCGTTCATCGACCTCGACGGAGACGCGACGCTCGATTCCGGCGAGGAATGGGCGAACTTCGACACCAACGGCGACGGCACGCTCGACGTCGACGAGAATGGCGATCCGTTCCAGCTGTCGGTCGGCGAGAGCGTTTCCATCTATTATTCGCTGACCTCGGCACTCGGCCAGCATGAGAACACGGCCGTGGTCACCGCGGACGCGACGACGTCCGGCGACTCCACGGGCGACAACGACGACGCCAATTATTTCGTGCTCGGCAGCGACGATTGCGTCGGCGTCCGCACCCCGGGTTTCTGGGCCAACACCAAGTGGATGACCTTCTGGGACGGCCAGGGCGACGGCTGGAACACCGCGCCGAACGAGCCCAAGCAGGCCGGCACCCCCGGCTTCGCCGACGGCGAGCTGTTGTACGGCGTCGATTCGAACCACGACGGCTTCGTCAACCACGTCGCCGGCGACGGCAGCAACGACGACAAGCCGCTCGATGCCAAGGGCCTGCTGATCGGCGATTACAACATGAACGGCATCACCGACGCGGGTGAAGACACGATCTTCATCGGCTACAATGATGCGCTCAAGCTGATCAACGCGTCGAGCAAGCAGCTGGCCGAGGGCAAGGGAACGGCCGACGGCATCTACATGCTCGGCCGGGACATGGTCGCGACCTGGCTCAACTATCTCGCGAACAACCAGGGCGATGGCGACAACGGCAACTGCATCGGCACCGTGGATGGCGCGACGAATAGTCCGCGTGAATTTCTCGATGCGGCCATCGACTGGATGCAGCAGTTCGCCAGCACCAGCAACGCCGACGATACGGCAAGCCATACCGATTCGAACACGAACACCAGCTTCCACGACGGGAACACGCAGGCGACGTTCGAATTCGACTCACGGATCAATCCGAGCTCGGCGAGCTGGCAGACCGCGTTCACCGCCGGGGAGGACATCCCGGTCAGCGCGGCGCGCCATGCATTCGGCGCTCGATGCCTACAACAACACCGGGGCGATCAACGGGATCGAATATTGCTGCGACGCCGACAGCGAAATCGCGTTGCTGGCGATCGCGCAGATCATCTGAGCTGCGGCGCGGGGATTCCTCTCGCTCCGGAGAGGGAAAAGGCGGCTCGACGTGGACCCCGCGTCGGGCCGCTGTTTCGTGGCGGCTTAAGCGTGAGTGTCGCGGCTGGCTTGCCAGCCGAAGCTTTGGCGAAGGCTGGCGGAGAGGGTGGGATTCGAACCCACGGTACGGTTGCCCGTACGCCGCATTTCGAGTGCGGTGCTTTCGACCACTCAGCCACCTCTCCGCTCGAGAGCGCTCGTCGCCGGCGGCTGCCGGCTCCTGGTCGAGACGCGGGCCCCTAGCAGCGCCCCGGGCGGTTGCCTAGGGGCCCGGCGACCCTAGATAGGGCTGATGCCCCCGATTGAACCGCTCGATCGTTCCCGCTCGATGATCCCGCCGCTCGACATGCCCGAGGCGCGCTTCGCGATCGGCGAGGTCGTCCGCCATCGCCTGTTCGATTTCCGCGGCGTCATCTTCGACGTCGATGCGGAATTCGCCAATACCGACGAATGGTATGAGGCGATCCCCGAGACCCTCCGCCCGCGCAAGGACCAGCCCTTCTACCACCTGCTCGCCGAGAATTCGGAGACCGCCTACGTCGCCTATGTCAGCCAGCAGAACCTGGTCCCGGACGACAGCGACGAGCCGGTCGAGCATCCGGCCCTCGCCGCGATGTTCGAGCGCCTCGAAGGCAACCGCTACCGCCTGCGCGAGCAATTGCGGCACTGATCTTCAGTTCCTCCCCATCGCGGCGCGATGGGGAGGGGAACCATGCGCAGCATGGTGGAGGGGTAAAGGGCGCCGGCGTCCTACCCCTCCACCATTCCCTCTGCGTGGGAATGGTTCCCCTCCCCACGAGCTGCGCTCGCAGGGAGGAAATCCCTCCTAGAAATTCACCGCGAAGCGGCCGTAGACGAACCGCCCGTCGAAGCCGAACGGCGAGAAGATCGAGAACGGGATGAATTCCTGGTTGACCGGATAGACGCCGCCGCCGGCCGACGCCGGGCGCGGGCCGAACGGCGAGCGATCGGGATAGACGTCGAAGATGTTGTCGGCGCCGATCGCCAGCTCGAACTTGTTCTTGGGCTTCCACCGCAGCTCGAAATCGGTGATCCACTTGGAGCTCAGGAAGATGTCGTCCGGGCCGAACGCGGTCAGGCTGGCCTGGTCCGGAGCGAGCGGCGCCGCCGCGCCCGGCGACACCACCTTGCCGTAGCGGGTGGTGCGCGCGCTAAGGCCGAAGGCGCCGATGTCGCCGTCCGCGCTGAGCACGACCTTGTCGCGCGGCTGGCCGTTGGTGAAGCGGATGCCCTCGACCCGCCCGAACAGGACCAGGCCCGGGATCTGCGCCAGCGGGCCGAGCGCGTTCAGCCGCTTGTCGATCTTCTGCTTGTTGTAATTGTAGGCGGCGGTCAGGTTCCAGCTGCCGAGATCGCCGAGGCCGAGCCGGTAGGCGGCGACCAGGTCGACGCCGTGGGTGGTCGTGTCGAGCCCGTTGATGAAGAAGCGCGCGGCGCCGACGCTGTTGAAACCGTTGGCGTCGAGGATCGCCTTGACCGCGGCGTTCTGCGCCGCCGTGCCGCTGCCGGCCGCGCCGAGATTCTCGGTCAGCACGACCCGGTCCTTGATCTTGATATGGTACCAGTCGGCGGTGAAGGTCAGGCCGCGCATCGGGTTGGCGGTCGCGCCGAAGGTCAGGTTGACCGACTTCTCCGGCTTCAGCGGTTTCGATCCGAGCGCCAGCGCGACCGGGCTGTTGACCGCCACGGTCGAGATGTCGACCGGCACGCCGGCGATGAAGTTGGTCGAGGTGGTGGTGAAGAACTGCTGGTGGAGCGACGGGGCGCGGAAGCCGTTCGAGACCGACCCGCGGATCGCATAGCCGCGGATCGGCTCGTAGCGCGCCGCGAACTTGCCGTTCCAGGTCGAGCCGAAGTCCGAATAATGTTCGTAACGGCCGGCGAGCGTGGTCGTGAGCCCCTCGATCGGGTCGGTGTCGAACTCGAGGTAAGCGGCATAGCTGTGCCGCTTCTCATCGGTCGCGCTGCTGTCGGGGATACCGGGGAAGCCCTGGGCGCCGACCGGGGCCTGGCGGCCGGGGAAGGAGCAGACGCCGGTGCCCACGTTGAACACGCCCTGCTGGGTGGCGCAATTCGCCGCCGTGGTGACGAAGGACGCGCGGAAGAACGGTCCGATCGCCCAGGAGAACGTATCGCCGGGGCGGATCTTGAACTCTTCGTGGCGATATTCGGCGCCGGCGGCGACGGTCAGCGGCTTGGCGAAGCCGACCGCATATTCGTGCGACACGTCGAGGTTGACGAGGGTCTGGCCGTAGCGCAGCCCGCCGGCGTCGAAGTCGCGCGGGCTTTGCGGCCCGAACGACGCGTTCAGCGTCTGGTGCACGTCATAGTCGAATTTGTCGTGGCCGCGGCCGACCGACAGGTCGGCGTGCCAGCCGGCGAGCTCGCCGCGGATGCCGACCGTCCCGGCATAGTCCTTGAGGCGGCTGCCGATGATCGGCAGGAAGCCGATCGGCGTCAGCGGCACGAAATTGGCGTTGGTCGGGCTCTGGTTCGGCGCCAGCGCGCTCCAGTCGCGGTTGGCGGCGTTGCTCTCCTGGCGCCAGTTGGCGGCGCTGAACGCGCGGCGATGCCCGTAGGAGCCGAAGGCGTAGATCTCCCAGTCCGGCGAAATGTCGTAGCCGCTGTTCACGATCAGGTCCCAGTCGCGCGACTGGGGATCGCCGAAGCGGAACTCGAGCCGGTCGAAGGTCACCTCGCGCGGATCGAACGTCGTGGGGGTCGGCCGGATGAAGTTCGGCCGGAGGTCGAAGCCCTGGCGGTTGGTGAACTCGCGATAATAATATTGGCCGGTGACGTTGACGAAGCCCTTCGGCCCGATCGGCAGGCCGATGTTGACCGCCGCGGTCACGCGCCGCCCGTCGCGCGCTTTGCGCTCGCCCTTGGTGTTGGCGAGGAAGTAGCGGGGATCGGTCGGGTCGAGGATCGGCTGGCCCGCGCCATCGAGCTGCAGGCCGGTGACGTTCGCGACATTGTCGATGGTCGTAATATATTTGCCGGCGGTGACGCTTCCCCGGCCGCCGTGATTGGCGTTCTTGAGCTGGATGTTGATCACCCCGGCGATCGCGTCGGAGCCGTATTGGGCGGCGGCGCCGTCGCGCAGCACCTCGACGCGGCTGATCGCCAGCGCCGGAATGAGGTTGAGATCGACCGCCGCGCTGCCGCGCCCGACCGTGCCGTTGATGTTGAGCAGCGCCGAGACGTGCCGCCGTTTGCCGTTGACCAGCACCAGCGTCTGGTCGGGGCTGAGGCCGCGCAGGGTCGCCGGGCGCAGCGTGTCCGAGCCGTCGGCGATCGCCGGGGTCGGGAAGTTGAACGACGGCACCAGCTGGTTGAGGACGCGATTGGTCTCGGTCTGCCCGGTGTTGTTGATCTGCTCGGCGCCGATGACGTCGACCGGGACCGGGCTGTTGGCCACGGTGCGGTTGGCGGCGCGCGTGCCGGTGATGACGATGGTCTGCTCATTGGTCGTCGGCTGGCCCTGCGCGTCGACCTGGGCCTGGGCCTGCGCCTCCGCGGTCTGCTGTGCCTGCGGGTTGGTCTGCGCGCCGGCCGGTGCGGCGAGGGCAAGGGTGCTGAGCGAAGCGAGCAAAGTCGCGCGTGAGGCGATGGTCATGATCGTTCCCCTGTTGGGCCGAACCGCGGCCCGGCCCCATGGGAAGATTAAAAGTGCCCGCTGGCAAGCACTTGCTACGCGCTGTCACAATTCTGAAGCATCGCTGTTGCCTAGAACCACAGGAGTCACCCAGTTCCTCCCCATCGCGCCGCGATGGGGAGGGGGACCAGCGAAGCTGGTGGAGGGGATCGAAGTGCGCGGCATGCCGGGGGCATGCCGATAGCGCGAGATCGGACGCCAGAGGCGTCCGTGGGGCGCGGGCCTCTCCTACCCCTCCACCATCCAATCTGCGTTGGATGGTCCCCCTCCCCACGAGCTGCGCTCGCAGGGAGGAACGGTTGACACCGTGGGCCCCCTGCCATAGGCGCCGCGCTTTCCCGAGCGCAGCTGTGCCTCTCAAGAGCGTACGCGCGCGTGGGGAAGCGGAATTCGACTAGAAAGAGAAAAGCCAATGTTCGCAGTCGTGCGCACGGGCGGAAAGCAATATCGCGTCCACCCCGGAGACAAGATCGTCGTCGAGAAGCTCGACGGCCAGGCCGGTGACCAGATCACGCTCGGCGACGTCCTGCTCGCCGGCGACGGCGGCAGCCTGAAGTCGACCGACGGCCTCAAGGTCGCGGCCGAGATCGTCGCCCAGGCCAGGGGCGACAAGGTGACGGTGTTCAAGAAGCGCCGCCGCCACAATTATCGCCGCAAGCAGGGCCACCGCCAGTACCACACGATCCTGAAGATCGTCGCGATCGGCGATCACAAGGCGGAGAAGAAGGCTGCGCCCAAGGCCGAGGCCAAGCCCGCCCCGGCCGCCGAGCCCAAGGCCAAGGCCGACGCCGGCAAATCCGCTACCGCACGTGCGAAGGAAACCGTGGACACCACCGCGGACCAGCATGCCGCCAACGAGGTCGTCGGAACGCCGACCGAAAACCCCGCTCCCGACAGCGCGGAAGCGGCGAACGCCCCCAAGCCTGCGGCGAAGAAGGCCGTCGCCGCCAAGGCCAAGGCGGAAAAGCCGTCGACAAAAAATGCTGCACCTGCTAAGGCGGCGGCCAAGAAAACTCCGAAAGCGAAGTAACCAGTCATGGCACATAAGAAGGCAGGCGGCTCGTCCCGCAACGGCCGCGACAGCGAGAGCAAGCGCCTCGGCGTCAAGAAGTTCGGCGGCCAGTCGGTCCTCGCCGGCAACATCATCGTGCGCCAGCGCGGCACCAAGTGGCACCCGGGATCCAACGTCGGCATCGGCAAGGACCACACCCTGTTTGCGCTGACCGACGGCCAGGTCGCGTTCCGCGACGGCAAGCTCGGCCGCAAGTTCGTGCACATTATGCCGGCCGAGGCGAGCGAATAGGAACGGTCAGAACGGGACCGTTCCCACGAGGGGGCGGCCCGGACGAGATCCAAGACGGATCAAGACCAAAGGGAGAAGAGGGAAGCCCCCGGAGACGGGGGCTTTTCTTTTGCTCCCGACTGGAAGGCGCCGCATCGGAGCCTTCTTGATCTTCTCCCGAAACTGTCATGGGCCGCCTGCTAGCGGCCCGGCGAGGAGAAGAGACGATGTTCGCGAGAACGCCAAGATTGCTGCTAAGACCGGGCTTTGCCGAAGACGCGCCGGCGCTGGCCATGGCGATCGGCGACGAGGCGATCGTCCGCAACCTCGCGGTCGTGCCGTGGCCCTATACGCTGCGCGACGCCGAGGCCTTCCTCGCCAGCCCGCGCGATCCCGTCCTGCCCGCGCTGCTGATCTTCGAGCGCACCGCCGGACCGCCGCAGCTGGTCGGCTCGTGCGGCCTCGCCCGGCGGCCGTCGGGCGCGGTCGAGCTCGGCTATTGGATCGCCCGCTCGCACTGGGGCCGCGGCTTCGCGACCGAGGCGTGCACCGCCCTGGTCGACATCGCCCGCACGCTCGTCCTGCCCTGTCTCGAAGGCGCGCACTTCCTCGACAATCCGGCGTCGGGGCGGGTGCTGGAGAAGCTCGGCTTCGAGCCCCTCGGCATCGTCGCCCCGCGGCTGAGCTGCGCCCGCGGGACCGAAGTGCCCGCGCGGCTGATGCGCTGCGGCTGGCCGGCGTGCGAGCGGCGATGGCGGACGTTGAAGTCCTCCCTGCCGAGCTGGGGAGGGGAACCATGGCAGATGGATGGAGGGGTAAATGCGCAGGCGTCATTCTACCCCACCACCATGCCCTCTGCATGGTCCCCCTCCCCATCGCGCGCGATGGGGAGGAACTAGCTAGCCGCCCGTCTTACCTTGCGCTTGGGCTCGGGCGCGCCTTCGCCCCCGCGTCGTACGCCGCCAGCAGGTGCCGGTCGTCCTCGTTCCACGGATGGAAGCCGGGCAGGAAATATTTGAACCACGCGCCGGCGATCTTGCGGAACATCGCGGGCCGCACCCACAAATAGGTCAGCAGCAGCCGCCAGGCGCGTGAAGCCGGTCACCCCGTCCTGGCGCATCAGCTCGAGCGATCCCCACGTCCGGTCGACGACGAAGTTGCGGGTGACGAACAGCATGACCTTGGCCTTGACCTTCCACCGCTTCCAGCGGGGCCAGTCGCGGGTCGCCCACAGCCAGGTGTCGTAGGCGACGCCCTTGTGCTCGATCTCCTCGCACGAATGCCACCGCCACAACGCCGCCGCTTCGGGGTCCGCCCCCTCGAGGTGGCGCGGATTGGCCAGCAGCTGGTGGGCGAGGATCGCGGTGAAATGCTCGAGCGCCATGGTCGCGGCGACGTTGGCGATCGGCGCCCGCGCCCGGGCGATCGCCATGCGCTCCTCGACCCGCTGCTCGAGCTTCGTGAAGGTCGTAGCCGGCGTCGGTCGCGCGCTTGTTGAACGCGTCATGCTCGCGGCTGTGGATCACCTCCTGGGTGGTGAACGCCTTGATCTCCTCGGCCAGCTTGGGCGGCGTGCCGGCGCGGAACGCGCGGACGCTTTCGACGAAATAGGCCTCGCCGATCGGGAAGGTGCTCGACAGCGCATTGTAGATTGCGGTCGCTTCGACTCGCCCGCCGTGCCAAAGCCGCGGCGTTGCGCTATCGCGCCCGAAGCGCCGGTCGCGCGGGGTGATCGTGAGATCGGTCGGGGTCGGCAAAGTGATCGCGTTCATGGTTGTAAGGTAACTTAACTGACAACAGTGTCAATAAGCCGCAAACGCCTCAACCCGGAGGAAAGCCGCTCCGTCGCTCTCGAAGCGGCACGCCGGATCCTGCTCGCCGACGGCCCGCAGGCCGTGACGCTGAAGGCCGTCGCTGCGGAAATTGGGCGAACCCACGCCAACTTGCTGCATCATTTCGGCTCGGCCGCGGGGCTGCAGTCGGAGCTCGCGCGGACGATCGCCGAGCGGGTGACCGAACGCATCGCCCCGGCGGTCGAGCGCGCCCGGGCCGGCGAGACCGACGCCCGCGACATCGTCGACATGACCTTCGACGCGTTCGGCCGCGAGGGCGCCGGCGCGCTGGCGGCGTGGATGATCCTGTCGGGCGACCGCGAAGCCTTGAACCCGATCCTCGATTCGCTGCGCGCGCTGGTCGCGCAGTTAAGCGTCGGGCACGAGGCGCATCACGTCGCCGAGAGCACCCTGTTCCTGGTCCTCGGCGCGCTCGGCGATTCGCTGCTCGGGCCGGCCATCGCCGAGGCGCTCGGCCTGCCGCGCGACACCGCCCGGCGGCTCGCCGCCGACCGCCTCCGCGCCCGCCTCGACATGCACCATCCCCAGCCGGCCTAGGAACGAGCCCATGAGCCTGATCAGCGGCGCCCATGTCATGATCTTCACCCGCGACGAGGATGCCGACCGCGCCTTCCTCCGCGACGTGCTCGAGATCCCGTGCATCGACGGCGGCGGCGGCTGGCTGATCTACAAATTGCCGCCGGCCGAGATGGGCGTGCACGGCGGCGAGCAGAACGACGTCCACCACCTCTACCTGATGTGCGACGACCTCGACGCGACCGTGGCGACGCTGGCCGGCAAGGGCGTGCAATGCGGCGAGCCGTTCACCGCCAGCTGGGGCCGGGCGACCTCGGTCCCGCTGCCCGGCGGGGGCAAGATCGGGCTGTACGAGCCGCGCCACGCGCGGCCCTAGCCGCATTCAGTGGGTGCGGTCGGCGCCCTCGGCCGCGCGCAACTCGCGATCGGCCTCGTCGATGGCCCGCAGGAGCTCGCTGAACATCGGCACCTCTTCCACCGGCCAGGTCCGGTCGAAGGTCGGGCCCAGCAGGGTCAGGTCCTGCTTGGTCAGCAAGCCAACTGCAACGATCCGATCCTGGGGCAAAAGGCGCTCCGCGATTAATCCAAGTTAGCCTGTAAACGAACGCAGGGACGTCAAGTGCCTAGCGTTTCGGGTCAGCATCGGCTTTCACGCCCGGCGGTCGCGCCGCAGCGGCCGCTGCCGCCATTCCGGCCGGCTCGACGCGACCAGGCCGAACACGCTGGCGGCGGTGGCGTCCTCGTCGACCTGTTCGAAGCGGTAGAACGGATTTCCCGCGCCCGGCGCTTCGCCGCGGCCCGCCGCAGCCGCGGGGTGATGCTGACGACGCTGATCTGCGAGCCGCGAGTTTGCTCGGCGAGCGCATCGGACAGGCCGGCGAAGCCCTCGCTCGAGCCGGCGTAGGGGAAGATGCTGGTGGTGCGGACGAACCCGCCCGCCGGGGCAATGTTGACGATCAGCCGCCGCCCGTCGCCGCGGCGCAGCAGCGGCATCAGCGCGCGCGACATCAGCATCATGCCAAGCGTCCGGACATAGGCCCGTCCGGCGGCGTTGATGAGCACGTCGACGCTCCCGAACCTGGCCGCAATCTCCGCCGCGAAGACGGTCACGCTCGCCTCGGAGACGACGTCGCAGAAGCGCGAGAACCCGCCCACGGCATCGGTCGCGCGGGTCAGCCCGGCCCCGTCGCTGTCGGCCAGGATCAGCTCGGCGCCGCGCTCGCCGAAGGCGTGGGCGCAGGCCAGGCCGACGCCGTCCGCGGCGCCGGTGATGAGCACTCGCAGGCCGCGGTCAGCGGCAAATCTGCTCATCGCCTGCCCCCGCACAGACACGCAGAAAACGGCCCGCCGGCGGCGGACCGGTATTTGTTAATCGACATGTAAGGAGCATCCTGTTAATGCTACAACCTGTTGCGTTAGCGAAAGGTGAACCGGATGTCAACTTCGGCCGACCGAAGCGTTGCCCGCCGTCCCGGCGGCCGCACGGCCGACGTCACCCAACGGGTCCACGAGGCGATCGTCGAACAGTTGATCGAAGGTGGTGTCCAGTCCTGCACCTTCTCGGCTGTCGCGGAGCGCGCCGGGATCGAGCGCTCGACGCTTTACCGCCGTTTTCCGGACCGGTGGGAAGCGATCATCGACGCCTTGATGGCGCGTGCGGCGGCCGACGTCATGCCGGATCTCGGCGACAGCTTCGCCCACGATCTGCGCTCGATCCTGCGCAAGCTTCGGGACACGCTCAATTCGCCGCTCGGCCCAGCGCTCATGGCGGTCGCGATCGAGCTCCAGAGCGGACCGGCCAACGCCTATCCCCGCGCCTATTTCGATCGGCGAATGGAGCAGCTCGCGCCGATGTTCGACGCCGCAATCGCCCGCGGCGAGCTTGTCGTCCGACGTCGACCGTGAGGCGCTCTTCACCCTTGCCGCCGGCCCGATCTACTTCCGGACCTTCATCGCCGCGCGCGGCGTGGACGATGCCTTCATCGATTCCCTGGTCGAGATCGGTCTGCTGGCTCCATTGCTCCGGAGCAGCGAAGCGCGCCGCGGCGAGCTAATAGGTCCCGATGTCCTCGAGCGGGTTGGTCTCGGGCACCACGACCGAGTCCATCTCGATCTCCTGCCACAGCAAATCGATCAGCCCGGCGATCTCGCGGACGTGGGGGACATCGTGCCGCGCCACGTAGCGGTATTTCTCGGCCAGCAGCGACGCCTCGGCGAGGATCAGGCGGATCGTCTCGCCATGGCCGTCGAGCGAGCCCATCGCCTCATAGGCCTCGAGCTCCCGCGCCCGGAACAGGCCGTCGGACGGGATCATCGCGCCGCTCCCGCAGCCAGCGCCTGGACGCGGTCGGCGACGCCGGGGACGAACGCGGCTCCGCCGGCCGCCGCAACCACGATCAGCGCTCCGGCGAGCCAGCGCAGCCCGCGGCGGCGGCGGCGCTGGTCGGCGAGCGCATAGTCGCGGCTGCCCAGGCCGGAGCGTCCGCTTCCAGAACCGCCTCGGGTGCCGGCGCCTCGCGCCGGATCACGCCCGCCGCCAGCGTCAGTTTCTCGCGGTTGAGCGCCGCGCGCTCGGCTTCCAGCTCGGCCATCTGCGCGCCCGGCACGGGGGCGGACGGGAGCTGCGCGAGATAGTCCTGGAGCTGGCGGTCGAGCGCGACGAGGTCGTCGACCGCCGCCAGCGCCACCCGGCGGTCGCGCTGCTCCAGCGCCAGCTGCAGCCGGATCATCTTCAGCGTTCCGGCGCGAAACAGCATCAGCCCTTCGGCGAGCTCGTCGCGGCCGAAGAACATGGCGCCGTCGCGCGCTGGTGCCGGGCTGTGCGTGTCCATCTCCCCCGCCGACTCGTGCTCAAGTCCGCAGCCTAAGCCCAATCCGAGTGGAATCGTTCCGCCAGTTGAACGGTTTACGCCTGACCGTTGGCACGGTGAGGCAGGTGGAGCGGTGGTCTAGGCCTCCCAGTCCTCGCAACGCAGTCCGTCAACCCGTTCGAACTCGCGCAGATTGTTCGTGACCACGATCAGCCCGCGGCTGCGCGCGTGGCCGGCAATCAGCAGGTCATACCCGCCGATCAAATTCCCGCCGCGTTCGAGGTCGGCCCGGATTTCGCCGGCGTGCAACGCAGCCTCCGCGTCGAACTCGAGAACGCGGAGCCGTTCGGCGAACGCTTCGACCTCCTTGCGGTTGTCCACCGGCCGGGCGGACTTCGCCGCCCCATAGAGCAATTCATAGAGGACGATGCTCGAGATCGAGAGGCTCGACCCTTCGGCATTGAACTTGTCGCGAAGGACCGCCGGTTTCTTTCGCAGCACCCGCACGCACAGGTTCGTGTCGAGCATATATTTGAGCACCTACAGATCCTCGCGGACCTGCGCGGGCGGCTGGTCGCGGGCCCCCAATTCGACGCCGGGCGCCGCAAAGAAATCGCTCCAGCTGGCGTCGGCGGGCGCAATGATGCGTCGAACCCCGTCGCGGACGATGGTCACTTCCTTCACGTCGTCGGGAAAAGCGACATCCTTGGGAAGCCGCACCGCCTGCGTCTTGTTCGACTTGAACAGGGTTGTCTCAACCACGGTTCGCTCCTTGTATCTACATCATGTATATACATGTCGCGTGATCGCTGAGTCAAGTGCGGCATGGGCCGGAGTTGCTCCAAAGGTTCCCCTCCCCGCTCGCATCGCCTAACTCGCGCCCACGATGCATTTCCTCGACCAGGCCAAGATCTACGTGAAGTCGGGCGCCGGCGGCCCCGGCGCGGTCAGCTTTCGGCGCGAGAAATTCATCGAATTTGGCGGGCCCGACGGCGGCGACGGCGGCAAGGGCGCCGACATCGTGTTCGAGGCCGTGCCGGGCCTCAATACGCTGATCGACTTTCGCTACACCCAGCATTTCCGCGCGCCGCGCGGCAAGGGCGGCGCCGGCTCCAACCGTACCGGCGCCGGCGGGGCCGACCTGGTGATCAAGGTCCCGGTCGGCACCCAGATCCTCGCCGACGATGAGGAACGCACCCTGCTCGCCGACCTGACCCGGGAAGGCGAGCGCGTGGTCCTCTTGAAGGGCGGCCTCGGCGGCCGCGGCAACGCCAGCTACAAGAGCTCGACCAACCGCGCCCCGCGCCAGCACCAGACCGGCGAGGCCGGGCGAGGAAATGTGGGTGTGGCTGCGGCTCAAATTGCTCGCCGACGTCGGCCTCGTCGGCCTGCCCAACGCCGGCAAGTCGACCTTCCTCAACCGCGTCAGCAATGCCGCGGCCAAGGTCGGCGATTATCCCTTCACCACGCTGCGCCCGCAGCTCGGGGTGGTGCGCCACAAGGGCCGCGAGTTCGTCATCGCCGACATTCCCGGGCTGATCGAGGGCGCGGCCGAAGGCGCCGGGGTCGGCGACCGCTTCCTCGGCCATGTCGAGCGCACGCGGCTGCTGCTGCACCTGGTCGACGCCTCGGGCGACGACCCCGTCGGAAGCGTATCGCATCGTCCGCGACGAGATCGCCGCCTATGGCGCCGGGCTCGACGCCAAGGCGGAGCTCGTCGCCCTGACCAAGGCCGACCTGCTCGACGACAAGGCCGCGAACAAGGTCGCGACGGCGCTCGGGAAGGTCAGCGGCGCGCAGGCCCTTCCCCGTCTCCGCGCCGCTCGAGCGAGGGCCTCGAGCCGCTGCTCGACGCGATCATCGAGCGGCTCGCCGCCGCCGCCGATACGAAGGACGGAGTTTGCGGCCGAACGGCCGTGGTCGCCGCTATGAGGCTGGCGATCACCGGCGGCACCGGCTTCGTCGGCTCGCATCTGATCGATGCCGCGCTTGCCGCCGGGCACGAGGTCCGCGCCCTGACCCGCCGCGAGCAGCCGCCGCGCGAGCGGCTGACGTGGGTGGCCGGCAGCCTCGACGACCGCGCGGCGCTGAAGCGGCTGGTCGAGGACGCCGACGCGCTGATCCATGTCGCCGGGGTGATCACCGCGCCCGACGCCGCCGGCTTCGAGCCGGCAATGTCGCCGGCACGCTCGCGATGCTCGCCGCGGCGACCGCCGGCGGAGTCGCCGCTTCGTCCACGTCTCCTCGCTCGCCGCGCGCGAGCCGGCGCTGTCGCTCTACGGCGCGTCAAAGGCGCGAGCCGAGGAGCTGGTCGAGAGCTCCGGGCCTCGACTGGGCGATCGTCCGCCCGCCGGCGGTCTACGGCCCCGGCGACAAAGAGACGCTCGAGCTGTTCCGGATGGCGCGGCTCGGCCTGATCCTCCTCCCGCCCCGCGGGCCGGTTGTCGCTGATTCACGTCGACGATCTCGCTCGGCTGCTGCTCGCGCTCACCGCCCGCGGCGCCCCGAAGCGCCTGCTGATCGAGCCGACGACGGCACGCCGGGCGGCTGGACCCACAGGAGTTCGCGCGGGCGCTCGGGGCGGCCGTCGGCACGCCGACCGCATCCTGTCCACCCCGCGCCGCTGCTCCGCGCTCGCCGCCCGCGCCGATCGCCTGTTCCGCCGCGCCGGGCCAAGCTGACCCCCGACCGCGCCGCCTATTTCTGCCACCCCGACTGGGTCGTGACCTCCGGACCGCCCTTTCCCGCCGCCCGAGCTGTGGCACCTCGCGGACCGAGACCAACCAGGGCCTCGCCGCCCACCGCCCGCTGGTACGAGGCGCACGGCTGGCTGTAGCTCAGTCGCTTGCAGCCGAACCTCAGGCTGCCTCGCGGCGCGTTCCAGTTCCCCGTCGAGTGGAGAATCGCAAACATCTCGGTGAGCAGCGGTTCGGCCGCAGAGCCGCTGCTTCCCGGCGACGGGAGACGGATGAACCATGTCCAGCAAGCGGTCAGGCTCGCGTCACACGGGCCGCCACGCGGACACGCGGCCCGAGCGTCGTTCAGACGAACGGGTGGCCGTTGATGACCAGATGATCGTTCGCGGCCTCGAAGCCCGTGATGTGCACGGTGGCTCCGACAGCCGAAGATCGTCAGATTGCCGTTGCCGTTGTCGACGACCGGACCGGCGTCATCGTCGTTGATGTTGATGGTATCGGCCGCGCCGTCACCGACGCCATTGACCCCGAGATTGATGTCGATCTCGGTGACGTCGGTGCCGGTCGGATCGTTAATGGTGATCGTGTCGGCGCCGGCGAGCGCGTTGACGGTGATCTTCTCAATGTCGTGGAGGTCCATGACGATGTTGCCCTGGACGCGGGTGAACAAGGCGTGTCGTCGCCATTCGCCGAAAAGGTGAACTGCTCCGGCCGCGAAGCCGTTGAACAGCATCTCATCGAAGCCGCTGCCGCCGTCGACCCTGTCGCTGCCGTCGCCCTGGTCCCACCGGAACACGTCGTTGCCCGCGCCGAGGAAACCGACGTCGGCGCCCTGGTCGCCGTCGAGGAAGTCGTTGCCGTCCCGCCGACGAGCGTGTCGTTGCCCGCGCCGCCGGCAATGAAGTCGTTGCCCGACCGCCAGAGAGCAGTCGTTGCCAGCGCCGCCGAACAACAAGTCATTGCCGTCCTGGCCGAAGAGCTAATCGTTGTCGCTGCCGCCGGTCAGCGTGTCGTTGCCGTCGCCGCCGAACAACTGCGCTGCCGGGAGGGGGCCGTTGGTTTCGTCGAGCGTGATGACGTCGTTGCCGTCGCCGCCGTTGACGCGGATCAGGTCGGTGTTCGCGACGGTCGGATCGCCGTCGATCGCGTGGCCGTTGGCGAACAGATGACCGCCCGCGTCGCGGCTGATGGTGCGCTATCGTCGACATCGCCGCGTTCGAATGGCGATGCAGCTGGTCAGAACGACTGGCTCATCGGCAAGTCCGTCTGGAGGTCGCGCCGAGTGACGCGCTATCCGGTGATGCTAGGCTTGTCACCGGTCGTCCGCGTTCAACTCCGCTTGGCAGGTGGGAGCGGGGGTCGTCGCGCAAGCATGTCGCGCCTCGCCGTGGCGGCAGCACATCCGCTTGGTCTCGCGATCCCGATCAATCGTCTACCGGCTGGTGCTTTCGGTGCGGATCCGCGCCTTCTAGGCAGTGACCCGGCGGCCAATGCCCCTGCCGCCGCCCGCATTGCCGCCCCATTGCGTTGCTTAATGCCGGGGCCGAGCACTAACGGACGCGCCATGCCTGACCGCCAGCAAACCTACGCCAAAGTCGTCGACGCTGATCGAGCCGTTCAACAAGAAGGGCGTCGCGGTCACCGAGGCGACGCGCTTCGCCCAGGACCTCGAGTGGGACAGCCTGACCGTGCTCGATTTCGTCGCCAACGTCGAGGACGAGTTCGACGTCCTCATCATCGATGAACATGCAGGCCGAGATCGAGACCGTCGGCCAGCTGGTCGACGCGCTCGGCAGCGAGCTGCAAGACGCAGAAGTGACGCGACCTCTTCTCGAAGTTCGACCCGACTGTCATCGACGCATGCGCGCAGGCGCTGCTCGACAGCCGGCCTGCACCGACCCGTTCAACCTGGTGATGGAGCGCGTCGTCTCGCCCTACCGTTGCGGTGTGCAACGGCTCGCGAGACGATCCTGCTCGGCACCTATAATTACATGGGCATGACGTTCGATCCCGATGTCATCGCCGCCGGCAAGAAGGCACTCGACGACTATGGAATTGGGCACCACGGGCAGCCGCGTGCTGAACGGTACCTATGCGGGCCACAAGGCGTGCCGAGCAGGCGCTGATGGACTTTTACGGGATGGACCATGCGATGGTCTTCTCGACCGGCTACCAGGCCAATCTCGGCATCATCAGCACCATCGCCGGCAAGGACGACTATATCGTCCTCGACATCGACAGCCACGCCTCGATCTACGACGGCTGTGCGCTGGGCAATGCCAATATCGTCCCGTTCCGCCACAACGACGTCGAAGCGCTCGAGAAGCGCCTGAAGCGCATCCCCGAAGGCGCCGGCAAGCTGGTCGTGCTCGAAGGCGTCTATTCGATGCTCGGCGACATCGCCCCGCTGAAGGAAATGGTCGCGCGTCGTCGAAGGCGAATGGCGCGATGGTGCTGGTCGACGAGGCCCATTCGATGGGCTTCATCGGCGAGCACGGCCGCGGCGTCGCCGAGGCCCAGGGCGTGATCGACGACGTCGACTTCATCATCGGCACCTTCTCGAAGTCGGTCGGCACGGT
>CAVXYS010000041.1:0-10635 GCA_963765945.1 uncultured Alphaproteobacteria bacterium
ACGTCGGACCGGGCGCCGCACGATCTCTGTAAGGAGGGTCGACACGGAGCTCTTCATTCCCTTCGTTCAGCGAGCTGATCGAGCGGCGCATGCTCGTCGTCGAGGTCAACGGGCCGACCGACTATCGGCTCGACCGGCTGGAAGGAGTCGAGGTCTGGCCGTGCCCAACAGGCCCGGCGCGACCGCGGCGCTCTGCAAGGCCTTCTTCCGCCTCACCGATTATCCGGTCGAGGACCGAGCCAGGTGCCGTCCGAGAGATCGACGTCAGTAGCGGGCGGACGCTCCACGTGCCGCAATCCTCAAGGGCGTCGCGGTGTTCTGGTTCAGGAGACTGTGCGGCGAAGCGCGCGGCGCGGCCGACTATCTCGCCATCGCCCGCGCTGTCCACACCGTGATCCTCGTCGGCATCCCGGGGCTCGGCCCCGAGAACCGCAACGAAGCGGCACGCTTCGTCAGCCTGATCGACGCGCTCTACGAACACAAGGTGAAGCTGCTCGCCGCCGCCGATGCCCAGCCGGACGAACTCTATCGCGCGCGGCGACGGCCGCTTCGAGTTCGAGCGCACCGTCAGCCGCTCGAGGAAATGCGCAGCGCCGAATATCTCGCCGAGGGCCACGGCGCCGCCGGTTGACCGCGCCGCGGATCAGAAGCACATGGCAACGGTCGCTCCGCCCGCCATCGACATCGCCCCATGGAGCGCCTGCCGCGTGGCGTCGTCGCGGCGTGATGGGCCAAGCCGGCGCAGCCTCCCCGATGACGGCGCCGGCGATGACGTCGTGGACATGATGCTTGTCGGCTTTGAACCGCGCGATCACGACGAAGGTGGCGACGGCGTGCGCCGGAAGCCCGACTTCCCAGCGTAGCGATTTTGCAGGTCGCGGCGGCCGCGGAGCTGCGACGAATGGCCCGACAGGAAGCTCCGGCGGTCGCTGTGGTCCGGCCGTTCTTCGCGAACCGTTGATTAGATCTGGTCACGCCCCGGGCCGCAGCGATCGATTCGCCCGCCTGGACGAGGCCGTCCTGGTCCCGCTCGACGGCGGAATGCCCGAGCGCCGTCGCGACCAGCGTGCCATAGCCAACATCGCTGGCCATCCCCCAGTCATTCCGCCGGCGTACGCGGCGCCGCGCCGCCGAGCGCAACCGCCGCGACATGCATCGAAATGATCGTCTCACCCGCAAGGATTCCCACAATCTACGACGATCCGCCACGCTCAGCCTAGCGCTAACCGACCTCGGAGGGAAATGATGCGCCTGCTGCTCGCCGCTTTACTTGCCGTCACCGCAACCGCCGCTTCGGCCGCGACCGATCCGCGAACGGTTCCGACCAAGCTCGATCCGACGTGGCAGGCGAAGACCCGCGACGTGTTCAAGCAGGCGATCGAAATTCCGACCGTCCACCATCGCGGCGAGATGCACCGCATGGCGACGCTGCTGGCCAATCAGTTCAAAGCTGCCGGCATTCCCGAGTCCGACATCCATTTCATGCCGTACGAGGCGCTCCCCGGCGACAAGACCGAGGCGCTGATCGTCCGCTGGCGCTCGCCCAAGGCGACCAGGAAACCGATGCTGATCCTCGGCCACATGGACGTGGTCGAGGCCAAGCGCGAGGACTGGAAATTCGACCCGTTCGTGTTCCGCGAGCAGGACGGCTATTTCCTCGGCCGCGGCTCGTCGGACATGAAGAACGGCGACGTCGCGACGACCATGGCGGCGGTCAAGCTGATGAGCCAGGGCTTCAAGCCCAGCCGCGACATCATCTTCTTTTACAGCGGCGACGAGGAAACCAACGGCCGCGGCGCGACCCTCGGCTCGACCCAGTGGCGCAATCTGACCGATGCCGAGTTCGGGCTCAACGCCGATGGCGGCTGCGGCGCCTACGACCGCAATTTCAAGCCGATCGGCTGCGGCATCTCGATGGCCGAGAAGACCTTCCAGACCTATTTCTTCACCGCCCGCAACCCTGGTGGCCACAGCTCGCGGCCGCGTCCCGACAATGCGATCTATGAGCTGGCCGACGCGCTGAAGGCGCTGCAGGCGCACCGCTTCACGCCGATGCTCAACGCCACGACCCGCGGCTATTTCGAGGAGCGCATCCGCCAGGAAGGCAATAGCGCGCTGGGCCAGGCGATGCGGCGCTGGCTGGCCAATCCCAGCGACGGCCAGGCCGCCGACACGATCGAGGCGAACCCGCTCGAGGTCGGCCTGACCCGGACGCGCTGCGTCGCGACGATGCTGAAGGCCGGCCACGCCGACAATGCTTTGCCGCAAATGGCCGAGGCGACGGTCAACTGCCGGATCTTTCCCGGGGTCCAGCCGAAGGACGTCCAGGCCGAGCTCGAGCGGGTCGTCGGCCCGAAGATCGAGGTGAAGCCCGACCCCAATTACGTGGGCGTGCCGACTCCCGCGTCGCCGCTCCGGCCGGACGTACTCGCCGCGGTGACCAAGGCCGTCCAGCGCTTCCACGGCAAGGACATGCATGTGTTCCCGGTGATGTCGACCGGGGCCAGCGACGGCTCGTTCTTCCGCGCCCAGGGGATCCCGGTCTACGACGTCGACGGCAGCTGGGGCATCTCCCCCGACGACGAGCGCGCCCACGGCCTCGACGAGCGCATCCCGGTGCGCGCGATGTACGACGACGTGCTGCACTGGGAGAGCATCATCAAGGATCTGGCGGGGTAATGATCGTTCCTCCCTGCGAGCGGAGCTGCGTGGGGAGGGGAACCATCGAACGGAGATTCGATGGTGGAGGGGTAGAAGGCGGCAGCACCAGTTACCCCTCCACCATGCTCCGCATGGTTCCCCTCCCCATCGCGCTGCGATGGGGAGGAACTACGTGCGAACCGCCTTCAGCACCTCTTCGGCGTGGCCCGGCACCTTGACCTTGCGCCACGCCTTGAGCACCCGGCCGTCGGCGCCGATCAAATAAGTCGCGCGCTCCATGCCCATATATTTGCGGCCGTACATCGACTTCTCGACCCAGGTGCCGAAGGCGTTGGAGATCGCGCCGTCCGCGTCCGAGATCAGCGGCACGGCGAGCGCATATTTGCCGATGAACTTGTCGTGGCTCTTCATCGGGTCGCGCGACACGCCGACCACCTTCACGCCGGCCGTGGCGAATTCGGGGGCCAGCGCGGTGAAGTCCTGCGCTTCGCGGGTGCAGCCCGAGGTGTCGTCCTTCGGGTAGAAATAGAGCACCAGCGGCTGCCCTGGCGCAGCCAGGTTGACGCTGCTGCCGTCGCTGGCGGTCGCGGTGATCGCCGGTGCCTTCTCGCCTTCGCTGATCATCTCATCCCTCTTTGATGCGGTTCCACAGTTCGCTGACGCTGTGCCGCGCCGCGTCATGCTCGGCAAGCAGCTCGTCCCAGCTCGCCGCGCCGCACGCCTCGGCCACCAATTGCCAGGTCTTGGGGGTCGGCTTGACGTCCGAGGGCGCGACCAGCCGCATCATCACTAACATTCGCGTAAGCAACATTTGGGCGCCAACAATTTTTGCGTTGACCAATCCATCAGCATGCAGGTCGGCGATGGCGAATTCCAGCCGCGGATGGAGCCCGACGCCGCGGGTCAGCTGGAGCACGTGAACCGCGAATTCGAGGTCGACCAGGCCACCCGGGCCGAGCTTGACGTCGAGCGCGCTCTGCGGCGGTTTGTGGCGTTCGATTTCGGCCCGCATCTTCACCGCGTCGCGGACAACTGTCGCCGAATCGCGCGGCTGGCGCAGGATGTCCTCGATCAGCTGCGCCGTGCGCTCGCACACCGCGGCCGAGCCGAACACCGGCCGGGCGCGGCACAGCGCCATATGCTCCCACGTCCAGGCGCCTTCGCGCTGATAGCGCTCGAACGCGTCGAGCGAGACGACCAGCATGCCCTTCGCCCCCTCGGGTCGAAGCCGGGTGTCGACCTCGTACAGCGGCCCGGCGGCGGTCGCCACGCTGAGCGCCGCCGTCACCCGGTTCGCGAGCCGGTTGAAATAATCGTTGGGCCCGAGCGGTTTCTTGCCGTTCGAATTGCCGTCGGGCGGCGCGGTGTGGAGGTAGACGATGTCGAGGTCGGACGCATGGGTCAGCTCGCAACCGCCGAGCCGGCCGAGCGCGACGATCACCAGCTCGCCGCCGGGAAAGCGGCCATGGACGTCCTCGAACTCCCACGCCGCGGCGCGGGCGAGCGCCTGGACCGTCCCTTCCGCGACCCGCGAATAGCCGGCCGCGACCTCGAGCGGATCTGAGCGGCGGTCGATCAGCTGCACGCCAAGCGCGAAGCGGCGCTCGTTGACCAGCCGACGGACCTTGTCGAGCGCGATGTCATAGGGGTCCGCGCCGAGGACCTTGCCGAGGTCGGCGGCGAAAGCGTCGGCTGCGGGCGGCGGGTCGAAGCTCGACGAGTCGAACAGCCCCTCGAGCAGCTCCGGCCGGCGCGCGAGCTGGTCGGCGAGCGCCGGGGCGTGGGTGAGGATCTTCGCCAGCAGCTGCGCGAGATTCGGCCGCGCCTCGAGCAGTCGGAACAGGTTCACCCCGCTCGACAGGCGCTCGACGATGTCGCCGAGGCGGTTGAGCGCGCGTTCGGGGTCGGGCCCGGTGGCGATCGCCTGGAGCAGGCCTGGCAGCATCGCTTCGAACGCGACCTGCGCCGCCGGTGAGCGCAGCGAGCGCGCCTTGCCCGAGCGCCAGTGGCCGACATGCCGCGCCGCCGCCTGGGCGTCGCCGAAACCGAGCCCGGTCAGCTCCTGGAGCAGGATATCGGGGTCGTTCGACAGCCGGCCGCCCTCCTCGGGCGAAATGCCGTCGAAGATTTCGCCCGCCCGTTCGACCCGGGGCCCGAGCCCAGCCAGGCAGCTCCGCGCCGGCCCCCAGCCCATGCAGCCGCGCGACATTGTCGAGGGCGTCGGGCTGGGCCGGAAGCATGTGAGTCTGCGCATCGTCGACCATCTGCACGCGGTGCTCGATCGTGCGCAGCAGGCGATAGGTGGCGCCGAGGTCCGCGGCGCCGCTCCTGGTCGAGCCGCCCCGCGGCGACCAGCGCCGCGATCGCGTCGAGCGTCGCCGGCGCGCGCACCGACGGATCGCGGCCGCCGTGGATCATTTGCTGGATCTGGACGAAGAATTCGACTTCGCGAATCCCGCCGCGCCCGCGCTTGAGATCGAAGCCCGGACCGAAGCGCGACCCTTGCGCGAAATGGTCGCGGATCCGGGCGGAAATCTGCCGCACCTCGTCGATCACGCCGAAATCGAGCGAGCGGCGCCAGACGAAGGGCTCGATCGCGCGGAGGAAGCGCTGGCCGAGCGCGATGTCGCCGGCGCAGGCCTGGGCGCGGATGAAGGCGGCGCGCTCCCACGGCAGCGCGCTCGAATTCATAATGCGAGATCGCGGCGTTGACCGGCAGCGCGACCGGAGTGACCTCCGGCGACGGCCGCAGCCGCAGGTCGACGCGCGCGACATAGCCGTCGGCAGTCCGCTTCTGCAGCAGCTCGATCATCCGCCGCGCAATGCGCACCGCCGCCTCGCCGGCATCGTCGCGCTCGCGTTTCGGCAGGGTCTGGGGGTCGAACAGCAGGAGCAGGTCGACGTCGGACGAATAATTGAGCTCGCGGCTGCCGAGCTTGCCCATGGCGATCACGGCAAAGCCGGTCGGCTCGGCGTCGGGCACCCGCTCGCGGATCGCGGCAGCGAGCGCGCGATGGATCGAGCGGTCGGCGAAGGCGGAGAGCAGCTCGGTCACCGCTTCGAGCGAGAGCTCGCCGGCGAGATCGCCGAGCGCGACCGCCAGCGCGAGGCCGAGCCGCTGGCGGCGGAGCTCGACGTCGAGCTCGTCGGCGGTTGCGCTCAGCGCGCGCTTGACCGCGGCTTCAGCGCCGCTTTGCTCGAACGCGTCAGCGATGTCGGGCAGCGCCCGCAGCGCCTCGCGCAGGAACGGCGAGTAGAGCTCCGCGCGGCGCAGCGCGTCCGATCTCGATCCGGCGGGGGGCGCGTCATTCATCGCAACTGGAATGCCGCAAATCTTGTCGACACGAAACTTCCCGCATCGCTCGCTCGTTTCCAGTCCGAATGAAGGCAGAACATGACATCCCAGTGGCGTCAGAGGTGGGAAGCATGGATCGGCGGATAATCCGAGTCGATGCCCCACCTGCCCATGCCGGCATCATGGCCGCTTTGCGCCGCGCGTTCGAGGCCGCGGCGTCGGAGCCGTGCGACCGCGACTTCGCCGATCTGCTGCGCCGACTCAACTGATCCTCCCCGGAACGGCGGAGGCAGCTCGAAGCTGACGCCGGCGATTCGGAGTCAGCCGCTGTGGTCGCGGCTGAGCTCGTCGACTTCGCCCATGATGGTCTGCAGCGCCGACTTGTCCGGGTCGGTCTTGTGCTGGCGGCGCGAGGGCAGCTTGCCGCTGGTCAGCAACTGCTCGAGCGCGACCCGGCCGCGCGCCACGCGGCTCTTGATCGTGCCGACCGCGCAGCCGCAGATTTCCGCCGCTTCCTCATAAGCAAAGCCGCCGGCGCCGACCAGGATCAGCGCCTCGCGCTGGGGCTGCGGCAGGTGCATCAGCGCCCGCTGCATGTCGCCAAGCTCGATGTGCCGGTCCTGGCTCGCCGGCGCGGCCAGGATTTTGGACGCGGTGATGTCGTCCCACTCGCCCTTGAACCGGGCGCGGCGCATCTGGCTGAAGAACAGGTTGCGCAGGATGATGAAGGTCCACGCCCGCATGTTGGTCCCGGCCTGGAAGCGCTTGCGCGCCGCCCACGCCTTGAGCAGCGTTTCCTGGACGAGGTCGTCGGCAAGATCGCGGCTGCCCGACAGCGACCGGCCGAACGCGCGCAGATGCGGAATGACCGTCGCCAGCTGGTCCTTGAATTCGGGATCGGACAGCGGAACGGGCTCGGCCGGAGCTGCCCTGCCGTTCGCTCCTCTTCACGACCTTCGGTCAAATCTCACCCCACCCTCTGTTCGCACGCGCAAAAGTACGGCGCCGCGTTGACTCGAGCATGAACAGCGATTGTGACAGAAGCTAGGTGCTCAGGACCCGCCGACCCAGACGATGATCGCAAAAGCCACGATCACCAGAAACAGGCCGACAGCCGAGCACGTAGCGCGTCATGTGCGGGGTCGAGCCAGCCCGGGCTTCCGTCGTCGTCGCGTGCGGCGACGACGGTCTGCATCGGTCTCGGGCATTATTGCTCTCCGCACCAATCCTGTTCGGGAAGGCCAACGCGCCTTCGCGAACCGTGTTCCCAATCGCCGCCGATCAGACCGCCGGGACGGTCGCCGCGTCGAAGAACAGGGCCTGGGCGATCGCCGCTTTGACGGTCGAGCGCTGGAACGGCTTGGTGATGAGGAAGGTCGGCTCCGGCCGAGTTCCGGTCAGCAGCCGCTCGGGGAAAGCGGTGATGAAGATCACCGGCACCGAAAATTCGGCGAGGATGTCCTTGACCGCGTCGATCCCGCTCGAATCGTCGGCGAGCTGGATGTCGGCGAGCACCAGCCCCGGCGGGTTCTGACGCGCCTGGGCGACCGCCTCGTCCCGGGTTACGGCCACGCCGGTCACGTTGTGGCCGAGGTCGCGGACGATGGTTTCGATGTCCATCGCGATGATCGGCTCATCCTCGATGATCAGCACGTCGGCGAGCGTCTGGCGCTCGATCTCCTCGAGCGCTTCGGCGACCAGCGAGTCGACGTCGGCCGGCCGCGCCCCGATCAGGTAGCCGGTATCTTCCGATGAAAAGCCTTCGAGCGAGGTCAGCAGCAGCGCCTGGCGCGACAGCGGCGTGATCCGCGACAGCCGCGCGTGCGCAATGCCTCGGGACCGCCCGGGCCGCGCGCCGGCTCCTCGCCCTCCTCGATATTGGCGGTCGACCAGATGGCGTGGAAGGTCTTGTACAGCCCCAGACGCGGGTCGACGTCCCGTGGGAATTCATCGGGCTTGGCGACGATCGCCTCGAGCGTTGCTCGAACGAAGGCATCGCCATGCGCCTGGCTGCCGGTCAGCGCCCGCGCGTAGCGGCGCAGGAAGGGCAGATGCGGAGCGAGTTCCTGGCCCAGCGACATATGTGAATGCTCTCCTAGCATACGAGTTAGCGGGTCTTTGGCCGTGCGTCGGTATTGTTGCAACCCTGGAAGGATCGATCCCCACTTGAGCTTGCCTCCCCAGAGAAGTGACGGAGGTTGGAACCAAGCACAGCCCATTTGGTTTCCCCCCTCGCGGGAGGCGGGCAAGTGTCAGCCCGAGTTCGTGCATTTTGCGTTCCGTTTCGGCACGCGGCCGGTTCTGACCCGTTGCGCCTGGAGTCGAGGTTTGTATGAGCGCGTTGACCCGCGCGGGGGGATTAGAGGTTGAGTGCTAAGGTTCGAGGCCAGTCGGAGGGCGGAAGGCAGGGCAGCCGTCCGTCGAAGCCTGCAGATCGCGACAAGAAGGGGCGCAAGCAGCGCTCCACCGACCTCGGGCGCGCGCTGCGCTCGGTCTACGACGACACGCTGCGCGAAACAGTGCCCGACGAGTTCGTCAGTTTCTCGGAAAACTCAGCTGAATCGTGGCTGGCGCGGGATGGTGAAGGCCGCCGCCCGCTGGTTCGCCGGCCTCCCGACCGCGGCCAAGCTGCTGCTCATCCTGACCGCGCTGCTGCTCCCGATCGGGGTCGGGCTCACCTTATTGCCTTCTCCGGGCATCCATGACGCCAACGACATGCTGCGCCAGCGCAGCGCGGCCGAGGCGCGCACCGCGGCGCGCGCCGCCGAAGGCCTGATCGCGCGCAACGCGCTGGCGCTGCGGGTCGCCGCCCGGCGCCATCGCCGGCGGCGGCAGCGACCCCTGCGGCCGAGCGCTCGCGGCGCTCGCCACCGCACCGGCGATCTCGCGCAGCTTCAAGCTCGGGATTCGTCGGGGAAGCTGCTGTGCAGCGCCGGCGGGTTTGTGCCGCGCACCGACGCTCCCCTGGTCGCGCCCGGGGACATCCGGGTGTGGATCGACCCCGACGGCCGGCGGGTCGACCTCCGCGTCGGAGTCGTCGGCGGGATGGCGACGGCCAGCGTCACGACCGCCGAACTGCGCAGCGCGGCGCTCGATTCGACCGGCGACGGTCAGCGCTGGAGCTGGTCGACGGCGAGCGCCGCCTCGATCGATCGACCGCCGCCGGCCCGGCGCCGCTTTGACCTACACCGAGCTGCCGATCGCCAACGATGCGCTGACCGCGCGGGTCGGGTTCCCGGTCACGGGGGTGACCACGATCGACGGGCGCTGCTGCTGCTGCCGCTGCTGATGTGGGTGCGGCGGCGCTGGTGACCTGGCTGCTGGTCACTGCTTGCTGATCCGCCCGTTGAGGCGGCTGGAGCGGGCGGTGTGCAATATCAGCCGGGCGAGGATGGCCTCGACCTGCCGCGAGGGTCGGCCCGTCGACCGAAATCCAGGGGCTGCGCGACGCCTTCGGCCGCGCCGTCGCCCAGGTCGAGGAATCGGAACGCGAGATGACCGAGCGCTGAACGGCCAGCGGCGGCTGGTGCGCGAGGTCCACCACCGGGTGAAGAACAATCTGCAGGTCATCGCCTCGCTGCTCAACATCCACGGCCGCAGCGCCGAGAGCCCCCGATGCCCGCGCGGCCTATGCCGGCATTGGCCGGCGGGTCGGAGCGCTGTCGATCGTCCACCGCAACCATTTCGCCGAGATGGAGGAGAATCGCGGATCGCGCTTCGTCCGCTGCTGTCCGAGCTCGCCGCCGAGCTTCGCGCCGGTGCCCCCGAGCCGGCGCGCGCCTGGCGATCGACCTCGAACTCGAGACGCGTCAACACAACCCAGGACGTCGCCGTCGCGGTGGCATTCCTGATCACGGAGATCGTCGAATATGCGATGCTCAACCGACCGCAGGACCGGTCGAGATCTCGCTGCGGCGGACCAGCCAGCTGACCGCGCGACTGATGCTGGGCAGTCCGGTGCTGGTCCCCGAGGACGGGGCAACCGGAAAAGGCGCAGTTTGAACGCATTATCGATGGCCTGGCGAAGCAACTGCGGTCAACCCTGGAGCGAAAACTTGGCCGCTACAGCGTTGATTTGCCTGTATTTCCTCCGCTGATCAAGCGCGGATCGTTACGGCTGTGACGAAAAAATTTTTCGGGGCTCGGAACAGTTCGCGAAGAAGCGGCGTTTATTATTCGGATAGTGACCTTTTGCCCCCCCGCTCTCGCTATCCGCTTAAATGGGCCCGGAACCGCCAACCCTCCCCCCCCCGGTGGCGTTTCCGGGCCCTCTTTTATCTGGGCTTCCGCAACATCGATCGAGTCTGACCGGGCCGCTTTGCGCGCCGCGCGCCAGTGGGTGATGCGGATGGCGAGGATCACGAATTCATAGAACGCCGTAGAGCGGCACCAGCAGCAGCAGCATCGAGACCGCGTCGGGCGGAGTGAGCACGGCGGCCACCGCGGCGGCCGCGACGATAGCGTAGCGGCGCGACCTGGCCAGCTGCTCGAGGGTCACCAGGCCCGCGCGCTCGAGGATCATCAGCAGGATCGGCAGCAGGAACGCCGTGCCGAACCCGAACAGGAAGCGGGTGACGAAGGTCAGATAATTGCCGACCCCCGGAAGCGCTTCCTGGGTGACCCCGCCGATATTGCCCCTGGAAGCTTGAGCAGGAAATGCAGCGCCCACGGCAATACAT
>CAVXYS010000042.1:0-51701 GCA_963765945.1 uncultured Alphaproteobacteria bacterium
GCCGAAGGCAACTGGAAGAACATATTGATCACGCGGAGACGCAGAGACGCGGAGGGTGATGGCGCCTCTTCTCCGCGTCTCCGCGTCTCCGCGCGAGCGGCTATTTTGATTGTGGTTCGCGCGGAGACGCGGAGACGCGGAGAAGAGGCGCCATCACCCTCCGCGTCTCTGCGTCTCCGCGTGATCAAATCTTCTTTTTGAGTTGCTTTCGGCGGCCAGTACCGCACCAGCCGTCCCGTGCTCGGCAGGAAGCTGCGGTACGGGTCCTCGGCATAGACGCGAGTCTCGACCGACCAGCCGTCCAGCGCGACATCGTCCTGCGTGAACTTCAGCTTCTCGCCCGCCGCGACGCGGATCATCTGCTCGACGAGGTCGAGCCCGGTAATCTCCTCGGTCACCGGATGCTCGACCTGCAGCCGGGTGTTCATCTCGAGGAAGTAGAAGCTTTTGCCGGTCGGGTCGGCGCCCGAGACGATCAGCTCGACCGTGCCCGCGCTGAATAATATCCGACCGCCCGCGCCAGCGCGACCGCCTGCTCGCCCATCGCCTGGCGCATTTCGGGCGTGACGAACGGCGACGGCGCTTCCTCGACCACCTTCTGGTGGCGCCGCTGGATCGAGCATTCGCGCTCATTCAGATAGACGATGTTGCCATGCTGGTCGCCGAGCAGCTGGATCTCGATGTGCCGCGGCTGCTCGATGAATTTCTCGATGAACACGCGATCGTCGCCGAAGCTCGCAAGTCCCTCGCGCTTGACGCTGTCGAAGCCTTCGCTGACGTCGGTGTCGTTCCAGGCGAGCCGCATGCCCTTGCCGCCGCCGCCGGCCGAGGCCTTCATCATCACCGGATAGCCGATGTCCTTGGCGATCTTCAGCGCGTCGGCGGTGGATGCGATGTCGCCGAGATAGCCGGGGACGACGTTGACGCCCGCCTTCTGCGCGAGCTTCTTCGACTCGATCTTGTCGCCCATCGCCGCGATCGCCTTGGGCGGCGGGCCGATGAAGGTGATGCCCGCTTTTTCAAGCGCCTTGGCGAAGGTCGTCCGCTCGGAGAGGAAGCCGTAGCCCGGATGCACCGCCTCCGCGCCCGTTGCCTTGCACGCGTCGATGATCAGCTCGGCCTTGAGGTAGATCTCCGACGCCGGCGGCGGGCCGAGCCGACCGCCTCGTCCGCCATCCTCACATGCGGCGCGCGGGCGTCGGCATCGGAATAAACCGCGACGGTCTTGATCCCCATCCGCCGCGCGGTGCGGATCACCCGGCACGCAATCTCCCCGCGATTGGCGATCAGGATTTTCTTGAACATCGTCGCGTCAGATCTGTTGCTCGCATCTGCCTACGCGATCGAACGCAACTGACGCAAGTACCCATAGCGACCGACGCATCGCATGGCGACGCAGAATGCTCGAAGCCACGTCGGTTCAGTCTCCGAGTACGTGGCAGTCATGGACGACTTGGAGCCACGGCAAGCGCGGCCAATAGACCGCCGATGAAGCGTAGCAAGACTGCAGGCGGCGCAGGCCTTGAGTGCATCACTCCGCCGCCTCGTCGAGCGGCGGGCGGTTGTGGCCGAGCAGGCGCAGCACTTCGTCGGCGGCGTCGGCGAGGTTGGTGCCGGGGCCGAAGATCGCCTGCACGCCCGCGGCGCGGAGCGCGGCATAATCCTGCGGCGGGATGACGCCGCCGGCGACCACCTTGATATCGGCCCGGCCCATGTCTTTCAGCGCCTCGATCATCTCCGGGATCAGCGTCCGGTGCCCCGCGGCGAGCGAGCTTGCGCCGACCACGTCGACGTCATGCTCGACCGCCATTTGCGCCGTCTCGCGCGGGGTCTGGAACAAGGGTCCGGGGATCACTTCGAAGCCGAGGTCGGTGAAGGCGGACGAGACGAGGTTGGCGCCGCGGTCGTGGCCGTCCTGGCCCATCTTGGCGACCATGATTCGCGGCTTGCGGCCGAGCCGGTCGGCGACCGAGCGCGTGCCCTCCTCGGCGGCCTTCCACCGCCCGTCGCCGCGCGCCTTGCCGTAGATCCCCCGCACCGGCTCGGGCACCGTGCCGTAGCGGCCGAACGCGCGCTCCAGCGCATCTGAAATTTCGCCGAGCGTCGCTCGGGCGCGGGCGGCTTCGACGGACAGGGCGAGGAGGTTCGCTTCCATTCCTCCCTGCCGCGAAGCGGTGGGGAGGGGAACCGCCGAAGGCGGTGGAGGGGTAGCTGAACTCGGCGCCTTCTACCCCTCCACCATGCTGCGCATGGTTCCCCTCCCCAAGCGGAGCTTGGGGAGGAACTCGTGCTGCAGCCTCCA
Source organism: uncultured Alphaproteobacteria bacterium (assembly GCA_963765945.1). Classification (GTDB taxonomy): domain Bacteria; phylum Pseudomonadota; class Alphaproteobacteria; order Sphingomonadales; family Sphingomonadaceae; genus Sphingomicrobium. The sequence continues at coordinate 2,303 of CAVXYS010000042.1, forward strand.
GCGCATCCAATGCCGCCCTTACCTTCGCTTCATCACGACCGGCACGGACCTTCTCGATCCTGGCGATCTGGCCGGCGCGCACCCTGGCATTGTCGACTTCGAGGATGTCATGCTCCTCTTCCTCGACCAGCCGATAACGATTGACGCCGACGATCACCGTCTCCCCGGTGTCGACTTTCGCGGCGCGCGCCGCGGCGGCTTCCTCGATGCGGTGCTTGGGCAGGCCCTCGGCAACCGCCTTGGTCATCCCGCCATGGGCTTCGACTTCCTCGATCAGCGCCCAGGCTTTCTCTTCGAGCTCGCGCGTAAGCTTCTCGACGTACCAGCTTCCGCCGAGCGGGTCGGCGACCGCGGTCACGCCGCTCTCCTCGGCGAGGATCAGCTGGGTGTTCCGGGCGATGCGCGCCGAGAAATCGGTCGGCAGCGCGATCGCTTCGTCATAGCTGTTGGTGTGAAGCGATTGCGTCCCGCCGAGCACTGCCGCCAGCGCCTCGATCGTAGTCCGCACGATGTTGTTGTACGGGTCCTGTTCGGTGAGGCTGACGCCCGACGTCTGGCAGTGGGTGCGCAGCACTTTGGACTTGTCGTTCTTCGCGCCGAGACCGGTCATGATCCGGTGCCACAAAGTCCGCGCGGCGCGGAGCTTGGCGACCTCCATGAACAGGTTCATGCCGATGCCGAAGAAGAAGCTCAGCCGCGGCGCGAAATCGTCGACGTCGAGCCCGTCAGCGATCGCGCAGCGGACATATTCCATGCCATCGGCGAGCGTGTAGGCGAGCTCCTGGACCGCCGTCGCCCCGGCCTCGTGCATGTGATAGCCCGAGATCGAGATCGAATTGAACTTGGGCATCTCCGCCGCGCAGTAGGCGATGATATCCGAGACGATCCGCATGCACGGTTCGGGCGGGTAGATGTAGGTGTTGCGGACCGCGAACTCTTTCAAAATGTCGTTCTGGATCGTGCCCGTCAGCTCGTCGCGCGGAACGCCCTGCTCCTCGCCGGCGACGATGAAGAAGGCCATGACCGGCAGCACCGCGCCGTTCATCGTCATGCTGACCGACATCTCGCCGAGCGGGATGCCGTCGAACAGCAATTTCATGTCCTCGACCGTGTCGATCGCGACGCCCGCCATGCCGACGTCGCCGGCGACGCGCGGATTGTCGCTGTCGTAGCCGCGGTGGGTCGCAAGGTCGAAGGCGACGGAAAGGCCCTTCTGCCCCGCGGCGAGGTTGCGGCGGTAGAAAGCGTTCGATTCCTCGGCGGTCGAGAAGCCGGCGTACTGGCGGATGGTCCAGGGGCGCCCGGCGTACATCGTCGCGTACGGCCCTCGCGTGTAAGGCGGCAGGCCGGGGTAGCCGCTGTCGATCTCCGCCGCGTCGTCCGGGCCGTAGACGGTGTTGAGGCGAATGCCCTCGACCGTCTCGCGCGACAGGTCCTTGCCGCGCGATTCCTTCGCGGCGAGTGATTCCCAATCGGGTTTGGACGGCTTGTCGGTCACTGGCGGGTCACTAGCGCGGAAAGGCCCTTCCCCCAACCCTCTGCGGCGCAGCCGCTTTAAGGGTTCACACGAAGGCACGAAGGTCACGAAGAGCACGATGAAAGGCCGCGACCCTTCGTGCCTTCGTGGCTTCGTGTGAAATCCCTTTTCTTAATGGCCCTTCGGCGTCTCCATGATCTCGGTCAGGACCCCGCCCATGTCCCTGGGATGGACGAAGAACACCAGGGTGCCGTGCGCGCCGATGCGCGGCTCGCCGAGCACGCGCGCGCCTTTGGCTTCGAACTCGGCCTTGGCGGCGTGGATCTCGGGCACCTCGAAGCAGACGTGGTGCTGGCCGCCGAGCGGGTTCTTCTCGAGGAACTTCACGATCGGCCAGTTTTGCGCCGAGCGGCTCGATCAGCTCGATCTGGCTGTTGGGCGTGTCGACGAAGCACACCCGGACGCCCTGCGCCGGCAGGTCGAATGGTTCGCCATGCGGCTCGGCGCCGAACATGGTCCGATAGAGCTCAAGGCTCCGCTCGATCGACGGCGTCGCTACGCCGACATGGTTGAGGCGGCCGAGTTTCATGCAAGTCTCCCTTGCCGCGTCATTGCGAGCCGCAAAGCGGCGCGGCAATCCAGTAATTTGGTTCACGCAGAGACGCAGAGAGGTGGGTGCCTGTCTCGACATCTCTGCGCCTCTGCGTCTCTGCGCGATAATCTGGATTGCTTCGCGATGCTCGCAATGACGGCAGCTCAGTGCTCGACCGTCACCTCAGTCGTCACGCTGATTGGCGATGAAGCAGGCCTCGTGCGCGCGGTGGTGCAAGTCGGCGAGCGCCGCCTCGTCCGGCGCCTCGCCGCCCCAGCTGACCCGCGGGCGCAGGGTTACGCGGGTCATCGCCATCTTCCCGTCGCCGCGCTTGTCGAGCACGCCCTCGGCCTCATCGACATAATCTCGACCACGAACCCCGCCCGCCGCGCGAAGTCGAGGAAGAACAGCATGTGGCACGACGACAGGGAAGCGACGAACGCCTCCTCCGGGATCGACTCCGGCGGGGTCCGACCAGGGCGCCGGCACGATGTGCGGGCTCGCGCTCGCCGGAACCACCGCGCCGCCGTCGAACGCCCATTCATGCGCGCGGCTGTACTGACCCTTGGCGAAGTCGCCCTCGCCCGTGCGGCTCCAGCGGATCGTGGCGGTGTAGGTGCTCATTGATCCTTCGAATCTCCGCATATGTGCATGCAGCAATGGCCGAGAAATCGAATCCGCAGCAGCACACGGCTAAAATATTAATCGCCATGGCACCAATACAGAACGGCATCTCGGCCCGTTCATGCGAGAGCCATCCCAAGCTCGTTCGACATCGAGCGTGCAAACGCCGGACCTGCCTTTCTCGTCAATCCGTACCGAATGCCAGACCACAGCGAAGATGCGCCCAAAAGAGCCGTAACAGGTGTTGAGCACTGGCTCATAGCGGAATATTGTCGTGCTTCTTCCACGGATTCTCGAGCTGCTTGTTGCGCAGCTTGCGTAGCCCCATCGCCACGCGCCGCCGCGTCGAATGGGGCATGATCACTTCGTCGATGAAGCCCTTGCTCGCGGCCACGAACGGGTTGGCGAAGCGCTCTTCATATTCGCGGGTGTGCTCGGCGATCTCTTTCGCCGTACTTGCCCACGGAAGATGATCTCGACCGCGCCCTTGGCGCCCATCACCGCGATCTCGGCGGTCGGCCAGGCGTAGTTCAAATCGCCGCGCAAATGCTTGGACGCCATGACGTCGTACGCCCCGCCATAGGCCTTGCGCGTGATCACCGTGATCTTGGGCACGGTCGCTTCGGCATAAGCGAACAGCAATTTCGCGCCGTGCTTGATGATCCCGTGATGCTCCTGCCCGACGCCGGGAAGGAAGCCGGGGACGTCGACGAAGGTCAGGATCGGGATGTCGAACGCGTCGCAAAAGCGGACGAAGCGCGCTCCCTTCTTCGACGAATTGATGTCGAGCAGCCGGCCAGCACCATCGGCTGGTTGGCGACGACTCCGACCGTGCGGCCCTCGATGCGGCAGAAGCCGACGATGATGTTCGCTGCGTGCGCCGGCTGGAGCTCGAAGAAGTCGCCCTCGTCGGCCACCTTCCGGATCAGCTCGTGCATGTCGTAGGGCGTCGCGGCCGACGGCGGGACGAGCGTGTCGAGGCTGTCCTCGATCCGGTCGACCGGGTCCGCGCACGGCCGCTCGGGCAGGTCGTGGCGGTTGGACAAGGGCAGGAAATCGACGAACTCGCGCGTCGCCAGCAGCGCGTCGATGTCGTTCTCGAACGCGACGTCGGCGACGCCGCACTTGGTCGTGTGGGTGACCGCGCCGCCGAGTTCCTCCTGGGTCACGACCTCGTTGGTGACGGTCTTCACCACCTCCGGGCCCGGTGACGAACATGTAGGAGCAGTCCTTCACCATGAAGATGAAGTCGGTCATCGCCGGCGAATAGACCGCGCCGCCGGCGCACGGGCCCATGATCAGGCTGACCTGCGGGATGACTCCGGATGCGAGCACGTTGCGCTGGAATACTTCGGCATAGCCGGCGAGGCTGGCGACGCCTTCCTGGATGCGCGCTCCGCCGCTGTCGTTGAGGCCGATCACCGGCGCTCCGACCTTCATCGCCATGTCCATGACCTTGCAGATCTTCTGCGCGTGACGCTCGCTCAAGGAACCGCCGAACACGGTGAAATCCTGGGCGAAGACATAGACCAGCCGGCCGTTGATCGTGCCCGAGCCGGTGACGACGCCGTCGCCCGGGATCTTCTGCTCGGCCATCCCGAAGTCGGTCGCATTGTGCTCGACGAACATGTCATATTCTTCGAAGCTGCCCGGATCGAGCAGCACCGACAGGCGCTCGCGGGCGGTCAGCCGGCCCTTGGCGTGCTGCGCCGCGATGCGCTTCTCGCCGCCACCGAGGCGTGCCCCTTCGCGCCGTTTTTCGAGCTCTTCGATCGTGGTTGCCATTCGACGGATCGTCCCCATCTAAGGTCAGGTGCGCGTCCTTCCACGCGGCGTTCATCGGGTCAATCGGGCGAGCTGGCGTTTGCTGCAGCGCAGCAACGGCCATTTTCACCTTAACTCGGGTTAATCCCGGGGAACCGCGAAGCCCTCCGGCCCGTTGTTCCATGGGCCACCAATCACACGGAGGAATAACGCAAAATGCTGACTCGCGTCGGGGTGCCAGTAGAGTCTTCAGCCGAGCCCTCGGCGGCCGGATTCGGATCGCACCACCCTCATTTGTTTTTCGCACCTGCGGTGGAACTTCGTGTTCCAGCGCCCGCAGCATCTCATGAGCCGCTTCGCTCGCGACATGAATTTGATTTATTGGGAGGAGCCGGTCGACATCCGGCCAAGGAAACCGCCTATCTTCGAGTCCGCGACGACGGCCGGTTCCCCAATGTCCGACTGGTCGTCCCCCACCTGCCCGAGGGCATGCCGGAGCATGCTCGCGAGGCGGCGCTGGCGCGGCTGCTCGATGCCCATCTCGCGTCGGTCGGCGGCCCGCTGATCGCCTGGTATTACACGCCGATGATGCTGCCCTTCTCCCGGCATCTCACCCCGGACCTCACCGTGTTCGACGCCATGGACGAGCTTAGCAAGTTCAAGTTCGCGCCCGCGCATCTGCTCACCCTGGAGCAGGAGCTGCTCGACCGCTCCGACGTCGTGTTCACCGGCGGGTCGAGCCTGTTCGAGGCGAAGAAGGACCGCCACCACAACGTTCATTGCTTCCCCTCGTCGGTCGATCGCGCCCATTTCGCCAAGGCCCGTTCGGGCCTGTTCGACCCCGCCGACCAGGAAGACCTGCCGCGGCCGCGGCTCGGCTTCTACGGGGTCATCGACGAGCGCTTCGACACGGAGCTGATCGACCAGGTCGCGGCGATGCGCCCGGACTGGTCATTCGTGATGGTCGGACCGGTCGTGAAGATCAGCGAGGACGAGCTGCCGAAGCGGCCGAACATCCATTATCTCGGCGGGAAGACCTACGACCAGCTGCCTGCCTATCTCTGCGGCTGGGACGTTGCGCTGATGCCGTTCGCGATGAACGAGTCGACGCAATTCATCTCGCCCACCAAAACCCCGGAATATCTCGCCGGCGGCAAGCCGGTGGTGACGACGCCGATCCGCGACGTGGTACGCCATTACGGCCAGCTTGAGGGCGTCGGCATCGCGACGACGGCCGATGAGTTTGTCGCGGCGTGCGAGGTGGCGCTTGAACAGTCGCGCAATCCGGAAAGCGGCTGGCTCGCCGAGGCCGATCTGATGCTGGCGGCGTCGAGCTGGGATACGACCCAGGCGCGGATGGCCGGGATCGTCTCCGCTCTGCTCGGCACCGAGGAGACGAGCGCGATTCCGCGCTGCTCGTGGCAGCGGAATGACGGCGGCCACCGGGGCGCCGACGGGCGCATTACGATTATCTGATCGTCGGGGCCGGTTTTGCCGGCTCGGTTCTGGCCGAGCGGCTGGCGAGCCAGCACGGCGCGAAGATCCTGCTGATCGACCGCCGGCCGCACATCGCCGGCAATGCGTATGACGAGCCGAACGAGGCCGGAATCCTCTACCACAAATACGGGCCGCACATCTTCCACACCAACAGCGAGCAGGTGGTGGAGTATCTCTCGCAGTTCACCGAGTGGCGGCCGTACGAACATCGCGTTCGGGCGGTCGTGCGCGACAAGCTGGTGCCGATCCCGATCAACCGGACGACCCTCAACAAACTGTTCGACCTCGACCTTAAGACCGACGAGGAAGCGGCCGACTATCTCGCCTCGCGCGCCGAGCCGGTTGCGGACATCAAGACTTCCGAGGACGTAGTCGTCAACGCCGTCGGACGCGAGCTCTACGAAATTTCTTCCGCGGCTACACGCGCAAGCAATGGGGCCTCGATCCGAGCCAGCTCGACAAGTCGGTGACGGCGCGGATTCCGACCCGGACCAACACCGACGACCGCTACTTCACCGACAGCTTCCAGGCGATGCCGAAGGACGGCTACACCGCGATGTTCGAGCGGATGCTCGACCATCCGCTGATCGAGGTCCGGACCGGGGTCGAGTTTCGCGACGTTCGGGACGCGGTCGACGCCGATCACATCGATCTTCACGGGCCGCATCGACGAATATTTCGACTATCGCTTCGGCCAATTGCCGTACCGCAGCCTCAAGTTCGATCATCGGACGCTGGAGCAGGAGCGCTATCAGCCGGTGGGCACCGTCAACTATCCCTCGCCCGACGTGCCCTACACCCGTATCAGCGAATATAAGCATCTGACCGGGCAGGAGGCGCCGGTGACGACCATCACCTACGAATATCCGTCGGCGGAGGGCGACCCCTATTATCCGATCCCGCGCGAGGAGAATCAGGAGCTGTTCAAGCGCTACGAGGCGCTGGCGGACGAGACCGAAGGGGTGACCTTCGTCGGCCGGCTGGCGACCTACCGCTATTACAATATGGACCAGATCGTCGGCCAGGCGCTGGCCACCTATCGCCGCATGCAAGGCAGCCGTCGGGTGCACGAGACGAGAAGACGCGGTCGCCGCCGCTAAGTGACCCCGCGGGGACTCGTCTGCTGCCCGCGCCGTGCGGCGCCGCTGACGGGTTTCTACGTCAACCCGATCCTCGATGGGGACTTCCCCGACCCGGCGGTCATCGAGGCGCCCGACGGCCATTATTACGCTTATGCGACGCAGACCCTGCGCGACGGCGAGTGGCTCAACATCCAGGTCGCGCGGTCGGCCGACCTCGTCCACTGGCACCACCTCGGCGACGCGCTTCCCGGGAAGCCGGACTGGGCGAAGGAGACCCAGGACTTCTGGGCGCCCTACGTGCTCTACGACGGCACGCGCTACTTCATGTATTATTCGGCGACCCACGACGCGTGCCATGACCCCCAGCGCGGCCACTGCCTCGCCGTCGCGACGTCGGATTCGCCGGCCGGCCCGTTCGTCGACATGGGCATGCCGCTGCTGCTCGGGGTCGGCTTCGAATATATCGACCCGATGGCGTTCGACGACCCGGAGACCGGCAAGCACTGGCTCTACTGGGGATCGGGCTTCCTGCCGATCAAGGTCCAGGAGCTGGCCGCCGACCGCATGTCCTTTGCTCCGGACAGTGCGCCGGTCGAGCTGATCGGGCCCAATCCAGTCAAGGGCGCCTTCCCGCGCCTGGTCGAGGCCGCCTGGCTGATCCGCCATGAGGATTTTCATTATCTGTTCTACTCGGGCGACAATTGCTGCGGTCCCGACGCCGAATATGGCGTGATGGTCGCGCGGTCGCGGTCGCCCACCGGACCGTTCGAGACGCTCGAGGAGGCGCGCGGGGTCCCGCACAGTCTGATGCTGTTCAAGAGCGAGCGCTGGCTCGCGCCGGGGCATAATTCGATCGTCACCGACAAGGCCGGGCAGGAATGGATCGTCTACCACGCGATCGACGTGAACCGTCCGCGCCAGCGGCAGGAGGATGAGATCAACAGCCGGCGCATCCTGCTGATCGACAAGATCCAGTGGCGTGACGGCTGGCCGTTCGTCGGCACGCCATCGGAGGAACCGCAGGCCGCGCCCGTGACTTGAACCGGGCAATGGCCAGCGACGCAATCTTCCCGACCTTCTTCATGACCGGCTTCGAGTGCTCGACCTTCATGTGGAAGGACCGCGAGCGGAAAGACTACGTCGTGGCGACCGGCCACGACCGCCACCTCGAAGCGCGATTATGCGGCGGCGATGGACCTCGGCGTCGGGGTGGTGCGCGAGGCGATCCGCTGGCCCCAGGTCGACCTCGGCGGCGGACGCTACGACTGGTCGAGCGTGAAGGCGGCGCAGGACGCGGCGACCGATTGCAAGATCACACCGATCTGGGATCTGTGCCATTACGGCCTGCCCGACGGCTGCGATCCCTTCTCAGCCGAGTGCCGCGAGCGCTTCGCCGACTATTGCCGGGCAGCCGCCGAATTCGTCACCGGCACCGCCGAGCCGCCCTATTTCTTCACGCCGATCAACGAGATCACCTTCTTCTCCGCCGCGGCCACCGACCTCGAATGGATGTACCCGTTCGCCAAGGGCCGCGAGGATGAGCTCAAGCGCGCGCTGGCGCACATGGCGATCGCCGGCGCCAGGGCGATCCGCGAGGTCGAGCCCGGCGCCCGGATGGTCCACGTCGACCCGATCGTCCACGCGGTGCCGCCGGCGGACCGCCCGGACCTCGCCGACGAAGCGCTCGAGGAGGAGCATCGCAAGGCGGTCGAGGGCTGGGACATGCTCGCCGGGCGGGTCGCCCCGGAGCTCGGCGGCTCGCCCGAGATCCTCGATATCGTCGGGGTCAATGTCTACCACTACAGCCAGGTCCAGCTCGACGCTGACAAGAAGCGCGAGATCCTCGGCCCGCGCGACCCGCGCCGCAAGCCGCTCAGCGAGCTGCTGCAATTCGCCTGGGACCGCTACCGCCGCCCGCTCATCATCGGCGAGACCAGCGGCTATCAGGAGCACCGCGCCGAATGGCTGCGGATGACGATGGAGGAGTGCTGCAAGGCGCTCAACGCCGGGGTCGACCTCCACGGCGTCTGCCTCTACCCGTTCGTCGACGTGCCCGACTGGTGGACGCAGCAAGTGGGCGAAGATCGGCATCTACGACGTCGCCGACAGGGAGGAGCTTCGAGCGGGTCCCGTGCGACGCCTATATCGACGAGCTGCGCCGCTGGCAGACGCTGCTCGACCAGCCCGAGAACGTCGAGCCTGACGGCTACGGGCACCGCTGGGGCCGGGTCCAGCTCGCCGAGGTCCGCCGCTATGCCGCCGAATGGGCCGGCGGAACGTCGCTGCGCCGCAACTCGGTCGACGCCTGAAGCGTCAGCGTCGTCCCGCGGCAGCGCGCGGGTGCTGATACCCGTGCTCGGGCAGGAACAGCCGGCGCTGCCGCTCGAGCTCTTCGCGCAACGGCTCGTAGACATGGCGGCTGCCGTCCGAGCCGATCGATGAAAGCAGGCCGACGTGGCAGTGCCGGCTGTTGTCCCAGCCCGGGATAGGAAGTGATCGGGTAGAGGCAGATGCCCTCGACCGCGGTGCCGCGCCGCTGCGCCTCCCGCACCTCGTCGCACACATAGTGAAGCCAGGCCGGCCGGCCCGAGCCTTCCGCGCCGGTCTCGGCAATGAACAGCGGCTTCTGGTACCGCTCCCCCATCTCGACCAGCATGTCGGCGAGCGGGCGATATTCGTGATGGCCCATGGGGATGGTCGGCCCACCGAGGTACCATTGGTTGTGCGGGTAGAAGTTGAGCCCGACCGCGTCGACCAGCGAGCGGTTGCCGCCCAGCTCCGGCTCGGCCATGCCGAGGATCCAGTCGTAGGCCTCGTACATGCCCTGGCAGGTTCGCCTGGGCGGCCTGCACCGTCCCGCGGCGGTGGTCGTGGGGCGCGATGTGAATCAGCGGCTCCGCCCAGACGATGGTCGATTGGGGCCAGCACTGCTTGATCGCCCGCGCCGAGGCGATCGCCGCCGCGATCAGCCGGCGCTTGAACCAGCCACGCTGGTCCGGACCGACATGGGGGAAATAGCCCTCATCGACCGCCCACGACAGGAAGTTGATCTCGTTCAGCGGGCAGGCGAGCGGCGGGCCGGCGCTGACCGACTGCTGCACCTCGAGCGCGGCGACCGCAAAGTCGGTGAAGCGCTGCGGGAAATCCTCGGCCGCCTGGTCGACATGGTCGGGCGAGCCGTAATGGAACAGGTCCCAGATGACCTGCAGCCCGACCTGCTCGGCGGCCTCGAGCGCGGGCATCCAGCTCGACCAGTCATATTGGCCGGGCGCCTTCTCGACCAAATGCCAGCGCACGCCGTCGCGGATCGTGCCGAAACCGAGCTCCCGGCACTGGCGATAATCGCCGAGGACGTGCCGGTCGTGACCGGTCGCCCGGATCAGGTCGAGTCGCACGCCGTCGCGCCGCCGGTGCGACGAGCATTCGAAGCCGGCCTGGAAGAAGCTGGCGAACGGCTTGCTGTCAGGGCTCTTCATGCAACTCCCAATGCGCGAGCGTGGCGAAGGTTCTGGCACATTCGCGCGGCTAATGCTTTGTGCCGTCCGCAGAAGGAGTGCGAAATGCGGCAGAATTGGCCCGAGCGGCTGTGGCTGGTGCGGCACGGGCAGAGCCGGGGCAACATCGCCCGCGACGCCGCCGACGAGGCCGGCGCGCATGAGATCGACATCGACATCCGCGACGTCGATGTGCCGCTCTCCGAGCTCGGCTTTCGCCAGGCCGAGGCGGCCGGCCGCTGGTTTGCCGCTCTGCCGCGCGACGAGCGCCCCGAGATCGTCCTCTCCTCGCCCTACGTGCGGGCGCGCCAGACCGCCGAGGTCATCTGCAAGGCCGGTGCCCTGGCCGGCGGCCCGGCCCGGGCCATCGTCGACGAGCGGCTGCGCGAGCGCGAATTCGGCGTCTTCGACCGGCTGACCCACAAAGGCATTCGCGTGCGCTTCCCGGACGAAGCGGCGCACCGCGCGCGCCTCGGCAAATTCTACCACCGCGCGCCGGGCGGCGAGAGCTGGGCGGACGTGATCCTGCGCCTGCGTTCGATGCTCAACACGATCAACCTCCACTATCGCGATCGCCGCGTCCTGGTCGTGTGCCACCAGGTCGTCGTGCTGTGCTTCCGCTACATCCTCGAGGAGCTCGACGAGGCGACCATCCTCAAGATCGACAAGCAGGCGGAAATCCTCAACTGCGGGATATCCCAATATGATTTCGATCCGGATCCCGACGGGCTGTGCGTGCCAGCGCTGACCCTGTGGAATTTCGGCACTCCGCTCGAAGCCGACGGGGCGGAGAAGACGTCGGCGCGGGACCCGGTCGCGGGCTCGCGCTAGGTCGCGGCCTTGGCGGCATGGTGCCGCTCAAGCTCGTCGCCGATCAGCCGGACGACGTGCAGCACGTTGGTCGAGCCGGCGGTCCCGAACGGAATCCCGGCCATCAGCACGATCCGCTCGCCGCCCTTGGCGAGGTTGTGGCGGAGCGCCATGCGCTTGCCCTTCTCGACCATCTCCTCGAAGCTCGAGACGTCGCGCGAGTGGACCGCGTGGACACCCCATAGCAGGCCCATCCGTCGCGCCGTCGTCATCGACGGGCTCATCGCGAGCAGCGGCACCGACGGCCGCTCGCGGGCGATCCGTCGCGCCGTCGCGCCCGAGCTCGTGTAGCAGACCATTGCCGTCGCCGAGACGGTGGTCGCGATCTGCCGCGCCGACCCGGCGAGCGCGTCGGCGGTGGTCGGCTCGAGCTTGGTCTGGATGAAATGGACTCGCGCCGGATAGGTCGGGTCGCGCTCCACGCTGGTTGCGATCCGGTCCATCATCTGCACCGCCTCGCACGGATATTGGCCGGTCGCGCTTTCGGCCGACAGCATCACCGCATCGGCTCCGTCGTAGATCGCGGTGGCGACGTCGCTGACCTCGGCCCGGGTCGGGGTCGGCGAGGTGACCATCGATTCGAGCATCTGGGTCGCGACCACCACCGGCTTGCCGAACTGGCGGGCGCAGGCGACGATCTTGTTCTGCAGCGGCGGGACCGCCTCGGGCGGGAGCTCGACTCCGAGGTCGCCGCGCGCGACCATCACCGCGTCGGCGAGCGCGACGATATCGGTCAAGCGGTCGATCGCCGCCGGCTTCTCGATCTTGGCCAGCAGCGCCGCTTTCTCGCCGATCAGCGAACGCGCCTCGGCGACGTCTTCGGGCCGCTGGACGAACGACAAAGCGATCCAGTCGGCTTTCTGCTCGAGCGCGAAATGGAGGTCGTCGCGGTCCTTGTCGGTCAGCGCCGGGATCGGAACGACCACGTCGGGGACGTTGACGCCCTTGTTGTCGGACACCGTCCCGCCGACCTTCACCTCGGTGACGATGCGGTCTTCGCCGGCCTCCAGGACGTTCAGTCGGACCTTGCCGTCGTCGATCAGGATCTTGGTCCCGGCCTTGATCGAGTCGAACAGCTCGGGATGGGGCAGCTGGACCCGGCGGCTGTCGCCGGCCTTGGCGGTGCGGTCGAAGATGAAGCGCCCGCCCTTCTCGAGGACCGCGCCGCCGCCCTTGAAATGGCCGACCCGGAGCTTCGGGCCCTGCAAGTCGAACAGGATCGTCGTCGGGCGATGGAATTCCTTTTCGAGCGCGCGGATATGGCCGACCAGCTTCGCTTTCTGCTTCTGGTCGCCGTGGCTCATGTTGATGCGGAAGGCGTCGGCGCCGGCCAGCATCAGCCTGCGGATGGTCTTGGCGTCGCTCGACGCCGGGCCGAGCGTCGCCAGGATTTTTACCTTGCGCGAGCGTGGTGCGAGGGTTTCCGTCACCGGCCCCCGCATAGCCGCTTGAGGTGGCGGTTCAACCCGAAGCCGGCGGAAATCAGCCGGTGAGACCGCGCTCCCGGATGTAATCGTTGTCGAACAACGCGCGGTCGGCGGCCGCAGGGATCAGGGCGCGGCGCGCATCGAGCCACTTCTGGAGGTTGCCGCCGTAGGCTTTGGCGACCCGCTGCGGGGTATAGGCGTTGGCCTTGCCCCAATGCTGGGTGAAGCTGATGCCGGCGGCCTCGACCCGGTCCGCCGCAGCCGCGAAAAAGGCGCGCGAGGTCTGGCCGTCGACGCCGTCGATGCTGATCATCAGCCCGATCGGGAACCGGTTGAAGGCGAGCAGCGCCGGGCTCTTGCGGACGTAGCGGCAACCCAGCACCACGGGCACCGGCCCAATGTCCTTGTAGAGCTTGATCAGTGTCTCGAGCGTTCGTCGAGCGTCGGGCAAGGCGACAGCGATGCTGCCGCTCGCGACAAACAGCAGCGGCGGCTTGTAGCCGTAGATCTCCCCCGGCGTGCCGGTCTTGGTCTTGGTATCGAACAATTGCTTCGCCGCCAGCTTGGAGAAGGCCGGGATGACGTTCTTGAACGCGCCGAGGATCACGCTCAGGGTCGACAGCGCATCGAAGCCCGGCCCGATCGATTTGGGGTCGCTGATCAGATCGTAATTGGGCTGGTACGAGTCCGGCGGCGGATCCTTGCGATAATTGGCCATGATCAGCACGTCGTCGCTCGACGGGTTGATCACCGCCTGGAAGAAATAAGGCTTCTTGCCGTTGAACGGCGGCACCGAGAAATCGAGTGCGCCGATGGCCTTCCACAGGCTCTCGTCGAGCTTGGCCTGGGTCGGATGGGTCTCGAGCAGATAGCGCGGGACGGCCTCGATCACGACCGCGCCGATGATTCCGAAGCTGCCGAACGCGACCACCGCGGCGTTGAACAGATCGTCGTCGCGCTTGAGCGTCGCGCCGAGGCCGTCGACCCACGCCTTGGCCATCACCGGCCGGCTCTTGCGCTCGACCCAATAATGCTTGTCGGCGGTGGTGATCAGGTGGAGCGCGACGATGTGGTCGTGCAGCGCCCCGAACTCGAGCGCCGAGCCGTGGGTGCCGCATTGCGTCGCGCCGACGATCGTCTGGCCGTTGGCCGCGCCGGAGGTGAACAGGGCGCGTTTCTCGCTGTCCCGCTCGAGTGCGCTGTTCACATCGGCGACCGTGTTGCCGCACTGGAACAGATACAGGCCCGCCTTCTGGTCGGCGGTCCCCGGATAGGCCGGATCGACGTCCGCGGGCTTGACCTTCAGCCGGCCGCGGAGGCGGTTGGTGTTGAACGTCCAGCCCGTCGTCGTCGGGGCCTTGGACAGCGACCAGCTCGAGCCGATCGCGCGCACCTTCAGCCCGTTCTGCTTGGCGTCGCCGATCAGCTTCTGGAACTGGGCCGCGGTTTCCTTGAGGTCCGCGACGGTGAGGCCAGTCGCCTGTTGCGGCATGAACAGGTCCCACTCGCCGTCGATCACCTGGCTGTAGGTCTCGTGGAAATTCTTCCACAGCTTCTTCGGGTTGAAGCGCGGCTGGGGAGCGGCCATCAGGAACCCCCGCCGCCCATCGGCGGCTCGCCCGCGTTGGCGCAGCTATATTCGATGGTTGCCGGAGCGACCATGCCGAGCGTGATCCAGTTGACGAAGCCCTGCCAGAAGTTGCGCTTGACCAGCACTCGGGCGAGCTGCTCCCCGTTCGCGCATTGCCTGGCGGTCACGTGGCCCGAGGGCTGCTGAACTTTGCCGCCGACGTAGGAGTTCGCCTCGACCGTCTGCGGCGTGCCGGCGAGGCTCGGGCGCGGCGGTTGCACGAGATACTGCATGCAGCCGCCGGTGGTCGCCGCCATCGCAAGTGCCGCGATCGCTCGCTTGAGCATCGCTCCTCCTTTCGATTCGGCGGGAGCAACCGTAACACGCGCCGCCGCCCAAAGTCGCTTGAGCGGCCGGGCGCCCTCCCCTAGAGCCGTGTTTCACACATCTCGAAATTGGAGTTTCACCGACATGGCGGAAGGCACCGTCGCGGCCGACCAGCTGCGGCTGTTCATCGAGCGGATCGAGCGTCTCGAGGAAGAGAAGAAGGGCATCGCGGACGACATTCGCGACGTCTACGCCGAGGCCAAGGCCAACGGCTACGATCCCAAGATCATGCGCATGATCGTGCGCCTGCGGAAGATGGAGACGCATACCCGCCAGGAGCAGGACGCGGTGCTCGAAACCTATCGCGCGGCGCTGGGCCTCGCGTAAGGAACCGCCATGGCCGGCCACAGCAAATATCAAGAACATCATGTACCGGAAGGGCGCGCAGGACAAAAAGCGCTCGGCGCTGTTCTCCAAATTGAGCCGCGAAATCACCGTCGCGGCCAAGATGGGCCTGCCCGACCCGGACGCGAACGCGCGGCTGCGCGCGGCGATCATCGCCGCCCGCGCCCAGTCGATGCCCAAGGACAATATCCAGCGCGTCGATCGACAAGGCCTCGGGCTCGCGACGCCGAGAATTACGAGGAAATCCGCTACGAGGGCTTCGGGCCCGGCGGCGTGGCGCTGATCGTCGAGGCGCTGACCGACAACCGCAACCGCACCGCGACCAACGTCCGCACGATCTTCTCCAAGAACGGCGGCAATTTGGGCGCCGGCGGCAGCGTCAGCCACGGCTTCGAGCGCCTCGGGCTGATCGAATATCCGGCGCAGCGCGGGCGACGCCGACAAGGTGCTGGAAGCGGCGATCGAGGCCGGCGCCGAGGACGTCGAATCGGACGACGACGGCCATCGGATCTGGACCAACGTCGACGGGCCTGCACGAGGTCGCGCGAGCGCTCGAGCCGATGCTCGGCGAGGCCGAAGGCGCGAAGCTGGCTTGGAAGCCGGCGACCGAGGTCGAGGTCCGCGGCGACGATGCGTCCAGCCTGCTCAGGCTGATCGATGCGCTCGACGAGGACGACGACGTCCAGACGGTGTGGGGCAATTACGATGTCCCCGAGGACGAGCTGGAGAAGCTCGCCTGATCGCGCGTTGACCGCGCATGCCATCGGCCGTCATCCAGTCGTTCGACTATCGCCCCGAGCGACGCGAACTGCTGGTGACCTTCATCACCGGCCGCCGCTACCTTTACTCCGAAGTCCCGCCGGAGCTCGCCGAAGCATTCCGCCTCGCTCTCTCGAAGGGGCGCTTCTTCAACCTCCGGATTCGCGACGAGTACGACTATCGCGAGCTTGGGCCGGAGGTTAGGTAGTTCGAGCAGGAGGGGGATGTGGCGAAAATCATTGGTCTCGATCCCGGCCTCGCCTCGACCGGCTGGGGCGTGATCGGGCCGAGGGCAACCGGCTCGACCATGTCGCCAACGGCCAGATCAAGACCGATCCCTTGATGCCGCTCGCGCAACGCCTGGCGCGGCTCGCCGACGAGCTCGACGCGATCCTCGCCGAGCATCGGCCCGCCGCCGCCGCGGCCGAGGAGGTGTTCGTCAACAAGAACCCGCAATCGACCCTGAAGCTCGGCCAGGCGCGCGGCGTGGCGCTGATGTGCGCCGCGCGCTCCGGCGTCGCCGTCGGCGAATATGCGCCGGCGCTGGTCAAGAAGGCGCTGGTCGGCACGGGCGGCGCCGACAAGGCCCAGATCCACGCGATGGTCGCGCGGCTGCTGCCCGGCGCGAAGATCGCCGGTCCCGACGCCGCCGACGCGCTCGCGGTGGCGATCACCCACGCGCATCATCTGGCGACCGCGCGGGCCTTCAGCTCCTCCCCAGGGCGGGGAGGTGGCAGCGCGCAGCGCTGACGGAGGGGGTTTGGAGCCCTGCACGACGCCCCCTCCACCATTCAGCTGCGCTGAACGGTCCCCCTCCCCGTTCCGGGGAGGATTTGTTAGGGCTTGCCAATGATCGCGCGCCTCTCCGGACTGCTCGCCGAAACCGGCGCCGACGGCGCGGTGATCGACGTCGGCGGCGTCGGCTATCTCGTCCAGTGCAGCGGCAAGACGCTCGACGCGCTCGGCCCGATCGGCGGCGAGGTGCTGCTGCTGACCGAGCTCCAGGTCCGCGAGGACGCCTGGACCCTGTTCGGCTTCGGCTCGACCGCCGAGCGCGACTCGTTCCGCGCGCTGACCAGCGTCCAGGGCGTCGGCGGCAAGGTCGCGCTCGCGATCCTGTCGGCCCTTTCGCCCGACGAGCTCGCCCGCGCCGTCGCCCAGGACGACAAGGCGATGATCGGCCGCGCCAACGGCGTCGGTCCCAAGCTCGCCGCGCGCATCGCCAATGAGCTCCAGGGCAAGCTCGGCGTGACCGGTCTCGGCGGCCAGGCGCCCACTCCCCGCGGCGGCGCCGCATCCGACGCGCTGTCGGCGCTCGCCAACCTCGGCTTCAAGCCGGCCGAGGCCAGCGCCGCGGTCAACGCCGCGCAGGACGAGCTCGGCGCGGACGCCGGCCTCGACGCGCTTGTCCGGCTCGCGCTGCGGAAAGCGGCGAAATGATCGTCGCCGTCTACAGCGCCAAGGGCGGCGTCGGGAAATCGACGCTGGCGGTGAACCTCGCCTGGGCGAGCGCGATCCTGTCGAAGCGCAAGACCCTGCTGTGGGACTTGGATGCGCAGGGCGCGGCCAGCTACATCCTCGGCCAGGAGCCGGGGACCCGTTACCGCCCGCTCGAGCATCACCCGCGACGCCGACGTCTCCGGCCTGATCCGGCCGTCGAACGTCGAGGGGATCGCGGTGCTCCCCGCCGACCAGTCGCTGCGCACGCTCGACTATGCGTTCCACGACCTCGGTAAGCGCAAGCGGCTGGCCAAGATCGCGGCGCACCTCGAGGGCGATTACGAGCGGATCATCATCGACTGCCCGCCCGGCCTGACCGACACGTCGGACCAGATCCTGCGCGCGGCGGACCTGGTGATCGTGCCGGTGATCCCGTCCGCGCTGTCGCAGCGCTCGCTCGACGTGATCAAGGAGTATGTCGGCGGGAAGAAGGGGCCCAAGGTGACCCTCGCGCCGGTCTTCTCGATGGTCGACCGCCGCCGCGCGCTCCACCAGTCGGAGTTGGCGAAGCACAAGGGCTGGCCGGCGATTCCGATGGCCAGCGCCTATGAGAAAATGAGCGAGGAGCGCAAACCCATCGGCGAGCTGCTGCCGCGCTCGTCGCCCGCCGTCGAGGCGGTCGCCGACCTGTGGAAGCGGATCGAACGGGCGCTGTCGAAATGACCACCCGCACCGCCTCCTGCCGCTGCGGGCAGCTGCACGCGACCGTCACCGGCGAGCCGGTGCGCGTTTCGGTCTGCCATTGCCTCGACTGCAAGAAGCGCTCGGGCAGCGCCTTCGCGGTGCAGGCGCGCTGGCCGGCCGAGCAGGTCACGATCGGGGCCGGTCGAAGAGCTGGGTCGAACATCGCCGACAGCGGCAACCGGATCACCTTCCATTTCTGCCCGGACTGCGGGTCGGACGTGCATTATGAGATCGACGGCAAGTTCGACGGGCTGGTCGCGATCCCGCTGGGCGCGTTCGACGATCCCTATTTCGCCGCGCCCGCGCTTCTCGGTGTGGGAAGAGCGCAAGCACGACTGGGTCGAGATCGTCGGCGACGAGGTCGAGCACATCGAGCTAGCCGCCCCACGCCTCCCTGTAGACGCGCAGGAAATTGCCGCCCATCAGCTTCTCAAGCCGCGCCTCGCTCCAGCCGCGCTTCTGCAGGTCGGCGGCGAACCGGCGGTAGCGGTCGACGCTGTTGTAGTCCGCGACCATACGGATAGACGCCGACCGCCTCGCCCGGCGCGGCGATCCCGGCCTTGATCCGCTGCGCGCTGCCACTCGTCGAGCTTCTTCTTCGGTTCGCCGCGTCGAGCTCCAGCGGCAGCACGCCATTGTCGGTGCCGATCCCGACATGGTCCTCGCCCGCGACCTTCGCGACATGCTCGACATGGGCGATCAGGTCGCGCGCCCTTGGGATGGCTGTCGAGCGTCAGGAACGGCATGAAATAGACGCCGACGACGCCGCCCTTGTCGGCGACCGCCTTGATCGTCTCGTCGCCGGTGTTGCGCGGATGGTCGGTCAGCGCCCGCGCGCCGGTGTGGCTGATCACCAGCGGCCGCTTGGCGAAGGCGGCGGCCTCGGCCATCGTCCGCGCCCCGCCGTGGCGCGAGGTCGAGCAGCAGCTTCTCCGCCTCGATCCGCTCGATCGTCGCCCTGCCGAGCTTGGTCAGCCCGCCGTTGCGCGGCTCGAGCGACCCGTCGCCCGCGAGGTTGCCGTTGTTGTAGGTCAGCTGGACGGTCATCACCCCGTCCTTCTTCAGCTGCGCCAGCCGGTCGAGTTCGGGCCCGACCATCGACGTGTCCTGCGTGCCCCACAGCCACGCCGAACTTCTTCTCGCGCTTGGCCTTGAGGATGTCGGCCGCGGTGCGCACGCAGCATGCAGCCGGTCGGGGTTGGCGTTGAGGATATTCTGCTTGGCGGCGATGTCCTTCTGATAATCGCCCCACGGATCGGTGACGTTGCCGACCGGGAAGACCGTATCGCGGAGCAGGGTGACGCCGGTCGCCGACCATTTCGGTCCACGCGCGGTCGCTCGAGCCGCAGCTGCTCGTCGGGCGAATAGGGATCGCCGATCCCGCCCAGCGCGTCGATGACGATCGCCTGGTCGTACCAGCCGGCCGGCGCCGCGGCCTTTCGCCAGGGCCGGGCCGGCCGCCAGCGCCGCGGCCGCTCCCCGCCATCATCGTCCTCCGATCGAGTTCACATGCGCCCGCTCCCCCGCTTCGCGCGCTTGTCGTGCGGCCATGCATCTGCGAATCAATCGGCTGATGGCAACCGACCCCGCCCGCATCACGACGCCCGAGCGCACCGCCGAGGACGCCGATGCGGCGCTTCGCCCGAAGAGCCTCGACGAGTTCATCGGCCAGCAGGCGGCGCGCGAGAACCTGCGCGTGTTCGTCCACGCCGCGAAGAGCCGCGGCGAGGCGCTCGACCATGTGCTGCTCCACGGCCCGCCCGGCCTCGGCAAGACCACGCTCGCCGGGATCCTCGCGCGCGAAATGGGCGTCGGCTTCCGCGCCACCTCGGGCCCGGTGATCGCCAAGTCGGGCGATCTCGCGGCGCTGCTCACCAACCTCGAGGACGGCGACGTCCTGTTCATCGACGAGATCCACCGCCTCAATCCCGCGGTCGAGGAAGTGCTCTATCCGGCGATGGAGGACCGCGCGCTCGACCTGATGATCGGCGAGGGCCCGTCGGCGCGCTCGGTCCGGATCGACCTGCCGCGCTTCACCCTGATCGGCGCGACCACGCGGCAGGGCCTGCTGACCACGCCGCTGCGCGACCGCTTCGGCATCCCGGTCCGGCTCAATTTCTACACCGTCGAGGAGCTCGAGCAGGTCGTCCGCCGCGCCGCGCGGCTGCTCGGCGTCGACCATCGACCGACGACGGCGGGCGCGAGATCGCGCGGCGCTCGCGCGGGACGCCGCGCATCGCCGGCCGGCTGCTCCGCCGCGTGCGCGATTTCGCCCATGCCGCGGGCTGCGACACGATCGACGCCGAGGTCGCCGACCGCGCCTTGTCGCGGCTCGAGATCGACGCGCTCGGCCTCGACGCGATGGACCGCCGCTATCTGACCATGATCGCCGACCTCTACGGCGGCGGGCCGGTCGGCGTCGAAACCCTCGCCGCCGGCCTGAGCGAGCCGCGCGACACGATCGAGGACGTGATCGAGCCGTTCCTCATCCAGCTCGGCCTGATCGCCCGCACCGCCCGCGGCCGCTGCCTCAACGGCCGCGGCTACACCCATCTCGGCCTGCCCCTGCCGCAGGGCAGCCAGGCCGGCCTGTTCGACCAGGGAGCTCCGTCCAAATGATGCGTCACTTGTTCCTGATCGCCGCTGCCGCGCGCTCGCCGCCGCAGCCGCTGCCGCCCAGACCCACGCGCCGTGCCGGCGCCCGATTATGCCAAGGATTCGACCTGGCTGTGCCTGCCCGGCCGCGCCGACACCTGCTCGACCCCGCTCGCGACCACCGCGCTCAAGCCCAACGGCTATGGCTCGACCGGCCAGAGCGTCGTCGCCAAGGACCCGCCGCTCGACTGTTTCTACGTCTATCCGACGGTCTCGACGCGACAAGGGGATGAACAGCGACCTCAATCGTCGACGATTCGGAGAAGCTCGCCGCGCAGGTCCAGTTCGCCCGCTTCGCCTCGGTGTGCCGGACGTTCGCGCCGATCTACCGACAGATGACGCTGTCGGCGCGGTCGCCGCCTTCTCGGCCGGCGCGAATATCGATGCCGCCGCCGCGCTCGCTTATGGCGACGTGCTGCGCCGCGTGGCGCAACTATCTCGCCACGCGCAACAACGGCCGGCCGTTCGTGCTCATCGGCCACAGCCAGGGCAGCCTGATGCTGCAGCAGCTGATCGCCCGCGAGATCGAGACCGAGCCCGCGCGTCGCGGCGCGGATGAAGCTGGCGATCATCCCCGGCTTCAACCTGTTCGTTCCGCAGGGCAAGCTGGTCGGCGGCACGCTTCAAGAAGACGCCGCTGTGCAGCCGCACCGGCGAGACCGGCTGCGTCATCAGCTGGGTCAGCTTCCGCGAGAAGAATGTCGCCGCCCGACGGCGCGATGTTCGGCTACGTGCCGATCCGCCGGGCATGACCGTCGCCTGCGTCAATCCCGCGCGCCCCGGCGCGACCGACTGGGTGCCCTCGACAGCTATTGGTATGCGCGGTCGAGCCTGCCGGTGCCGGGCGGCCCGATCCAGTGGTCGAGCGAGGGGCCGCCGCCGACCGCCTACCTCCGCGCCGAGGGCCTGGTCTCGGCGCAAGTGCGTCAACGACGGCCAGCGCGGCTATCTGTCGATCCGGACCAACGCCGACCCCAAGGACAAGCGCACCGACCGCGTCGGCGGCGAGGTCGCGGTGATCGGCATGTTCCTGCCCGGCTGGGGCATGCACCTCGCCGACGTGCCCGAGGCGCAGGGCGACCTGATTCGCGAGGTCGGGGCGATCAGTCCGCGCGAAATAGAGAACAGCTCCTCGACCGCCAGGCCGAGGGCCTTGGCGAGCTTCAGCGCGAGCAGGGTCGAGGCGACGAACACCCCATTCTCGACGGTGTTGACGGTCTTGCGCGTGACTCCAACCCGCTCGGCGAGCTCGGCCTGGGTGAGGCCGAGCTCCGATCGTCGTTCTTTGAGCCGGTTGGCGAGCCGCTCAGCCATCCCGGTGAGCGCGCCTTTCCAGGATGCCCCAACGGATCAGCGCGGTGGCAATGCCCATCGTCATGACGATATGGACCGCATCCCGCGCCGTCACCGTCACGTCGAACAAGGTCAGCGACATAGACCGCAATCGCGGCAGCCATCGAGAACAGGAAGCCCCAGCGCATCGCATCATTGCGATTGGCGCGAGTGTTCTCATCGTCGATCAGGTCCCGCACCTCCTTCCGCTCGAGCCAAAAGCCCTTGGTCGAAAGGGCGAGCAACAGGACGATGGACAGCACCAACCAGGCGGAGATCTTCACCGCATAAGCGGAATGAGGCGCCGGCGAATTGACCGTCGAGAAGAAAGTCGCCTGCTGCGACAGGAAAAGGACTGCGAGCGCGGGCAGCATCCGCGCCCTGCGCTTGCTCAGATACTCCGCCTTTTCGGCAACACTCATCGGCATGTCGCGCCGTCGCCACTTTACGATCGCCCCAGTCACCAGCACCGCCCCGAGTCCCCACCAGCAAACCAATTGCAAAGCTATTCATTCCCCGCTCCTCGTGTAACTCATGGGTTACATGTAACCTTAGCGTTACACAGGAGTCAAGCGGGCTTACGTGGCGAGTCCGGCGCCGCTACAGCCGGGGCGATGACGGGCGATTTCGACACTCCCTATCGCGGCGGCTTCGTCGGGTCGGAGCATCATTTCGCGCTGACCGTCTATTTCGAGGACACCGACACCGCCGGGGTCGTCTATTACGCCAATTATCTGAAGTTCATGGAGCGGGCCCGCTCCGACATGCTGCGCGCGGTCGGGGTCGACCAGTCCGAAGTGCTCCGCGGCGGCGGCGGCGCCTATCATGTGGTCGAGTGCAACATTCGATATGTGAAGCCGGCGCGGCTCGGCGAGGAACTCCTCGTCCTTAGCAGCGTCGAGCAGGTTCGCGCCGCTTCGGTCGAGATTCATCAACGGGTCATGCGGAATCGGGAACTGTTGACCGACGCTCGGGTGACAGCCGCTTTCCTCGATGCGAACGGCCGCCCGCAGCGGCAGCCGAAAGATTGGGTCGAACGGTTCAGGAGCATGACGAAATCCGAATGACTGCCCGTTTCGCACCGTTTCTGCTCAGTCTCGGCCTGCTCGCGGCGCCCGCCGTGGGTCAGGATGCGGCCGTGGTCGCGGTGCCGCCGCTCGCCACCCCCGACCAGAGCGCGCGCGGCCAGGACAGCCCCGCCGCGATTGCCTGGCAGGCAGCGCAACTGATCGCCTCGGACCTGCGCACCACCGCCGAGCTGGTCCCGGTCGGACCCAACCAGAAGGATTATTATTCCTACCCGGAAGTGACCGCGCCGACCTTCTCCCGCTGGCGCTCGCAGGGCGCGAAATTCCTGCTCACCGGCTTCGTCCGCGCCAACCCCGACGGCCGCTTCACCGTCGGCTGCTACGTCTATGACGTCGCCAAGGGCCGCGAGCTCGGGCGAATCGGCTTCGCCGTGGCGGCCGGCGACTGGCGCCGGGCCGCCCACAAATGCTCGGGGCTCGCCTACACCGCCGCGACCGGGGCTCCGGCGGGCGTGTTCGACACGCGCATCGCCTATGTCGCCGAAAGCGGGACCCAGGCCGACCGGGTCAAGCGCATCGCGGTGATGGACAGCGACGGCAGCAACCAGAGCTTCGTCACTGTCGGCGACTCGATCGTGCTCACGCCGCGCCTCTCGCCCGACGCGCGCGCGATCGCCTACGTCAGCTTCGTCGGCGGCCAGCCGCACATCCGGATCGTCGATTTCGACAGCGATCAGCAGCGGCCGCTGGTCCCGACGGGCGGGATGACCTTCGCCCCGCGCTATTCGCCCGACGGCCAGCGCATCCTGTTCTCGATGCAGCAGGGGTCCAACACCGACATCTATGTCGTCGGGGCCAAGGGCGGCCTGCCCCAGCGCCTGACCGCCGCGCCGGGCATCGACACCGCGCCGAGCTTCGCGCCCGATGCGAGCCGGATCGTGTTCGAAAGCGACCGCTCGGGCGCGCAGCAGCTCTACGTGATGAACGCCGACGGGACCGGCCAGCGCCGGATCACCTTCGGCGGCGGCTGGTACGGCGAGCCGGTGTGGAGCCCCGACGGCGAATGGATCGCCTTCACCCGGCGCGTGCCGGGTGCCGGGATGCGCGTCGGCGTGATCAAGCCCGACGGGAGCGGCGAGCAGCTGCTGACCAGCGGCCCGGCCGACGAGGCGCCCGACTGGGCGCCGAGCAGCCGCGAATTGCTGTTCCAGCGCGCCGGGCCCGACGGCCGGCCCGCCCTCTATCGGGTCTCGCTGTCGGGTGGAGCGGCACGCCGGGTCGCGACTCCGCAGGCCGGGTCGGATCCCGATTGGTCGGGAGTGATCGACTGATGCGCCGTCTCGTGACCTTCGCCGTCCTCGCCCTCGCCGCCGGCAGCGCCGCGGCGCAGCTGCCGGGGCTGCGCAAGCGCCAGCCGGCGCCCCCGGCGCCGGTCCTGGTGGGGATCGACGCGCTCCGCGCCGACTTCCTTGCCCAGACCGGCAGCGCCACCGTCTATTTCGGCGGCGACGCGTCGGTTCTGACGCCGGCAGCGCGGGCGACGCTGACCGCGCAGGCGGCGTGGCTGCGATTGCACCCAGAGGTGGTGGTGCGGATCGAAGGCCATGCCGACCCCAGCGACACGCGCGATCACGCGCTGGCGGTCGGCGCCCGGCGCGCCGAGGAGGTCCGCAATTACCTCGTACTGTTGGGGGTTCCAGCGGCGCAGCTCACGACCCTGAGCTGGGGCAAGGAGAAAGTCGCCGTGCTCGGCTCCGCGCCCGAAGCGCTGGCGCTCAACCGCCGCGCGGTCACGATCCTCGTTCGATAGTCAGGCGGCGCGGCGGCTGTAACCGGTCGTCGCCAGCCAGGCGCGCGCCTGGCGCTGCGCCTCGGCGATCTCGCGCGCGGTCATCTCGACCGCGATCTCGGCGCGGCATTGCTGGCCGCGGGTGCTGCCGTTGAGCGCGGCGAGGTTGAACCATTTATGGGCTTCGATCAGGTCGACCGGCGCTCCGCCGCGGCCCGTCGAGTAAGTGATGCCGAGCTCGAACAGGGCATCGACGTCCCCGTTCTCGGCATCGGTAAGGCGGCTGCGGATCAGGAATTCCGCGCCTTTCTGGCTAATCGCTCCCATTTCGTCCCCCTCAACCCTTGTGTTGCGGGCAGCTTCGGCTGTGGATCGGAAAGAAATGGTTAACGCGATTAACCGTGTCTTCAGACGGCCATATTGTCGATCAGCCGGACCGCGCCGATCACCGCGGCCGCGATCAGTCGCGTGTCCCCGTTCGGCTCCGGGACTGGCTCGAGCGTCGCGCCATCGACCAGGACGAAATAATCGACCCGCGCAAATCCTGCGTAGCGCAGCATGTTCACGGCATGATCGATTGCCGCGCCCTCATCCATTCCCTTCCGAATCGCGTCGCGCGCGAGTTCCAGCGCCGCCGGAAATGCGGCTGCCCGCTTGCGCTCGTCGGCCGACAGCAGGGCGTTGCGCGACGACAAAGCGAGGCCGTCCGTGTCGCGGATCGTCGGCAGCCCGACGATTTCGACCGCGAGACCGAGGTCGGCGACCAGCCGGCGGATCACCGCGAGCTGTTGGAAATCCTTCTCGCCGAACACGGCGACGTCGGGCCGCACCGCCAGCAGCAGCTTGGCGACGATCGTCGCGACGCCGTCAAAATGGCCGGGCCGGGCCGCGCCTTCCCAGCGCTCCGACACTCCGGAGACATGGATCGTGGTCGCGAAGCCGGCCGGATAGATGTCGTCGACGCCGGGCAGCCACAACAGATCGCACCCGGCCTTCTCGAGCTTGCGCGCGTCGTCGCTTTCCTGCCGTGGATAGCGCTCAAGGTCGTTCGGGTCGTTGAACTGGGTCGGGTTGACGAAAATGCTCGCCACGACCGTGTCCGCCCGCCGCTTCGCCTCGTCGATCAGCGCCAGGTGCCCGGCATGAAGCGCGCCCATCGTCGGCACCAGCGCAATCCTTCCGCCCCGCGCCGCGGCCAGCGCGCGCGTCAATTCTTCACTGGTGCGAACGGTTTGCACGACCGGCGAGCCTCGGGTAATTTGTTAACGGGGCGGCGTTTCGGTGCCGCGGGGAAAAAGATCAAGCATGAGCCACGCGCATTTCATCGTCTTCGCCAACGAAAAGGGCGGCACCGGCAAGTCGACCACCGCGGTTCACACCGCCATCGCACTGGCCGCCTCGGGCCACCGCGTCGGCGCGCTCGACCTCGACAGCCGCCAGCGGACCATGACGCGCTACCTCGAGAATCGCGACGCGACGATGCGCCGGCTCGAGCAGGACGACCTGCCGCGCGCGGCCTATGAAGTGCTCGAAGATCACAGCGACGGCGGCTTTTCTGCCGCAATCGAGCGGCTGTCTGCCGCTGCCGACGTGATCGTCATCGACACGCCCGGCCGCGACGACGAGATCGCCCGTGCTGCAATCCTCATGGCGGATACGCTCGTCACGCCGATGAACGACAGCTTCGTCGACCTCGACCTCATCGGCCAGGTCCATCCCGAAAACTACAAAGTGACCCGGCCCAGTTTCTATGCCGAGCTCGTGTGGAACAGCCGCACGCAGCGCGCCAAGGTGACTGGCAAGAGCGTCGACTGGGTGGTCCTCGAGAATCGCCTCCAGCACGTCGAATCGCACAATCTGAAGCGGGTCGGCGCCGCGCTCGACGAGCTCGCGCGCCGCGTCGGCTTCCGGGTCATCCCGGGCCTCGGCGAGCGCGTCATCTACCGCGAATTGTTCCCCAAGGGCCTCACCTTGCTCGACCTGCAGCAGCTCGGCGAGGTCGGGATCGCGCACATCGCGGCGCGCCAGGAGCTGCGCGAGATGATCGCCGGGCTCGCCATCCCCGGGGCGGACGAGCAGCAGGCCAAGGTCGCCTGAGGGCGACCAAATCTTAAAGCCGCCGGGCGATAGTCCGCCGCATGATCCCGATGAAGACCAGTACGATCTTCAAGAGCCGCTGGATGGCGCTCGTGTGGGCGGCCGGAATATTGTGGCTCGCCTGGGACGTCGCCGGCTCCGCGCCGCAAGACAGCTCGAACAATTCCGAACAGGCGACCGACGCGACCGGCGCACCGGTCACGCCCGCCCAGGAAAAGCAGTTCGAGCAGGCGCTGAACCAGCTCTAGGCGACCGCCTTCCACTCAATTCGCTCGATGTGCCAGCGGCGCTGCCGCCCGGTCGACCCGGGCACGTCGTTGACCCGGCGCAGGATTACCGCGGCTGGCATGCGCAGTGGCTTGCCGCGCTCCGACGTTCCGTAAAAGGTCACCGGGACGGTCGTGTAGATCGACCCGGCGGCGCCCTCGGTCGCACCGAGTTCGCCAATCTCCAGGTGCACGTCCTTGAACTTCGCGTCGAGCGCGACGGCGAAGCTGCGCGCGGCCTCAATGTTGTTCCACAGCCGCTCGGCCGGAAGGAACCGGTCCTGCTCGACCAGCGCGCCATAATGCTGGACGATCTGGCCGGCCGCTTCGACGCTCTTGGGGTCGATCGGCCCCTTTGGCTCGGGCAGCGAGGCGCGCGGCGGCTCCGCCTGATCGCCATTGGTCGGCGGCGTTGCCTCCGGGGCGGCGGCGTTTGCGACCTCGGTCGCCGGCTGCTCCGAACGCGCCGCCGGCGCGGCCTTTTCCGTGCGATTGCAGGCGGAAAGGAGGCTCAGGGAGAGGAGGGTCGCTACTGCGGTCGATTTCATCAAGGCTCCCGGTTGGCGGAACCGTCCCGAGGGAGGTTCGTTCGTTTCGCTCGAAGAACAGCCGAATACAGGGAGAGTTTCCATGGCCGATAACGACCGCGATACCGATCGCACGACGATCGTCGAGACCGGCGGTGGCGGCGGCAGCGGCGGAGTGATCGCCGTCGTGCTGCTGATCATTGTCGTTCTCGTGCTCCTGTTCCTCTTCCGCGGCCAGCTCGGCTTCGGCGGGGACAAGACCGAGATCAAGGTCCCGGACAAGATCGGAGTGGACGTCAACACGCACTGATTGGGCAGTTTCAGAGCGGGCGGGTTGCGAGTCCCCGTCCGTACTCGGGCGCGGTTCCCCCACGGAGCCGCGCCCGTTTGAGTTTGCGGCGCTGACCGACTAACCCGCGGCGCATGACCGACGCGCTCCGCTACCTGTCCGGCTTCGGCGGCCATTTCGAGACCGAGGCCGTCGCCGGCGCGCTGCCCAAGGGACGCAACTCGCCGCAGCGCCCGGCCTTCGGCCTCTACACCGAGCAGTTGTCCGGCAGTTCCTTCACCGCGCCGCGCCACGAGAACCGCCGCAGCTGGCTGTACCGGATGCGGCCGACCGCCGACCATCGGCCGTTCGCCGCCTACCCGGGCGCACCGCTGTTCGGAGCGGCCGCGTCGGCGCAGCCCCTGGCGCCCAATCGGCTGCGCTGGAACCCGCCCCAGCTGCCCGACGGCACCGATTTCGTCGACGGCCTCGTCACCCTGCTGCAGGCGCGGGCCCCGCAGGATCTCGAGGGGTGTGCCGTTCACGCCTATCGGGCGACGAAGGGGATGGACGGGCGCGTGCTGGTCGATGCCGACGGCGAGCTCATGATCATTCCGCAGCACGGCGCGGTCGAGCTGCAGACCGAACTCGGCCGGCTCGAAGTCGCCCCGGGCACGATCGGAATCGTGCCGCGCGGGGTCAAGTTCCGGGTCCAGCTGCCCCAAGGCGAGGCGCGCGGCTACGTCGCCTAGAATTACGGCGCCCCGTTGCGCCTGCCCGAACTCGGCCCGATCGGATCGAACGGTCTCGCCAACCCGCGCGATTTCGAAACGCCGGTCGCCTGGTTCGAGGACCGCGACGAGCCGACCGAGGTGATCCAGAAGAGCCTTGGGCGATTGTGGACCACCAGCCTCGACCATTCGCCGCTCGACGTCGTCGGCTGGCACGGCAATTACGCGCCCTATCGCTACGATCTGTCGCGCTTCAACGTGATCGGAACGGTGAGCTTCGACCATCCCGACCCGTCGATCTTTACCGTCCTGACGTCGCCGAGCACTGTCCCGGGCCGGGCCAATGCCGACTTCGTCATTTTCCCGCCGCGCTGGATGGTTGCCGAGGACACCTTCCGGCCGCCCTGGTTCCACCGCAACGTGATGAGCGAAGCGATGGGCCTGATCTCCGGCGCCTATGATGCCAAGGCGGAAGGGTTCCAGCCGGGCGGTCTTAGCCTGCATAATCTGATGAGCGGCCACGGCCCGGACGTCGAGAGCTGGGAGAAGGCGAGCGCGGCCGAGCTCAAGCCGATGAAGATCGACGGCACGATGGCGTTCATGGTCGAGACCTGCTGGCCGTACCGGCCGACCGACTGGGCGCTGGAACGCGCGCAGCCGGACTACGACCAGGCCTGGGCGGGCTTTCCCAAGGCGCAGTTGCCGTGACCGACGAGACCAACGATCCGGCGCGGACCAGCTGGGTCGCAACCTCCGCAGGCAGCGACTTTCCGATCCAGAATCTGCCGCTCGGCATCTTCTCCGAGGCCAAGGGCCGCCGCCGTCCCGGGGTCGCGATCGGCGACTATATCCTGGACCTGACCGCAATCGCCGACCTGCTCGACGAAGGATCGCGCGGCGACTTCGCCCAGCCGGTCCTCAACCGGTGGCTCGGGCGCGGCCCGGACGCCCATCGCGAATTTCGTCTTAGGCTCTCGGAGATCCTGTCCGACGAGCGCTACCGCGACGACGTCGAGCCCAATCTGATCGGCCAGAGCGAAGTGCGGATGCACGTGCCGTGCCTGGTCGGCGACTACACCGACTTCTACGTCGGGATTCATCACGCGACCAACGTCGGCGCGCTGTTCCGCCCCGACAATCCGCTGCTGCCCAACTATAAATATGTGCCGATCGGCTATCACGGGCGGGCCAGCTCGGTGCGCCCGTCGGGTGAGCCGGTGATCCGCCCCAACGGGCAGCGCAAGGCTCCCGACGCCGACGCGCCGGAGTTCGGCGCCAGCCGCCGCCTCGATTACGAGCTCGAGCTCGGCATGTGGATCGGCCGCGGCAATGAGCTCGGCTCGCCGATCCCGGTCGGCGAGGCGGCCGAGCATATCGCCGGCTATTGCCTGCTCAACGACTGGTCGGCGCGCGACATCCAGGCATGGGAGTATCAGCCGCTCGGGCCGTTCCTCGCCAAGAACTTCCTGACCAGCGTCTCGCCGTGGGTCGTCAGTCCGCAGGCGCTGGCGCCGTTCCGCGGGCCGCTGCCGGAGCGGCCGGCCGGCGATCCGCCGCCGCTGCCCTATCTCGACGATGCTGCGGACCGCGCCGGCGGAGCGCTCGCCATCCAGCTCGAGGTCACCCTCACGACCGAGCAGATGCGGGCAAGCGGCGTGGCCCGCAGATCCTGTCGCGCGGCTCGGCCGATGCAGCGATGTATTGGAGCGCGGCGCAGATCGTCGCCCACCACAGCTGCAACGGCTGCAACCTCCAGCCGGGCGACCTGATCGGCACCGGCACGCTGTCGACCGACAGCGCCGCCGGGCTCGGCTCGCTGCTCGAGATCAGCGGCGGGGGCCAGCAGCCGGTCGCGCTTCCGACGGGCGAAACGCGCACCTTCCTCGAAGACGGCGACGAGGTCACGCTGCGTGCCTGGTGCGAAGCCGACGGCGCGGCGCGGATCGGCTTCGGCGAGTGCGTCGGGCGGGTCGAGGCCGCAGCCTGACCTAGTCCGCCGTCACCCCGGCGCGCTTCGGCCATTCGAGCGCCGGGTCGCGCTCATTGTCCCAGATCATGTGGATGATCCGCCAGCCGCGGTCGGGATCCTTGAACAGCTGGATCGAATTGATGCCGCGGCGCTCGGGCGCGGTCGTCGTCGGGCGTGCGCCGCGCCTCGTAGCCGCTCCAGACGTGCGCCATGTTGCCGAACAGGTCGATCCGCCGGCTGGTCTCGACCTCGAAGAAATCGTTGGCATCGAAGAAGGGCTGGGTGTTGGCCGAATATTCCGCGAGGCTCATGCTCAGCTTCTGCGGCCGGCCCTCGTCGTCGACCCAGGTCCGCACCTGCCGCGCCTCGGGCAGGAAGCAATTTGCCTGCCTCGACCAGTCGCGCGGTCCCTTGGGGCCCGAAATCATCGCATACATTTCGTCGATCACCGCACCGATCGCCTGTTCGTCGCTCATTCAGGGTCCCTCGCACATGCTGGCCGTCTTATTTAGCAGCAGCTTTCGTGCCGCGAAGCCAGTCCTGCTCGAGCAAATGGTCGGGAACCTCGATCTGTCCTGCGGCGATGAACGCGCACCCGCCGCCGACCTCGATCGCGGACACCGTCCCACCCTCGAGCTCGGCAGCGGCGCTGCGAGGAAGCTGGGCCTGCCCATTGCCACCCCCTGCACGATGTCCAGCCGGAACGTGCCTGACCGGCCCGCGCCTGCGCGGAGTGCCGCCGTGCCGACGATCGCCGCCGCCGCGGCCCCGGTCGCGGGATCCTCGGCGATGCCGAGGCTCGGCGCAAACATTCGGCCATACAAGCTCGGACCCGTCGCTGAGCTCGCCGGCGAAGACGAACAGGTTTGGGGCCCAGCTGTCCGCGAGGATCGCGCGCCAATGCTGGTGGTCGAGTTGGGACCGATCGACGACCTCGGGGGAGCCCACCTGCGCGAAGGTGAACCTCGGGCCCATGCCGGCGCAGAAGACCCCAAGCACATCGCCTGGCTGCAGCGACAGGACCGCCGCCACGTCGTTCGATGCCGGCACCGTGTCGGGAACTTCCGGCGCGCGCGCGATCCGCAATCGGGCCGAATAGGCGTCGCCCTCCACCCTGGTCGAAACCAGGACCGGCCCGACCCCTTCCTCGAGCACGAAGTCTCCCGCGGCGCAGTGGTGCGCCATTACCAGGGCGCAGGCGGTGCCGACCGTCGGATGACCGGCGAAGGGCAATTCGGCGCCCGGAGTGAAGATCCGGACGCGCCGGGCATGGGTCGGATCGTCCGGCGGCAGCACAAACGTCGTTTCCGGATAATCGAACTCTTTGGCGATCGCCTGCATCGCTGCCGGCGTCAGCCCGCGGGCATCGGTGAGGACCGCAAGTTGGTTGCCGCCGAACGGCGTGTCGGTGAAAACGTCGAGGGTCATGAAATCGTACCGCATTGGCTGTCCTTTACGGGCGTGCGGGGTTCAGGCGCGGACGAGCAGCTCGATCTCGATCGCCGCCCCAAGCGGCAGGGCCGCCACGGCGACGGTCGTGCGCGCCGGGTACGGCGGCTCGAACTGTTCGGCGTAAATCGCATTGACCGCGGCGAAATCTTCGATGCGCGTGAGGAACACGCCGACCCGGACAACGTCGCTGAATGACTTGGCCGCGGCCTCGAGCAGGGTTGCGAGGTTGCGGAACAGCTGCCGCGCCTCCGCTTCGACTCCGCCGCCGACCAGCTTCCCGGTCGACGGGTCCTGGCCGACCTGTCCGCTGAAGAAAAGGAAATCGCCCGAGCGGATGGCGGGCGAGAAGGGACCGACGGGCGGAGACAGTTTCTCCGAGCGGATCGCCTCGATCGTCATTTGGACCGGACGAGCCGGAGGGTGAAAGTGGTGGTCATCAGGCAGCTCCTTCGTCTGAGCGCCCCTGTCATTCCGCTCCCCAGCGGTTGCCGGCGCCTCCCTAGACATGTTATCGTAAGATTGCAATAGGACGATATGAGCGACGACAAAGCCCGACGCCTGAAGGCCCTCGCCAATCCTCATCGGTTGCACATCCTGTCGCTGCTGAAGGAACCGGTGAAGAACTTCCCGCCGCAAGTCGACGGTGACCTGGTGAAGGACGGGGTCTGCGCGATCTTCATCGAGGAGCGGCTCAAACTGGCGCAGCCGACCACGGCCCAGCACCTCAAGGCGCTGGTCGAGGCCGGCTTCCTGATCCCCAAGCGGATCAAGCGCTGGACCTTCTACCGGCGCGACGAGCGCGCGCTCGCCAGCTTCCTCAAGGAGCTCGAGACCGACGTCTGAACTGCGGCGAAAAAACCGGCCCGGCTTGCCCTCCGGGCCCCCGGATCTGGTCCGGGGAAAGGGTGCGCCACGCCGTCATCTGCGAACGCCTCTCTTCACGCATTTTGGCTCGAGCAATAGAAATTCGAACAGCGGTCGGCGGCGGGGCGGAAGCATCGCGCCGACGCTCGTAGCCAATGTCGCCCGTGCGCGAGAGTGGAGTGCAGGGTCGGCCCGCGACTAGTGCGCGCCGCTGGTGTCGATCGGGCCCTTGGGCTTGGGCACCAGCCAGATGATCATCGCCGAGAAACCGAGGCAGAGGGCGATCAGCCCGAACATGTTGAGCGTGGCGAGCATGACGCTCTGGCCCTCGACGACCTGCCACAGCACCGCCCTCGCGTTGTCGAGCGGGACGCCCTGCGCGAGCATGCCATCGACCGCCGCCTTGCCGTGCTGCATGGCGTTGACGATCTCGCCCTCGTTATGGCGGGTCGCATCGGCCCAGCGGCTCTGGATCAGCGAGGTCGCGAACGCGCCGGCGAGCGTCCGCATGAAGTTCGAAAGGCCGGCGGCGTTGGCCTGCTCGTCATGGTCGACGCTGGCCATCGCGAGGCCGGTCACGGGCACGAAAAACATGACCATGAACACGCCGGTGATCAGCGTCGGCCACGCCATCTGCAGGAAGGTGACGTCGTTGTTGAACGTCCACATTCGCCAGACCATGATCGCGGCAAGGCCGAGGATTCCGGCGCACACGATCAGCCGCGGGTCGAACTTCTCGACGGCCTTGCCGACCAGCGGTGAGCACAGCACCGCGAGAATGCCCATGATGCCGGTCGCGTAGCCGGCCCAGGTGGCGGTGTAGCCCATGTTGGACTGCAGCCAGAGCGGCAGGATGACGATGCTTGCGAAGAAGGCGCCGAACCCGACCGCGTAGGTCGTCGCCGCGCCGACAAAGCCGCGGTGGCGGAAGATCTTCAGCTCGACGATCGGGTTCTTTTCGGTCAGCTCCCAGATCAGGAAGCAGACGAACCCGATTGCGGCGACGATGCCGAGGACGCGGATCTCGGGGCTGTTGAACCAGTCCTTGTTGCGGCCCTCGTCGAGCATGATCTGCAGCGCGCCGACCCAGACGACGAGCAGCGCGAGCCCGATCTTGTCGATGAACGCTTTGGCTGTGGGATCGGCCTGGCCGCGCATCAGCATCAGCAGGATGAGCCCGCCGGCGGCCGCGATCGGGACCTTGATGAAGAAGATCCATTCCCAGCCGTAATTGTCGCAGATGATGCCGCCGAGGATCGGTCCGGCGACGGGTCCGATCAAAGTGGTCATGGCCCAGATCACGGTCGCCAGCGTTGCTTTCTCCTTCGGGAAGATCCGGAGCAGCAGCATTTGCGACAGCGGCATGATCGGACCGCCGAACAGCCCGAGCAGCACGCGCGTGCCGAGCAGCATGCCGAGCGAGCTCGACATGCCGCACAGCAGCGAGATGGCGGCGAACGCCAGGTAGCAGGTGATGAACGTGCGTTGCGCGCCGAACCTCTTTGCCAGCCAGCCGGTCAGCGGGACGGTGATCGCCTCCGCGACCGCATAGGAGGTGATGACCCACGTGCCCTGGCTCGACGACACGCCGAGGTTGCCGGCGATCGTCGGCACCGACACGTTGGCGATCGTCGTGTCGAGCACGACGAGGAAATTGCCGAGCCCGATCAGGACCGCCGCGATGTACAGCGGCAATCCGGTGAGCGGCGGCGCAGTTCCTTCCTGCCGCAGGCGAGCTGCAGCTGCTGCAATGGCCGACATGGCTGGTTCGTCCTTATTTGGAGACGTCGACGTCGACGTTCATCGAGAGGCCGACGCGCAGCGGGTGCGCGGCGAGTTCCTTGCGATCGAGTTGGATGCGGACCGGCAGGCGCTGCACCACCTTGATCCAGTTGCCGGTGGCGTTCTGCGCCGGGACCAGCGCGAAGGCTGCGCCCGTGCCGCCGGAGAAACCCGCTGACCGTGCCGTGGAACACCACATCCTCGCCGTAGAGGTCGGCGGTGAGCTCGACCGGCTGGCCGGGTTTCACCTTCTTCAGCTCGACTTCCTTGAAGTTGGCGTCGACATAGGCGGCCTGGACCGGGACGACGGTCATGAGCTGCGAGCCGGGTTGCACGCGCTGACCGACCTGGACCTGGCGCCGCGACACGACGCCGTCGATCGGAGCGCGGATGACGGTCCGCTCAAGATCAACCTGGGCCTGCTGGAGCGCGGCACGAGCGGCGAGCACCTCGGGGTTATTGTCGACCGTCGCGTTGGCGATCAACGCCCGGTTGGCATCGCGGTCACCGACCGCGGCCATGCGTGCCGCAGCGGCCTGAGCCTGTGACGCCTGTGCGGCGCGGAGTGCCGCTGCCGCGTTGCTGTAGGCGGTGCGAACGGTCGTCAGCTCGTCCTGCGATACGGCACCGGTCGAGGCGACTCCCTGGCGCCGCTGAAGGTCGATCCGGGCCTTGTCGAGGTCGGCCTGCGCCGCCGCGACAACCGCGGATGCCTTGCCCTGATCGGCGGCACGAGCGGCGATCTGCGCGCCGAGGCCGCTGTCGGTGGCGTGCAGGCCCTGGACCTTGCGGATTGCCGTCGCGAGATTGGCCTGGGCGTTCGCCACCGCGATTTTCGCGTCGGTATCGTCAAGGCGGACCAGCACGTCGCCGCGATGCACCTGCTGCGTGTCTTCGACGAGCACGGCGCTCACCGGCGCGGCGAGCTGCGATGTGACCTGCGCGACGTCGGCGCCGACATAGGCGTTGTCGGTCTCCGCGTGCTTGGACCAGACCAGCGAGTCCATGGCGTAATAGCCGCCGCCGATGAGCGCGACGCCGGCGGCAAGAGCGCCGAACAGCTTCTTGCGCTTGGCCTTGGTCTTCGCCTCGGCAAGCTCATCGATTTCGACTTCTTCAACGGCATGTCAGGTCGACGGGATCTCTCTCGGCCATTTCGATTCTCCTGGATGGATTGGTTCAGGCAGCCGTGAACCCGCCGCCAAGGGCGCGGACCAGCTGCACGTCGAGGGTGAAGGCACGCGTCTCGAGCTGCGCGACGACGAGGCGCGCGCTGACGACGCTCTCCTCGGCGATGAGCACGTCGAGGTAGGTCGACAGGCCCTGCTTGTAGCGAATGCGGGCGAGCTCGAGCGCTTGTTCGTAGGACGCCAGCGCGCTGCGCGATTGGGCGAGACGGTCGACCAGCGATTTCTGGCTCGTGACCGCGTCGGCGGTCTCGCGCAGCGCCTGGATGACCTGACCGTCATAGAGCGCGACGGCTTCGTCATACTCGCCGCGGCGGCCGCGGTATTGGCCCTGCAGCGCGCCGCCGTGGAAGATGGGCAGGCTGATACGGCGGGGGTCACGCTGCGCAAAGGAGGAACCGGCGCCAAGC
Organism: uncultured Alphaproteobacteria bacterium; assembly: GCA_963765945.1. Lineage (GTDB taxonomy): Bacteria > Pseudomonadota > Alphaproteobacteria > Sphingomonadales > Sphingomonadaceae > Sphingomicrobium. The sequence goes on from CAVXYS010000042.1 coordinate 38,732, forward strand.
AGGCTGCCCAGTCCGAGGGACGCGAAGCCGGCGAGCGCCGAAATGCTGATGTTGGGATAGAAGGCCGCGCGCGCTTCCTTGATGCGGTTGGCGGCAGCTTCGAGCCGCATTCGCGCGGCGGCGATATCGGGACGACGGCCAATCAGATCGATCGACGCACTCGCGGGGAGACCCTGCGCCTTGAGCGTGTCGGCCGCCGGCCGCGCGATCGTCAGCGCGCGGTCCGGACCCTGCCCCATCAGCGCGGCAAGCGCATGCTTGTTGAGCATGATCGCCTCGTCGGTCGCGGCGAGGTCCGCCTGAGTCTGCGGGATCCGCGCTTCGGCCAGCCGCAACGCCGAATCATTGTCGAGACCGACGTCGACGCGCTGCTTGACCAGCTTCAGCGTCTTCATGCGGATGTCGAGCGCGCTCTGGAGGCTGTCGCGCTGCGCATAGAGCGCCGTGAGGTCGGCATAAGTGGAGGCGATGCCCGTCGTGAGCAGGCAGGCGCGCTTCCTGCGCGTCGTAGCGCGCGGCGTCGGCATCCTTCTTCGCGGCCCGCAACGCGGCCCGGTTCTTGCCCCACAGGTCGAGGTCGAAGTTGAAGCTGAGGCCGGCGTTGCCGACGTCCTTGAACCCGTTCCACACCGGCAGGCCCAGATTGCTGCTGGGATTCGATTCGGTCACCGACGCGTTGCGCGTCGATCGTCGGCAGGAGCTTCGCGCCGGCCGCCTGGGCGAGGCCCTCCGCGCGACGGAAGCGGGCCGCTGCCGCGGCAAGATCGGGCGAGTCGGCGAGGCCCGCGGCGATCAGCTGGTCGAGCTGCGCGTCGCTGTAGCGCGTCCACCAGCCCTCCCCCGGCCACTCGGCCGAGGTGCCGGCGAGCGACTTGGACGAGCATAATCGCCCGGCGCGTGCGGGATCGGCTTGCGGCCCCAAGTGAGGAACGGACGCACAGGCGCTGGTCAGCAGCATGAGCGACAGCAAGGCCGCGCGGCCGCGCCGCGCAGTTCGGAGTGACAATCATCTTCGCAACCCGTTCTTTGTGGTTAAACAGTACCGTACGGTCTAGTCCATCTACTCGGACTTGTCAAATCAAAAATAGACCGTATGGTACCGTTTAGATTTGAAGGAGTTAGCGGCGAATGGTGCGCACCAGATCGGACGAGAAGCGGCGCGAAATCATCCGAGTCGCGGCCGAGACGTTCCAGGAGCTCGGCTACGAGCGCACGTCGATGCTGACGATCGCGGAGCGCATGCGCGGGTCGAAGCAGACGCTCTACAACTACTTCGCGTCGAAGGAGGATCTGCTGCGGGCAGTGCTCGACTTCGACGTCGGCGAAGTCGCCGACCAGGCACTCGGCAACTTCGTGCCGAAAAGAGCCTGCGCAAGGGCCTGGCGCGACTCGGCGAAGTCTACCTCGCGCGCCAGCTCGCCCCGCTGGCGATTTCGAACATTCGCAATCGTCGCAACCCAGCCGGCCGAAGTCGGGGATCGGCGAGGACTTTTATCAGAACATCCTTTGCGCGGCGTGGAAGCGGGTCGCGGACGCCTTCAACGCAGCTCATGGTCGAAGGCAAGCTGGTGCGCGCGGATCCCGTGGCTCGCGGCCATGCACTTCAAGGGCCTGGTGCTGCAGGACTTCCTCGAGCGGCAGCTTCTCAACGCGGCGAAGGCGACCAGCCCCAAAGTGATCGAGACCGCCGCGAAACAGGCCGCCGATGCCTTCCTCAAAATCTACGGCGAGGACGGAGCCCCGGGAAAAGGCTCGGCCATAGGAGCGCTTAAGTCCGCGCGCGCGGACGCGCCCCACGCGAGCGAATTCGCCGCGTCGCTTTTTCGAGAGGCTGGCTTTCGCCCTCGCTCGCTGCCGCGACCTGATCGGCGCCAACTAACTAACCGGCAACTCGGACAGTCGACCGCCCGGCGTACGTGACAGCCGCAGGCGGGGTCAGCTCGCCCGAGCCGCGAAGATTTCGAGCAAATACAGTACCGTACGTTACGGTCCATTTTACTGTTGACGTACCGCTCATAGATGGACTAGACCGTACGGTACCAACTAAGACCAAAGGATCGTCGGCATGAACGCCATCACGCTGAAGCTGCAATGCTCGCTCACCACCCTCGACTGGCAAGTGGTCGAGATGGCGAAGGCGGATGGCCCGCGGAGCCTGCGCCCGGACGGTTTCCTGGCGCGCCTCTCGCGCGACATGTTCGGACTGCCGATCACCCGCAAATTGGCGAACGAGAAGCTCGAGGCGCTGCGCCGCTTCTGCGTCCGCGCCTGGTTCTGGGACGTCATCCGCGCTCGCGAACTGCGGGCGCTGGTCGAGGCCGGATACACCAGCGTCGACGTCTTCCAGATCCTTGCGCACGTCGCCGGCAGCCGCGGCTTCACTCCTTCAATCGAGGAAGGCGCGATTTAGTTCAGTTCGGGGCTGGCAGGCTCCTCCCCTCCCCCTCCTGCCTCCCAGTCCCGCCGCTCTGCCCGCGCCTTTTCCCCCCTGTTGGGCGCGGGCAGAGCCTTCAAACAAGGAAAGGACCGCGACATGGCTCGCGCCGCAAATGCTGTGCTCTACCGCCGGAACCGGTCCGAGCGTGATCATGACCAGGCGGCACGTGCGGTCCTGGCGATGTCCGGCGCCCTGTTCTCGCTGGTCGGGCTCGTGCTGGCGATCGGCGGCTTTGTGTCGCCGGAGGGATCCGCCTTTCACATGCTGGCTGGGCTCGGACTGATCGTATCGGGAGCTCTCGTCGCTCGGCGGCACCGCGCCGGCGCGTGGACGTACATGCTGGTCGTCGCCACCACCGTCTGCTGGTCGCTGCGCAACCTCGAAATCGGTTCGGGCCTGGCCCAGCGGCTTCTCGGTCCGTCGCTCCTGCTGGTGATGATCGCCCTCCTGATGCCGCTGCTGTGCGGTTGGCCCGCTCGGCAAACGCTCGCCGTATTCGCGCTGCTGATCACCGGGACAGTCGGCCTCGGCATGTCATCGCTGCCCAACGGACCGCTGGCCCATCAGACCGCCGCGGTCACGCGCTTCCTCGATGCTCGAGACGAAAGGAGTTCTGCAATGACCTACGATTGGCAAACGAGTCTCCGGGCAAGCGCCTACGAAGCGGCAAGAATTGTACCGCCGGCAACCCTCGAGGAGACTGGCTGGGACATCCTCCTGGCGCTCCACAGGGATCGCCATTGCGACCTGACCCTTCACAAACTCGCTGCGATCGTCAGCGTCCCGGAAGCGGCCATGGTCCGCTGGCTCGCCAGCCTCGAGCAGCGCGAGCTCATCACCGGCGCGCAGAACCGGTCGACTGGCGAGCTCCTTGCGGTCCTGACATCGACAGGCCGCGATCTGCTCGATCGCTACTTCTCGGCGACCAGCGGCCTGCAGGTCAGCGCCCACCACTGATGCCCTCCCTCCGAACAAGAAAGATCAATCCCGATGCGCGTGCGTACTGAAGAGAAGAAGACAGGAGATCATGCGGATCGCCGCCGAGCTGTTCGAGCAGCTCGGCTACGAGCGCACGTCGATGTCGGCGATCGCTGCCCGCGTCGGCGGGTCGAAGGCGACGCTGTACGGCTATTTCGCGTCGAAGGAGGATCTGCTTCGCGCCGTCCTCGATCACGACGTCAATGAAGAGGCCGACCGGCTGCTGCACGAGTTCCTGGTCGAAAAGGATTTGCGCAGCGGCCTCATCCGCCTCGGCATCTCCTATCTGTCGCGGCACCATGCGCGCGCGGCGAGCATTCGCACCGTCGCCAACCAGCCGATCGCGCAGGAGTTCTACGAAACCGTGCTGCGTCCGGCGTGGCAGCGGCTCGCCGACCGGTTCGCAACGATGATGAAGGAAGGCCGGCTCAAGTTCGCCGACCCGTGGACCACCGCCATGCACTGGAAGGGCCTCAACGAGTGGGACCTGCTCGAACGGCATCTGCTCTCCGCCAACGCGGCTGCCGACCCCAACGACATCGTGACCGCGGCAACCGCCGCCGCCGACGCATTTCTCAAAGTCTACGCGAGCTCCTGCTGAGGCGGGCGAGGTGGCGCTGTGAACGCGGCTGGCCTGGCGCTCGCCGGCGGATCTGCGCGGCGAAACCACGCCCTCGGTCGGCGACCTGGTGCGAACCGGCGAGAACTTTCACCCGCAATTCCACGATCGTCGCCGTGACCGAGGATCGAGCTTGGATCCGCGACACCCAGCACGGCACCGATCACGTCGTGCCGGTCGACCGGTGCCGAAGAATCTGACGTCCCCAAACCTAGGAACCTTGCATGCAACTCCACAACAAGACCGCGATCGTGACCGGCGCGGCAAGCGGCATCGGGAAAGAGATTGCCCGGCAGTTTGTCAATGAAGGCGCGAATGTCGCCATTGCCGACCTCAATCTCGAGGCAGCGCGCGCCGCGGCCGAGGACATCGATCCCGGCGGCGCCGCCACCCTCGCGGTCCGGATGGACGTGACCGACGAGGCGAGGTCGAGGACGGCGTTGAGGAAGTCTGCCAGCCGCTTTGGCGGGATCGACGTCCTCGTATCGAACGCCGGCATCCAGATCGTCTCGCCGGTCGACCAGTTCGAATTCGGCGACTGGAAGAAGATGCTCGCAATCCACCTGGACGGCGCGTTCCTCACGACCCGCGCAGCGCTCCGCCGCATGTACGCGCAGGGGCGAGGCGGCTCGATCCTCTACATCGGATCGGTCCATTCGAAGGAAGCATCGAAGCTCAAGGCGCCGTACGTCACGGCCAAGCACGGCCTCATCGGACTCGCGAAGACCGTCGCCAAGGAAGGCGCCGACCACGGCGTTCGCGCGAACGTCATCTGCCCCGGATTCGTCCGGACGCCGCTCGTCGAAAAGCAGATTCCGGAACAGGCGAAGGAGCTCGGGATCAGCGAAGCCGACGTGATCAGGAATGTCATGCTCAAGGAAACCGTCGACGGCGAGTTCACCACGCTCGACGATGTCGCGCGCTGCGCCGCTCTTCCTTGCAGCCTTCCCGTCAAATGCCCTGACCGGCCAGTCGATCGTGGTGAGCCACGGCTGGTCGATGCAGTGATTTCGAGGACAAAGAGAATGAACATGCCCGTTAGCCCGAAACAGCTGCATCGAGGCCGAACTCGACGCCTGCCTGGCCGCCCGCCATTCGATTGCATCGCCTTGCTCCTGCAGGGCGGCGGCGCGCTCGGCGCCTATCAGGGCGGCGTCTACCAGGCGCTCGCCGAGGCCGAGCTGCACCCCGACTGGGTCGCAGGCATCTCGATTGGCGCGATCAACGCCGCGCTGATTGCCGGCAACCCGCCGGAATCCCGCGTCGAGAAGCTGCGCAGCATTCTGGGAGACGATCACCGCCAATCCGCTCGGTGGCTGGGCGCTTCAAGCCGCCGCCGGCCCTTCGTGGCGATCTTGCGCAGGAAATGGTCGAACCAGTGGTTTGCCACGGCCGCGATCCTGTGCGGCGCGCCGGGCTCTTTCGCCCGCGCGTGCTTCATCCGCTGTTGCAGCCGGCCGGAACGCCTGATGCAACGAGCTTTTACGACACGTCGAGCCTGAAGACGACGCTGGAGCGGCTGGTCGACTTCGACCGGATCAACGCCCGCGAGATGCGGTTCAGCGTCGGCGCGGTCAACGTCGGCACCGGCAATTTCGTCTACTTCGACAACAGCACGCACGAGATCCGGCCCGAGCATATCATGGCGAGCGGCGCCCTGCCGCCCGGCTTTCCCGCCATCGAGATCGAGGGCGAGCATTATTGGGACGGCGGCCTCGTCTCCAACACGCCGCTCCAGTGGGTCCTCGAAAGCGCGGAGCGCGAGGACACGCTCGCGTTCCAGGTGGATCTGTGGAGCGCGCGCGGCGCCGTGCCGCGCACGCTCGGCGAAGTGGTGACCCGGCAGAAGGAAATCCAATATTCGAGCCGGACGCGCGCGAGCTCGGACCAGTTCAAGAAGGAACAGAGGCTGCGCAACGCACTTGCCGACCTTTTCGCCAAACTGCCGGACCGGCTCCGCGAGACGCCGGAATTCGCGCTTCTCAACGCGGAAGCCGGCCGCAAGGTCTACAACATCATCCAGCTCATCTACCGATCGAAGCAGTATGAGGGCGAGTCGAAGGACTTCGAATTCTCCTCGCCGCAGCATGGAAGATCACTGGGCCGCGGGCCTTAACGACACGGTCCGCACCTTGCGTCATCCGGAAGTGCTGGAGCGGCCGAGCAGCGCCGACGGCGTCTCCACGTTCGATCTCGCCGCGCACGGACGGATGTGATGAACGCCGCCGATGTTCGCGAGCGCGCGTTCGCCATGCCGCTCACCCAGCCGGCTTACCCGCCGGGCCCATATCGGTTCTACGACCGCGAATATCTGGTCATCACCTACCGCACCGACCCGGAAAAGCTTCGCGACGCTCGATCCCGGAGCCGCTCGAGCTCGTCTCCGACCTGGTGAAATTCGAATTCATCCGCATGCCCAATTCGACTGGCTTCGGCGACTACACCGAGGCCGGACAGGTGATCCCGGTCCGATACGGAGGCCGGACGGGGAACTACACGCTGAACATGTTCCTCAACGACCACCCGCCGATCGCCGCCGGCCGCGAGCTGTGGGGCTTCCCGAAGAAGCTCGCCGGACCGACGCTGCGCGCCGAGACGGACACTCTGGTCGGCACGCTCGATTATGGTCCGGTCCGCGTGGCGACCGGCACGATGGGTTACAAGCACCGGCAGGGCAACGCCGAGGCGACCCTGGCGGAGCTCGCCGCTCCCAATTTCCTGCTCAAGATCATCCCCCACGTCGACGGCAGCCCGCGGATTTGCGAGCTGGTCGAATACCGCCTCGAAGACATTCAGTTGAAAGGCGTGTGGAGCGGCCCCGGCGCGCTGTCGCTCCATGCGCACGCGCTCGCGCCCGTCGCCGAATTACCAGTGCTGGAGGTCGTCTCGACCGCTCACCTCGTGGCGGATCTTACGCTTGGGCTCGGCAAAGTCGTCCACGATTACCTTGCACCTGACACCGCATACTCATCCTCTGTCGAGCACCTTTCAAGGAAGGCCGCTTGAAGGGCAGAAGCGTTCCTTCGCGCACGACCACATCAAAGCATGGGAATGTCACCAAACTCGCAAGCGCCCCGCGAGGGCGCAGTGCACAAGTGACGGATTAATCGCGAGAATCCGGCGTTGCCGAACGGGCGCCAAGTGATCGAATTCTACGAGGCGTTTTGGAGTGGTGCGCCACGCAGTCATCCGCGAACGCCTCTCATCCCGCATAGCTGGCGATTTTCCCTGATACGAGGATTGAAACAGGGAAGTTAGCGGAATTTTTGAAGGCCCTATTACTCCCAATATTCGTCGTGAAAGCCGCCGTTTCTAGCCAAATTTCGCTCTCCGCTCCGCCACGCGAACGGGGAATTTGAAAACGGGAAACAGGGAATGGGGCTCACGGGATCAGGGACAAGTGCTGCTCGGAGCAGGGAATGCTCTTTTGTTCGTGATTTATCTAGCATCCGTTCTTGAACGCCAACCCCTCGATTATTATCTTTGGGTGCATCTCGATTCAGATCCTTAAGCGGGCACGATTATGACCCAGCAGATCGTGATGCGGAGGATCGATGAGCTTCGCCCTTATGCGGGCAACGCTCGAACTCACTCCCGCAAGCAAATCGGTCAGATCGCGCGAAGTATCGAGCGCTTCGGTTTCACCAATCCGGTGCTCATCGCCGACGACGGCGAGATTCTGGCCGGACATGGCCGCGTAGCTGCTGCCCGACACTTGGGCTGGCGCGAGGTTCCGACGCTCGCCTTAAGCAAGCTCGATGAGGCCGAACGCCGTGCCTATGTCCTCGCCGATAACAAGCTCGCACTTAACGCTGGCTGGGATCAGGAAATCCTGGCGATCGAGTTACAGGCCTTGGTCGACCTCGAGTTCGACGTTGAGCTCACGGGCTTCAGCCTCGCCGAGATCGACCTGGCCATTGATGGCGCGGGCGAGTTCCCGGCCCGACGCCATCGATGCGCCAGAAGACCGTGTCCCGGCGCTCGGAGCGTCCGCCGTTTGTGCCAGAGTGCGATGTCTGGACGCTCGGACGCCACCGCCTCATTTGCGGCGACGCACGTGACACTCAAGCCTACGAAACTCTGCTTGCCGGCGAACGCGTCGATCTCATCTTTACCGATCCGCCCTACAACGTCCCGATTGATGGCAATGTTTGCGGACTCGGGAAAGTCCAGCATCGCGAATTCGCCATGGCGGCAGGTGAAATGTCAGAAGACGACTTCACGAAGTTCCTTACGGCATCGCTGGAACCCGCCGCGAAAGTCTGCCGTGATGGTGCGATTGCATTCGTGTGCATGGACTGGCGCCACATTGGTGAACTGCTGGCGGCCGGACGCCAGGTGTTTGACGAAATGAAGAACCTCATCGTGTGGAACAAGACGAACGGTGGAATGGGTACCTTTTACCGTTCCAAGCACGAGCTGATCTTCGTCTTCAAGGTTGGCCAGGGCGAGCACACCAACAGCTTCGGCCTCGGCGATACTGGGAGATATCGCACCAACGTTTGGGATTATCCGGGCATCAGTAGCGTTGGGGCAAACCGCGACAGACGAGCTGGCAATGCATCCAACTGTCAAGCCGGTGGCCCTCGTCGCCGATGCTATTCGGGATTGTTCCCGACGGGGTGATATTGTTCTTGATCAATTCGGTGGCTCTGGAACGACGCTGATCGCGGCCGAGAAGGTCGGCCGCCTCGGCTCGGCTGATCGAGGTTGACCCGCTCTACTGTGACACGATCATCCGTCGCTGGCAGATGGTCACCGGTAAGAAGGCGAAACATGCCTCATCGGGCGAGTGGTTCGAGGATGTCGAATTTAGGTCGACAAGTGAGCAGGCAGCATGAGTGAAGCCGATCCGCCGGGCGCTCGGATGTCGGCTACCGCCGGCCGCCAGTTGAGCATCAATTCAAGAAGGGAATCTCCGGTAATCCGAGGGGACGGCCGAAGCGCTCGAAGCCTAAGAGCACCAAGAAGTTCCCTTCAGTTCGGCACCAGCCCGCCAACCAGCTCCTATGGCAGAAGCCTATCGGATGGTGACCATCCGGGAGGGCGAGCAGATCATCCAATTGCCCGCAATACAGGCCGTCTTCAGGGCGATGGGCGTGTTCGCGCTAAGGGGAAATCGCTTCGCTCAGCGCACGCTCGCGGAGCTCGTCCAGCAGGTGGAGAACAGCGACCGCGAACTGCGCTCGGCGCACCTGGAAGCGATGATGGAATACAAATGCGAGCTGGGAAAGAGCGATTGAAGAGGCAGAGGCACGAGGCGTGGCGCCGCCGAACCCGGTACCCCATCCCGATGACATCATCATCGATTTCATAACACCGGGGGCTTCGGTCTGTGGGCCCATGACCAAGGAAGACAAACTCGCCTGGGACCGCATGCTCGAGTGTCGGGACGACCTTCAACTGTCCGTATCAGAAATGGCAGCGGCCCATGCCCGGGCCCGTAACACCCAAGAAGAAGGCATTTTGGCTCGAGCAATGGAAACTCGAGCAGCGTTTCTACGACAAATTGAACGACAACCTCCCGAAGCGTTACCGTCGACAGCTCAAGGATCGCTGCTGGAAAGAAGGCGCGTCCCGGCCCGGCAGTCAGAAAAAGAGAACTTGGCCTGGTGAATGATGATCGTCGGCGAACACACGGCGAGGCAATGATTAGGATGTAAGTCGGCGCGGAAACGATTGAGCGATCATGCCGACGAGCTCCTTACAAAGAGGTATTCGCCTGCTGACTGCCTTGGCGGAGCGGAACTCCTAATATGCGCTCACGAAACAGAAGCTGCGGGCGCGCCGGACAAGGTGGCCTCGCCTCAGCAAAGCGCCAAACGCTGCCGCCGCCTCGCTCACCATTTGTCTACCTTCCGTGGAGGGACAAATCCCCATCAGTCTTAGCGAGGATTTGTAGGAGAGCATCCGCAGTGCGAAATTTCAGGTCTCGGGCTGCAATCTCACCGAGTTGGAGTGGAGTGCCTCTCTTTAAGCGACTCGTTCCGCAGCCGCAAAAATACGCGCGGCAGATTCTCTAGCGGCGTGTGGTTCATAGTCTGCAGGAACTCCTTCCTTCTGATGCGTGCCCGCCCTCAGGCAGCGGAGCAAAGAGACGCCTCTGGTCTTTGAGATCGTCTTTCGCCCATAGGGCGAGCGGCGCGTAGGCGCGTTGCGGGCCATCCGCGGTTTTCGCCAGGGGCACGTTGCCGTTACGCGGCCACATAATGTCTGTAAGTGGAACTCGTCCCGCGATCTGCCAATAATCGCCCGCGCGGAAGTCCCCATCCGGCTCGAAGCGGATCATCACTCCGTCCTCAAGTTCGATCTCGTCGCCGGCAATGGCCTGGATTGCGCCGTCGCTGGCCACGCCGCGATGATCCCAGCGGCGGAGCAGCGGATGGAGGTCCGGATCGGCGAACGTGGGTACGTTCGTAACGCCCTCGCCCAGTCAAGCGTGACCGTTCGCTCATCGCGATCGACGACTGTGACCTTCGCGAGCAGCCCGGCGCCATGGCGCGCGATCAGCGCGTCATCGGCATACTCCACCCAGTTGTTCTCGGTGATCGTAGTCCAGGCATCGCGGCCGAGATGTGCGAGCACCGCCGACCGGTCGCCAAGCCGGTCCACCGGATAAATGAGCGAACCATTGTCGCGCGACCATTTGAAGGTCACGCCATCGTCACCAGCGCCCGAATGGATCTCGACGCGGTAGAGCTGGTTCTCGACGCCGCGATATTGCGCTAAGGGAGCGATGACGCACGGTGTGTCGGTCCCTCCACCGGCCTTGGTCCATGCGCTTAGGTCTCCATCGCCGACGGGTTTCAGCTCGTCGAGCGACGCCGGGGTATCTGGGGGCGCAGTGAGCACTCGCACCTGCCAGAAAATCTTGGCGCGGCCGCAGCTGTCCGCTCCCCACCAAAGAGGGCGGGCTCGACCATGCCGTCGTCTTGATCGGGGGCGACGAAATCCTCCCAACCTCGAGATAGGCGGGTATCAAGAGGTGAGCTTCGTGATCTTATCGATCGTGGTGCTTCATCGAATGGATTCAGCCTTGTTGCTCGCTATAGAGAGCATCGGGGCTTCCCCAGCTCGACCGGAATGCCCTCGACATAATAGCGTCCGGGCAGCACTATCAGATCACCATTAGCCAGCGCCTGCTGATGTTCGTTCAGATAGGCTTTGAGCTTTCGAAAGATCCTTCGCGACCGTGCCGGCATTCTTCTTGGCGACGATCTGGAAGCCGCACCGATCGCGCGGACCGGCGCCGCGACCCAAGAAGGTCGCGCGTCAGCGAGCGCGTGGCGCCAAGCAGGATTGCGGCCTGTTCGTTCCAATCTGCATCGAGCTGAACGCGGCCTTGCTGCATTCATGACTCGGGTGTAGCTCTTGCTCGGATCGAGGCTGTTTCTGGAGAAATCGCCCTTCATGATCGACTCCTCAATTGCTGAAGATGACGCCGGCATCCGCGCTGGTGGGAGTGAATTCGGTTAGGCGCGTGCTAAGTCCCTCGGCCTGCTGCGGCGCATACAGATCATGAAACACGCCCATTTCGGAAAGAATCGTCGCCGGCCCCGGTCAGGATTTCGCGCGCGCAAAGTTCGGAAAGCTGGGAATAGCTTCGGGCACACCATAGCGCGGTTAAAAAGGAGAGCGGGCGGACCGCGCTCGTTCGCTGTCTTGCGTGGACGGATCGCCCGACACGCCATCGGGCTGGCAAGCGAAGCGGCGCGGCGTGCGCGCGCCGGCTCGACGATAGCAAAAGCGCATGCAGCCGATTTGACGCCGGGCAACGCGGATCGCCCCGGAGAAGGTGATGAAATCGTCGGCGTGCCGGATGGCGTGCGCCTCGACCGCGCCAAATATCGTGGTGCGCGCGATCGTCAGCTCGGCGAAGGCGGTGGGCAAGGTCGGTGATCCGATCGCCAGCCGCTCGATGCCGGTGGCGTCGACGATGCTGTCGGTGATGTCGATTGCCGACGGATCGCGATGTACCTGCTCGGCGATCACATGGATCGGCCCGGTGATGCTGTGTCGAATGGTCAATCTTGCGGTGGTATCGACGAGCTCGATGCTCGGCTCTCCCGCACGACGCGGAATGCAATCGCAGTCGAGGGCCCAACCGGGGACCAGCGTCGAATGACGGATCGTGACGTCGCACAGATCTCCGTCGCCAACGCCATCCTGATCGGTTTGTTCGGGTCCGTTAGAGGCCCCGTCCAGTAACGAGTAGCCCGTCGAGCGCGAAGCGGCTGCCCGCACCGCCGGCGATTGTAGGGCGTCGGATCGGCTCGCCATTTGATCCAGCAGCCAGAGCACCGGTCGCGCCCCGTTAGCCGCGCGGATCTGCAGATAGGCGCCGGCGGGCACCACGATGTGCAGCTTTTCGCCATAGGCGGCGCTGTCGAGAATCTCGATCACCGCGCCTACGCCAGCCTTGGTCAGTTCGGGCTCCTGTTTCTCCCATTTCTCGAGCGCCGCCGTAATCGATTTGTGAATTCCCCGACCCGAGCGGTCCTGCGCGACACGGTAAATCCTGGATTGCTTTGGATGCATCAGCGTTCGGCGATATTCGCCGCCGCCGATCGCGGCACTGAAGGCGTATTGATAGGTCACCTGCACCGCTTCCGCCGCATGTCGCTCGGGAAATAAAATCCGTCCGCGTTCGGGATCGAGCAGCAGATGTCCGCGCGGCGGACGGTGACTCCAATCGGCGAGATTGGCGGAGAGGATTCGATCGGCGGAAACCGGTTGCGGGGCGCCTCGGGATGGCCAGTTGGGCGCGTAGATCGCGATCGCTTTGCCCTCGCCATAGAGCCTTTCGCTTACGCCCCCGACGGGCCCGCGCGGCGCGGCCGACACCCGCTGAAGACGGCGGCGGCGAATGGGCACGGCGATGTTGGATTCGCCGGCTATCGCGCCCGGATCGGACTCCGGCTGGGGTTTCCTTCCTT
>CAVXYS010000043.1:0-32705 GCA_963765945.1 uncultured Alphaproteobacteria bacterium
CACCACTGGAACGTGCTGATCACCGCCCACGGCCTGATCATGGTGTTCTTCATGGTCATGCCGGCAATGATCGGCGGGTTCGGCAACTGGTTCGTGCCGCTGATGATCGGCGCGCCGGACATGGCGTTCCCGCGCATGAACAACATGTCGTTCTGGCTGCTGGTCCCGGCCTTCACGCTGCTGTTGGGCTCGCCGTTCGTCGGGCGGCACCGGCTGGCGCCGGCACCGGCTGGACGGTCTATGCACCGCTGTCGACGTACGGGCTCGAGCGGGCCGTCGGTCGACATGGCGATCTTCTCGCTGCACCTTGCCGGCGCCAGTTCGATCCTCGGCGCGATCAACTTCATCACCACCATCTTCAACATGCGCGCGCCGGGCATGACGCTGCACAAGATGCCGCTGTTCGTCTGGTCGGTGCTGGTCACCGCGTTCCTGCTGCTGCTGGCGCTGCCGGTGCTTGCCGGCGCGATCACCATGCTGCTGACCGACCGCAATTTCGGCACGACCTTCTTCGATGCGTCGGGCGGCGGCGATCCGCGTGCTCTACCAGCATCTGTTCTGGTTCTTCGGCCACCCCGAAGTCTACATCATGATCCTGCCGGGCTTCGGCATGGTCAGCCAGATCATCGCGACCTTCAGCCGCAAGCCGGTGTTCGGCTATCTCGGCATGGCCTATGCCATGGTCGCGATCGGCGTGGTCGGGTTCGTCGTCTGGGCGCACCACATGTTCACGACCGGCATGAACGTGAACACCAAGATGTACTTCACCGCCGCGACGATGGTCATCGCGGTGCCGACCGGCATGAAGATCTTCAGCTGGATCGCGACGATGTGGGGCGGCTCGCTGACCTTCGAGACGCCGATGCTGTGGGCGATCGGCTTCATCTTCATGTTCACCGTCGGCGGCGTGACCGGCGTCGTGCTCGCCAACGGCGGCGTCGATAATTACATGCACGACACCTATTACGTGGTCGCGCACTTCCACTACGTGCTGAGCCTCGGCGCGGTGTTCGCGATCTTCGCGCGGCTTCTATTACTGGTTCCCGAAGATGAGCGGGCAAGATGTACAACGAGATGCTCGGCAAGCTGCACTTCTTGGTCATGTTCATCGGCGTGAACGTGATGTTCTTCCCGATGCACTTCCTCGGCCTCGACGGCATGCCGCGCCGCATCCCGGACTACACGCCGGCGTTCGAGAAGTGGAACGAGGTCGCGACCTATCGGCTACATGATGATGGCCGCCGGCATGGTGGTCTTCTTCATCAACATGATCTGGTCGCTGGTCGGCCGGGCAAGAAGGCGCCGGACAATCACTGGGGCGAGGGCGCGACGACGCTCGAATGGACGCTGTCCAGCCCGCCGCCGTACCACCAGTTCGAGACGCTGCCGAGGATCGACTAGGGCGCGGGCGTCAGCGGTTCAAAGGGGAGCGCCCCGGCTGTTGTAGCCGGGGCGTTTTTCTTGCCGCTTGCGGCAAAGTCGAGGATTTGGCGGCACCATGACCTCTTACCGATCACCTGGAGCGCCGCGTGGACGATGCTCGCCGTGACAACTCCGGCGCTGGCCTGCGCGCCGCAAGACCGGCTCGCCGGCCCGTAACCGGCCGTCGGTACACCAGCGCGGTGAACCGCCGAACCACGTTGCCGGCGACGTGGATGTGCGCGCGGCGGGCCCCGGCGGCGGTAGGCCGTCAAACCGAAAGGCTGGCTCCCGATGAAAAAAAACCGTGGGGCGACGCCCGGGCCCCGCGGGCCGCTCGTCAACCGGGATGGCCGACCACGTCGTCGCAACTGCGCCACCAGCGCTCGCCGCCGAACCCGCTTCCGGTGTTGGCGACGCGCCTCATATGCATGATGTCGCGCACCCGCACGGTCAGCGTGCCGCGGCCCATCGGCCCGTGGAAATCGGCCCAGCGTCCGGTGACGATGCCGCCGCTCCGGGTTCCCTGGAAGTGGTGCTGCCACGACCGGCCGCCATCGCCGCTCATTGCCGTCCACCAGACCCGGCTGCCGCTTTCGTGAACGCTGTAGATCGCCCCGTCATTGCCGCGCCAGTGGCCGTTCAGCCCGTTGAACGAGCACATCGCCCCGGCCCCATCGGCCGCCGGCCCGAGGCCCGCGCCGACCGCCAGCGCCGCCGCGCCCGCCATGATGGTTGAAATCGTCCGCATTGCTCTCGCCCCCTGCCCGTCAGTTGCAGCGCTTGACCCACCGCGTGCCGCCGAAGCCGCTGCCGGTCGCGTTGGTGCGGACAATGGTCATGCCCATGACCGCCAGGCTCATTGTGCCCATGCCGGTGTTGCCGCGCACGTCACGCCAAGCGCCGTTGATGACGTTGCCGTTGCGGTAGCCGCGGAACATGTGGGTCCAGCCAGCGCCGTCAGTGGTCGAGTTCGAGGCCGACCCACACCACCTCGTTGCCGATTTGGCGGATGTAATAATCGCCCTGGTCGTTGCCGCGCCAATAGCCGGTCAGACCGGGCGCCGGCGGGCATGCCGCCGCGGCGGGCGCCGTCGGAATCAGCGCTGCGCCCGACAGAGCGGTGAACGCCGCCAGCGCCAGGATGGTGGGAATGCGGTTCGCCATCGCCTTTACCCTCCCGTGTGAGGCGGCCGCGGCTGAACAGGAGCCGCGGCCGAAAGCGATCCGGCACGGGCGCGCCTATTACGCTTGTTTATTGATCAGGGCGGATCGATTCGACGCTGCAACCGACCTCCCCGCCGGCCGTTCCTGCCGAGCCGGCGCTCCGACCCCGGTGAGTCGACTCTTTCCTTTTTTCGCGGAATCATGGGCTTATGGCGGACGGCAATCGGACGCGGGGACGGAAGGCGACGGCGGCGCAGCTGCTGACCCGACCGCGCACGCCCGAGGGCTATGCGCCGCTGGTCACCGCGGTCGGCGGCGAGATGGATTTCGCCAATATGCTGGCGATCGCCGACATCTTGCCGGTGATGGTCTGCTACGTCGATTCGCGACCTCAAATACCGGTTCATCAACAAGCCGCTCGCCGACTGGCTCGGCTGGCCGCGCAAGGACGTGCTCGGCAAGCATTGAAGGCGGTGCTCGGCGCGACGGCGTTCGAGCAGCGGCAGCCGATGTACGAGGCGGCGCTGGCGGGCGAGCGCGTGTTCTTCGCCTCCGAATTCGATCACAGGTCGCGGGCCGGTCGCGGTGCAGACCGATTACGTGCCCTGGGCCGACACGTCGGGCGACCGTGCGCGGGATCATCATCGTCGTCCAGGACGTGACCGAGCAGCGCGCGGCCGAGCGCGCGCTGCGCGAAAGCGAGGCGCGGTTCCGGCGGATCGCCAATTCCGCGCCGGTGATGATGTGGGTGACCCGGCTCGACCGGGTGCGCGACTTCGTCAACGACGCTTATGCCGAATTGCGTCGGGCCGGGCTGCGACCGCGAGGAGGCGCGGACGCTCGACTGGCATGTGCGGATCCATCCCGACGATGTCGAGCGGATCGTCGCCGAAAGCATCGCCGGCGAGGCGACGCTGAAGCCGTTCACGCTCGAGGGGCGCTATCGGCGTCACGACGGCGAATATCGCTGGCTCAGAAGCGTGTCGCAGCCGCGGTTCGGACCTGACGGCGAGCTCGCCGGGTTCATCGGGGTCGCCACCGACATCACGCTCGCCAAGGAGGCCGAGCTCGAGCTCCGCCGCCAGGTCGAGGAACAGACCGCATGCCCTGGCGCGAGCGCGAAGCGCAGTTCCGCGCGGTGTTCGAAGCGGCGCTCGAGGTGATGGTGCTGCTCGAGCCCGACGGCACCGTGCTCGCGGTCAACAACCGGCGCGAGGCGTGGCGCCATCCGGAGCCCGAGGACGCGATCGGCAAAAAATTGTGGGATGCGCCGACCATGCACGGCCTACCCGCAGCACCGGGCGATCATGAAGAAGGGCATCGCCGCGGCCGCCTAGGGCAAGGTGTTCACCACCGAGGTGAAGATGGAGCGCGACGGGCGTGCCGACGGCCTATCTCGACGTTTCGGTGCAGCCGGTGCGCGGGCCCGACGGCGACATCATCTATCTGCTGTTCGAAGCGCGCGACATCACCGAGCTCAAGGCCGCCCAGGAGCAGCTTCGCCAGAGCCAGAAGATGGAGGCGCTGGGCCAGCTCACCGGCGGCATCGCGCACGACTTCAACAACCTGCTGACCGTCGTTGTCGGCGGGCTCGACATCATCGCCAAGCGCGCCGACGACGACAAGCTCAAGCGCTATGCCGACAACGCGCTGGCGGCCGCCGAGCGCGGGGCGCGCCTGACCGGGCAATTGCTCGCCTTCAGCCGGGTCCAGCGGCTCGAGGTGCGGCCGACCGACGTCGCGCTGCTGATCGAGAACATGCGGCCGCTGCTGCGCAACGTGCTCGGTCCCGGGATCACCAAGGAGTTCGACCTCGGCGGGAGATGCTGCCGGTGATGGCCGACCCGACCCAGCTCGAGGTCGCCATCCTCAACCTCGCGATCAACGCCCGCGACGCGATGCCCGACGGCGGCGTCCTGCGCTTCTCCAGCCGCCGAATCTCGGTCGCCGACGACCCGGAGATCGAGGACGGCGAGTATCATCGAGCTGACCATCAGCGACACCGGCATCGGCATGACCGCGGAGGTCGCCGCGCGCGCCTTCGAGCCCTTCTTCACCACCAAGGAGGTGGGCAAGGGCACCGGCCTCGGCTTGAGCATGGTCTATGGCATGGCCCGCCAGTCGGGCGGGACCGCGCGGCTCGAAAGCGTGGCCGGCGAGGGCACGGCGGTCAAATTGCTGTTCCGGGCGGCCGAGGGCGACGCGGCCGCCGAGGTCGCCGGGACCGAGGAGGCGGAGGCCAGCGCCAAGCGCAAGCTGGCGAGTATCCTGGTGATCGACGACGACCCCGACGTCCGCCAGTTCATCGTCGCCACGCTCGAGGACCACGGCTATCGCGTTCGTTCGGCGGCCGACGGCGAGCATGGCCTCAAGGAAGCCGCGCGCGAGAAGCCCGACCTCGTCATCCTCGACTTCATCATGCCGGGCCTCTCCGGCGCCGAGGTCGCCAACCGCCTGCTCGCCAAGCGCCCGAGCCAGCCGATCCTGTTCGTGTCCGGCTACAGCGAGACGGCGGCGGTACGCCGCGTCGCGCCCAACGCGCCTTTGCTCGCCAAGCCGTTCCGCGCCGACGCGCTGGATAAAGCGGTGCGGGGCGCGCTGGCGCTGAAGGGTTGAACGGGAGGACAATTCGAGCGTTAACCCGGCGATGTTGCGTAGCCTTGCCTGTTTGCTGTTGCTCGGCGCTTCCCCGGCGGTAGCGCAGCCGCGGCCGGCGGCGGCCAGCGCAGCCGTCACGCCCGAGGCCCGGAGCATCTTCGAGAAGGACTGGGTGCTGATGAACTGGGCGCTCAAATTCTACGACCGCGACCGCGACATATTGCTCGAGCCGGGCGAAGCCGAAGCCGCCGCGCAGGCGTTCCGGGTGATGGCCGACGCCGACGGCGACGGGCGGGTCACGACCCAGGAGTATCGCGCGGCACGGGCGTTCATCCTGGCACGCTACTTAGCGAGGGGTCCCGTCAGGCGATCAATCGGTAGCCGACGCCCGGTTCATTGACGATGAGCTGCGGCTGCGACGGATGGTCTTCGAGCTTCTGGCGCAGCGCGCGAACGGCGACGCGCAGATAATCGATCTGGCCGGCATGCGCCGGTCCCCACACCGTGCGCAGCAGGTGGGCATGGCTGAGCACCTGGCCGGGATGCCGAGCAAGCTCCGCGAGCACCGAATATTCCTTGGGCGTCAGGTGGATCGCCTCACCGTCCTTCGAGACCGTGCGCCGAAACAGGTCGATCGTCACCTTTTGGGCATCGATCGGCCGCTGATCCGCCTCAGGCGCGAGTTCCAGCAAATTGGATATATAGCGCTCGAGCTTGAGCGCTTCGGACGCGACGTTCGACGCCAGCGCCTTGTCGGACAAGCCGCTTCGCCGGAGCTGGCGAGCGGCGCTGCTGATCGACGCCACGGGCGGCCCCAGCTCCTGCCGGATCGATCCAAGCAGGGCCGAACGGACCCGGTCGCGTTCGCGCAGGCCCGCAAGCTCTCGCGCCTCATCCTCGAGCCGGGCGCGGGCCAAAGCGAGCGCGGCCTGGTCGAGCAAGTTGGTGAGCAGCGGCAGCTGGGCGTCGGCGACCGGAGGCATTCCGTCGTCGCGGGCAAGGCCAACCGCGGAATCGACCGAGCCGGCCGACCCAACGGCATGGAATTGCCACTCGGCGGGCTGGATTCGCGAGGTGGCCCGGCCCGCCGCCTCGCCAGTGTCGATGGTCAAGGCGGCGGCGGCGATGTCGCTGGGAGTCAGCCGGTTGCCGTCCGGAACGGCGGCAACGATGCGCGGTTCGGGCGTTCCGGTGACGAGCATCGCATTGCACTCGAACAGACGGTTGAGCTCGGCGCAGGCGGTCCGGGCGATGTCCTGTTCGGTGCTGGACGAGAGCAGCCGCCCGGCAAAGCCGGCGATCGTGGCGTTGCGTTCCGCATGGGCGGCGGCGAGCCTCGCCTGGCTGCGGATCCCGGCGGCGAGGCGGCTGGTGACGAAAGCGACGACCAGCAGGACGATCACCGTCACGACGTCGGTGACCCGGTCCATGCGGAAGGTGTGAAGCGGCTCGGTGAAGAAGAAGTTGTAGGCCAATGCCGCAGCGACTTCCGCGACCAGCGCGGGTCCCAAGCCCCACAAGGCGGCGGCCGCAAGCACCGCCGGCAGATAGATCATGTCGACCGGCGCGGTGCCCCAGCGCGGCGCGATCCACAGGCCAAGGAGCGTACAGGCTGCGACCATCGCCAGAGCGCCGGCGTAACTTTCGACGGCGGTCGCGACGGAACCATGGCGGAAGGACGGGTCGGCCATGCCGGTTACGTGCGCCGGCCCACGCGTCGCGTCGAGGGGCAAAAGGCTTGATTTAACGCAGCGCCCTTAACGGGCCTAAGAAATCCACATGGAATTTTTATGGGCCCGCGGCCCACATGGAAGCCCCATGGCTACCGCCCAAACCGCATTTCATGCCGACAATACGCCGATCCATCACGGCCCTAAAGAAGCGCTGCCCAAGCTGATGCTCGGCGCGATCGGCGTCGTCTATGGCGATATCGGCACCTCGCCCCTCTATACGATGAAGGAAAGCTTCCTCGGCCCGCATCCGCTGGCGGTCGACAAGCTGCACATCTTCGGCGTGATCAGCCTAATCTTCTGGTCGCTAATGCTGGTCGTGACGGTGAAATATGTCTTCGTCGCCATGCGCGCCGACAACAAGGGCGAAGGCGGCTCGTTCGCGCTGCTCTCGCTGATCGCGCGCAACATCGGCCAAAGGAAATGGGCGCCGGCGCTGGTGATGCTGGGCGTGCTCGCGACCTGCCTGTTTTACGGCGACGCGATGATCACACCGGCGATCTCGGTCCTGTCCGCGGTCGAAGGCCTGACGGTCGTTGAGGCGAGCTTGCAGCCGCTCGTGATTCCGATCTCGATCGGCATCCTCGTCGGCCTGTTCCTGATGCAGACGCGCGGCACGGCCAAGGTCGGCACGCTCTTCGGGCCAGTCATCCTGGTCTACATGGCCGTGCTTGCCACGCTCGGCGTGTCCAATATCCTCAAGCACCCGGAAATCCTGGCCGCGCTCAGCCCGACCTGGGCGGCGCAATTCTTCCTGATCAACCCCAAGCTCGCCTTTCTCGCGCTGGGATCGGTGTTCCTGGCCGTGACGGGCGCGGAGACGCTCTACGCCGACATGGGCCATTTCGGCCGCAGGGCGATCGGATATTCCTGGCTTGGCCTCGTCTATCCGTGCCTGATGCTCAATTACATCGGCCAGGGCTCGCTCATGCTGGGGGACCCGAAGACCGCCGTGAATCCCTTCTACCTGATGGCTCCCGATTGGGCCCGGCTCCCGCTCGTCGCGATTGCCACGGCGGCGACGATCATCGCCAGCCAGGCGGTGATCTCCGGCGCCTTCTCCGTCACCCACCAGGCGGTTCAGCTCGGCTTCCTTCCGCGCCTGAAGACCCAGCACACCAGCGAAAAGGCTGCCGGCCAGATCTACATCCCGGCGGTCAATTGGGGCCTGTTGGCGATGGTCATCCTGCTGGTCCTGGGATTCCGCGAGTTCGGCCGACTGGCTTCGGCCTACGGAATTGCGGTGACCGGCACGATGCTGATCACGACCCTGATGCTCGGCGTTCTCGTCTTCCAGGTGTGGCGCTGGAACCGAATTCTCGCGACCGTGACGATCGGACTGTTCCTGATCGTCGACGGGACATTCTTCGCATCGAACATCACCAAGATCCCCGACGGCGGCTGGTTCCCGCTGCTGGTCGCCGCGGCCAGCTTCACCGTCCTCACGACCTGGTCCAAGGGCCGCCAGCTGATGCGGCGGCGGCTGGAGGAATCCGTGCTGCCGCTCCCGGTGTTCATCAAGTCGACGACCGGCTCCGTCCACCGGGTGAAGGGCACCGCGGTATTCTTGTCGGCATCGCCGGACAGCGTGCCCGCGGCGCTGCTCCACAACCTCAAGCACAACCAGGTTCTCCACGAGCGGGTGATCATCCTCAATGTGAAGGTCGAAGAAGTCCCGCACGTGCCCGCCGAGAAGCGCGTGGAGGTCGATGGTGCCGGCCACGGATTCTACCGGGTCATCCTGCACTATGGCTTCATGGAAGAGGCCGACATCCCGCGCGATCTTGCCGGACTCAAGACCTGCGGGGAGCCGTTCAACATGATGAGCACGAGCTTCTTCCTTGGCCGCCAGAAGCTGATCGCGGCGAAGAAGGTGAAGGGCATGGCGCTGTGGCGCGAGCGGCTCTTCGCCTGGATGATGAAGAGCAGTGAAAGCGCGATGGAATTCTTCAAACTGCCGACCAACCGCGTGGTCGAACTCGGCAGCCAGCTGCAGATATGATCGCTGTCTCGTTGATCGCCGCCACGGCCGCACAGAGCCTGACGGTCTGCGCCGACCGACCCGGCAAGGCGAGCCAGACGTGCATCGTCCCGGCCGGCCATGTGCAGGCCGAGGTCGGCCTCGCCGACTGGACCGTGGCGGACGGCGGCGGCGAGCGCGATACCACCCTCACCCTCGGCCAGTTCGCACTCAAATACGGATTGACCGACCGATCCCATGTCGAACTCGACGTCACGCCGTGGGTGCGGGTGACGAGCCGCTCGGGCTCGGTGCACGATCGCAAATCGGGCTTCGGCGACGTCCAGCTGGTCTACAAGCAGTTGCTGACCCCGTCCGGCGCAAGGGTGCAGGTCGCCGTCTCGCCGTTCGTCAAGGCGCCGACCGCACGGCGCCCGATCGGCAACCGGAAATGGGAAGGCGGGCTCGTCGTTCCGATCCAATATGCGCTCCCGAAATCGGCGCTGACCCTGTCGCTGACCCCGGAGGTCGATTGGGCGGCCGACGGCGACGGGCGCGGTCATCACGCGCTCGCGGCGAGCGTCGTCAATCTCGGCTGGCAAGCGACTCCCCACCTGAACCTGTCGGCCGAGCTGTGGGGGCAGTGGAATCTCGACCCGGCCGGCACCGAGCGCCAGCTTTCGGCCGACATCGCCGCGTCCTGGCTCGCGACCAGCCGGGTGCAGCTCGATATCGGCGCGAACTTCGGCCTGAACCGGGCAACGCCCGACGCCGACCTCTATCTCGGCGTATCCAGGCTGTTCTGACGGCCCCCAAAAGAAAGAGGAGTGCGGGGACGGACCTGCACTCCTCCGGGAAGGTAATGGTAGTGAGGTCGGCCTAGCAAAGACTGGGCCCGGCGCGAAGATATCGAAAGTTAGTGTTACGGCCGTGCATCGGTTATTCAGGGCGCGTGGGTGGAGGGCTTCAACTTTATTCGGGGCGGGTGATCGCGCTCGGGCGGCTGATGCTCGCGACGCTGTTCATGGTCGCTCTGATGATCGACGTCAGCCAGCCGGTCCAGGCCCCCACCGAGACCTACGAGCTGCTCCTCCTCTATCAATTGTTCGCCGCGGTCATCGCGCTCGCGACGTGGAACAACTGGTGGCTCGACGCCAAGCTCGCCGGCCCGGCGCACGCGGTCGACATCGCCCTGTTCACGGTGCTGGTGTTCGTCACCGAGGGCTATACCAGCCCGTTCTTCGTCTTCTTCGTCTTCCTCCTGCTGTCCGCCGCGATCCGCTGGGGCTGGAAGGAGACGGCCTGACCGCGATCCTGGTCGCGATCCTCTATCTCGTCGCCGGCAATCTCGCGGCCTCGTCCGACACCCGCTTCCAGCTTTATCGGTTCATCGTCCGCGCCGGGCATTTGGTAATCCTGTCGCTGATCCTGATCTGGTTCGGAATTCATCAGTGGCGCGCGCGCGGCCCGTCCGCGGCGGAGGAATTGCTCGCAGAGCCCCTGCCCGACCGCTCGCCGATCGAAACCGGCCTGTCGGCGGCGATGGACGCGTTGGGCGCACGGCACGGGGCATTCATCTGGCTCGAGGACGGGGGAGCGGCGAAATGCTTCGCCCGGAAGGACGGAGTGACCACCAGTTGCGACGTCTGCTCGCAGCTCCTGGTGGCCCCGGCGCCGTTCATTTACGATTTTCCCAAGGACCGAAGCTTGACGCAGGGATGCCGAACGCAACCTCATCGGCGGCACGCCGAGGGATGAAATCGATACGCGGCCTGCGCACGGCGCTCGATCTGGGCAAAGGCCTGGCGGTGCCGGTGCGGACCGGGGCCGGGGAGGGGCAAGTCTTCCTGGAAGGCATGCCGAGCCTGTCGATCGATCATCTCGACATCGGCGCGCAGCTCGCGGCCGATCTTGCCGCGCACATCCAGCGCCACGCATTGATCGATGGCGGCGGCGGACAGCGCCGAGGCGCGCTCGCGCATCGTCCTGGCGCGCGACCTTCACGACAGCGTCGTGCAGTTCCTGGCCGGCGCCGCCTTCCGCCTCGAGGCGATGAAGCGGTCCGAGGCGTCGGGGCGGAAGCTCGAGCCGGAGCTCAACGAGCTGAAGCAGCTGATGATGCAGGAGCAAGGCGAGCTGCGGGCATTCATCACCGCGCTCCGCAGCGGCACTCGAGGTGCCGTTCGCCGATGTCGTCCGCGACCTGCAGGCGCTGGCCGGGCGGCTGGCGCGGCAATGGGACATCGAATGCGAGGTGCTGGCCGCGCCGGCGCGACCTGATGGTCCCGACCGATCTCCACCTCGACGCGCATCAGCTGGTGCGCGAAGCGGTGGCCAACGCCGTTCGCCACGCCGGGGCCAAGTCGATGCGGATCGGCGTCGCTTCCTCGCGCCGCGAGGTCCGGCTCGACCTCGTCAATGACGGCAAGGCATTCCCGCAAGCCGGCGAGGGGCTCCATCCGCCGCAGTCGCTCAAGGAACGGGTCGAGCGAGCCGATGGCGCGATCGAGGTGTCGCGCGGCATGGACGTGACCAAGGTGTCGATTTCGCTGCCGATCGCGGGACGGGCGGCATGACCCGGATCCTGCTCGCCGACGACCATCCGATGATCCGCACGGCGATCGACGTGCTGCTGCGCGACACCCGCTACGAGCTCGCCGGAACCGCCGCCAACGGTCAGGAAGCGCTCGCCGAAGTCGAGCCGGCTCGAGCCGGACATCCTGCTGCTCGACCTGGAAATGCCGCGGACCGGCGGGATGGACGTCATCCGCCGGCTGCGCGCCGGGAACTCGCCGCTGCGCATCATCATCCTCACCGCCGCGATCGACGATTCTTCGCTGATGGAGGCGCGGACCCTGCGCGTGCAGGGGCATGGTGCTCAAGAATTCCGACCCGGCCTACCTACTGGAATGCCTCGACCGGGTCCGGTCGGGCGGGAGCTGGGTCGATCCCGAGCTCGAGACCCGGGCCCGTGAGCTTGAGGAGGCCTTCGGCGGGACCGCGCGGCCGGCGCTGGCTCCCCGCGAACGCGAGCTGATCCGCTACGTTCGGCAGGGCCTGCGCAACCGCGAAATCGCGAAAGAGCTCGGGGTCACCGAAGGCACGGTCAAAGTCTACCTTCACGCCATCTTCGAAAAGCTCGGCGTCAAGAACCGCACCGAGCTCGCGATCCGCGCCGACGAGTTCCTCACCGAAAGCTATTTGCGCAACTGACCGCGGGCTCACGGCGCGTCGAGCGAATTCGACCCTCGCCGCCGATGCTTTCTCCAACTGTAAGGCACCCACGGCCGCAAGGGACGGTAAGCGAGAGACGCCCAAGCGCCCGCTGAAGCCAAGGCCTTCATAAGCCGAGCTTATCAACCCGTCCCAACCTTTCGTTGTTCGTCCGGCCGGCGGCGGCGTAGGGCGCCGCGCCAAGCCGGATAGGCAACGAAGGATTGCAATTGATGACCAAAGCCAGTGACTGGACGCCCGAGCTGGGCGTGATCGGCACCGGGCAAATGGGCTCGCGGCTGGCGGCGATGTTCGCTCGGGCGGGCCGCAAGGTGGTGCTCGGCTCGCGCGATTTCGAGCCGCGCCGCGGCGATCGTCGAGGAGCTCGGCATCCCGACCCTGCGCGCCGGGTGCAACGGCGAGGCGCTGGATGCGCCGGCGGTCCTGCCCGCAGTGTTCATCCGCGACGGGCTGTTCGACCTGCTCGACCGCCATTGCCGCCGACTTGCCGGCAAGCTGCTGATCGACATCAGCAACCCGTTCAACGAGGATTACAGCGACTTCCTGACGCCGTGGGACACGAGCGGCGCCGAGGAACTGCAACGGCAATTCCCGCAAGCCCGGGTGGTCGGCGCGTTCAAGAACGTCTTCTGGGAGGTGTTCGACCACCCGCAGTTCGGCGAGAGTTTGAGCGACGTGCTGATCACCGGCGACGATGCGCAAGCCAAGGCGCGGTTCCTCGAGCTCGCCCAGGGGACGCCGTTCCGCTACCTCGACGCCGGTCCCCTGATCCACAGCCGCACCGTCGAGCGGCTGACCTTCATCACCAGCAGCCTCGGCCGCCAGCTGAATTCCTATCCGCGGATGAACTGGCGGCTGCTGACCCAGCCCGGGGAACTGGCCGCTTAGCCGGCCATCCGCTTGGCGCCGAGGCCGACCACCATCTGGTTGGCGCGCTCGTAGGACAGCGGCTTGCCGAACAGATAGCCCTGGATGGTGTCGCAGCCGAGGTCGCGCATGCGCTCGAAATCCTCGGCGGTCTCGACCCCTTCGGCGGTGATCGACATGCGGAAGCTCTTGGCGAGCTGCACGATCGACTGGATGATCGCGACATTCTCGGGCCGCGAGCCCGCCTCGCGGACGAAGCTGCCGTCGATCTTGAGCTTGTGGAACACGGCCTTGTTCAAATAGCCGATCGACGAATAGCCGGTGCCGAAATCGTCGAGCGCGATGCCGACGCCGAGCGCGCGCAGGCGCTTCAGCACGTCGAGCGTCGAGCCGTTGTCGCCGAGGAACACGCCCTCGGTCACCTCGAGCTCGAGCCGGTTGCCCGGCAGCTTGTGGCGGGCGAGCGCCTCGCTGACGACGTTGGGCAGGTTGGGCAGGACGATCTGCTTGGGGCTGATGTTGAGCGCGACGGTGATCGGCTCGGGCCAGGACGCGGCGGCGCGGCACGCCTCATCGATGACCCATTCGCCGATCGCGGCCATCAGCCCCGCCTCTTCCGCGACCGGGATGAAGACGTTCGGCGGGACGAAGCCGCGCTGCGCGTGGTTCCAGCGGATCAGCGCCTCGAACCCGACCAGCTTTTGGGTCTTGGCGTTGACCAGCGGCTGGAAGGCGAGGTGGAATTGCTTCGCGGCGATCGCCGCGCGAAGGTCGCTTTCGAGGCGGACCCGGTCCTCCTGCTCCGACTGGAGCTCGGACGAGAAATAGCGGGCGACGCCGCGGCCCGCATCCTTCGCCTGGTAAAGCGCGAGGTCGGCCTTGAGGATGAGGTCGTCGACCGTCGCGCCGTCGATCGGGCCGAAGGCGCAGCCGATCGAGACGCCGATGCGGATCTCGGTCTGGTCGATCATGTACGGCTCTTTGATCGCGACGATGATCCGGTCGGCCAGCTGCTCGACCTTCTTGCGGCTCTGCGCGTCGGTGACGACGATGGCGAACTCGTCGCCGCCCATGCGGCCGACGTGGCCAACGTCGCCGACCTCGTCGACCAGCCGCTTGGCCACCGCGCGCAACACGGCGTCGCCCTTCGGGTGGCCGAAGGTGTCGTTGACCGGCTTGAAGCCGTCGAGGTCGAGGAACATGATCGCGCACGGCACATTGCCGCTGGTCGCCGAGCGCAGCGCCTCGCCGAGCAGCTGGCGGACCCGGCCGCGGTTGGGCAGGCCCGACAGGACATCGACATTGGCGAGGTGGGTCAGGCGCTCCTGGGTCTGGCGGATTTCGGTGATGTCGGAGCCGACTCCGCGGAAGCCTTCGAAGCGGCCGGCGGTGTCGACGATCGGATCGCCGGCGATCGAGATCCAGCGCGGGCCGCGGGCGGTCTTCAGTTCCATCTCGAGCGAGTTGAACGACTGCTTTTCGAGCAGAACCTTGCCAAGCTCGGCATGGCCGCCGAGCAGCGCCGGAAGGGAATGGCCGAGCAGCTGGCCGGCCGGCTTGCCGAGCAGGGCGCTCATCCGCGAGCTGATGTAGGTCACGCGGTTTTCGCCGTCGACCGCCCACAGCCAGCCGACGCCGCGCTGCTCATATTCCTGAAGCAACAGGCTGGCGCTCTCGCTGGCGCTGCCGACGTCGGCATTGGTCTTGAGCTGGTGGAACGCCCACCGCGCGACGGTCAGCACGCCGAAGATCGCAACCCCGAGCGTGAAGATGATCGACAGCTGATGTTGGAACGGAACGGAGTGTCGACCGATCAGCAGCGAGCCGCCGACACCGGCGGTGAAAGCGATCATCCAGGCGGTGGCGCAGGCGGGACGACGACCAGGCCGAGCGCGCCGACCCCAAGGCCGGCCATGATCGAAGCGCAAATCACCTGCGAGCCCGGATCAAGCGACGGGAAGGAATAGAGCGGCAAGCTGAGCCAGGCTGCGGCCCGGATCGCGACTTCACCGACGAGCAGCCAGAGCGGCACTCGGCGGCCCGAGCGCCCGACGCAGGTGATCGACTGATGGCGGGCGAGTTGCATTGCCCCGAGATTGATCGCGCCGACGCCGGCGACCCACGGAATCAGCAGCGGCCGACTGCGCCCCACAGGCTGGCGGCCATCATCATGGCGGCGACGATGTTGGCGGCGGCGAAGAAGGGCGCGAGCTGGGCGCGCGAAATCAGCTGAACGTCGCGCAGCGGCGAGCTTTCAGCTTCGGCCTCCCGGCTCGTGAGACCCGCCAATTCACCGCCCGGAAGCCGGGCCGAAATCAAGCGCTTATAACGATCTGGTGCCTCGTACATCCACCCGCCATTCCACGTCTGCGGGACGCAGTAGACAAAGAGCGTTTAAGGCCGGTTAAGGCCGTTCTTTTCCGCTGGCTGCGGAAGCTCCCTCCAAAAGGCCCAATTTGTCGAGGTCGCGGGTCACCAGCGGGTGATAGAACGGCCGGGCCCGGGCATAAATTCTAGCCGCGATCGGCCGCCCCCATTTGCCGTCCTTGGCGAGGGCCTGATCAAGGGCCGGACGAACCTTCCGCGGCCTTGGCTGGTGAGGAACTGCTGGAGCGAGGGAACAGCCGGGTCGTAGCGGTTGGCGACTGCCAGTTGCAGCCACGCAAAGCGGATTTCGCTGTTTCTGGACGTCGATAACTCCAAGTTCCCATCGAGTTGATCAAGGGCTCTCTCATTGAGCTGCTTGGGCAGCCTGGACAGCAGCCGGAGGCGCTCGTCGGTTGTCCACCGCTTCCAAAGGTCGGGATCGAAGAGGCCCCTCACCCGAATCCCGCGCGGCAGCATCGACTTCCGCGAACGTGCCGGCCGGCGGCCGCACCATGTTCGGCGGAACACCCGGCTGATAGACCCAGCGGTCCAACATCAGCTTGTTTTCCAGGGACTTGTCGCCCTTGATCAGATTCTGGCGAAGGTCGGCGAGGAACATTGCCGAGGTGACCGGCTGGAAGGTGTGACGGTCGAACCAGCCCTTGAGCCAGGCGTCGAAGCGCTCGCGGCCGACATTGGCCTCGATCGTCCGCAGGAAAGCCGCGCCTTTCTCATAGGCGATGTCGCTGAGGCCGTCGTCGGGATGGCGCCCCTTGAGGTCGAGGTGAAGCCGCGTATCGGGGCCCGTCGGACCGCCGTTCTCCGCGATCGCCTTGTTCATCGCGTCGATGCCGAGCGCGACCTGCTCGTCGGCGGCCTTCTTGCCGTACAGCTCCTCGACGATCCGCCGCTCGGCATAGGTGGTCATGCCTTCGTTGAGCCAGAAGTCGTTCCACGTCGCATTGGTCGCGAGGTTGCCCGACCAGCTGTGGGCCAGCTCATGCGCAACCAGGCTGACGAGGCTCTTGTCGCCGGCGATGAAGGTCGGCGTCAGGAAGGTCATGGTCGGGTTTTCCATGCCGCCGAAGGGGAAGGACGGCGGCAGCACGAGCACGTCGTAGCGGCCCCAGCGATAGGGACCGTAGAGCTTCTCGGCCGCGGCGACCATTTTCTCGGTGTCCGACAGCTCGCGCGCGGCGGCGTCGATGGTCGCCGGCTCGGCCCACACGCCGGTCCGCGGGCCGAGCGACTTGAACGCCAGGTCGCCGACCGAAATCGCGATCATGTAGGGCGCGACGCTGTGCGGCATCTTGAAGCTGAACACGCTCTCGCCGCCCTGGGTGATCGGCTCGGCCGAGCGCGGCGCGCTCATCACCGCGGTCATCCCGGCGGGAACGTGGATCGTCGCTTCCCAGCTTTGGCGGATTCCGGGCGAATCCTGGGTCGGGATCCAGCTCCGGTTCTCGATCGATTCGCCCTGGCTGAACAGGAACGGCCCTGTCTTGCCCGCGGTCTGCTGGGGCGCCAGCCACAGCAGGGCCCCGGCCTCGGGCGCGCTCTTGTAGCGGACGACGACGCGCCTGGTGTCGGGCTTCAGCGCAATCGCCAGCGGAGCGCCGAGGTTCGCGTCCTTCGCGCCGACCCGCCATTGCAGCGGATCCTTGGCGGCGTCGGTGACGCTCTCGATCTCGAGGCCGTTGTCGTCGAGGACGATCTGCTTCGCGTCCGGCGTGCGCTCGATGTCCAGCATCGCGATTCCGGCGATGCGCTTGCTGTCGAAGTCCACGTTTAGGTCGAGGGCGACGTGGGTCACGCGCGCTTCCAGCGGCTTGGCGAAGCTGTGGACGTCGACCGCGTCGGGGGTCGTCAGGATTGGAGCGATCGCAGCTTCGGCCGCATTGCCGTCGGGTGCCGACTGCCTGTCGCCGGCCTTGCAGCCGGAAAGCAGCACAAGCGCGCCGAACAGCGGCGCAGCGATCGAAATCAGCTTCATCGGGATCCTTTGGAGAACGCGATTCGGGTAAGGGGAACGCCTTTTGACGGCTCCGGTGCCGCGATCAAGCGTGCAGCCGTAATGACTTCGTGACCAGAGCGCCCTTGGGCTGGCCGAAACGCTGGCCTATATCGGCATGGATGGCGACCGACAGCGCGACCCTCGAACCGCGAGTGGCCACGCCCCAGCGTGCGTCCGAAACGCCCAAGATCCAGTCGCCGGCCGAGCCGATCGCGCGCGTGACGGGGCTCGACCAGCCGTTCTTC
The DNA here is from genome assembly GCA_963765945.1 of uncultured Alphaproteobacteria bacterium. Lineage (GTDB taxonomy): Bacteria > Pseudomonadota > Alphaproteobacteria > Sphingomonadales > Sphingomonadaceae > Sphingomicrobium. The sequence continues at coordinate 17,602 of CAVXYS010000043.1, forward strand.
GACGACAAGAATCGCGCCTTCTGGATACTCCAGTCGATCGGGTGGAGCGGCTATTTCTTCCTGCGGACGATCTCGGGCTTCGCCAACAGCAAGGGGTGGATGTTCCTCGTCCACACGCTTGCTGCTGACCGCGACCGGCTATTCGCTGACGCTATTGATGGCGTCGCTGTTCCGGCGCCTGATCACACTTCGCCCGCTGCTCACCCTGATCCTGTCGTTCGCCGCCGTCGTCCTCGCCTCGGCCGCTTTTTCGGTGATCGAGACATGGAGCTACGCGACCTTCCTCAACCCCGACGCAAAGCCGGTCGGGGTCGAATATCTCGGCGCGATCCTGCTCGATTTCTCGCTGCTCGCGGCGTGGACCGCACTCTATTACGGGATCAATTATTTCCTCCTGCTCGAGGAGCAGATCCGGCCAGCGCGAGCGGCTCGAGAGCCAGGCGTCGAGCGCCCAGCTGGCGATGCTGCGCTACCAGCTCAACCCGCATTTCCTGTTCAACACCTTGAACTCGATCTCGACCCTGGTGCTGCTGAAGCAGACCGAGCGAGCCAACGCCATGCTCGCCCGGCTCTCATCCTTCCTTCGCTACACGCTCGCCAACGAGCCGACCGCCAAGGTCACGCTGGCGCAGGAAGTCGAGACGCTGAAACTCTACCTCGAGATCGAGAAGATGCGGTTCGAGGACCGGCTTCGGCCGCATTTCCGGGTCGACCCGGACACGATCGGGGCGCGGCTGCCCTCGCTGCTGCTCCAGCCGCTGATCGAAAATGCGATCAAATATGCGGTGACGCCGAGCGAAAGCGGCGCCGACATCTGGATCACCGCGGCGCGCGAAGGCCAGGCGGTGCGGCTCGAGGTCGCCGACAATGGCGATGGTACCGGGGGCGAACTGGTCGCCAGCCCCTCGACCGGCGTCGGACTGGCGAACATTCGCGACCGTCTGACGCAAGCCTATAGCGCATCGCATCGTTTCGAGACGAAGACGAACGAACGAGGGGGGTTTAGCGTTATCCTGGAAATTCCCTACGAAACCGGAGACAAGTCCTGATGACCATCCGGACCATTTTGGTCGATGACGAACCGCTCGCCACCCAGGGCCTGCAGCTGCGGCTCCAGGCGCACGAAGACATTGAAGTGGTGGGGACGGCGGCCAACGGGCGCGAAGCGATCCGCCAGATCAAGACCCACAAGCCCGACCTCGTCTTCCTCGACATCCAGATGCCGGGGTTCGACGGCTTTTCGGTGATCCAGGGGCTGATGGACGTCGAGCCGCCGTTGTTCGTGTTCGTCACCGCCTTCGGCGACCATGCGCTCCGCGCGTTCGATGCCCAGGCGGTCGATTATCTGATGAAGCCGGTCGACGAGGACCGGCTCGCAGCGACCATGGAGCGGGTTCGCCAGCGGCTTGCCGAGAAGCGCAGCGCCGAGGAGGCGGAACGGCTCAAGGAAGCGCTGGCCGAGCATGCGCCGGAAGCAGCCGAGGAACTCGCCGACGCGGCGCCCGAGGGCCATGCCGCAAGCCGCTTCGAGAAGATGATCAACATCAAGGACCAGGGGCAGATCTTCCGCGTCGATGTCGACACGATCGAGCGGATCGACGCGGCCGGCGATTATATGTGCATCCAGACCGGCGACAATACGCTGATCCTGCGCGAAACCATGAAGGATCTCGAAAAGCGGCTCGACCCGCGCCGCTTCCAGCGCGTCCACCGTTCGACCATCGTCAACCTCGACCTCGTGCGCCAGGTGAAGCCGCACACCAACGGCGAGTGCTTCCTAGTGCTCGATTCGGGCGCGCAGGTGAAGGTCTCGCGAAGCTACCGCGACGTCGTCGCGCGGTTCGTCCACTAGGGCCATCTAGGGTGCGACCGGAAGCCTCACGGTAACGCTGGTCCCCTCACCGACCGTGCTCTTGATCTCGAGCGTTCCGCGGTGGCGCTCGACGATATGCTTGACGATCGCGAGCCCGAGCCCGGTCCCGCCGGATTCGCGACTGCGCGCGGCGTCGACCCGGTAGAAGCGCTCGGTCACTCGCGGCAGATGCTCGCGTGGAATGCCGGGGCCGTGGTCGGCGATGCTGACGGCAATCCACCGGCCGCTGCGGCTCGCTGTGAGCTCGACCCTGCAGTCGGGCCGGTCGCAGCCGTAGCGCACGGCATTGCTGATCAGATTGTCGAGCACCTGGACGAGCTGGGCCCGGTCGCCGCGGACGGGCGGCAGGTCTGCCGGCACGCGAACGACGAACTCGCACTGGCCGCGGCGACCGTTGGCGACATTGGCCAGCGCGGTCTCGGCGATGTCGGCGATCGACACGCTGTCACCCGGCGCGAGATAGCGGTCGGCCTCGATCCGCGACAGGCTCATCAAATCCTCGATGATGCGCAGCATGCGGCGCGCTTCGTCGCGGATGGTCGAGCCGAATTTCGCGCGAAGCTCGGGCGGAAGGTCGCCCTCCTCGGCAAGGGTCTCGGAATAGCCGAGGATGGTCGACAACGGAGTCCGCAGCTCATGGCTGGCGTTGGCGACGAAATCGACGCGCATCTTCTCGGCCGACACGGCGTCCGAGCGGTCGATCATTCGGATCAGGGCGGAACCGCGCGACAGTTGGCGGATGATCAGCCGCCACGATCGGCCGAGCTCGGCGATGCCGGTGACGTCGATTTCGCCCGAACTATGGGCGAGGATTCGCTCGAGCGCCTGCGGGTGGCGAATCGCCAGCCGGATGTCGCGGCCTTCGATGCCGCTACCGAGCAGGCGGATCGCCGGCGGGTTGGCGAGGCGCACGATGCTGCCTTCGACGATCAGCGTCGGATCGTCGAGGGCATCGATCATCGCTCGAACGCTCGGCGCGAACTGGGCCATCGGCCCCCGTGTAGCGGATTGATCCGGCTGCGGCACATCCGCTCCAAAAGAAGCCCCCTCGTCCACTGGACGAGGGGGCCGCAGCCTTTCAAGCCGGAGGGGAGAGAATGACCGAAAGGCCGAACTACGCTTCACACCTTAGAAATCGATCTGGGCGCGCATGGTGATGACGTCGCTGTCGAATTCCCGCTCGTTGAGCGGCTCGGTGGTCGACCCGAACGGGAACATGCCGAGCTGCGCCTGCGTCGGGTTGAGCGCCGTCGAGAGCGTCGGACGCGGCCCGCCGGTGACGTGGATGCGCGAATATTGGGTCATGAAGCGGACATAGTCCGTCGGGTTCCAGATGAGGCTCGCCTGATACGCGATCTGCTTGCCGCCGTTGACGTAGAAGGGGGCGGCGATCGAGGTCGAGCTGCCGTCGACGTCGTCGGTGAGCTTCACATAATCGACCCGCGCGTTGATCTGGAAGGCGCCGAGGCCGCCCTCGTTGAACGGATGCAGCACCTTCACCCGGCCGAAGCTGCCGCCCTTGTAGGCGCGGGTCTCGCCAGTCAGGTAGAAACCGACCTCGCCGTATCCGCCCCAGAAGCTGGGATTGCCGTTGAGCGCGGTCCCGTTAGGCGTGGTGTTCGTGCCGAGGTCGGCGAGCAGCGCGGCTTGCTCGGCCGGCGTGTAGGTGCCGCGCACCCACACCTTCTGCGCTTCGGCGGCGAGATGGAAGCTCTTCATGATGGCCGCAAACTCGAGGCCGGCGATGGTATCGCCGGTCGACGAGATGTTGCCGGTGCTGATGAAGCGCTGGTCGGTGAGCTGCGTCATCGGCCGAAGCTGGTAGTTCCGGGACTGCGCTTCCTTCTTGTTGACGCGGTACGCGAAGTTCGCGCCGAGATGCAGCCGGATGTTGCCGAGGGTGGGCGCGTAGGCAGCGCGCGCCGCGAACATCCAGCCGCTCCGGTTCAGGTCGGCATTGTTCATCTCCTCGCTGAAGATGCCGGCCTGGGCGACCCATTTGTCGCCGACCTTGTCGTTGGCGACGAGGGCGGCGCCGATCCGCCGGTTATGGCTGAACGCGTCGGTGATGCCCGCCCGCTCCATGAACGAAGTGTATTTGGAGCTGGTCATCGTCTCGAGGCTCGAGAACGGATAGAAATAACCGATCTGCAACGTGACCGGCGATTTCTTGATATCGTAAGCGAGCAGCACGTCCTCGAAGTCGACCCCGGCCTGCGCGAAGTTGAACTCCGCGCTGTAGCGGAAGCCGCCCGGGAGCGAGCCGTCGGCGCCGAAGGTCAGGCGGCGGGCCCGGGTGTTCCAGCCAAGGTTGCCGTAGTTGAGACCGCCGAGGATCGTCCCACGGCGCTGGTGGCCGTCGGGGAAGCCGACGTAACCGGCGTCATACTGGAGCAGTCCCTTGGGTTTGAAGCTGAAGCCCGCGTCCTTGTCGTCAAATTGCGGGCCGCCCTTCCACGTCGGCGTGACCTTGGTCAGCTGCGCCTTCATCGCCTCGATCGACGTCTGCAGCGCCTCGATCTGCTGCTGCATCAACTCGATCTTCGCCGCCGCGTCGTCGACCGGCTGGGCGTTGGCGATGACCGCGTCGGCCGCGGCGTCCGACGGATCGGGCTCGGTCTGCTCGGGCGCGGGCTGATCGGCCGGCGCGGGCTGCGCGGCAAAGGCCGGCGCGGAAACCGTGAGGGCGCTACCAGCGAGCAGCGCGGCGACAAGCTTCAACTTCATAATCCGATCCCTTTTCCCCCGCCTCCATATTGTGTTCCTGGAGGCCTCGAGCGCCCACCCCTGAGCGGGGCGGGCGCAGCACTTTCGACTGTTTGTGTGACGCTATTTGAGGCTGGCGAGATTGAGCGGTGACAGCCCGCGAGCGGCCTGCTGACTGCGCGCGCGAATATTGTTGGGCGCGGCGATCATCCCGCCCTGGCGGCGCAGATAGCCGTTGGGCCCGAACGTGCTTTCCTTGGTGAACTCGGCCGCGAACGCGCGGACCGCCGGAATGGCATTGGCGTGGGCGTTCTTGATGTAGATGTAGAGCGGTCGGGCGCCCGGATATTTGAAGGCGCTGATCGACTCATAGGTCGGGGTCACGCCGTTGACCGAGAGGCCCTTCAGCTTGTCGCCATTCTCTTCGAGATAGGAGAAACCGAAGATCCCGATCGTGCCTGGATTGGCCTCGATCTTCTGGACGATGAGGTTGTCGTTCTCGCCGGCCTGGATGTAGCCGCCGTCCTCGCGGACGCCGGTGCAGATCGCCTTGAACTTGGCCTCGTCGCTCTTCTTGAGGGCGGCCATCGAGGCATTGGCCTCGCACGGCGGAGTCATCAGCAGCTCGCCGAGCGCGTCGCGCGTGCCCGACGTCGGCGGCGGGCCGTAGACGCGGATCGGGATCGCCGGCAGGCTGCCGTTGACGTCCTTCCAGGTCTTCGCGCGGTTGGGCTTGCCGTAGGGGGTCTTGGCGATCGCCAGGTAGATGTCGCGCTGGCTGATGTTGCTGAGCGGGCTGCCCTTGGCGGTGGCAAGGGTGACGCCGTCGAGGCCGACCTGGATCTCGGTGACCTGGGTGACGCCGTTGGAGGCGCACAGCTTGGCTTCCGACGCCTTCATCCGGCGCGAGGCGTTCTCAACGTCCGGGAAGCGCTCGCCGACGCCGGCGCAGAACAGCTTCATCCCGGCGCCGGTGCCGGTGGATTCAATGATCGGCGTGCCGAGCCGCGGATTAGCGCGGGCAATGCGCTCGGCGACGATCTTCGCGAACGGATAGACGGTGGACGAGCCGACCGCGCGCATCTGGGTGCGGGCATCGGCTTGTGCGGAAATGCTGAGCGCCATCACCGCGGTTGCGGCGAGGCCGAGAGATTTGAAGGTCATTTTCGCGTACCCCGATCTGCGGACCGGAACAGTGCGGCCGCTGAATCCGGTAGCTAGAAGCGGCCGGCGACAGCGAGTTGACGCTGTTGTTTCAGTTTGATGACAAAGCCGCGATTTCACGCTTCGGCGTCGAGCGAATAGCCGGCCGAACGGACGGTTCGGATGAGGTCGGCGCGGCCGCCGTCGTTGAGCGCCTGGCGCAGCCGCCGGACGTGCACGTCGACCGTCCGGGTGTCGATGTCCGGATCATGCGACCAGACGGCATCGAGCAGCCGCTCGCGCGAGAACACCCGGCCGGGATGCTCAAGGAAATGCCGCAGCAGCCGGAACTCGGTCGGCCCGAGCGCGACCTGTTCCCCGCTGCGCCGGACGCGGTGGCCGGCGACGTCCATTTCGAGGTCGGCGTAGGCGAGCTGCTCGCCGGCGAGCGCCGGCCGAACCCGCCGAAGCACCGCGCCGACCCGGGCGACCAGCTCGCGCGGGCTGAACGGCTTGGTCACATAATCGTCGGCGCCGGTCTCGAAGCCGCGGATCCGGTCGCTCTCCTCGCCGCGCGCGGTGAGGATGATGATCGGCGTGTTGGCGCTGGTCGCGCGCCGGCGCAGCCGCCGGCAGACCTCGATCCCGCTGATCCCCTCGATCATCCAGTCGAGCAGGATGATGTCGGGCTTCACCTCGTCGACCAGGATCAGGGCTTCCTCGCCGTCGCCGGTGCGGGTCACCGCATAGCCGGCGCGCTCGAAATGGAAGGTGACCAGGTCGGCGAGTGCGCGGTCGTCCTCGACCAGGAGCAGGCGCTTGGTAGCCATGGCTTACTTCACCGATTTCCCCGGCCGGTCGACCATGTGGTCGCCGGTCGCCGCATAATAGACCATTTCGGCGATGTTGGTCGCATGGTCGCCGACCCGCTCGAGGTTCTTGGCGACGAACAGCAGGTGCGCCGCCTGGCCGATGTTGTGCGGATTCTCCATCATGTGGGTGAGCAGCGCGCGGAAGATCGAATTGTAGAAATCGTCGACCGCGTCGTCGCGCTCGCACACCCGGATCGCCGCTTCGGCGTCGCGCTCGACGAACGCATCGAGCACGTCGTGGACCATGCCGGTCGCGATCCGCGCCATTTCCGGAAGCAGCGACAAGGGCTCGATCTTGCCGGCGCGTCTCGAGCAGCGGGACGCGCTTGGCGATATTCTTGGCATAGTCGCCGATGCGCTCGACCACGCCCGAGATCTTGAGCGCGGCGACGACGTCGCGAAGGTCGCCGGCCATCGGCGCGCGCAACGCGATCAGCTGGACCGCGCGGCGCTCGGCCTCGACCTCGAGCCCGTCGAGCTTCTTGTCGTCCTCGACGACCTTGGTGGCGCCCTCAAGGTCGCGCTGCACGAGGCAGCGCATCGCTTCCTCGATCGCATGTTCGGCAAGGCCGCCCATCTGGCTGATGAGGCGCGCGCAGGCGATCGATGTCTTCATCGAAGGCCTTGAGCGTGTGCCCGCTGGTTTGCTGCTGCATTGGTCCTGCTCCGATCAGCCGTAGCGGCCGGTGATATAGTCCTGGGTCCGCTGCTGGTGCGGGTTGGTGAAAATCTCGCTGGTCTTGCCGTACTCGACCAGCTCGCCGAGGTGGAAGAACGCAGTGCGCTGCGACACGCGCGCGGCCTGCTGCATGTTGTGGGTGACGATGGCGATCGCGTAACGGCCGCGAAGCTCATGGATCAGCTCCTCGATCTTGGCGGTCGCGATCGGGTCGAGCGCCGAGCAGGGCTCGTCCATCAGGATCACTTCCGGGTCGACCGCGATCGCGCGCGCGATGCACAGCCGCTGCTGCTGGCCGCCGGACAAGGCGGTGCCGCTCTCCTGCAGCCGGTCCTTGACCTCGTCCCACAGGCCGGCGCGCTTCAGCGACTTCTCGACGATCTGCTCGAGCTCGGCCTTGCGAGTGCGGCGATGCCGTGGATTCTCGGCCCGTAAGCGACGTTGTCGAAGATCGACTTGGGGAACGGGTTGGGCTTCTGGAACACCATCCCGACGCGGGCGCGGAGCTGGACCACGTCCATCGCCGACGAGGTGATGTCCTCGCCGTCGAGGTCGATCGTGCCGACGACCCGCGCCGACGGGATCGTGTCGTTCATCCGGTTGAGGCAGCGCAGGAAGGTCGACTTGCCGCACCCCGACGGGCCGATGAACGCGGTGACCAGATCGTCGTAGATCTTGATCGAGACGTCCTTCAGCGCCTGCTTGTCGCCGTAGAACACGCCGACCTTGTCGGCGCACATCTTGGGCTCGCGGCCGGTGTCGATCGCCGCGTCCGACGAATCGTTGAGGTTGTCGAGTTGCGACACGTCGATCGTCGGCGCGGCGGCTTCCGCCTCGCCGGTTGTCTCATCCTTCACGGTCGCAGGTCCTTTGCGATTGGCGTCCGCCTCGATCGCCGCCGAAGTCGTCGGGACCGGCGTCGTGGGCGTGAGCGGCATTTTTTCTTTCATATCCATCACCAGCGGCGCTCGAAGCGGTTGCGAAGGTAGATTGCGAGGCCGTTCATGAGCAGCATGAACAGCAGCAGGACGATGATCGCCGCGCTGGTCTTCTCGACAAAGCTGCGATCGACCTCGTCGGACCAGAGGAAGATCTGGACCGGCAGCACGGTCGCGGGCTCGCTGATCCCGCTGGGCGGCGCCGCGACGAACGCGCGCATGCCGATCATCAGCAGCGGCGCGGTCTCGCCGAGCGCCCGCGCCACGCCGATGATCGTGCCGGTGAGGATTCCCGGGAGTGCCAGCGGCAGGACGTGGTGGAACGTCACCTGCATCTTCGAGGCGCCGACCCCGAGCGCGGCGTCGCGGATCGACGGCGGCACCGATTTGATCGCGTTGCGGCCGGCGATGACGATGACCGGGAAAGTCATCAGCGCCAGCGTCATGCCGCCGACCAGCGGGGCCGAGCGCGGCAGGTTCATGACGTCGAGGAACACGGCGAGGCCGAGCAGGCCGAAGATGATCGAAGGGACCGCTGCGAGATTGTTGATCGACACTTCGATCGCGTCCGCCAGCGGTTCTTCGGCGCGAACTCCTCGAGATAGACCGAAGCGAGGACGCCGATCGGGAAGGCGAGCAGGATCGTGACGAGGATGGTGTAGAAGGTCCCCTTGAGCGCGCCCCACACCCCGACCGCCGACGGGTCGGTCGCGTCGGAGCCCTTGAGGAACTGGGCGTTGAACGCCCGGCGCAGCGCATGCTTCTGTTCGAGCTCCCTGACGATCCGCTCGCTGGCCGCATCGCCCTGGTGCTTGGCGGCCGTGTCGATCTTGCCGCCGACCGGCAGCCACAGGGTCGCCTGGCCGTTGAGGATGCTCGGATTGCGGACGATCTCCTTGGTCAGCAGGGTCGTCGCCCCGTCGCTGAACATCTCGGCCGCCTCCGGGCCATAGGCGGTCGTCGCGGCCTTGGAGATGGCGCCCGAAAGATCGGCGTTGGCGACGGTCTGCTCGGCATCGGGGCCGCGCAGTGCCGCCGGGTCGAGGAACAGGTCGCTCTTGGCGAAGTCGATCGGCAGTGCCGCCTGATATTGGGTGAAGCCGCCGATCCCCTGCGAACCCATGTTCCACAGCAGGAAGGCGAGGAACAGGATCGAGAGGCAGATCGCGGCGAGGCCGGTCAGCTTGAACCCGCGCTCGAAGGCGTAGCGCCGGCGGAGCCGACGCTGCATGGCGTCGGCGGTCCAGCGGCTGGCAGCGGTCGAGCCCGTGCCGGGCACGGCGTCGGCGCGGACGTCGGTCACTCGTACTGCTCCCGATAGCGGCGCACGATGTGCAGCGCGATGAGGTTGAGGAGGAGGGTGATCAGGAACAGCGCCAGCCCGAGCGCGAACGCGGCGAGGGTCTTCGGGCTGTTGAACTCCTGCTCACCGGTCAGCAGGCCGACGATCTGGGTGGTGACCGTGGTCACACTCTGGAACGGATTGGCGGTCAGGTTCGCGGCCAGGCCCGCGGCCATGACCACGATCATCGTTTCGCCGATCGCGCGGCTGACGGCCAGGAGAATCCCGCCCATGACCCCGGGAAGCGCGGCCGGAATGAGGACCTTGCGGATCGTTTCCGATTTGGTCGCGCCCATGGCGAGGCTGCCGTCGCGCATCGCCTGCGGCACCGCGGCGATCGAATCGTCGGCCATCGAGCTGACGAACGGGATGATCATGACGCCCATGACCGAGCCCGCGGCGAGCGCGCTCTCGCTGCTGGCCGAAGTGACGCCGATCGAAATGCCGAAGTCGCGCACGACCGGAGCCACGGTCAGCGCGGCGAAATAGCCGTAGACCACGGTCGGGACGCCGGCGAGGATCTCGAGGATCGGCTTGAGCCAGGCGCGCACCGCGGACGTGGGCATATTGGGTCAAATAGATCGCACTCATCAGCCCGAGCGGGACGGCGACGATCATCGCGATGATCGCGCCGATGAAGAAGGTTCCCCACAGCAGGGGAATCGACCCGAACGCCCCCGACGAGCCGGCCTGGTCGGCACGAATCGCGGTCTGCGGGCTCCATTCGAGCCCGAACACGAAGGAATGGAGCGGGTAGAGCTTGAAGAACCGCAGGCTCTCGAACATCAGCGAGAGCAGGATTCCGAGCGTGGTCAGGATCGCGATCAGCGATGCCGCGAACAGCACGACCATGACCCATCGCTCGACCCCCGTGCGCGCCCGGAAGGTCGGCGAGCTGCGGCGGGCGGCGAGCACCGCGGCGGCGAGCGCGACGAGCAGCGCGACCGAGCCGCCGATCATGGCGTAGCGCGACTGCGCTTCCCGGACGCGCGGGGCGAGGGTCGAGGATTGGGGGTTGAAGCCCTGGGCGCGCTCGCCGCTGGCAATCTCGCGCGCCTCCGACAGGATCGATTCGCGCTGCATCTCGAAGGCCGGGAGCGCCCGGCCCTCGGGACTGGCCAGGACCGCCTTGTCAACCATCCCCGACTGCAGCGGCGCCCAGGCGGCAAGCAGCAGCAGCGCCGGGATCGCCGCCCACAGCGCCGTATAGGCGCCGTGGTAGACCGGCAGCGAATGGAGCTTGTTGGCCGGGCGCAGCCGGCTGGCGCGGGAATAGGCCAGCCAGCCAGCCGCCAGGGCGACGACCAGGATCGCGAGCAAGGCGAGGCCAAGGCTCATGTCGCCCGCCGCCCCCGAATTACTTTAGCGTGCTCGGGTCGAGCGGCTTGAGCTCGCCCGCCTGCTTCGCCGCGGCGTCGGCGTCGGCGCCGCCGAACGGCACCAGGCCGATCCGTTCGAGCTTGCCGCCCGTGCCCCACATCTTGGCATATTGGGCGACGAAGTCCTTGAGCTTCGGCTTGGCCTGCAAATGCTCGCCCTTGATGTAGACGAAGAGCCTGCGCGCGCCGGGATAGGACAGGTTGGCGATCGTCTCCTCGCTCGGCGTGACGCCGGCGATCTGCACCGGCGCGGACCTTGTCGGCATTTTCGTCGAGATAGGAGAAGCCGAGGATGCCGAGCGTGCCCGGGTCGGCTGCCACCTTCTGGACCATGAGGTTGTCGTTCTCGCCGGCTTCGACATAGGCGCCGTCCTCGCGGATCTTGGTGCAGACCTGCTTGTGCTCGTCCTCGTTGCTCTTCTTGAGCGCCTTCATCGCCGGGTCGGTGTCGCAGCCCTTTTCGAGATAGAGGTCGGCGAGGCTGTCGCGCGTGCCCGAGGTCGGCGGCGGTCCGAGGACGCGGATCTTGATCGCCGGCAGCGACGGGTTGACGTCCTTCCAGGTCTGGGCCGTGTTCGGCCCCTTGCCGAACGGATTGGCGGCGAGCGCCTTGTAGATGTCGGCCTGGGTCAGGTTCATCGCCGGGCCGCTGGTCGATTCGATGACCGTCAGGCCGTCGATCCCGACCGGCACCTCGATGATCGTCTTGACGCCGTTCTTGACGCAGTCGTCATACTCGCTCTTCTTGATCGCGCGCGACGCGTCCTCGATGTCGGGATGCTGGCTGCCGACTCCGGCGCAGAACAATTTCATGCCCGCGCCCGTGCCGGTCGATTCGACGGTCACGTTGGTCCCGGCGTTGGCGCGCATGAAGTCTTCGGCGACGGCCTTGGTGAAGGGATAGACGGTCGAGGAGCCGACGATTCGGATGCCGCTGGACGAGCCGCCGCCTGCCGCCACCGGTGTTCGATCCGCATGCCACGAGCAGCGCCGCGAGCGGCAGCGCGATCAGCGTCTTCTTCACAGCTTCGCCTCCAAATTTTACGGTACTGTCCCCGAGGCCGCCGTAGCTTTGGTTCGGGGTCCGCTGTGTGACGCTTATGTTGCAGTTCTGTGACAAGGGTCGGCGGATTGCGCGCTGACGCGGCGCGGCCTAGGCGCGGCGCCATGGCCAGCAAATATGAAACCTTCGCCGCCCTGCACGTCCCGGGCGATCCCGTCGTGCTGTACAATATCTGGGACGTCGGAAGCGCGCTCGCGGTCGTTGCAGCCGGGGCCAAGGCGCTCGCCACGGGGAGCCACCCGGTGGCCGACGCTCACGGCTGGCCCGATGGGCAGCAGGTGCCGCTCGACTTCGCGCTGGCCAACGCGGCGCGGATCGTCAACGCGGTCGAATTGCCGCTCACGGTCGATTTCGAAGGTGCTTATTCGGCCGACCCCGGTGAGGGCGCAGCCAACGTCGTCAGGCTCGCCGCGACCGGCGCGGTCGGCTGCAACTTCGAGGACCAGGTAATCGGCGGCGAGGGCCTCCACCCGCTCGACCTTCAGGCCCGCCGAATCACCGCGGTCCGCAGCGCGGTCGGCGATCAATTCTTCATCAACGCCCGCACCGACACCTTGCTCAAGACGCAGGACCACGGCGACTCGACCATCGATCAGGTGATCGAGCGCGGGAAGGCGTTTGCCGACGCCGGCGCGAGCGGCTTCTTCGTGCCGCGCCTGGCCGACCCGGCGCACATCGAACGCGTGGTCCGCGAGGTCCCGCTGCCGTTGAACGTGATCGCCTTCCCCGGCGCGCCGGACAAGGGGGTGTGGGCGAGCGCCGGAGTCGCGCGCATCAGCCACGGCCCGTTCCCGCATCGCGCGCTGATGGCCAGGCTCGAGGAAATGGCGCGCGCGGCGATAAGTTGAGCTTGGGTGTTGGGCGCAAGATTTCGAGAAGCCGGGATCGCGCCGCTGCTCCACAGGATCGTGATCCCAAGGAGGCCGATTCAGCCATGAGCAAGTTCGACGATTTCGCGAAGCTCCACGTCGCCGGCGATCCGCTGGTGCTGTTCAACGCGTGGGACGCGGGCAGCGCCGAAGCGGTTGCCAGGTCCGGCGCGAAGGCGATCGCGTCGGGCAGCGCGTCGGTGTCGATGGCCAACGGCTTCGGCGACGGCCAGGAGGTGCCGCTCGACCTCGCGCTGGCCAACGCGGCGCGGATCGTGGCGGCGGTCGAGCTGCCGGTGACGATCGATTTCGAGGGCGGCTATGCGACCGATTCAGCCGGGCTGACTGCGAACGGGCGAAGCCTGGCCGAGACCGGGGCGATCGGCTGCAATTTCGAAGACCAGGTGGTCGGCACGGACCGCCTCTACGAAATAGCCGACCAGGCCGAGCGGATCGGGCCCTGCGCGAGGGCGTCGGCGAGGACTTCTTCATCAACGCGCGGACCGACCTGTTCCTCAAGGCCAAGCCCGAGGCGCACGACGCCGCGCTCGCCGACCAGGCGATCGCGCGCGGGCAGGCTTATGCCGCGGCTGGCGTAAACGGGGATTTCATCCCGGGCCTCGCGAACCTTGAGCTGGTCGCTCGGATCTGCGCGGCCGTTCGGGTCCCGGTGAACGCCATGCACTTGCCGGGCGGCCCGAGCCGTGCGGATTGGGCGCGGGCGGGAATCGCCCGGGTCAGCCACGGACCCTTCCCTTACATGGCGATGCAGGACTGGCTGACCGGCGCGGCGCGAGCGGCTCTGGCCTAGCGCATCCCGGTAACGCAGCGCCTTGCCGGCCCGGCGCCACCATTTTAGGCGCGGGCCCGATTTCAGCACGGTCTTGCGGAACAAGGCCGCGCCGAGGCGCAGGATCACCGCGATCCACAGGATCTGCCAGACGATCGCGGCCAGGTGCGGCAGGATCTCCGGCTGCTGCGCTGCCCGGGCGACCATCGCCAGCGGCGATGACAAGGGAAAGGCTTCGGCCGCCAAGGCCGTGCCTGAATTCGGCGATCCGACCGCCGTCGCCGCGAAGGCGAAGATCAGGATCTGGCCGAAGGTGACCGGCATCGACAGCGTCTGGACCTCGCGCACGGTCGAAGCCTGGGCACCGATGGTCAGGAACACCGCCCCGAACAGCAGATAGTTCATCGCGAAATAGATAGCGGTCAGGGCGAGGAAGGTGGGCCAGCCGGTCGCCGGCTGCGGCAGGGAGCAATACGTACTCGAGGCAGCATATTGCTCTCGTCGATGTCCACGATCAGGCCCGGACCGGCGGCTGTTGGGAGACCGTGGCTAATGATTCGCGCGGGCCAGCATTACCGAAAAATGTTTCAGTTTTGAATGTCTCGGCCGTTCGCCTCAGCCGCCGTTGACTCGTCGAGCACAGGAATGGTGCAGTCGATGGTCAGCCACGACAGGCGGCACAAGTGTAGGTGACGCCAACGGCCGCGAATACCATTCGCCAGCCGAAATGGTCGGCGATGTAGCCGTACACCAGCGGTGCGGCGATGAAGCCCACCCCGGCGACGGAATTCTGGAATGCGACACGGCAAGCCGTCGCGCGTCCTCCGATGTCCGTCACGACACCCCATGCCGTCGCCAGGCTCCAGTCGCCGAACAGCTTCACGAAGAAGAGAAATGTGCAGAACACATAAGGCTGCTCGTACCATAACAGTGCCGCAAAGGTCAGCACGGCCGCCATCCCCTTGCCGACGAACGCCACCGCCACCCGCGACCAGCTGGTGATCGCCCACACATGGAAATCGCCATATCGTTCAGAATCCCCCCGACCAGTCCGGTAATCGCTCCCACGGCGGCGACCCTGCCCGTCGGCACACCGGCGACCGTGCGGGCGTACGTCCGCGAACTGCTGCGGCGGCACCGCAGAGCCTTTGTGCTGCTGGTCTCGGTCAACGCCGTCGCGGTGATCGCCTCGATGGTCGTCCTTATCTGCTGGGCGGGCTGTTCAGGACCTGCCGACGGGGCGCGGGATCTCCATCGGGAGCGCACCGCCGCGCTGTTCGCGCTCGCGCTGGTCGTCCAGACCGTGTTCGTACGGCTGATGCGGCTGCGCGGCGCGACGCTCGGCGAACAGATGCTGGTGACCTGCGCGAGGACTTCCTCGTGCGGTCGGTCGGGCTGCCGCCGGGGAGCAAGACCAACCGGCGCCCTGGCAGGCAGGACAACGGCCAGG
>CAVXYS010000044.1:0-42024 GCA_963765945.1 uncultured Alphaproteobacteria bacterium
CGCCCGGCTCGAGCAATATGTCGCGGTCGCGGTCGTAGAATTTGAGCGCCCAGTTCATCAGCACCCAATCACTTCTCGAACAGCACCGGGCGGCGGGCCTGAAGGCTGCGCTGGCCGCCGCGGGCTCCGGCTGCGCTACCGCCGAGGAAGCGCCGGCCCAGCAAACAGGCAACTGCGACGCAACATCGCCGGGATAACGCTCGAGGGCGCCCTCCCGTGTCAAACCTTCGCGCCAGGGCCCGCGCACCGCTTTGTCCAGCGCCTCGGCCCGGAAGGGCTTGGCGAGCAACGGGGCGTCGGGCGCGACGCGCTTACCGCCTCGGTCTCGCTGTAGCCGGAGACGAACAGGATCGGCTGGTCGGGCGCTTCGCGAGCATGCGGCTGGCGACCTCGGCGCCCGAAAGGCCGGGCATGATGAAGTCGAGGATCACGAGGTCGGGCGTCTCGCGCGCGAGCTCCGCGAGGCCCTGCGGCCGTCGCCGCCTCGCGAACGCGATAGCCCTGGTCCTCGAGCGTGGCGACGATGAACCGCGGACGTCGGGGTCGTCGTCGATCACCAGGATGACGCGCCAGCTGCGCTCGGCGCGGCCTCCGCCTCTCGGCCCGGCGACTTCGGCGGCCGCGGCGCCCTCGGCCGCCGCGGAACAGGAGCTTGACCGCCGTGCCCTTGCCCGGCGTGCTTTCGAGCCGCGCCGTCGCCGCCCGACTGGCGGGCCATGCCATAGACCATCACAGGCCGAGGCCGGTGCCCTTGCCCACCTCCTTGGTGGTGAAGAAGGGCTCGAAGGCGCGCTCGGCGACCTCGGGCGGTCATGCCGATGCCGGTGTCGCTGATGGTCAGCTCGATGAAGTCGCCGTCCTCGATCTCCGGGTCGTCGGCGACCGAGCTTGCGGCTGGAAAGTGCAGGACGCCGCCGTCGGGCATCGCGTCGCGGGCGTTGATCGCGAGGTTGAGCACGGCGACCTCGAGCTGGGTCGGGTCGGCCATCACCGGCAGCATCTCCTCGTCGAGGTCGAACTCCTTGGTGATCCCGGGGCCGAGCACGTTGCGCAGCAGCGGCCGCATGTTCTCGATCAGCGGCGCGACATCGGTCGGCCGCACCTCGAGCCGCTGGACCCGGCTGAAGGCGAGCAATTGCCCGGTGAGGCGGGCGCCGCGCTCGGCGGCCGCCAGCGCGTTGTCGGCATAGCGCTTGAGCTTGGCGTCGTCGGCGCGTTTGGCGATGATGTCGAGCCCGCCGACAACGACGGTCAGCAGGTTGTTGAAGTCGTGCGCGATGCCGCCGGTGAGCTGGCCCAGCGCCTCCATCTTCTGGCTCTGGCGAAGCTGCTCTTGGGCGGCCTTGAGCTCGGTGATGTCGCGCGCTTCGAACAGCAGATAGACGATCGCCCCGTCGGGCCCGCGCACCGGCTGCACCGAAACGTCGAGATAGGCCGTCGGCACCCCGTCGCGCTCCATCTTCACCTCGGTGGTGAACACCTTGCCCGAGGCGGCCGCGGCAATGCCCTTCTTCATGGTCGCCCGGTGCTGCGGGTAGGCCGTCATGGTCGGCGCATCCCACAATTTTTTGCCGATCGCGTCCTTGGGCTCCGGATGGCGCCACATCTCGCGCCGGTTGTTGACCGCGAGCACGGTCCCGTCCGGCTCGAGCAGAACCATGACCTCGAGCGCCGCTTCGAACACCGCCCGGAACTGCGCTTCGCGCTCGGCCAGGGCATGGGTCTGTTCCTCGACCTGGCGGCGGAGCTCGAGCTCGGCCTCCTTGGCGAGCGTGATGTCGGTGGCGACCCCGATGAAGCCGGCGAGCGCGCCGTCAGGTCCGATCCGCGGCTGCGACACGCTTCTGCAGCCAGCGATATTCGCCATCGTGCCGCTGATAGCGCCCCTCGAGCGTGAACGGCCGCAGCGACGCCTCGCCGGCAATGCTTTCGGCGACGATCTGCTCGACATCGTCGGGATGGATCCGCACATGCCAGTCGAGCGTCCGCGCCTCCTCGCGGTCGCAGCCCGGCCCGCACGCGAATTCGGCATAGGCGTCGTTGACGAAGTCGCGGACCCGGTCGAGCCGGGTAACCCATATCATGACTGGCGCGGAATCGGCGATCCGCCGGAACCGCGCTTCACTCTCGCGCAGCGCCCGCTCGGCGTCGCGCTGCTCGGTCACGTCCTGGACGACGATGATGATCCCGCGCACGGTCCCCGACGTGTCGGCCCAGGGCACGTAATCGGTCTGCACCGCGACCCGGCCGCGATCCTTGTGATCGAATTCGGAGGCGAAGAACACGCGCTCGCCCGCCAGCGCCTTCTCGTACATCGGCTGCCGCTGCTCGAACGCCGTCGCGCCGAGCACCGCCTTCAAATGCTTGCCGAGCACGTCCTTGCGCGCCCAGCCGAGCCAGTCGGCGAGCGGTTTGTTGATGAACCGGTATTTGAGGTCGGAATCGACGTAGCAGACCATCACCGGCAAGATGTCGGCGATCGCCAGCATATTGGCGAAATCCATCTCGCCGCCGACCGCGGTGACCAGCGGCGCATAGCCCTCGGGCGTGCGCGGTCGGGTCAGCAGCTGCGCCGCCGTCGCCTTCCGTCCCCGCGTCCGATTGCCGTCCGCCATAAGCCCATGATTCCGCGAAAAAGGAAAGAGTCGACTCACCGGGGTCGGAGCGCCGGCTCGGCAGGAACGGCTGGCGGGGAGGTCGGTTGCAGCGCTCGAATCGGATTCGCCCTGATCAATAAACAAGCGTAATAGCCGCGCCCGTGCCGGATCGCTTTCGGCCGCGGCTCCTGTTCAGCCGCGGCCGCCTCACACGGGAGGGTAAAGGCGATGGCGAACCGCATTCCCACCATCCTGGCGCTGGCGGCGTTCACCGCTCTGTCGGGCGCAGCGCTGATTCCGACGGCGCCCGCCGCGGCGGCATGCCCGCCGGCGCCCGGTCTGACCGGCTATTGGCGCGGCAACGACCAGGGCGATTATTACATCCGCCAGATCGGCAACGAGGTGGTGTGGGTCGGCCTCGAACTCGACCACTGACGGCGCTGGCTGGACCCACATGTTCCGCGGCTACCGCAACGGCAACGTCATCAACGGCGCTTGGCGTGACGTGCGCGGCAACACCGGCATGGGCACAATGAGCCTGGCGGTCATGGGCATGACCATTGTCCGCACCAACGCGACCGGCAGCGGCTTCGGCGGCACGCGGTGGGTCAAGCGCTGCAACTGACGGACAGGGGGCGAGAGCAATGCGGACGATTTCAACCATCATGGCGGGCGCGGCGGCGCTGGCGGTCGGCGCGGGCCTCGGGCCGGCGGCCGATCGGGCCGGGGCGATGTGCTCGTTCAACGGGCTGAACGGCCACTGGCGCGGCAATGACGGGGGGATCTACAGCGTTCACGAAAGCGGCAGCCGGGTCTGGTGGACGGCGATGAGCGGCGATGGCGGCCGGTCGTGGCAGCACCGCTTCCAGGGAACCCGGAGCGGCGACATCGTCACCGGGCGCTGGGCCGATTTCCACGGGCCGATGGGCCGCGGCACGCTGACCGTGCGGGTGCGCGACATCATGCATATGAGGCGCGTCGCCAACACCGGAAGCGGGTTCGGCGGCGAGCGCTGGTGGCGCAGTTGCGACGACGTGGTCGGCCATCCCGGTTGACGAGCGGCCCGCGGGGCCCGGGCGTCGCCCCACGGTTGTTGAGAATGGGAGCCAGCCTTTCGGTTTGACGGCCTACCGCCGCCGGCCCGCCGCGCGCACATCCACGTCACGGCAACGTGGTTCGGCGGTTCACCGCGCTGGTGTGCCAACCGCCGGTTACGGGCCGGCGAGCCGGTCTTGCGGCGCGCAGGCCAGCGCCGGAGTTGTCACGGCGAGCATCGTCCACGCGGGGGTCCAGGTGATCGGTCGGGTCATGGTGCCGCCAAGTCCTCGACTTTGCCGCAAGCGGCAAGAAAAACGCCCCGGCTACAACAGCCGGGGCGCTCCCCTTTGAACCGCTGACGCCCGCGCCCTAGTCGATCTTCGGCAGGGTCGAAACTGGTGGAACGGCGGCGGGCTGGACAGCGTCCATTCGAGCGTCGTCGCGCCCTCGCCCCACGGGTTGTCCGGCGCCTTCTTGCCGGCCGCGAAGCGACCAGATCAGGTTGATGAAGAAGACCGCCATGCCGGCGGCCATGATCATGTAGCCGACGGTCGCGACCTTGTTCCAGTTCGCGAAGCGCCGGCGTGTAGTCCGGGATGCGCCGCGGCATGCCTTCTGCAGGCCGAGGAAGTGCATCGGGAAGAACATCAGGTTCACGCCGACGAACATCACGAAGAAGTGCAGCTTGCCGAGCACCTCGTTGTACATCTTCCCGCTCATCTTCGGCGAACCAGTAGTAGAAGCCGGCGAAGATCGCGAACACCGCGCCGAGGCTCAGCACGTAGTGGAAGTGCGCGACCACGTAATAGGTGTCGTGCATGTAATTATCGACGCCGCCGTTGGCGAGCACGACGCCGGTCACGCCGCCGACGGTGAACAGGAAGATGAAGCCGATCGCCCACAGCATCGGCGTCTCGAAGCTGATCGAGCCGCCCCACATGGTCGCGATCCAGCTGAAGATCTTCACGCCGGTCGGGACCGCGATGATCATCGTCGCGGCGGTGAAGTACATCTTGGTGTTCACGTCCATGCCGATGGTGAACATGTGGTGCGCCCAGACGACGAAGCCGACCACGCCGATCGCGACCATCGCATAGGCCATGCCGAGATAGCCGAACACCGGCTTGCGGCTGAAGGTCGCGATGATCTGGCTGACCATGCCGAAGCCCGGCAGGATCATGATGTAGACTTCGGGGTGGCCGAAGAACCAGAACAGGTGCTGGTAGAGCACCGAGGTCGCCGCCGCCCGACGCGTCGAAGAAGGTCGTGCCGAAATTGCGGTCGGTCAGCAGCATGGTGATCGCGCCGGCCAGCACCGGCAGCGCCAGCAGCAGCAGGAAGGCGGTGACCAGCACCGACCAGACGAACAGCGGCATCTTGTGCAGCGTCATGCCCGGCGCGCGCATGTTGAAGATGGTGGTGATGAAGTTGATCGCGCCGAGGATCGAGCTGCGCGCCGGCGAGGTGGAGCGAGAAGATCGCCATGTCGACCGCGGGCCCGGTCGAGCCCGATGTCGAGAGCGGCGCATAGAGCGTCCAGCCGGTGCCCGCGCCGAGGCCGGTGCCGCCGGAGACGAACGACGAGCCCAGCAGCAGGATGAAGGCCGGGACCAGCAGCCAGAAGCTGATGTTGTTCATCCGCGGGAACGCCATGTCCGGCGCGCCGATCATCAGCGGCACGAACCAGTTGCCGAAGCCGCCGATCATCGCCGGCATGACCATGAAGAACACCATGATCAGGCCGTGCGCGGTGATCAGCACGTTCCAGTGGTGCAGCGCCTCGTCGAAGCTCGCGCCGCTGCCGGCGCCGAGCGGCCAGGCCTGGTCAGAAACTGGATGCCGGGCTCCGTCAGCTCCCAGCGCATGATGCCGGAGATGCGCGCCGCCGATGATGCCCGCGACGATCGCGAAGATCAGGTAGAGCGTGCCGATGTCCTTGTGGTTGGTCGACATGAACCAGCGGGCGAAGAAGCCCGGCTTGTGGTCGGCGTCGTGATGCGCGTCGTGCGCCGTCATGCGGCCTTGAGCTTGAGGGCGTCGGCGGGAATGGTGCTCATCTACTGAACTCGTCTTCGCTTCTAATTCTGCGCGGTCGCGGCCTGGTTGGTCGCGGGCGGTTGGGCTGGCGGCGGCGCCGGTCGCCGCCGGTTGCGGCTGCGGCGGCGGCCGCGGTCGCGGTGCCTGTCGGCCGCGGCTGGCTTGGCGCCGGGCATGGTGCCGCCCTTCGACGCGACCCATGCGTCGAACTGGGCCGGCGCACGACCTCGACGGCGATCGGCATATAGCCGTGGCGCGCGCCGCACAGCTCGGAGCACTGGCCGAAATAGACGCCCGGCCGGTCGACCTTGACCCAGGTCTCGTTGAGCCGGCCCGGGTTGGCGTCGAGCTTGGTCCAGAAGGCCGGGACGGCGAAGCTGTGGATCACGTCGTCGGCGGTGATGATGAACTTCACCACCTTGCCGGCCGGGATGACCATGCCGCTCGTCGGCGGCGAGCAGCGGCGGCCCGTCGGCGTCGGTGCGAAGCGGTCGCCGGGCTTCAGCCGGGTCGTCCTTCTCCTTGAGCATGTTGCAGACGATTCGGACCCGCCATTGTCGGGATATTGGTAGCTCCAGTACCATTGGTTGCCGATGACCTTGACCGTGAGGTCGGCCGGCGGCGGGGTGTACTGGTCGCGCAGCAGCCGGATCGAGGGCAGCGCGATCGCCACCAGGATCAGCACCGGGACCAGCGTCCAGACGACCTCGATCAGCGTGTTGTGCGAGTTGCGCGACGGGGTCGGGTTGGCGCCGCGGCGGAAGCGGAAGATGGTCCAGAGCAGCAGCGCGAGCACGAAGACGCTGATGATCGTGCAGGTCCACAGCAGCCAGAAGTTGTGGAAGTGCGCGGCCCGCTGGCCGAGCGGCGTCACCTGCTCCTGGATGCCGATTGCCGCCGGGCTGCGGCATGCCGACCTCGGGGTTGGGGATCTGGTGGCCGACGCTGCCGTAAACGATCGGCGCCGGCGCGGCGCGCCGCGGCCGGGGCCGCCGCCGGGGCGGCAGCCGCGGCAGTCTCGGCGGGCGTGCTCGCCAGGCGCTTGGGCGGCTGCCGGTGTAAGCCCGGCCGCGGCCAAGGCGATCGCCCATCCAATCAGTTTCATCGTCACCCCGGTGACTTGCGTTGGGTAACGGAAGAACGCGGGTCATGCGCTCCCCGTTGATTTGGCGGCCTTATAGGCGCGGGCTTCCGGTGCCTCAAGCGCGGCTGTGCTCGCAGGTGTTGAAGGTGCGGTCCGCAGCGCGCCTAATGGCCGTCGCGACCGAACGCATGACCGACGACGAGATCCTGGCCGAATTCCGCGCCGCCGACGCGCTGCTCGAAGGCCATTTCATCCTCTCGTCGGGCCTGCGCAGCCCGCGCTACCTGCAATGCGCGCGGGTGCTGATGGACCCGGCGCGGGCCGAACGGCTGGCCCGGGCGCTGGCCGCCAAGCTGCCCGCCGAGGTGCGCGAGGCGATCGACGCGGTCGTTTCGCCGGCGATGGGCGGGGTGATCATCGGCCATGAGATGGGCCGGGCGCTGGGCAAGCCGGCGATGTTCGTCGAGCGGCCGCGAGGGCGTGTTCGAGCTGCGCCGCGGCTTCGCGCTCGAGCCCGGCGAGCGGGTGCTGATGGTCGAGGATGTGGTCACCACCGGCCTGTCGTCACGCGAGGCGATCGCGGCGATCGAGGCGGCGGGCGGCAAGGTCGTCGCCGAAGCCGCGCTGGTCGACCGGTCGGGCGGCAAGGCCGAGCTCGGCGTGCCGTTCACGCCGCTGATCCGGATCGACGTGCCGACCTACGACGCCGACGACGCTGCCGCCCGAGCTGGCCGCGATTCCGCGCGGTCAAGCCCGGAAGCCGCGCCGCCGCGTGACCCAGCAGACTGCGCCTCGGCGTCAATATCGACCATGTCGCGACCATCCGGAACGCGCGCGGCGGCGAGCATCCCGACCCGGTCCGCGCCGCGCATCATGGCCGCCGAGGCCGGCGCCGACGGCATCACCGCCCACCTGCGCGAGGACCGGCGCCACATCACCGACGAGGACATCGACCGGCTGATGGCCGAGATCGACCTGCCGCTGAACCTCGAGATGGCGGCGACCGAGGAGATGCTCGCCATCGCGCTGCGCCACAGCCCGCACGCCGCCTGCATCGTCCCCGAGAAGCGCGAGGAGCGGACGACCGAGGGCGGGCTCGACGCGGCCGGCCAGCACGATCATCTGCGCCTATTTCGTCGACAAGCTCGGCGACGCCGGCATCCGCGTCAGCCTGTTCATCGAGCCCAACGAGCGGCAGGTCGAGGCCGCCTTGCGCCTCGGCGCGCCCGGTCGTCGAATTCCACACCGGGCGCTACGCCCATGTCGAAGGCGAGGAGCGGGCGACCGAGCTCAAGCGCATCGCCGACTGCGCCGCGCTGGCGGCCAAGAACGGCATCGAGCCGCACGCCGGCCACGGCCTGACCTTCGACAATGTCGTGCCGATCGCCGCCATCCCGCAGCTCGCCGAGCTCAACATCGGCCATTTCCTGATCGGCGAGGCGATCTTCACCGGGCTCGAGGCCAGCGTCCGCCGGATGCGCGAGCTGATGGACGAGGCGCGATGAGTCTCCCAATCGCGCAGCGATGGGGAGGGGACCATTCCCCGCAGAGGGAATGGTGGCGGGTACTGGCGCCGAGTCATTACCCCTCCACCATGCTGCGCATGGTTCCCCTCCCCACCGGCTACGCCGGCAGGGAGGAACTATGATCGTCGGCATCGGCTCGGACCTGTGCAACATCGAGCGGATCCGAAGTCGCTCGACCGCTGGGGCGACGATTCCTGAACCGCGTCTTCACCGACACCGAGCGGGCCAAGGCGGCGCGGCGGCCGTTCACCGCCGCCGGCACGCTGGCCAAGCGCTTCGCCGCCAAGGAGGCCTTCTCCAAGGCGGTCGGCACCGGCTTCAAGCGCGGCGTCTATCATGAAGGACATCGGCGTCGTCAATCTGCCGTCCGGGCAGCCGACGCTACAGCTGACCGGCGGAGCGAAGGCGCGGCTTGACGCCCTTGCGCCGGAAGGCCACGCCATCGACGTACATCTGACCATGACCGACGATCATCCCTGGGCACAGGCCTTCGTCATCCTGACCGCCCGCAAGCTGGAGCCATGAGTGTTGACCGAAACCGTTCCTGAGGCTCCGGCGCCGGACGCACCGCCGTCCGGTCACCGAACAGCGGCAAGAAGGTCGACAAGGGCTCGGCGCTGTGGCGCGAGATCAAGGGCATGATTCTGGGTGCTGCTCGCGGTGCTCGCCTTCCACAGCTTCATCGCCAAGCCCTTCTACATCCCGTCGGAATCGATGATGCCGGGCTGCTGACCGGGCGACCGGCTGGTGGTCACCAAATATCCCTACGGCTGGTCCTACGTGTCGCCGACCATCCCCAATCCGGCTGGCGATCTTCCGCTCGCTGGTCTTGCCGGCCGGTCGAGCCGTGGGGCATCACCCTGCCGTTCATGAAGGGCCGGGTGCTCGGCCGGCTGCCCGAGCGCGGCGACATCGTCATCGTCACCCCGCCCGGCCGCAACGAGGATTATATCAAGCGGGTCATCGGCCTTCCCGGCGACACGCTCGCAGATGATCGGCGGCACGTTGATCATCAACGGCAAGCCGGTGAAGCGCGACGCCGCGCCCGCCGGCGATCATCCCGATCGACCCAACTCGCCGTGCGGGACGACCGGCGACTCCGCGCTGCTCCGCTACCGCGCTCAGGGCCCGACCGGGCAACCGATCTGCCGGGTGCCGATCGTCCGCGAAACCCTGCCCAACGGCCGCTCGCTACGACACGGTCGAGCTGGGCCCGACCAGCGAGGACGATTTCCCGCCGACCACCATCCCCGCCGGCCACGTCTGGCTGATGGGCGACAATCGCGACGATTCGGCCGACAGCCGGGTGCCCGAGTTCCAGGGCGGGCTCGGCGGCCCGGTGCCGTTCGAGAATATCGGCGGCCGCGCCGAGTTCATCACTTTCTCGCTCGACGGTTCGACCGTCTGGTACAATCCGCTGACCTGGTTGAAGGCGTTCCGCTCGGGCCGGGCGGGCAACTCGCTACAGGCAGAGTTAGGGAGCCGCCGATGGCCCAGACTCCGCCGACGACCGAGCCCCATGTCGAGCGGCCGGGCCCGGCGGAGTTCCGCGATCCGTTCGTCCGGCGCGAGCTGCAGAAGGCCGCGATCTGGCTCGGGCTGGCGCTTGCTCATCGTCGGCGTCATCGTCCTTGCCCAGCCGCTGCTGCTGATCGTCGGCGGCGCGATCTTCGCGGTCTTCCTCGACGGCGGCACCCGGCTGCTCGGGCGCGTCCTGCCGATCCCGCGGCCGTGGCGGCTGCTCCTCACCATCCTGCTCGGCTTCGGCTTCCTCGGCTGGGTCTTCTGGTTCGCCGGGACGACCATCGCCGCGCAGTTCGAGACGCTGCGCATCGTCGTCACCGCGCAGTTCCACCGGCTGATGGAGTTCGCCGCCTCGCTCGGGCCTGCTGCCGCGAGGGCCAGGCGGCGGCCGCTCGGCACCCAATTGCTCGGCTCGGTCGGCCGGCTGACCAGCGCGGTCGGGAGCGCGATCGGCGCGATCACCAGCGTCGTTGCGATGATCGTCATCGGCATCTTCCTCGCCGCCGAGCCGCGCATCTACGACCGCGGCATCGCCTGGATGCTGCCGCTGCGGCACCGCGCCGGCTTCTACCGCATCGCCGACCATGTCGGCTTCACCCTGCGCCGCCTGCTGTTCGGGCGCCTCGTCGGGATGATCTTCGAGGGCGTCTTCACCTGGCTCATGCTGTCGCTCGGCGGCGTGCCGATGGCGGCGCTGCTCGGGCTGGTCACCGGCGTGCTCGCCTTCATCCCCAACATCGGCGCGATCACCTCGGGCGTGCTGATGGTCGCGGTCGGCTTTTCCGCCGGTCCGCAGACCGGGCATCTATGCGATCTTCGTCTATTTCTTCGTCCAGAACATCGACGGCTATCTGGTCGTGCCGTACATCGCCCGACGCACCGTCGACCTCGCCCCGGCGCTGGTTCTCGCCATGCAGCTGCTGATGGGCGCGCTGTTCGGGATCCTCGGCGTGCTGTTCGCCGACCCGATCCTGGCGACTTTGAAGGTGGTGCTGGTCGACCTCAGCAACCAGCATGCGGCGAAGGAAGCGGAAGAGCCCGAGGTCGTCTCGGGCTGATTATTGCTGCGGCTGCGCGCCGCCTTGCTGCATCATCGCCGCTCCGCCGCGGACGACCTTGCGTACCTGGACCTCGAAGGTCAGCCGGTCGCCGGTAAAGCCCGCGGGCGCCTGGCCGGCGCCGAAGGCGAGGCTCTTGGGCATCGAAAAGCGGTAGCGCCCGCCTTCCTTCATCTTGGCCATGGCTTCGGCGAACCCCGGGAAGACGCCGGCCATCACGAACGGCTGCGGCCCGCCGTGGGCCTCGCTGTTGTCGAACACCGTGCCGTCGTCGAGCGACCCGACATAGTCCATCACGGCGGCGTCGGCTGGGCCGATCGGCTCGCCCGTGCCGGCCTTGATGGTGCGGAACTCCAGCCCGCTGTCGCTGACCTCCGGACGGAGCGAGCCGGCGCCGAGCCAGGCGAGGCCGATCGCGGCGGCAACGAGGATCAGGAAGCCGAGCCACAGCTTCACCGCCCGGCCGGTATCCGGCGGGTCGCTGGGCGGCTTCGGCGGTCGGCACGGTGCTGGCGCTAGGGCTTAGCGGGCCGTGCCTTCGCGCTCGGCGCGCTTGCGCTCGAGCTTGCGGGCGCGGCGGATCGCGGCGGCGCGCTCGCGGGCGCGCTTCTCGGACGGCTTCTCGTAATGACGGCGCAGCTTCATCTCGCGGTAGACGCCCTCGCGCTGCAGCTTCTTCTTGAGCGCGCGCAGCGCCTGCTCGACATTATTGTCGCGAACGATGATCTGCATGTAACCCGACACAACCCTTCTAAGGTATGGAATAGCGCTCCCGTCAGAGGCGAGACCTCGGCGGAGCCGCGGCGGCGGCCTGCTAGCAGGGTCTTCCGCGGCGTTCAACCGTTAGCAAATCGTCTCCCATGCGGCGAACCGAGCCTGCGGAACGGTGGGGGGAGCAACATGAACGAATGGGTTATACGCCATTAACCCATTGACTGATAAACCGTGCCCTTCGTTTCGGGAGGG
Organism: uncultured Alphaproteobacteria bacterium; assembly: GCA_963765945.1. Taxonomy (GTDB): domain Bacteria; phylum Pseudomonadota; class Alphaproteobacteria; order Sphingomonadales; family Sphingomonadaceae; genus Sphingomicrobium. The sequence continues at coordinate 11,831 of CAVXYS010000044.1, forward strand.
TACGAGTGTCGTTGAACAGGCGGGAACTATTGCGTTTTGGGGCGATGGCAGCGGGGGGCGCGATCCTGTCCTCGTCGGCCAGCTCACAGATGCTGCCCGGCCTGATCCTTCCCTCGACCTCGGCTCGATCCGCTCGCGCCGCTTCCGGCCGCGCCGCAGGCGCCGGTGCTTCCGGCCGCTCCACCGGCGATCAATCCGCAATTGCTCGCTCGCGCCAAGGCGGCGCTCAACCAGCACCGGGTCGCCGCGCGCGACACGATGGCCATCGTCGATTTCTCGTTGCCGTCGAGCGAGCCGCGCTTCCACCTCGTCGACCTGATGAGCGGCAAGGTCGACAGCTACCGCGTCGCCCACGGCCGCGGCTCGGACCCCGACCATTCGGGCTTCGTTGAGCGCTTCTCGAACGACTTCGGTTCCTACGCCAGCTCGAACGGGACCTACGTCACCGACGATTATTACAACGGCAAATACGGCCTTTCGATGAAGGTCCGCGGGCTCGACTGGTCGAACTACAATGCCGAGCCGCGCGCCATCGTCATCCACAACGCCTGGTATGCCGAGGACGACATGGTCCCGCTGCACGGCAAGCTCGGCCGCTCCGAGGGCTGCTTCGCGATGTAGCCGCGCAACCAGTATGAGGTGATGCGGCGCCTCGCCGGCGGCCGCATGATCTACGCCGACAAGCTGGCGTAGGCTTGACCAGTCAATCCGTCACAAAGCCCCGGCGTTCGCCGGGGCTTTTTCTTACCGCGCCGCGACCTGGTCCGGCTTCGGCTCCGGCTTGGGTTTGGGCTTCGCCAGGCTCGCGCCGCCGTCCTTCATGCGCAGCGCGGTCATCGCCTTGGCGTCGCGGCCGTAGAGATCGTTGTAGTTGACGATCCGGCCGTCGATTCAGCGCCGCGGCGCTGAAGTAGACGATGTAGACCGGCAGCGGCTTCACGAAATTCGCCTGCTTCGATCTTCTTGGTCGCCAGCTGTCGCCTGGATCTTGTCCGGCGTCCATTCGCCGCCGTCGTCGCCGAGCAGCTCGGTGGCGAGGTCGACGATATGCTGGGTGCGGACGCAGCCGTGGCTGAGCGCGCGGACGTCGGCTGTTGAAGCGGCTTCGCGCATTCGTGTCGTGCAGGTAGATATTATACTGGTTGTACATCACGAACTTGAGCTGCCCGAGCGCGTTGTTCGGGCCCGGCGGCTGGCGCCAGCGCATCGAACTTGCCGTCCTTGTTCAGGACCGCGACGAAGCCCTTCTTGCCAGGCGCTTCATGGGCGATGCTCTTCGGCACTTCCCACGACGGATTCAGCATCACCCCGACCGCGGTCGCATTGAGCTGCGGGGTCGGGGTCGACAGCTTGCCCGCGATCGCCCGCTGTTTCCACCGGTTGACGCCATTCTCGACCAGGGTCGCGTGGAAGCCGGGCACATTGACGATCATATATTTCGGACCGAGGTCGCGCGGCAGCCAGCGCCAGCGGTCCATGTTGAGCCGGATGCGGTTGAGCTTGACCGTGTCGGTTGCCGGAGTCGTCGCCAGCGCTGCCTTGAGCGCCGCATATTGCGGGTGGGTCGGAAGCAGGTTGCGAGCGCGCCCGCGATATTGTGCTGGGCCAGCGCGGCGCGCAGCGTCGCATCCTGCCCGGCGGCATCGAGGTCCGTATCGTTGACGTGCCAGTCGATCCGCTGCGACAGCTTGACGTGGCCGAGCGCGAGATCCGAGGACAGGCGGTTGAAGCGGTCGGTCGCTTCCGCCGACATCCGCAGCGGGTCGCCCGAAGCCATCGCTGCCATCAGCCCGTCAGGGTCGTAGTCCGCGGGGTTCAGCCCCTCGCTGCCGATCTGCTGGATGAAGGACAGGAGGTCGACCGCGTTGCGCTGGTCCCACACCGCGGGCGGCAGGGGCGGCGGCGGCGGCTCAACCGGCTGCTGCGGGCCGGTCGCGGAGGGCGGAGCGGCGGGGTTCTGGGCGGCGGCCGGCGGCGCGGCCGCGGGCTTGCCGACGACCGGCGGCGCGGACGGGCCCGGCCTGCTCTGGGCGTGCGCCGCGAGCGGCAGCGCGGCGAGGGTTGCGAACAGGAGGAGTGAGTTGAAGCGCACCTTCATCGGAAGGATCAAGCCGTTCATTTTGCAGGAATTCCCCATCAACAATTCGATCAATACACGCGATCAATGCGCCTCGCCAGTGACGCCGAGGACACAATCGCCGGGGAAGTCATATCCGCCGCCGCGACAACCAATCCTTAAGCGGCCGGACGGATAAAGCTTCCGGTCACCTTGTGGGGAGGGTTGGGCTCGTGGCGTCCGGTTTCAATCTCGACGGCGGAATGATCCCGCGCGCGGTCAAGCGCTCGGTCGACGAGCGGCTGGAGGAGCGCCACGCCGCCACTTCGGGCACCGCGGTGCTCGAATTTCGCGGCCGCAACCACGTCGTCCGCCTGATCAACCTCTCCGGCTCCGGCGCTATGGTAATCTTTCCCTATGTGCCGCATATCGGCGAGAAGCTGAACTCCAGCTGCTTGACCGGGGGCAAGTGTCGGCACAGGTCCGGTGGGTGAGGGACGGCCGCGTCGGCCTGTCGTTCGCCGCTGCCGCGGAGTAGCTGGGTCGAGGGAGATGAGCTTCTCGATGATCAAGGCGCGTATTGCCGAGGACCATAGCGAACGGCGCCAGCATTCGCGCGTCCGGGTCGAGCTCGACGCCACCGTCCGCGAACTGGGTACGACGGGCATCGAGGCCCGGATCCTCAACATTTCGGAGCAGGGCTTCATGGCCCAGGCCGAGGCCCAGTTCGAGGTCGGGTCGCGGGTCTGGCTGATCCTCCCGGGACGCGACCGCGCCAACGCCGTGGTCAAATGGACCGCCGGCGACAAGCTTGGCGCCGAATTCGCCGAGCCCATCTCGATCGAAGGCCTGAAGCCCGGCAACGACCGCGGCTAAGCTTCCGTCCGTCTCGATTTAACCCACCGTCCACCTTCGCGCAGGCCGATCCGCGCTAGCGGCGTGCAACCGCGCGGCCCGTCGCTCGTTGGTCGGGCCGCGAAAGGAAGTCAGCGATGACTGCTGTGAGCGAGAACTGGAAACCCTACGAGCGCGGCTACCATGCCGTCTACCGCGAGCATGAAGTCAACCATTGCCCCGGCTGCGGGCGGACCCACTGGATCATCGGCCGGGTATCGGCCGAATGCGCCTTTTGCGCCACCGCCATGCCGCTCGCCGAAGCCAGCCGCAGCCGGGCCCGGTGATAATCCAGCACAAGAACCGCGACCGCGGGACCCACGCCTGGGCGGCCTAGGCTCAGCCTTTCTTCCGCACCGGCACGGTGACGTTGCACAGATCGACCCCGCCCGCCGGGCGGATGTAGAAGTCGTCGTGGCGATTGGCGCGGATCCGTAGATATCGGGCGAAGCTGGCGCTGCTCGTGTCGAGATATTCGAACGCCGGCCGCTCGGCCGCCGGCATGTCGCTCGCCAGGCGGACGCTCGCGATCGGCACATATTGTGCCTTGTCCTTGTAGAAGCCGAGCGCCTCGGTGCCGCGCGGCAGCGCGCTCAAGTTGGCCATCCCGTCGATCACCCGGCCGACCACCGCGATGTTGCGGTCGAGATGGCGCAACGGGGCGATCGCGGCATAGAGCTCGCCGCCGGTGCCGGTGTCGGGAGACAGGTCGCGCCCGACCCCGACGCTGCCGTAGCAATGGGCGAGGTTAGCCCAATTGCCCCTGGCGTTGTAGGCGACCGGCCAGCCGTTCACGAAGCCCGCGCCCGGCGCATAAGGGTCGGCATAGCCGAGCGGCTTCACCGCTAGCCCCTTGAGCGGCCGGGTATATTCGGCGGGCGGCTTGGCCGTGACTCCGGCCGGGAATCCGCGGTCGCTCTCGTTCAGCCCCCACTGCACGACATAGGCGTCCTGCACCCGGTAGATGGTCGCGCCGTCCCAGTAATTGCCGCGGGCCAGCGCGCGGATGTTGGCGACGTGGACCGGCGCGAATTGCGGGGCGAGCTGGAGCACCACGCGGCCGCCGCTCTTGAGCTCCATGACCAGCAGATCGTCGGCCGCAATGGTCCGCCACGCACCCGCCGGCGCCCCGTTCACGATGTCGGTCGGGGTCGGCAATTTCTTGGCCGGAGCCGCCCCGACCAGCAGCGCTGCGGCGGTGATCAACAGCAATGAACGCATCCCGTCCTCCCCTTCGCGCGACGGTCTAGCCGAGCAGAACCGCTGCGGCTATCGCCCGGCCATGTACCTTGCCACCTTGATGCTGCTGGGGTCGGGCGAGCTTGGGCGCGAGTTCGCCATCGCCGCCAAACGTCTCGGCTGCCGGATGATCGCCTGCGATCGCTATGCCGATGCGCCCGCAATGCAGGTCGCCGACGAGTCCGAGGTCTTCCCGATGCTCGACGGCAAGGCGCTCCGCGCGGCGGTCGAGAAGCACCGGCCCGATGTGATCGTCCCCGAGATCGAAGCCATCGACACCGCGACCCTGGTCGAGCTGGAGAGCGAGGGCTGGCGCGTCGCGCCGTCGGCCAAGGCAGTCCAGCTGACCATGAACCGCGACGGCATCCGCGAGTTCGCCGCGCGCGAGCTCGCCTTGGTGACCTCCAAATACCGCTTCGCCGAGAGCCGCGAGGAGGCCATGGCGGCGGCGCGTGAAGTCGGGCTGCCGTGCGTGATCAAGCCGGTGATGTCGAGCTCGGGCAAGGGCCAGAGCATCGCCCGGAGCGAAGCCGAGGTCGGCGCCGCCTGGGACCATGCCGTCGCGAAGATGCGCGGCGACCGCCCGCGCGTGATCGTCGAGGAGTTCATCGCCTTCGACAGCGAGATCACGCTGCTGACCGTCTCGACCAAGGACGGCATCCTGTTCTGCACCCCGGTCGGCCACCGCCAGGAGGCCGGCGACTATCGCGAAAGCTGGCAGCCGGCCGCCATCGCGGAAGGCGCGCTGTTCTCGGCCCGGAACCAGGCGCGCAAGGTCGTTACCGCACTCGGCGGGCAGGGCATCTTCGGAGTCGAATTCTTCATCCGCGGCGACCAGGCGATCTTCTCGGAGCTGTCGCCCCGGCCGCACGATACCGGCATGGTCACTCTGGCCTCGCAATTCCCCAACGAGTTCGAGCTGCATCTGCGCGCGATCCTGGGCCTGCCGATCCCGTCGATCGAGCTCGCCGGGCCGGCGGCGTCGGCGGTGATTCTCGCCGACCGCGAAAGCACGACGATTGCTTATGAGGAAGTCGCGGACGCGCTCGCGCTCGGCGCGCCGGGCCGGCCCGTCGATCTTAGGATCTTCGCCAAGCCCAATGCGCTCAAGAATCGGCGCATGGGAATTGCGCTGGCCCGCGGCGAAACCACCGACGATGCGATCGAGCGGGCCGTCGCCGCCGCATCGTGCGTTAGGATCCGCTACGAATGACCAAGGAGGGTGCCATGCGATTGCTGACCGTCGGCCTCGGAGCGCTCGCACTCGCCGCCTGCGGTGACGACGGCGCGCCGACCAATCAGCCGGTGATCAAGGTTCGCTCGGAAGAGCAGAACCAGCTGCACCAGCTCGACGCGATCAACCTCGCGATCGCGCTCAAGCGCGCGATCTACGACGCCGGCTATACCTGCAAGCGGATCACCGACGGCGGCTTCGTCGGCGAATATAAAAATCTCGATATGTGGATGGTGCATTGCGTCTACGACAACGGCTCGGCGGTCGACTGGGCGATCTTCGCCGGCCCGGACGGAAGCGCTCAGGTGCGCGACTGCAAGGACGTCGACGTCACCCAGCTGCCGAAATGCGAAATCAAGAAGCGCCCGAAAGGGACGTTCAACCAGCTCTAGGGCTCAGCCGCCGTTGCACTGGCGAGTTTCCTTATACTCGCCGGCCGCCGACTTCTCCTTGATCGTCACGCAATTGCCCTGCTTGACCTCCTCGCGCCAACTGCCGTCGGGGTTGGTCACGCGGTTGCCCTTGGGGACGCGCTTGCCGTCCTTGATCTCGTAGCTCCAGCCCTTGGGCGTCGGCTGATCGTCGGCTGGAGCCGCATAAGCCGCGCCGGCCGCCGCCGCCAAAGCGACGCCGCCAAGAACCAGCATGATCTTGCCAATTCGCATGCTCACAAAACTCCTCACGGTCTTATGTACGCCACCCGACGTTAACCGGGGCTGACGGTGATTCAACCCGATAAATCGCTCGAATCGCCGGACTTCTCCGCGACCCCATGTCGGATCTCGACCACCAAATCGCAATAAGCGTGGGTCGATTCGCGATGTGCGACGATGATCGCGGCCGGCCTTGGCGCAAGCACCCGGACCCGCTCGAGCAGCGTCGCCTCACTCGCGGGATCGAGCGCCGCGGTCGCTTCATCGAGAATCAGCAGGGTCGGTCGGCGCAGCAGCGCGCGGGCAATCGCGAGCCGCTGCCGCTCCCCGCCCGACAGCCGGCTGCCGCGATCGCCGACGCGCTCGTCGAGCCCGCCGTCGAGGGCGCGCACCCGCTCGTCCAGCCCGACCGCCGCCAGGGCCTGCCACAGCGCCGCATCGCCGGCCTCGGCGCCGTCCGCCAACAGGTTGCCGCGAACGCTGTCGTCGAACACCGACCCCTCCTGCCCGACATAAGCGAGACCTGCGCGCCAGCCGTCGAGCGCGACCGGATCGAGCTCGCGGCCGTCGACCAGCACCCGGCCCGAGGTCGGGGCGAGCAGCCCGGCGACGAGGTCGACCAGGGTCGTCTTGCCCGCGCCCGATGCCCCGCTGACGCCGATCCAGTCGCCGCGGTTGACGACCAGGCTCACCTCCGAGAGACCGAGGCCCGACGAATGGGAGAAGCTCGCCTGCTCGAGCCGAAGTTCGCGCCACGGCAACGGCTTCGTTCCGCCCGTGGCGCCGCCCGGCCCCTCCAGCGGCCCGAGCAGCCGAATCACCGCCGCAAACGCGGCCGACCAGGCGGCGACATATTGCGCCGAATGCTGGAGCAGCTGGGCCGGTCCGACCATCCGCGCGAACAGCACCAGGCTGGGGATGAGGATGGCGATCGGCAGGTGAAGCAGGCGGACGCCGACGAACAGGATCATGGCGGCGGCGGCCGCCGCTCCGAATGCCGCCAGCTGGCGAGCCGAGGCGAGATCGCCGGCGAAGCGCACCGCTTCGGCGCTTTGGCTCGCGAGGCTCGTCCGATATTCGGCGAGGAACTGCCCGGCGGTGCCCTGCGCGAGCGCGGCCTTGAGCCCGGCATGGAGCCGGAAGCCGCTTCCGGTGCTTTCCTCGGAGCGTTCGGTCAGCGCGATCCCGCTGGCGACGCTGCGGCGGGTGAAGCGGATCGCGAATACGTAGCCCGCGACCAGGATCGCGAGCGCGATCGCGGCCAGCGGCGGCGAGAGCAGCAGGGCGAGGAGCAGCTGGACTCCAAGCAGGATCAGAGCGGTCGCGAACCGCTGCGCCTCGCCGACCGCGAGCGCCGAGCGCGGCACGTCGGTCAGCAGCAGCGCCTGCATCCGCGCCTGGCCGATGCTGCTCGCAAAGCCCCAGCCGTGCCGGGCGAGCGTCGCCGCCGCGCGGAGCCGCAGCGAGCTCTCGTAGCCCGCCTGGAGCCGCGCCAGCTCGCGCTCGCGCCACCACAGCAGCACCGATCGGACCCCCATCGCGCCGACGAACAGCAGGAGGACGAAGAGGAAGCGCCCGTCGGCCGGCAGCCAGTCGGTGAGCTGGGCGAGTTCCGCAGGAGCTTGCCCGCCGATCGCGATCGCCGCGAGCGGGACGAGCATCAGGATCCCGAAGCCCTCGGCGAACGCGCCGAGGAGCATCAGGCCGAGCGCCAGCCACAGCCTGGCGCCGGTGAAACGGCGATAATCGTCGAGAAGTGCGCGAATGCCCCCGGCCCGGCTCATGACCGGGCGGATAGCAGGTTTAGCGCGGGGGGTTAGCCCTGGCGCGCCTTGAAGCGACGGTTGGTCTTGTTGATGACGTAGGTGCGCCCGCGGCGGCGGATGACTCGGCAGTCCCGGTGCCGCGACTTGAGCGACTTCAATGAATTGCGAATCTTCATGGCCGGGCGCCTGCCTCGTTCTCTAATATCTCGTTGTCGGAAGGTTCGTGAAAACCGGCGGTCGCCCTAGAGAGCGCCGGCTGCCAAGTCAAGACGAACGGCCGTGGCCGGCGAGCTTGCGCTCCCACGCGAGGGCGTGGGCGACGATCGTGTCGATGTCCGCGTGGGCCGGGCGCCAGTCGAGCGTTTCGAGCAGGCGGCGATTCCCGGCGACCAGCTCGGGCGCGTCGCCCGGCCGGCGCGGGCCCATCTCGCGCCGCACCGGCGCGCCGTTCGCGCGGTCGATCGCGTCGAGCACCTGCAGGACGGACAGTCCTATGCCGTAACCGCAGTTGAGGATCAGATTTTCCTGCGGCCGAGCGATCAGCCGCTCGAGCGCCGCGACATGCGCGGCGGCGAGGTCGCTGACATGGACATAGTCGCGGATGCAGGTCCCGTCGGGTGTCGGATAGTCGCTGCCGAACACCGCCACATGGTCGCGCTTGCCGACCGCCGCCTCGACCGCGATCTTGATCAGATGGGTCGAGCCCCGACCGATCTGGCCGGCGCGCCCGTCCGGATCGGCGCCGGCGACGTTGAAGTAGCGCAGCGCGCCATAGTTGAAGCCGTGCGCCGCCGACGCATCCTCGAGCATGCGCTCGGTCATCAGCTTGGACGCGCCATAGGGATTGATCGGCAGCCTGGCGTCCTCCTCGTCGATCGGCACGCGCTCGGGCGCGCCGTACACCGCCGCGGTCGAGGAGAAGAGGATGTGCGGGATGGTCGCCTTGACCGCCGCGCTGATCAACGCGTGCGACGCGAGCGTGTTGTTGGCATAATATTTGAGCGGCTGCTCGACGCTTTCGGGAACGACGATCGAGCCCGCGAAATGCATGATCGCGCCGATCGCCTGTTCCGCGAAGATCCGGCCGATCAGCGCGTGGTCGGCGATATTGCCCCGATAGAACGGGACGCCGTCCGGAACGACCTCGCGCGTCCCGTTGGATAAATCATCGATCACGACCTGTGCCAACCCGCATCGCGCAGCGCGAGCACGGCATGGCTGCCGATATAGCCGGCGCCGCCGGTGACGAGGACTGGGACTTTGCTCATGTCGCGGGGCTAACGAACGCCCGACCCGAATTAAAGTCCCAGCAGCCGGATCAGGCCGAAGCTGACCGTGCCGAGCGCCAGCAGGGACAGGATCACCGTGATCGTCACCGGTCCGCCGGCCCGCGACACGGTGCGAACGTCGACGCCGAGCCCGAGGGCGGCCATCGCGACCACCATGAACACCGAGGCCGTCAGGGCGATCGGCGCCAAGGCGGGTGCGGGAATGAGATTGGCGGACCGCAGCGCCGCCATGACCAGGAAGCCGATCACGAACCACGGCACCAGCTGGTGGAGCGGCGGCCGCCCGTGCTTGATGCGAGGACCGTCGCCGTCGTCGCGCAGCTTCGCCGACACCAGCGACAGGACGACACAGACCGGTCCGAGCATCAGCACGCGGATGAGCTTCACCAAGGTGCCGATCTGCACGGCGCGCGCGCCCATCGGCGCAGCCGCGGCGAGGACCTGCGGCACGGCGTAGACCGTCAATCCGGCGAGCGCGCCGTAGCCGAGCTCGGTCATTCCAAGCAGCGCTCCGATCAGCGGGAGGAGCAGGACGACCACGACTCCGAGCACGGCGGTGAAGGCGATCGATGCCGCCACTTCGTCGCCGTCGGCGCCGATCACCGGCGCGACCGCGGCGATCGCCGAATTGCCGCAGATCGAATTGCCGCAGGCGACGAGAATGGCGAGGCGCTTCGACAGGCCCAGCAGCCGACCGATGGCAAAGCCCAGCAGGATCGCCCCGGCGACGATCGCGAGGATCGAGACGAGCAAGGGCCAGCCGGCGGCGAGAACCGTCGTCGCGCTGAGCGACGCGCCGAGCAGCACGACCGCAACCTCGAGCACCAGCTTGGCGCTGAACTCCATGCCGCGCTTCCACCTTGGTCCGGGGGTCCAGACGGTTCGAACCGCCGTGCCGACCAGGATCGCGAGCACCAGCGCCTCGATCCAGGCGCGCCCCGCCGCGGCCAACTCAACCCGCTGCAGCAGATAGGCTGCACCTGCGATCAGCCCGCACAGCAGCAGGCCCGGAACGATCTCGACAAGTGCGCTGCCCCTGACGGTCGCGATCGGCCTTCCCCCTTCGCGGCCGTGCCTAGAGTGAGCGCCGGCTGGGGACAACCTTCACGGCGCTGTGAGCGTTTGCCTCATCGGCGAGGCGGCTCTATCAGCCGCGGCTTCCGACCGAACCTGAGTAACATTTATGGCTCTCACCATTTCAAGTGCATTCGACGCGGGCAACATCCGCGTTCTGTCCCAGACCGGCGACCGGGTCGACCTGGAGATCGCCAAGGATCACATGTCCGACTTCTACCAGTGGTTCTACTTCCGCCTCGCCGGCGCCGCCGGGCGCGAGGTCACGCTGCGCATCACCAATTGCGCCGGTGCGGCCTACCCGCATGGCTGGCCCGACTATAAAGGCGTGATGAGCCTCGATCGCGAGGAATGGGTCCGGATCTCCGACACCAGCTACGCCGACGGCGTGCTGTCGATGACTCTGACCCCGCCGCAGGACGTCGTGTGGATCGCATATTTCGCGCCTTATTCGATGGAACGGCACCACGATCTGGTGACCGCCATCGCCGGCCTCCCGGGCGTCGGCTACCGCTCGCTCGGCAAGAGCCTCGATGGCCAGGACATCGACTGCCTGACGATCGGCGACGGCAAGCTCAACGTCTGGCTCTACGCGCGCCAGCATCCGGGCGAGACCATGGCCGAATGGTGGATGGAAGGCGCGCTCGAGAAACTGACCGACGAGGACGATCCGGTCGCGCGGGTGCTGCGCAAGGAATGCACCTTCCGGGTCGTTCCCAACATGAACCCCGACGGCTCGCGCCGCGGTCACCTGCGCACCAACGCCGTCGGCGTGAACCTCAATCGCGAGTGGCATGCGCCGTCGGCCGAGAAGAGCCCCGAAGTGCTGTGCGTCCGCAATGCGATGGACGAGACCGGGGTCGATTTCGCCATGGACGTCCATGGCGACGAAGCGATCCCGGCCAACTTCCTCGCCGGCTTCGAGGGCATCCCGTCGCTGACCGAGCGGCAGACGCGGCTGTTCAGCCTGTTCAGCGAGACGCTGGAGCGGCTCTCGCCCGATTTTCAGCGGGCGCAGGGCTATGAGGTTCCGGCCCCGGGCGAAGCGAACATGTCGATGTCGACCACCCAGCTCGCCGAACGCTACGGCTGCGTGTCGATGACCCTCGAAATGCCGTTCAAGGACAATTTCGGCCTGCCCGACGCGGTCTACGGCTGGTCGCCGCAGCGCTCGAAATATCTCGCCTTCGCCTGTCTCGATGCGCTCCACGCGGTGCTGCCCGAGCTCAAGGCGAGCGTTCCGGCCGAGCAGAAGGAAAAGGTCACCGCCTGATGCCGCAGCTGGTCCTCCTGCGGCACGGTCAGTCGCAGTGGAACCTCGAGAATCGCTTCACCGGCTGGTGGGACGTCGACCTTTCGGACAAGGGCATCGAGGAAGCGCGCGCCGCGGGCCGGCTGCTGCGCGCGCGCGGCTTCGACTTCGACTGCTGCTTCACCAGCGTCCTCACCCGCGCGATCCGGACGCTGCACCTGGTGCTGCACGAGATGGACCGGCTGTGGCTTCCGGTCGCCAAGGACTGGCGCCTCAACGAACGCCACTACGGCGGGCTGACCGGGCTCAACAAGCAGGAGATGATCGGCAAGGTCGGGCGCCGAGCAGGTCAAGATCTGGCGCCGCTCCTACGACATCCCGCCGCCCGATCTGCCGGCCGACAGCCCGTGGGACGTCCGCACCGACCGCCGCTACGCCGGGATCGACGTGCCGCGGACCGAGAGCCTCAAGGACACGATCGCGCGTGCGCTGCCCTGCTACCAGGCGGAGGTCGAGCCGGCGCTTCGCTCGGGCAAGCGCGTGCTCATCGCCGCGCACGGCAATTCCTTGCGCGGGATCATCAAATATCTCTCGAACATCGGCGACCAGGAGATCGTCGGGCTCGAGATCCCGACGGGGCAGCCGATCGTCTACGAGCTGGGCGATGATCTGACGGCCATCAGGCGTTACGATTTGAGCTGACTGAGCTCCGCTCAAGCCGCCGCCTTGCGCCGGTACATTTCCTCGTCGGCGCGGGCCATGATGGCAACGGGCTCGTCGTCGGCGCCGATCACCGCGACCCCGATCGCCACGCTCAGCGGCAGCGCATCCCCTTCGTGCATGAAATCGCAGTCGGCGATCAGGTCGACCAGTCGGCCAGCGGTCTCGTGCGCGCTCAATTCGTTGGCATGGCCGAGGAGGATGCCGAATTCGTCGCCGCCGATGCGGGCCACGACATCGCTCCGCCGAACCCCGCCGACCAGCAACTGGGCGACCTGGATCAGGGCCTCATCGCCGGCCTTGTGACCAAAGGTGTCGTTGATCATCTTGAGGCCGTCGAGGTCGACGTAGAGCATCGCGCCGGTTTCGCCGTAGCGCCTGGCCCGGTCGACCAGCACCTCGAGCTCGCGCATGAAGCCGCGGCGGTTGGGCAGGCTGACCAATGTGTCCTGGTGGGCGAGCAGGTCGAGCTGCTCGACGCGCTGCTCGAGCTGCGCGATTTGCGCGCGCAGCCGGCCGATTTCCGCCACCAGGCGGTCGGCATCCGAAATGTCGGCCAGGCTGTCGGTCATCTCGCCGGTCGGTCCCCCATCGGAAGGCATAGCGCGAATCCAAGTCCCTGAAAATGCAGCGAGTCGCCGTGGCGATTGCATGCCACACTTCCTCTCCCTAAACGACCGCGCTCCGGCAACTGCTTCAAGACGGGACAAGCCATTGGTTGGAGTTGGGCCGCTGATTGGGATCATCATGGGCAGCCGCTCCGACTGGGAGACGATGCGGCATGCCGCCGAGATGCTCGACACGCTCGGCGTGCCCTATGAGACCAAGGTCGTGTCGGCCCACCGCACGCCCAAGCGCCTCTACGATTACGCTCATTCGGCGCGCGAGCGCGGACTCCGGGTGATCATCGCCGGCGCCGGTGGCGCCGCCCACCTCCCGGGCATGGCGGCGTCGATGACCAGCCTGCCGGTGCTTGGAGTGCCGGTCGAGACCAAGTCGCTGAAGGGCATGGATAGCCTGTTGTCGATCGTCCAGATGCCCGCCGGTGTCCCGGTCGGGACGCTGGCGATCGGCAAGTCCGGAGCGATCAACGCGGCGCTCCTCGCGGCGGCCATCCTCGCCTCATCGGACACGCAGCTCGCCGCCCGCATCGACCGCTTCCGCGAAGAACAAACCAGCTCCGTCGCCGAAACGCCGGAATGATTCCGCCGGGGTCGACCATCGGCATTGTCGGCGGCGGGCAGCTCGGACGAATGCTGGCCGTGGCCGCCGCCCAGCTCGGCTATCACTGCCACATTTTCGATCCGCACGATCAGCCCTGCGCAGCCGCTGTTGCCGCCGGGTTCACGCGCGCGGCCTATGACGATGCGGCGGCGCTCCGCGCGTTCGCCGACGCGGTCGACGTCGCCACCTACGAGTTCGAGAATCTTCCGGTCGAACCGCTCAAGCTGCTCGGCGACAAGCTGCGGCCGGGCACCCGTTCCCTCGAAATCGCCCAGGATCGCGCCGCCGAGAAGCGCTTCATCGAATCGACCGGTGCCCGCGTCGCGCCCTGGCGCGAGATTTCCTCGCCAGACGATCTTCAATCGCTTTTCGCGCGTTCGCGATGGCCGATCGTTCTGAAGACCCGCCGCTACGGATACGACGGCAAAGGTCAGGCCGTGGTGCAGCCGGACGACGCCCTTGGTGCGGCATGGGAAGCGATTGGGCGGCAGCCCGCCATCGCCGAAGCATTCGTCGAATTCGGAGATGAATTCTCGGTGATTCTTGCGCGATCAGCCGACGGCGAGCACGCATTTTGGGATTCGCCCATCAATGTCCATCGCGACGGGATTCTTCGGCGTTCCTCTCTGCCCATTACGGACCCCTACGGGCACATGACGGAACGGGCGCGATCGACCTCGGCGGCCATCGCCGATGCGCTCGGCCACGTTGGCGTTCTGACCGTCGAATTCTTCGCAACCGCGGACGGGCCGGTCGTCAACGAAATCGCGCCGCGCGTTCACAACAGCGGCCACTGGACGATCGAGGGCGCCGTCACCTCGCAGTTCGAGCAGCACATCCGGGCGATCTGCGGGCTTCCATTCGGGTCGACCGAACGGACCGGCGACCTGATCACCATGGAGAATCTGATCGGCGACGACGTGGATCGCTGGCCCGAGCTGATCGCCGAACCCGGCGCCCACGTCCACATCTACGCCAAGGGCGAGGCGCGCGCCGGCCGCAAGATGGGCCACGTAACGAGGGTAACGCCTTAACCCGCCTGCTGTTATAAGATGCGCCCTGGGGGTGGGCGTAATGGACAATGACTCAATCCGCAGTGTCGGCGCGACGACGCTGGTCGAGATCTGGATCGACGGCAAGCTGCGCAGCATCTGTGTCACCCGGGCAGCGATCGAGGAGTCGCTCGGGCTCGCGCCCGATCAGGCCAAGACCTTGTCCGACGACGATCGTTGCGAGTTCGTCCGCCAGCATATGGCGGCGGTGGTGAAGGCCGCGCGCGACTGGCTGCGCGATGGCCATGCCGAGGCCTCCAGCATCATCATCGATACCGGGCAGCTGGCGCGAAAGGGCGCGCCCCGGGTCGGCGACCGGCGCAAGGGCGAACGGCGCAAGACCGAGCGGCGCACGGTCAACCGCGGCCGCCCCGAAGGGGAGCGCCGGGTCGCGGGCCGCCGCAAGGGCGAGCGCCGCCGGACGACCACGCCCAAGCCCTCGGACGGTTGAACCGCCGCTCTACGGCGCTTCGACCACCTCGATCGGCAGGCCGAGCTTGTCGAGCTGCGGCCGGACCTTCGCCGCATCGCCGACCACCACCCAGGTGAAGCCCTTCGGGTCGATCGTGCTGCGCACCGCTTGGTCGAGCTTGGCCGCGGTCAGGCTGCGATACTCGGGCGCGAGCGTCTCGTAATAATCGTCGGCGCGGTCGAACAGATCCATCGCCATCAGCGCGTTGAGCACGTCGTCCGAGCCCTCGAACCGGCCCGGCAGCTCGTTGATGCTGCGCGCGACGGTCCGGGTCAGCTCCTCGTTGGTCACGCCTTTGTCGGTGAGGAAGGCGGTGATGTCCGAATTCATCGCCGCCAGCGCCTCGCCGGTCTTGTCGGCCTGGACCGGCGCCGAGACGACATAGCTGACGTATTTCTCGAGATAGTTCGGGCGGCCGCTGACGCCGTACGACCAGCCCTTGCTCTCGCGCAGGTCCATGTTGAGGCGCGACAGGAAGTTGCCGCCGAGCGCATCGTTCGCGGCCGACAGCGGGATGACGTCGCCGCGCGGGTCGACCGGGATCAGCTGCCCGCCGAGGATGCTCGACTGCGGCGCCCCGGGCCGGTTGACCAGCAGGATCTTCTGCGCCGCGGGCCGCGGCGGCGGAGCGGCGAAATTCTTGACGCCCTTCGGCGCGGCCGGGGCCGTCCAATTGCCGAAGCGCGCGTCGAGCAATGGCTTGACCTCGCTGAGCGGCAAGCTCGAGACGATGAAGATCTTGACGTTGTCGGGCCGGATCCAGCGCTGCTCGAACCCGGTGAGATCGGCGCGGGTGAATCCCTGGATAGCCTTGGGATCGCCGCCCGCCGGTCCGCCATAGGGATGGCCGGCACCGAACAGCACGCCCGGCATCACGCGATTGGCGACCCGCGTCGGGTCCTTCTGAAGCTGCGCGATCCCGGTCAGGGTCTGGGCCTTGACCCGGTCGACCTCGGCCGGCGCGAAGGCCGGGTTGCGCACCACGTCGGCAAGGATGTCGAGCGACGGGGCGAGGTTCGCCGACAGCGCCGACAGGTTGGCGAGCGAGCGGTCGCCCGTATTGCCGGTGCCGACCTCGGCGCCAAGCCGTTCCTGGGCCTCGGCCAGCTCCTGCGAGCTCATCGACGCCGTGCCTTCGTCCATCAGGCTCATGGCGAGCGAGGCCAGGCCGCGCCCGTTCGGCGCGTCCGACGCGTCGCCGGCGTCGAATGCCAGCGCGAGCTGGGTCGTCGGGACCGCGCCGCGCTGCACGTACTCGACCGGGATCCCGTTGCTGAGCTTGGTATGGACGATATCCGGGAAGTCGAGCGCGGCGAGCTGGCGAAGCGGCGGGATCTCGCGGCTCGGCTTGACCGGCGGCGCGGCCCCTTCCGACTTGCGCTCCGGGGTCGCGACCTTGGATTCGGCATAAGCGGCGCGCTCGCCCGGCGACAGGACGATGGTCAGGGCCGGGCGCTTCAGCCACTGCTGCATGCTGGTCCGCACGACCGCCGGCGTGATCGCCGCATATTGCGCCAGGGTTTTCTTGTAGAAGTCGCTGTCGTGGGCAAAGGTCTGCCCTTCGGCGAGAGTCACCGCCTTGCCGCCGAAGCCGCCGACTGCCTCGAGCCCGCGGATCCGACCGGCGACCTCGCTCATCACCGCACGCTGCACCTCGTCCGCGGTCGGGCCCTTGGCGAGATAGTCGGCCATGATCTGGTCGAGCCGCTTGGACACGGCGGCCGGGTCGACTCCCGGCTTGACCACTGCGCTCACGCTGAAGATGCCGGCGCGCTGCAGCGGGATTAGCCCGGCGCTGACGCCGACCGCGATCTTCTCGTTGCGGACCATGATCTTGTCGAGCCGCGAGCTGGCGAGCCCGCCGAGCACCGAGCCGCCGATGTCGAGCGCGGCGAGGCGTCGGTCGAGCAGCCCCGGCACCGCCCAATAGCGCTGGATGATGGTGGTCGCGACACTGTCCTTCATCGCCACCGTCTTCGCCTTGGCGAGGGTCGGGACGCTCGCCATCGCCGGGTTGTTGACCTTGCCGCGCGGGATGTCGCCGAAATATTTCTCGACCAGCGGCCGGACCTGCGCCTCGGTCGTGTCGCCCGCCACGACCAGCACCGCGTTGTTCGGCCCGTATTTGTCGCGGAACCATTGCTTGACGTCGGCCAGGCTGGCGGCGTCGAGATCGGCCATCGAGCCGATGGTCGTGTGGTGATAGGGATGGCCCGGCGGGAACAGGCCGCCGAACAGCTCATATTGGGTGAGGCCGCCCGGCCGGCTGTCGCCCTGCCGTTTCTCGTTCTGGACGACGCCGCGCTGGTTATCGAGCACGTCCTGCGTGACCGCGCCGAGCAAATGGCCCATGCGGTCGCTTTCCATGAAGATCATGCGCTCGAGCGCTCCGGCCGGCACCGTCTGGAAATAGTTGGTGCGGTCGAACGAGGTGGTGCCGTTATAATCGGTCGCGCCGATGTTCTGCAGGTAGGTGAAATAGTCCCCCGGCAAATTCTCGGAGCCGTTGAACATCAGATGCTCGAACAGATGCGCGAATCCGGTCTTCTTCGCCGGCTCGTCCTTCGACCCGACATTGTACCACATGCTGACCCCGACGACCGGCGCCTTGTGGTCCTCGTGGACGATCACGGTGAGCCCGTTGGGCAGCCGGAACAGGGTGTGCGGGATCGTCACTTCCTTGACCAGGGTCGGGATTGGAACCGACTTCGCCGCCGGTGCCGCAGCCAGCGCGGGCGGGGTCAGGATCGTCGCGGCGGCGAGCAGGGCGAAGCGGTTTTGGAAACGCATCAGCTTGAAATCTCCGGATTAATTCAAATTCCCCAGCCGGAGATTAGCGGCACTTCGCGGCCGCGCAACGACTGATGCCTCAGCGGCGATGAATTTCGACGAACGGTCAGCGTCAGGCCGGGATTTCGTACAACAGGACGATCGCCGTCGTGAGCAAGCCAAGTGCGGCGAGGAAACCGGCGGCGCGCATGTAGCCCGGCTGATTGAGCTTGAGCTCGCGCCAGGCATAGGCGGCAAAGGCGATCAGCGCGATGGCGTCGACCACGACGAGCGCGAGCACCAGCTCGCCGCTTGCGATCCAGTAGAACAGGGCGGCGACGGTCGCGGACGCCGGGATGGTGATGATCCAGGCGATCATCACGTTGCGCGCGACGCCCCACCGCACCGCCGAGGCGCGGCGAGCCGCGCCGGCGCCGATCACGCAGCCGGTGATGGTGTGCGTGGTCGACACCGGAATGCCGAGATAGGAAGCGGCGAACAGCATGACCGAGCCTCCGGCCGAGGCCGAGAAGCCCTGGTGCTGGTTGAGCTTGGTGATCCGCGTGCCCATCGTCTCGATGATCCGCCAGCCGCCCGTCAGCGTGCCGAGGCCGATCGCGACGTAGCAGCTCAACGCGACCCAATGCGGCACGGCGAAGTCGCCGTGGAGATAGCCGGTGGAATAGAGCAGCACGGTGATCACGCCCATCGTCTTCTGGGCGTCGTTGAGGCCGTGGCCGAGCGAGTAAGCGCCGGCGGACACGAGATGGAGGCCGCGGAACGCCCGTTCGGCTCCGCGGGCGCTGGCGCGGACCCCCATCCAGCTGGTGGCGAGCATGATCAGCATCGTCAGGATCAGGCCGAGCGTCGGCGACAGGACGATCGCGATGAGCGTCTTGTTGAGGCCCGCCCACTGGATCCCGGTCAGGCTCGCATGGGCCACCCCGGCGCCGATGAGGCCGCCGACCAGGGCATGGCTCGACGACGACGGGATGCCTTTCAACCACGTGACGACATTCCAGAACATCGCCCCGACCAGCGCTCCGAAGACGACGGCGGGAGTCACCAGGTCCTTGTCGATCAAGCCCTTGCCGATCGTGTCGGCGACCTTGTGCAGCTGGGGCCACTGCAGGGCGAGGAAGTAAGCGGCGAAATTGAAGAAAGCGGCGAAAGCGACCGCCCAGACCGGGCTGATCAGCCGGGTCGCGACGACGGTCGCGATCGAATTGGCCGCGTCGTGAAGCCCGTTGAGGAAATCGAAGGCGAGCGCGGTGACGATCAGCCCGACGAGCAGCGGCAGCGCGAGTTCGTGCATCAGGCGCGCTCAGGCATGGTCGATGACAATTCCGTCGATCTCGTTCGCGACGTCCTCGAACGCGTCGGTGATGCGCTCGAGATGCTTGTAGATTTCGCGCGCGACGATGAATTGCATCGGCTCACCCGAATGCTGCCCGAACGCTTTTTTGAGGCCCGCCGCGTGCGCGTCGTCGGCGGCGCCTTCGAGCCCGACGATCTTTTCCGTAATGACGTGGATCCGGCCGCCGTTGCGGCTGAGGTCGCGGAGCATCGGCATCGCCTCGGCGGTGAGCGCGGCCGCCTCGACGATCATCGCCACCATTTGCTTCATCTCCGGCTCGAAGCTGTGGAGCTCGTACAGATCGACGGCGATCGAGGCCGCATGCATCTCGTCGATCGCATCGTCCATCGCCCCGATCAGCGAGGTGATTGCGCCGCGGTCGAACGGCGTCAGGAAGGTTCGCCGGACGGTGCGAAGGACGTCGCGGATGAGGTCGTCCGCCTCATGCTCGCGCTGCTCGATCTCGGCAATCTGCTCGGCTCGCGCACCGCCGTCGACCAGCTCTCGAGCGCCGCTGCAGCCGCGACGAGCGTGGCCGCATGGGCCTCGAACATGCCGAAGAAATCGCCTGTCCTCGGCAGCAGGCGTTGGAACCAGGCGAACATCGAAAGCCCCCGTCGGTCGCATCCCTTGGCGGAATGCGACAGTTCCATGACAGGCTTTTCGCCAAGCGCAAGGGCACCGAGCGCCACCCCGGACGGGCGGCGCTCGGTGACGCCGCCCGAACGATTGCATCAGCGCAGCGACCGGAAACCGTTGCGCAGGTCGTCGACGATCGCCGCCGGCTGCTCCCACGCCGCGAAGTGCGCGCCTTCCGGGTGCTTCCGATAGTAAAGCAGGCGGGATAGGCCCGCTCCGCCCAGCTCCTCGGGATCGGGCAGATTTCTTCGGGAAAGGCGCTGACGACGGTCGGAACCTTGACGCCTTTGGGAGCAAAGAACGCGTGCTTGTTCTCCCAGTAGAGCCGGGCCGACGACACGCCGGTATTGGTCAGCCAGTAGAGCGTGATGTTGTCGACGATGTCGTCCTTGGTCAGGCCAGCGTCTCGCCGTCGAACACGCGCGCGATCTGGCGATAGGTCCAGATGTCATGGTCGATGATCCACGCCGCGAGCGCGACCGGCGAATCCGCGAGGCCGTAGAGCGTCTGCGGCCGGTTCCCCATCTCCTGCGCATAGCCGAGGCCGTGCTTGTAGAAGAACGAGACGTGGTTGAACGCATAAAGCTCCTCCTCGTCGAGCCCCGCCGGCGCCGCCGCCCCGGCGAACGCCGCAGCATCGATTTCGGGCGGAATCGCTCCGGCCATGTTGGTGTGGATGCCGAGCAATTCGGGCGGCGCCTGGACCCCGATGAAATCGGTGATCAGCGCGCCCCAGTCGCCGCCCGAGGCGACGAAGCGGTCGTAGCCGAGCCGCTTCATCAGCGCGATGTCTGCCGCTGGCGATTCGCTCCGGGCCCCAGCCGGGCGTGCTCGGCTTGCCGGAGAAGCCGTAGCCCGGCATCGACGGGATCACGACGTCGAACGCATCGGCCGCGCTGCCGCCGAAGCGACGCCGGGTCGGTCAGCGGCTCGATGATCTTCAATTGCTCGATCACCGATCCCGGCCAGCCGTGGGTGACGATCAGCGGCAGCGCGCCCGCATGCTTCGACTTGACGTGGATGAAGTGCATGTCGAGGCCGTCGACCTCGGTGACGAAGTTGGGGTAGCCGTTGATCCGCGCCTCGACCTTCCGCCAGTCGTGGTGGGTGAGCCAGTGATCGGCGAGCTTCCGGATCGTGTCGAGCCGGACGCCCTGCGTATCGTCGTCGACCGTTTCGCGCTCGGGCCATCGCGTCGCCGCGATGCGCCGCCTCAACTCGGCGAGCTCGTCGTCGGTCGCGTGATAGCTGAACGGCCGAATCGACGTGTCGCCGGCCGGCTGGCCCAGGATGATCGTCTGTTTTGGCTCTTCGGTCGGGGCGGGCGTAGTCGGCGCCAGAGTGTCCGCACCGCCGTCCGGCGATGTCGTGTCGGCCATGGTCATGCTCCTGGTCTGGGGAGGACGAGAGACGCGTTACCAGCGGCCGTGAACGCCGGTGCGCAACTGGAACGACAGGCGGCCCGAGGGCGGCCCTGCTCCCGTTGTTTCGAGTTCGGTCAATGCCGCGACTCGCCGCACTGACACCCTTGTCATTGCGGGCGCGGACCGGCTGGTGCATGGATGCTCGCCGTGACCCCGGTCGATCAGACGGTCGCGGCCGGTGCGTTTGTGGCCCCGGCGGAGCGGCCCGCGGCGCCGCTTCCCGCCGAGCGCGCCGCCAATCCGCCGCGCTGGGCCTCGGCGCGCCGCCATTTGATCGACGTCGGCCTCGGCCTGCTCGCTGCCGAGATCGCGGTGCTCGCCCGCTATGCGCTGAACCTGCCGCCCGACGTCCTCCCGTTTCTCACCGTGGTGATCGCGGTCTGCCTCGTCACCGTCTTCGCCGGCTTCCTCGGTGGGCTGACGACGATGCTCGCGGGAGGGCTTCTCACTTCTTACTATCTGCTCGACCCGAGCAACTCGTGGCGCGTCGACGGCCCCGGCTTCTATGCGTTGCTCGGCTATTTTGCCGTCACCAGCGTGATCCTCGCCACCTCGCAGCTCTACCGCCTGTCCGAGCAAAAGCGTCAGGCGGCGGCGCTCGCGCTCGCGCGCGCCGAGGCGGATCACCAGCGGCTGTTCGCGCGCGAGATGGCGCACCGGCTCAAGAATGCGATGGCGATCGTCCAGGCGATGGCCGGCCAGACCTTCCCCGAGGGCACGCCCGAGGTCGCCAAGTTCACCGGCCGCCTCCAGGCGCTGGCCGACGCCCACAACCTCTTGAACGAGCATGTCAAGCAGCCGACCGCCTCGATCGACGAGGTGGTCGAGACCGCGATCGACCCGTTCCGCGACCGCGGCGACCGCTTCCGCCTGGCGGGCCCGCCGCTCCCGCTCCCCGACCAGCAGGTCGTCTCTTTGACCCTCGCCCTGCACGAGCTCGGCACCAACGCCGTCAAGTACGGCGCCCTCGCCGACCCGCGCGGCTGGGTGTCGATCGAGTGGGGCAGCGATGGACCACCCTCTCCCCTCTGCGGGAGAGGGCCGGGGAGAGGGGGCGCGGGGCGAGCGGAACGCCGGCGCCCGCCTCCGCCTCGAATGGAAGGAGCACGACGGCCCGCCGGTCAAAAGCCGCCACCACCAAGGGCTTCGGCTCGCGCCTGCTGGCGCGGGCCGCGATGGGGGCGAAGGTGAAGTATGAGAAGGACGGGCTGCGCTGCACCATCGTCGCGCGCGGCTAATCTCCGTCGAGCCTCGCTTCCTAGACGATCCCCGGGACGTCCACATGCAGGGTCCAGCTTCCCAGTCCCGCGTCGTGCTCGCCCATGAAGTGGTGCCCAAAGTCCGCAACCGCGAGGTGATTGACCGAGGTCTCGCCGTGACCGGCGTCGAGCGCGGTCTTGGCGGCGATCACTTCAGTCTGGCCGGCTGACCGCGCGACGCTCGCGTCGGTAGCATTGCCACCTGCCAGATAGCGCACCGCGACATTGCCGTTACCGTTGACGCTGCCGACGGTGACGAAAGCATCGCCGCCGCCGTTGGCGTCGATCTGGAGCTGGGTGCCGACGATCCGGACAAAGCCGCCGGTGACGACGTTGGTGCCGTTGGCGACCGACAGAAGCTGGCCGATGTCGACCAGGTCGCCCGCCGTGTAGTCGCCGACCGTCGCGACACCCGCCGCATTGGTCAGGACGAAAATGTCGTTGCCGGCGCCGCCGACCATGTAGTCGGCCCCGCCGCCGCTGGTGAGAATGTTGTTCCCGGCGTTGCCGTAGAGGCTCTGGGCGAGCTCATTGCCGGCGAGGTTGATGTTGGCAGAGCCTTCGGCCGCGGTCAGGGTCTCGACGCTCTGTCCGGCGCCGAGCACGAAGCTTTGCAAGGCAACCGCGAGGTCGTCGCCCTCGCCCGCGGCCTCGAAGACCTGGTCGCCGCCGTCGACGTAATAAAGGTCGTTACCGGTGCCGCCCTGGAGGTTGTCGCTGCCCGCGCCGCCGATCAAAAAGTCGTTGCCGCCCAAGCCGACGAGATAGTCGTTGCCCGCGCCGCCATCGAGCTGGTTGGTTCCCTGGCTGCCGTACAGGCTCTGGCCGAATTCGTTGCCGGTGAAATTGACCGGGTCGGTCGAATCCTGGTTGACCGCGACCAAAGTCTCGATCTCATTCCCCGCGCCGAGCGTGTAGCTCGACGCGACGAAGATCCAGTCATCGCCGCCGCCGACGGCCTCGCCGATGAAGTCGCTGGTATCGACATAATATTTGTCGTTGCCGGCGCCTCCGAGCATGTAATCCGCGCCGCCCATGCCGGTGAGGATGTTGTTGCCGGGATTGCCGTAGATCGTCTGGGCAAGCTCGTTGCCGGTGACGTTGATCGGAGCGGTCGATTGCTCGGTCGACAGGACCTCGATCGACACGCCCGAGCCGAGCGCATAGCTCGCCGTCGCAACCACGGTGTCGTCGCCCTCGCCGGCAAGCTCGGTGATGAGGTCGCCGGCCTCGTCGACGTAATAAACATCGTTGCCGACACCGCCTTCCATATGGTCGGCACCCGTTCCGCCAAGCAGGTTGTCGTTGCCCGCCAGACCGACGAGATGGTCCGCCCCCTGACCGCCGTTGAGGTAATTGTCGCCGAGGTTGCCGTAGAGGCTTTGCCCGAACTCGTTGCCGGTGAGGATCAATGCATCGGTGGAAGCCTGGTTGAGCGCGACCAGAGTCTCGACGCTCGCCCCCTGCGCGATGGTATAGGTGCCGAGCACGAAGGCGATGTCGTCGCCTTGGCCGGCGAGCTCCGTGAGCGTGTCGCCCGCATTGTCGATGTAGAAGCGGTCGTCGCCGAGGCCGCCGATCAGCGTGTCGGCGCCGCCGCCGCCGTCGATCGTGTCGTTGCCGGCCCCGCCCCCGATCACGTTGCCGCCGCCATTGCCGGTCAGCGTGTCATTAAACGCCGAGCCGACCAGGTTCTCGATGGTGCCGAGCGTATCGCTGCCCGCGCCGCCGGTCGCCTGCGCGCCGGCCAGTGCCAGACTGACCGCGACCGCCGAACCCGCCGATGCATAGCTCGCCGTATCGACCCCGTCCCCGCCGCTCAGCGTGTCGTTGCCCGCCCCGCCCTCGAGCAGGTCGTCGCCGCCGAGGCCGGAAAGTGAATTGGCACCCGAGTTGCCGCTGAGGATGTTGGCGAGCGCATTGCCAAGCCCGTTGATCGCTGTCGCGCCGGTCAACATGAGGTTTTCGACATTGGCGCCGAGAGTCGCGGAAATCGAAGACCTGACGAGGTCGGTCCCGCCGGCCAAGTCCTCGATCACCACATCGCCTGCGTCGGCCACAACGTAGATGTCGTCTCCGACCCCGCCGCTCATCGTATCATTGCCGGCGCCCCCGACCATCGTGTCGGCCCCGCCGCCCCCGCTGATGACATCGGCGCCAGCACCGCCAAAAATGACGTCATCGCCGCCGGCGCCGCTCAATGTTTCAGAGCTGCCATCACCGAGCAGCGCGTCGGCGCTTTCGGTGCCTGTCTGTGACGGGCCCGGATCCTGCTGCGTAAAGAGAAACATCTCGCCGTTGACGAAGTCGGCAATGAGATCCATTCGACCATCGCCATTGGCGTCAATCGGATTGAGGGCAACAAACCACGGCGTGCCCCAACCTCCATAGTCGAGGAAAGACGCGGGCAGATTTACGAAATGTCCGGTGCCGTCATTGAGGAAGATCGGCGGATATTGACCATTGCGCGCGATCAGGTCGACATAGCCGTCGCCGTTCAAATCCACCGCTTTGACGCTATGGATCCAGCGACCATCGTCCGCCGTCGATTGGGGCATGCGGTCGGGCGTTTCGTCGACAAAACCGGCAGCGCCATTGTTGATCAGCAATTGGATGTAGTGACCCTGATAGGCGTTTTGGAGATCGACAATGAGATCGGGCCGTCCATCACCGTTAAGATCGGCAGTGGTAACGGCCACGGCGCCGGCGGTCAGGGGAACTCCAGGGACCGGCCGGAAGGTCGACAGACACCGCGGCGGAAAAATCGCCGGTTCCGTCGTTGTAGAGAAGGCGCGAAAAATAGGTCGCGCTTTCACCGCCGGCCACCCCGATAAAGAGATCCTGATCACCGTCTCCATCTGCGTCGAAGAACAGGCACGATGTATATTTGCTGGCGAGATCTCGGACCGCGACATTTGCCGGCAATAAGTCATCGTGGCGAACGAAGTGTCCCGTTCCATCATTGAGCAGAATGTACGGATCAGTGGTTGAGTCGATGGGGGTTCCCCCATTGGTATTCATCACCAGGATGTCGCTGTCGCCATCGCCGTCGATGTCGCCCGCTGTCGTCGAGTGGGAATAATCGATCAGCTGCGGCAGGCGATCCGTGGCGTCAACGAAGCCATGGGCGCCGGACGACAGCAGCAACGTGTTTTGCGCGCCGGGCCACGGAAGTTCGTCGTAACCGTGATCAGCGATGAACAGGTCCGGCCGTCCATCGCCATTATAGTCGGCAATCGCGATGCCGCGCGGGTGAAAGGTGAGCGGCGCCCCCGAGGGGAAGATGATGCTGGTGCCGTCGGTGAAACCGCCGGAGCCATTGTTCAGAAGAATTTGGATGGGGATTCCGGCGAATTGAGCGGCCGGTCCAAAACGGGCACAAACGATGTCCAGGTCGCCATCACCGTCGACATCGAGCATGGCATATTCGCCGTTGTAGGTGTCCGGCGCAACCGGATAAGCGATCGTCGTTCTCAGAAAATAAGGCATCAGCCTGCTCCCACGCGCCGACAGATCGAGTTGCCTGCAAGGGAGCGCTCGCAGTTCTGGCCTTGCTCTGCACAATCAGCAACGAGCGTGGCGCGCGGCCCATAATTGGGGACGATGGCCGGTGCCGGTCGCGGCGGAACAACCGGCATCGAAATACTCCCCCTCGCCGGGCACCACGGTACCGGCCGCGCGACGTTAACCAATGTTAGACAATTCTCAAGTAAATAAAAAATTAGAAAAATTTCGCCGCCGCGCGGTTTTGAAATGAAAAGCGAAGCGCCGGGCGGATCGCCGTCACCAGGGGCCCGACTAGGTCCCTCTCATCGGCTGACAGATTCGGTGACAGTGCCCTCAATTCGCTGAGCCCAAAGAAACGGCGCCCGCGCGGGGAAGCGCCGTTTGAGCCCGCCGGCGTGGGATTTTACCCCTACCCAGTTCTACTGCGCCGGCGCCATCACCGGCTGGCCGCCGAGCTGGGTCACCAGCTTCTTGTACGCATCGAGATAGGCCAGCACGATGATCTGGCCGATCTCGGTGTTCTGGTAGCCGCCGCCGCCGACCGCTCCGAAGCCGCCCCACCAGCCGGCGCCGCCGGCGCCCGCGAAGCTCAGGTCGCGCTTGCGGAAATAGCCTTCGGTCAGCGCTTCTTCCTCGGTGGTGCGGGCGTTGACCAGGCTCAAGGTGACGTTGGCCTCGCCCTTCTTGACGTTGATGCCGCCGGCGATGCCGCCGATGACGCTGCCGGCCGAGCCGCCGAACAGCCCGCCGATCGCTCCGCCGAGGCCGCCGCCGATCCCGCCGCCGCCCGAATTCTTGTTGGTCGAGACGATGTCGGGCTCGAGGAAATAATTGCGCGGCGATGACCTGGTGCTTCTTCTCGACTTGGCTGCCGCGGCGCAGCTCGCCGTCCTCGGCCAGCGCCTTCTCCATCGCCCGGCTCTGCATCGAGCGGCCGCGGTTGACGAGGGTGAAGCAGCCCGACTGCTGGACGAACACGCTGAGGATCGCCTCGGGGCTGCCGAGGTTCAATTCGCGCCACCATTGGTTGTCGGGCTCGACGATCGCGAGGCTGCCGATCTTGTGCGCTGCAGACGCGGGATCTCCGCGGTGCCGCGCTGCTGGTCCTGCGCGCCCGAGCTGGCTTTCGAGCTCTTGGCAAAGGCCGGAGTCGTGACAAGCAACGACGCGACCGCCGCGCCCGCGAGATATGCGAACCTGGTCATCGATTTAACCCCCTGCTGATGACGCGTTCTTAACAGCGATCAGCGTGAGTCGGTAGGGGGTTTGCGCGCCCCCGCATCGGCTTTGCGGACCGCGCGCCACCTGCTAGCGCGCCGGTCACATGACCACGTCCATCGACCGCATTCGCAACTTCTCGATCATCGCCCACATCGACCATGGGAAGTCGACGCTCGCCGACCGGCTGATCCAGGCGACCGGCGGGCTGACCGACCGCGAGATGAGCGGCAACGCGCAGGTGCTCGACAACATGGACATCGAGCGCGAGCGCGGGATCACGATCAAGGCCCAGACGGTGCGGCTCGAGTGGCAAGGACGGCGTCACTACGAGCTCAACCTGATGGACACGCCCGGCCACGTCGATTTCGCCTACGAGGTGAGCCGCAGCCTCGCCGCGTGCGAGGGCGCGCTGCTGGTGGTCGACGCGGCGCAGGGCGTCGAGGCGCAGACCCTGGCCAACGTCTACCAGTCGATCGAGCACGACCATGAGATCGTGCCGGTGATCAACAAGATCGACCTCCCCGCCGCGGACCCCGAGGGGGTGCGCGCAGGAGATCGAGGAGATCATCGGCCTCGACGCGTCGGACGCGGTGCTGGCCTCCGCGAAGACCGGCGTCGGCATCAGCGAAGTGCTCGACGCGATCGTCGCCAAGATCCCGCCCCCCACGGGCGACGCGGCCGCCCCGACCAAGGCGATGCTGGTCGACAGCTGGTACGACCCCTACCTCGGCGTCGTCATCCTCGTCCGGGTGATCGACGGCGCCATGAAGAAGGGCCAGCAGATCAGTTCATGCAGGCGGGGACGACGCACCTCGTCGACCGCGTCGGCTGCTTCCGCCCCAAGATCGAGCAACTGCAACGAGCTCGGCCCCGGCGAGATCGGCTTCATCACCGCGCAGATCAAGGAAGTCGCCGAGACCCGCGTCGGCGACACCATCACCGACGCCAAGCGCCCGGCCGCGGCCGCCCTGCCCGGGTTCAAGCAGGTCCAGCCGGTGGTCTTCTGCGGCCTGTTTCCCGGTCGACGCCGACGACTTCGAGAAGCTCCGCGACAGCCTCTACAAGCTGCGCCTCAACGACGCGTCGTTCAGCTTCGAGATGGAGACCAGCGCGGCGCTCGGCTTCGGCTTCCGCTGCGGCTTCCTCGGCCTCCTCCACCTCGAGATCATCCAGGAGCGGCTGACCCGCGAATATGACCTCGACCTCATCACCACCGCGCCCTCGGTGGTCTACCAGGTGCGCCTCCAAGACGACGGCGGCGAGACGCATCGACATCCACAACCCGGCCGACATGGCCCGACCCCAACGCATCGAGGCGATCGAGGAGCCGTGGATCGACGCCACCATCTACGTCCCCGACGAATATCTCGGCGCGGTCCTCAAGCTGTGCCAGGACCGCCGCGGCATCCAGAAGCAGCTGACCTATGTCGGCACCGGCAGCCACGCCCGCGCCATGCTCGCGCTACGAGCTGCCGCTGAACGAAGTGGTGTTCGACTTCTACGACCGCCTGAAATCGATTCGCCGAGGCTATGCCAGCTTCGACTACCACCAGATCGGCCACCGCGAGGGCGACCTCGTCAAGATGAGCATCCTGGTCAACGACGAGCCGGTCGACGCGCTCAGCATGATCGTCCACCGCGCCAACGCCGAGGCCCGCGGCCGCGGCATGTGCGAGCGCCTCAAGGAGCTGATCCCGCGCCACCTGTTCAAGATCCCGATCCAGGCCGCGATCGGCGGCAAGATCATCGCCCGCGAGACGATCGGCGCGCTGCGCAAGGACGTGACGGCGAAATGCTACGGCGGCGACGCGACGCGCAAGCGCAAGCTGCTGGAGAAGCAGAAGGAGGGGAAGAAGCGGATGCGGGAGTATGGGAGTGTCAGCATTCCGCAGGAGGCGTTTATCGCTGCGTTGCGGATGGGCGAGGAATAGCACAGGATGCACCGTTGATTCCGAAGAAACCTTAGGCGATGACGAATAAGGACCCGGGTGGCCGCGGCCTGGATCATGCGTGGCGGTATTTCCAACTGCACGCCGCCCAACGGATGACCGTGTTCAACGTCTTCACACTGTTTGCGGGCCTGCTCATTGCTGGACTGTCAGCGACGATCCAAAAGAGCGAAGGGCTCGCCCTCATTGGTATCGCACTCGGCCTGCTACTGACGCTGCTGGCCTTCGTCTTCTGGAAACTCGATCAGCGTGCGTGCTTTTTGGTGAAGCTGGCAGAAGACGCGATCGCCGACGTGGAAGATGCATCGCTGCCGTCGGCTGCTCGAATGTTGCGGAACGAACAGGTAGCACTCGCGAAGGCGCATCCGGCCTTCGGCATTTGGACGCATAAGGGTGGCCTTCGGGCTGATCTTTCCTTGTGATGGGACTAGTCGGCGCGACGGGCACCCTTTTTTCGGCTCTCCGCTATCAGGGCATGATCCATTGGCCGAGCGACCGCGGCGAGATCTCGGATAAGGGTCCGGCGACGGCGGTGAAATAATGCGGCGCGGATGGGAGGAGGGCTGATCACACTCCGCTGATCAGCACGTCCAGTGCGTCGGTGACCTCGAATGAGCGGCCGGCCAGGGACGCCACCACCTCGCCGAGCTGCCGGCGATCGACGGCGCCGGAAAATTGCGTCAGCATGACATGCTCGATGCCTTCGATTGAGAAGATCGGGTTGAAGCGGCGGCCGGGCCGGGGCGCGTCGGCCTTGGCAACCAACGGCACGACGAAGCGCGATTTAAGATGGCTGCAGAAGGCCGGACTGGCAGTCGATCGCCAATCCGCTGCCGAGCCGATGAACGTCGAACTGGGCCATCTTCGTCTCCGTCAGGAAGGCGGCTCAGAACAGCCGATACTTTTCGAGCGGCAGGCCATTCGCCGCCATCCACTCGTTCGACGATTTCAGCGCTTCCCGGTTCTCCTCGAGCCAGCGCTCCGCGCGCGCCTTCCTCACCGCCAGCTCCAGGCCGCGGTTCGATGCCTGGGAAATGCTCACGCCGAGGTCTTTCGCTTCCTCGACCAGCGCGACGTCGAGCGAAACGTTGGTCGGCTTGGTGCGGGATTTGATCGCAGTATTCATGCGCATAATCTATGCGCA
>CAVXYS010000045.1:0-106060 GCA_963765945.1 uncultured Alphaproteobacteria bacterium
CTTCCGGGCACTTCGCTCGCCGGATGCTTGGACCACGGCTTCACCGGCCGGTCGTGGTGGCCGTCGAACGGGCCGTTGTAGATGCGCTTGGGCTCGAAGAAGATGACCGGGTCGGGGTCCTCGATCGCGGCGATCAGCAGGCCCTTGGCGTCGTAGGGCGTCGACGGGATCACGACCTTCAGGCCGGCGATGTGGGTGAACAGGCTTTCGGGCGACTGGCTGTGCGTCTGGCCGCCGAAAATGCCGCCGCCATAGGGCGTGCGGATGACCATCGGCATGGTCCACTCGGCCGCCGGTCCGGTAGCGGATCTTGGCGACCTCGCTGACGATCTGGTCGTAGCCGGGGTAGATGTAATCGGCGAACTGGATCTCGACACCGGCTTCAGGCCGTAGGCCGCCATGCCGACCGCAGTGGCGACGATCCCGCCCTCGCTGATCGGGGCGTCGAACACGCGGGTCTTGCCGAATTCCTTCTGCAGTCCCTCGGTGACGCGGAAGACGCCGCCGAAATAGCCGACGTCCTCGCCGAACACGACCACGTCCTCGTCGGCGCGCATCACGATCTTGTGGGCGTCGTTGAGCGCCTGGATCATGTTCATCGTCGGCATCAGTCGCCGCCCTCGTCCAGCGCCTCGTCGCGCTGCTCGGCGAGGTGCCACGGCACGTCGGCATAGACGTCGTCGAACATCGAGCCGACGTCGTCCTTGCCCTGCTCGGGCAGGATGCCGAGCTTCTCGGATTCCTTCTGCGCGGCGCGGACCGCGGCGTCGCATTCGGCGGTCATCGCGGCGTGGCGCTCGTCGTCCCATTCGCCGAGCGCGAGCAGGTGCGCCTTCAGCCGCTCGATCGGGTCGCCGAGCGGCCACGCCTTGGCTTCGTTCGCCGGGCGGTAGCCGGACGGGTCGTCGGAGGTCGAATGGCCCTCGGCGCGGTAGGTGAAGAACTCGATCAGCGTCGGCCCGCCGTTGGAGCGCGCGCGCTCCGCCGCCCATTTGACCGCGGCGTAAACCGCGAGCGCGTCATTGCCGTCGACGCGCAGGCCGGCGATGCCATAGCCGACCGCGCGCTGGGCGAAGGTCGCGCGCTCGGCGCCGGCGATGCCGGAGAAGCTGGAGATCGCCCACTGGTTGTTGACCACCGCGAGGACGACCGGCACGTTGTAGACCGCGGCGAAGGTCATCGCCGAGTGGAAGTCGCCTTCGGCGGTCGCGCCGTCGCCGATCCAGCCCATGCGCGATGCGGCTGTCGCCCTTGATCGCCGCGGCCATCGCCCAGCCGACCGCCTGCGGGAATTGGGTGCCGAGATTGCCCGAGATCGAGAAGAAGCCGTGCGCCTTGTCCGAATACATGATCGGCAGCTGGCGGCCCTTCAGCTTGTCGCCCTTGTTCGAGTAGATCTGGTTCATCATCTCGACCAGCGGATAGCCGCGGGCGACCAGCAGGCCCTGCTGGCGGTAGGTCGGGAAATGCATGTCGTCGCGGTCGAGCGCGGCGGCCGCGGCGACGGCGATCGCCTCCTCGCCGGTGCACTTCATGTAGAAGCTGGTCTTCCCCTGGCGCTGCGAGCGGTACATGCGGTCGTCGAAAATGCGCACCGTGACCATGTCGCGCAGCATCTTGCGCAGCGTGTCGGGGTCGAGCTTCGGGTCCCACGGGCCGACCGCCTTGTTGTCGTCGCCGAGCACGCGGACGAGGTGCGGTGGTCAGCGGATGAGTTTCGGCTGCGCGGGCGCGCTGGTGTCGGGCCGCGGCGCGCTGCCCGCGGCGGGCACCTTCAGCGACGAGAAATCGGGCGTGTCGCCGGGCCGGAACGGCGGCTCGGGCACATGCAGCGCGAGCTGCGGGCGCGTTGCGGCGCAGGGTGGGTCTTTTTCACTCATTTTCCGCGAGCCGCTTAATCCCGTCTCGGCGGCGCGGCAACTGGTGAGTAAAGTGTCCTTTACATTGGCGTCATGATCGCGAACTGCGAATGCCTGCTTTCCACCAATGTCGCGACACTAGGCGGAGTCACGAGGCGGTCCTGAAACCGGTCTGATCTCGCCTGAACGAAAGATGTCGCCATTTCGGGATACTTCAGCCGCATTGCCGCTATCGACAGCGGTGGAGAAGCGATGCCAACCGTGTCGGCGTTATGCGATCGCGAGCGTTCGCTCTAACGTCGATGCGTGCTACGCCGCAACGAAAGCTGAACGGACACGCTCCGTCCAGTTCTCCGCACAAGACGCCCGAATGTCAGTCGTCGCACGCTGATCGGAGCGCTCGAACGCATCATGGTGATCTGTCGCCGACAGCTGACGCGGCGCTTCGTCAATCTGTCGATCCGCTGCGCGAGCTAGACGTGCAAGTTCACCTGCCCGCTGCCGTGATTCGCAGGCGCACCCTGCGACGGCTTCGCTCGCAGGATCAAGCGTTCGAGTGCTGATCGTCGGGCTACAGCAAACCGTGCCCGGATCATTATCGCGCTTCGGCGGCAACTCGCTACCCTAGGGCCGAGCAGCCGAAGTATGGCTGATCTTCGTCGCCAATCACAGAGCGCCGCTACCCCTCGCAGAGAGCATTAAGCGCAGCGACTGCCGATGATCCTCAATCCTCGTGCGGGACGCCGACCGTCGCGCCTTCCGAATAGTTGCCGCCGGCCGAGCGCTGGAACCAGAAGGGCCGCGTCTTGTGGGTGCCGCCGGCGACCGCGTTGAGGTTGCCGTCGAGCAGCATGCCGTCGATCATCGTGTAGCGGACGCTGGTCGTGTTGTGGATGTCGTCGAGCGGGTTCTTGTCGAGGATCACGAGGTCGGCGAGCTTGCCCGGCTCGATCGAGCCGAGGTCGCGGTCGAGGCCGTGCGCGCGCGCCGGGTTGATGGTCGCGGTGCGCAGCGCCTCCAGGTTGCTCATCCCGCCGAGCGCGAAGCCCCACATCTCCCAATGCGCGCCGAGGCCCTCGCGCTGGCCGTGGGCGCCGATCGACACCGGCACGCCGAGGTCGCTGATCTGCTTGGTCTGGCGCGACGACGTTGACGATATTGTCCTCGTCGTCGGGGATGATCGTCGGGCGGCGCGCGCGGGCGTCGAGCAGGCCCTGCGGCGCCCATTTGGCTTCGATCGGCTCGGCCCAGGCCGGGTCATGCTGGTACCAGTGATATTCGCCGAACGGCCCGCCGTAAGCGACGACCAGGGTCGGCGTCCACGCGGTCTTCGAGCCGCGCCAGAACTGGACGACGTCGTCGTAGATGTTGGGGATCGGCAGCGAATGCTCGATGGTCGTGTGGCCGTCGGCGATCATCGGTCATGTTGTGCATGAACAAGGAGCCGCCCTCGGGCACGACTTCGATGCCGAGCTGGCGCGCGGCCTCGATGACCATCTGGCGCTGCTCGCGGCGCGGCTGGTTGTAGCTTTTGACCGACCAGGCGCCCGACGCCTTCAGCCGGCGCAGGTTGGCCAGCGCGTCGTCGAGCGATCCGATCTCGGCCATGAACGGGGTCTCGGCGCCGTAGAGGATGGTGCCGGTCGAGAAGATGCGCGGGCCGAGGATCTTGCCGGCCTTCTGCAGCTCGGACGAGGCGAACACCTCGTGGGTGTCGGCGGACGGGTCGTGGACCGTCGTCACGCCGTAAGCGAGCGAGTTGTAATAGACCCAGTCCTGGTCGGGGACGATCTGGTCGGACGCGTGCGGCCCGTGCCAGTGGGCGTCGATGAAGCCCGGCAGGATGGTCTTGCCGCTCATGTCGATCGTCCGCGTGCCGGCCGGTACGGCGACGCGCGGCCGCCGGCCCGACCGCGGCGATGCGGTCGCCGTCGATGAGCACGGTGCCGCCTTCGATCACCTGGTCGCCGTTCATGGTGACGATGCGCGCGTTGGTCAGCGCGATCCGTGCCGGACGGATGCGGCTCGGCGGCGACGAAGCCGAGGTGCGCGATCGGCGGCGACGGCGCCGGTCTTGGCGCCGTCGAAGGCGCCGAGGTCGACGCGGCGGCGCGAACAGGTCCGGCCCTTGCGTCCAGTACAGCGTGCTGCCGTCGCCCGACCAATGCAGATAGTCGCCGGCGTCGGCGCTGATCTTCGGTCTGCGGCAGCGCCTTGGCGTCGGCGGCGATGTCGATCGTCCGGCCGCTGCGCACGAACGGCATGACATAGGCCTGGTAGCGCTCGGTCCAGCCGACGAACTGCTCGTCCGGCGACAGCGCGAACTCGGCGGCGTTGGTCGCCTTGAGGTGCGTCATCGGATCGGCGCCGGCGACGCTGACCGACTTGAACAATTGGTTGTTGTCGCTGTCCTGCGTCGACGAAGAAGACGCGCTCGCTGTCCCTGCCGAACTGCGGGAAGGCGCCGGTCTTGGACACGCGCTTCGGCTTGGCGCCCGGCGAGCGAGCAGCACGTAGATGCCGGGGTCGCGGCCCCACAGCGGCGTGGCGAGGAACCCGTCGGAGCCCTTGCGGTAGGCGATCAGCCGGCCGTCGGGCGAGAAGGCCGGCTCGCGATAATAGCCCGGCTCCGGAGTGACGATGCGGCCGGTGCCGCCGGCGGCGCCGACCACCTTGATCGCGCCGCCCTTGTCGTCGTCCCAGGTGACGTAGGCGATCTGGCGGCCGTCGCGCGACCACACCGGATAGGCCTCGCGCTCGTCGGCGCGGGTCAGGCGGCGCGGCGGCGCGCCGCCCGCGATGTCCTTGATCCACAGATTGCCGAGCGCTTCGTAGACGACGCGGCGGCCGTCGGGGCTGGCGTGGGCGAAGCGCACCATCTTCACGTCGAAGCTGTTCTCGCCGATGCGCTTGTCGACGTGCAGCGCGTCCTCGACGAAGCGCGTGCCGGCGACGTGGAACGGGATGTCGCTGACCGCCTTGGTGGCGACGTCGATGCGGTGGATGTGGCCGCCGGCCCAATAGACGATCGACTTGCCGTCCGGCGTCCAGCTGATCCCCGGATAGACGTTATGGACCGCCCAGGTCTCCTGCAGGTCGCGCTCGAGCCCGTCGGTCAGCGAGTCGATCCGGCCCGAGGCGATGTCGAGCAGCATCAGGTTGGACTTGCCGCGAATCCGCCGGACGAAGGCGAGGCTCTTGCCGTCGGGCGACGGGGTCGGGCGGACCGCGCCGCCGGGGCCGCTGACGTAGGTGTCGATGTCGCCGGTCTCGCGGTCGAGGCGCTGGATCACGTAGATCTGGCCGTTGGCGTCCTTGCTGAATACTGGAACGTGTCGCCGGGCGTCGCGTCGTCGGAGAAATAGAGGTAGCGGCCGTCGGGCGAGAAGGCCGGCTCGTTGGTGTCCTTCTGCTTGGTCCGGGCCTTGGTCATCTGCACGCCGGCGCCGACGCCGCTGCGATGGTAGAGCCACATCTCGCCCGCGCCGAGCGAGCGCGCCGAGGTGAAATGCTTGCGCGCGACGATGTAATTGCCGTCGGGCGACCAGTCCGGCCCGTTGAGCAGGCGGAAGCGTCTCCTTGGTGATCGCGCGCGGCGCCGAGCCGTCGCGGTTCATCACCCAGATATTGTCGCCGCCGCCGCGGTCCGAGGTGAAGGCGATCTCGCGGCCGTTGGGCGAGTAGCGCGGCTGCATGTCCCACGCGTTGCCGGTCGCCAGCGGCGCGCGCCTCGCCGCCGCTGATCGGCACGACGTAAATGTCGCCGAGCAGGTCGAAGGCGATCTCGCGGCCGTCGGGCGAGACGTCGAGGTTCATCCACGTGCCTTGGGTGACGTCGATCGGCACGTCGTGGCCGGGGCCGTGGCGGGCATTGACGTCCCACTTCTGCGTCTTTCTTGCCGCCGGTCGTCGGCGCTGCGGCGATCCCTTCGGGCTTGGCCTGGGTCATCGGCTCGGCCGCGCCGGGCTGCGGGATGGGCGGAGCGACCGGCGGGGTCGGCGTCGGCTGCGCGTCAGCGCCGGCGGCGATCAGGCAGGTGGCGGCGAGCAGGATCGAACGGTGAAGCATGGACGTCCCCCTTTGGCGGCGGTCTTGGACAGGCCGCCGGGCGAAGGCAATGCAGCGCCAGCGGCGTTCGTCGAACGAGCGTGCCGCTGGTTGACCTTGAGCGCGCGCCTGCACTAGCCGCGCGGCGCATGGCCGAAGAGCTTCCGACACCCCGCCCGACCGGCTCTCGCTCGATCCGCGCAGCGACTATTTCGACGAGGCGCTGCTGAGCCGCGGCGTCGGCATCAAGTTCAACGGGCCAGGAAAAGACCAACGTCATCGAATATTCGATTTCGGAAGGGTGGATCCGGATCGCCGCGGGCAAGAGCCGCGACCGCTACGGCCAGCCGATGACGATCAAGCTCCAGGGCAAGGTCGAGCCTTATTTCGAGCGGCCGCTGCGGCTGGCGAACCGTCCGCCTCGGAAACATAGCCGCTCATCCTGAGTAGCCGTTGAGCCGTCGAAACGGCGTATCGAAGGACGGTCCTTCGATACGGGCCTTCGACTTCGCAGCTCAGGATGAGCGGGCTCTTAGCGGGGGTCGCGTCGGACGGATAAGACGGCGCGCCGGCACGCCGCTCGCGCCATTTCCTGAACGCCCAGCCGCCGAGCGCGATCGCGGCGAGCGCGGGCACGCTGCGGCGCGCGAGCGCGGCCGCGCCATAGCCGAGGATGGCGCCCTTCGCGCCGCGGTTGGGCCCGGCGACCTTTTCGCCGATCCACGCCCCTGCGAGCTTGCCGAGCATACGCTTACTCCCTGTCCGATGCGGTTGGGGATTCGACGCGCGGCGGCGTGGCGAATGTTCCCAACCGACCCTTGGTGATTCCTGCCAACTCTTGGTTGGGAAAATCCCCCAAGTCGCTCATTCGCCATGCCATTTTTGGCGGTTTTTCGGGATTGGCACGAGTTCTTGATTAGGAATGGGCACGGCTCACCGGACAAACCGAACGGGCCGAAAAAGGGAGACTGAAAATGTCGTCGCAGTTCAAACGCACTCTGGTCGCCGTGGTCGCCGCGCTCGCGATGAGCAGCGTCACCGTCGGCGCCGCCGTCGGCCCGGCCCAGGCCAATGCCAACCCCGTCCAGGTGTCCGTCAATGCCTGAACTCGAAGTCCTTGAAGCGAAGGTTCCGGTGCGCACGCCTCGTCTGATCGAGGTCGAAGCCGAGCGGCCGACCCAGCGCCTGGCGCCCGTCGCCAGCTGGCTCAGCGGCCCCGTGTTCAGCCGCGCCCGCGACATCTTCGCTGCGAACATGACCGACCTGCTCGACCGGGCGGAAGACCCGGCGCGGATGATCCGGTTGATCATCCTCGAGATGGAGGAGACGTTGGTCGAGGTTCGGGCATCGGCCGCCCGGTCGATCGCCGACATCAAGGAAATGCGCCGCGCCGTCGGCCGCGCTCGACGAGATCCAGGTCAACTGGACCGCCAAGGCCGAGCTCGCGCTGTCGAAGGACCGCGAGGACCTCGCCAAGGCCGCGCTGATCGAGCGGCAGAAGGCCGCCGACATGGCGCGACAGCCTGCGCGACGAGATGGACCAGATCGAGCAGGTGCTGCGCGGCTACGAAGCCGACATCGCCAAGCTCCAGGCCAAGCTGCGCGAAGCCCGCGCCCGCCAGAATGCGATCGCGGCGCGGATCGAAAGCGCCGTGACCCGGGCCCGGACCAATGAGATCATGCACGGCAGCCGCACGCTCGACGCGTTCGCCAAGTTCGAGCTGCTCGAGCGCCGCGCCGATTTCGCCGAAGGGCGCGCCGAGGCGCTTGGCATCAGCAGCCTCGAAGACGAGATTCATCGAGCTGCAGTCGACCCAGGCGGTCGACCGCGAGCTCGAGGACATGAAGGCCGCGCTGAAGGCGCGGGTGCAATGAGGGAAGGGACGATGGACATGGCTCGCAAAGTTTACCCGTACTCGCTCGCCAGCAAGGACGCGAAAATCGCCGGCGTCTGTGCGACGATCGGGGCGAAGACCGGGATCGACCCGACCTTCGTCCGCATCGGGTTCGTCTGCGCCGCGCTGTTTGTCAGCTGGAAGCTGGCCCTGGTCGGCTATGCCGCGCTCGGCATCTACCTCGCGGTCCAGAAGAAGCGGGCGATGACCGGCGAGCGGCGGCTGAGCGACTTCGATCGCATGGACCTGACCGCGAGCCGCAAGCCGACGGTCCACGCGATGCGCACCGAGCTCGACGAGACCGACCGCCGGCTGATGGCGATCGACCACCACATCAACAGCCAGAACGATGAGCTGGCGCGCGAGATCGAGAAGCTCCGCCAGCCCGAGGAGGAGAAGTGATGGACCCGCTTTCGACCGGACTGCTCAGCGCGAGCATCATCACCGGCCTCGGCGCCGCGGGCTGGGCCGGGCTCAGGGCCTGGAACGGCTGGCTCGACCTCAAGCGCTTCGAGCTGACCCACGACGCCGCCGACCGCACGCTGCCCCCGGCCAGCGGCCGGATCGAGATGGCCGACCTGCGCGAACGGGTCCGCAAGCTCGAGGCGATCGCCGCCGGCATCGACCTTTGACTTCCCCCGCCTCGTAAGACTCCCCAGCGACGAGGCACATGAAGAGGCGGTTCGGCCCCCTTCCCGAACCGCCTCTTTTATTGGCATGAAGGTGGGGGAGGATCCCGACCATGAACAATCACCTTTCGCCGGACCAGGCCGCCAATCGCCACAGCGTGCTGATCGCCGGGGCGATCGTCGGCGCGGCGCTGATCCTGTCGTGGGGCATGCCGCGCAGCACGCCGAAGTACCAGCTCGCGGCGTCGGGCGACATGATCGTGCGCATGAACACCGAGAGCGGGACGATGATCGCCTGCACGCAGCAGCGCTGCGCCCGGGTCGCGACGCCCGGGCACGGCGAGCACTTCGGCCCGGTAACCATCGAGCGTGATGCCGCGACCCCGCCGGCGCTGCCGAAACCGGCCGCTCCGACCAAAACGGCGACGCCCTAGGCTAGAGCCGCAGGCCGAACCGCGGGCCCGATCCAGGTCATCGCCAGGTAGAGCGCAACGGTCAGCGCGCAGCCGAGCGCGAGCGTCGCCCAGAAGCTGACGCCGCTGCGCAGCAGCCACGGCATGAGCAGGAACATCGGCAGCGACGGCAGCACGAACCAGAAGGTCGCCTCGACGTGCGACGCCATGTTGGCGACGTCCGGCTTGTCGCGCCACAGCCAGATCATCCCGAGCAACGACACCAGCGGCAGCGAGGCGATCAGCGCCCCGAACCCGGGATAGCGCTTGGCGACTTCCGACACGATCGCGATGATGATGCCCGAAAGCGCGGCCTTGATGACGAGGTAGAGCATCGATGGAAGCTACGCTCCGCCGCTTATTTCGACAAATCTCGAATTGTTATTGACAGAATGGGGCGAATCCGTCATTTCGAATTTTATCGAAAGGACCGATTGATGCGAACCATCATGCGATTGCTGAGCGGGCTTTGGGCCGGCTTCACGGCACGGCCACCGGTTCCGTGCTGTGCTGCGGGAATCCAGTGGGCGAATTTCCGCTGATGAGGGCGGACACGGCCGTCGACGCGCTCGGGGCGTTGGCGCAGGAGCATCGCCTCGCTTTGTTCCGGTTGCTCGTCCAGGCAGGCGATAAGGGCATGCCGGCGGGCGCGATCGCCGAAGCGCTTGGAGTTCCGAACAGCTCGCTGTCGTTTCACCTCGCGCAGCTCAGGACCGCTGGATTGATCCTGCAGGAACGACAGCACCGCTCGCTGATCTACCGCGCCAACTATCCGGCGATGAATGCGCTCGTCGCCTACCTGATGGAGAATTGCTGCGCCGGTGCCGAGTGCGCGCCGCACGCGGCTTGCGAAGCTCCGGCCCAGGCAAGGAAATCCGCATGAAGCGCCTGCATGTGCACGTCGGGGTCGCGGACCTCGACGAGTCGATCCGGTTCTATTCGACCCTGTTCGCCGCCCAGCCGACCGTGCTGAAGCCCGACTACGCCAAGTGGATGCTCGACGACCCGCGGGTGAATTTCGCGATCTCGGCGGGCAAGCATGACCGGCAAGGGCATCGAGCATCTCGGCATTCAGGCCGAGAGCGTCGACGAACTGGGCGAGGTCTATGGGCGCCTCAGGGCCGCGGACCGGCCCGTGCTCGAGGAGGGCCGCACGACCTGCTGCTACGCCAAGAGCGAGAAGAGCTGGATCGCCGACCCGGACGGCATCGTCTGGGAGACCTTCTTCACCGACGGCGAGGCGACGAGCTACGGCGACAGCCCGGCGCTTGGCACGCTTGGCGACAGCCTGGCCGACGGCGCCTGTTGCGTCCCGGTCCGGTGAATGCAAGCGTCACAGCGCTGCTCACGCGGCGGCTGGTGGCGGAGGGGATCGGCAGCTTCTTTCTGTTTGCGACGGTGATCGGCTCGGGGATCATGGCCGAGCGATTGTCGGGCGGGAACGATGCGATCGCGTTGCTCGGCAATTCCCTCGCCACCGGCGCGATACTGTTCGTGCTGATCACCATGCTCGGGCCGATTTCGGGCGCACACATGAACCCGGCCGTCAGCCTGGTCGCCGCCTCGCGACGGGAGCTCAAGTGGGGCGACGCGGCGGCCTACGTCGCGGCCCAGTTCACGTTCGGAATCCTCGGCGCATGGGCCGCGCACGTCATGTTCGACCTGCCGGTGCTGCAACTGTCGGTGAAGGCGCGGAACGGGGTCGGGCAATGGGTCGGTGAAGGGATCGCTACCTTCGGGCTGGTCCTGACGATCCTCGGCACGGTCCGCTTTCGTC
Organism: uncultured Alphaproteobacteria bacterium; assembly: GCA_963765945.1. Classification (GTDB taxonomy): domain Bacteria; phylum Pseudomonadota; class Alphaproteobacteria; order Sphingomonadales; family Sphingomonadaceae; genus Sphingomicrobium. The sequence continues at coordinate 10,661 of CAVXYS010000045.1, forward strand.
GTGAATGGGTGCCCGCAAGCGTCGCGCTCTACATCTCCGCCGCTTACTGGTTCACCTCGTCGACCAGCTTCGCCAACCCGGCGATCACCGTCGCGCGCAGCCTGAGCAACACATTCGCCGGGATTGCTCCGCATGACGTGCCGATGTTCATCGTCGCACAGTTGATTGGCGCCGCGCTGGCCGCGCTGGTCGCGCGCTTGCTGTTCGATCCCGCCTAGGCAGGCGGCCGGTTGGCTGTTGTCGCGGACTTCTGTTAGGCCTTGCGCGCCGGATCGTGGGCGGGAGCCGATTCATGCCTACCTTCGAAATTCCCGACGGTCCGACGAGCATCGATGCATCGCGCTCAGCGGACGCGACCGCGACCTACAACGTCACCAACGCGTCGCCCGAGCCCTGCGACGGCCGCCTGAGTGTGGTCGTATCGGCTGGATCGAAAAGCGAATGGTTCAGCATCGACGGCGACCGTCGAGCGGACGTTTGCGGCGGGCGAGACCCAGACGGCGGTGGTCAGGGTCCGGTTTCCGGCCGATGCGCCGGAGGGCGAATATCGGTTCCGGCTGCGCGCGATCGCGGTCAACGACCCCGACAACGACCATGTCGAGGGGCCGGCGACGGTCGCCAGGCTGGGGCCGGTCGGGACCGTCGAAAAGAAATCCTTGCTGTGGCTGTGGATCCTGCTCGGCGTCCTCGCCGCGCTCGCCGTCGTCGGCGGCCTCTATTACCTGTTGAACCGGGAGAAACCCGAGCAGCCAATTCCGTCGATATCCGGCAAGGATGAGGCCAAGCCCGAGGGCGCCGGCACCTTCACGGCCGTTTATCAGCAAGGCGATCCCGGCAACGGCATCGCCGGCTATGATTTGCGCTCGCCGAACGATCGCGTCTTCGCGTTCGACTTCAACGGCGACCGCAAGCAGGACCTGTTCCTGTATCGCCCGGGCAGCGGCGCGGCGTTCGTTGCGCGCTCCAGCGGCGACGGCGCCTTCACCGCGGTCTATGCGCAAGGCGATCCCGGCAGCGGCATCGCCGGCTACGATCTGCGCTCGCCCAACGACCGCGTCATCCCGTTCGACTTCAACGGCGACCGCAAGCAGGACCTGTTCCTGTATCGCCCGGGCAGCGGTGCCGCGTTCGTCGCACGGTCCAACGGCGACGGCACCTTCACCGCCGTCTATGCGCAAGGCGATCCCGGCAGCGGCATCGCCGGCTACGATCTGCGCTCGCCGCGCGACCAGGTTCTGGCGTTTGACTATGACGGCGACGGCAAGCAGGATCTGCTGCTCTACCGCCCCGGCTCGGGGGCGGTGTTCGTTGCTCATTCCAACGGCGACGGCACGTTCACCGCGACCTATGCGCAGGGCGATCCGGGCAGCGGGATCGCCGGTTACGACTTGCGCTCGCCGAAGGACCGCATCCTGGCGTTCGATTACGACGGCGATGGCAAGGACGACCTGCTGCTCTATCGTCCGGGCTCCGGCGCGGCGTTCGTTGCGCACTCGAACGGCAACGGCACGTTTACCGCCACCTATGCGCAAGGCGATCCGGGCAACGGCATCGCCGGGTTCGACCTGCGCTCGCCGAACGATGTGGTGTTCGCGTTCGATTACAACGGCGATCGCAAGCAGGATCTTGCGCTTTACCGGCCGGGCACCGGAGCAATCTCGATCGGGCACTCGAACGGCAACGGCACCTTCACTGCCGTTTATGCGCAAGGCGATCCGGGTTCCGGAATTGCCGGCTACGACCTGCGCGCGGCAAACGACCGGGTGGTCCCGTTCGACTATAACGGGGACGGCAAGCAGGATCTGGTGCTTTACCGCCCCGGCGCGGGTGCGGTGTTCGTGGCACGCTCGAACGGAAATGGCACCTTCACGGCAGTGCATGCGGTGGGTGCCGACGGACCCGGCGCGCCGAACGGCATCGCCGGCTACGATCTTTTGAGCGGCGCCGATCAGATCGTGCCATTCGACTATGATGGCGATCGCAAGAGCGACCTGTTCCTCTATCGTCCGGGCAGAGGAGCGGCCTGGGTCGCGCACTGGAAACGCGACTAGCGCCGGCCTTCGGAAGACCGTCCGGCGTTTAGAACTCGCGGGGAGTTGTTAAAAAGCGATCCGCGCGCTCAGCCGGATGTCGCGGCCGGCGAGCGGGGCATAGTCCTTGAGGATGCTGGTGCTGCGCCGGGCATTCACGTCGAACAGATTGTTGCCCTGGAGCGAAAGCGTCAGCTCGGGGTTGGCGGCGAACGGGTGGTAGTCGAGCGAGGCGTTGACCAGCGTGAAGCCCGCCGTGTCGGTCTCGATCGGCGCCGTGCGGTTGTGCGCGAAGTCGCGCTCGACCTCGATCCGCCCGTCGACCTGGCCGCGCGAGCCGGTCAGCGCGCCGATCACCCGCAGCGGCGGGATCAGCGGCGCGGGGCCGAAATGCCTGATCGTCGCGCGCACCCCGTCGGTCACGAGCTCGCCGCCCCAGTCGATGCCGAGCGCCTTGCCGAGCCTGGCGTCGCCCTGCAGCTCGAACCCGTAATAGTCCGCCTTGCCCTGGCTGTAGGCGTAGACGGGAAGCGCGTCGCGGATTTCGCCGGTCGGGGCCTGGAAAATGAAGTTGGTGAAGCGGCTGTAATAGATGCTGCCCTGGACGTGCACCGGCCCGGTCGTGTGGTGGAGGCTGAGCTCGACCCCGTTGCTGGCCTCCTTCTTGAGGGCGGGGTCGCCGAGGTTGAAGGTCGCACTGCCGCCGTGCGGCCCGTTCGAGAACAGTTCGTCGATCGCCGGCGAACGCTCGTTGTGCGACAGCGACAGCCCCGCCTTCCAGCCGGCGGCGACCTCATAGGTGCCGCCGATCGAGGCTGAGATCGGGGTGAAGCTGGCGGAGAGCGGCGTCGTCCCGATGATCCCGCCGTTGGCGGCGATTTGCGCATCCGCATCCGCTTCGAGCCGCGCGGACTCGACGCGAGCGCCCGCTTCAAGCCGCACCTTGCCCAGGATCAGCGATTGCAGCGTAAACAAGCCGAGCTGCCGGTTGCGGCTGTCGGGCAGATATTTCTCGTCGCCGCCGAGGCGGATGTGGGTCTCGAGATACTGAACGCCGCTCGTCCCGCCCCAACCGCCGCGTTCGGTCTGGACGAGGTCGGCGCGCATTTCGCCGCCGCGGATCCGGAAGCTCGAGCCGATCGCGCCGTCCGCATCCAGCTCGTCATGATGATATTTCGATATTCCGCCGCGGAATTCGAAGATCTTGAAGAAGCCACCGATCGGCACATTGACCCGGGCGTCGGCGCGGGTCTGGCGGCCGTCGAGAGTCGGTGCCTCCGCCTCCTCGTCGGGGTCCAGCGAGAAACGGATCGGGACGCCATAATGGAACGTGTGGTGGCTGACCGAGACGCCGACGTTGAGCTCGCCGTCGACATAGGCCAGCCCGCCGGCGACGTCGCCGGTGCGCCCGGCGGTGTTGGGCAGCTTGTCCTTGAGGCCGGCCAGCGCGCGAATGTCGGGATCGGCGCTGGCGAGCGCCTGTGCCCGCAAGTCCTTCGACAGGACGAACCCGCCGATCTCGAGATCGTCATATTTGGAATAAGCGCCGTCGGCGTGGACCACGAGGTTGCCGGCAAGCGGGACGTCGACCGAGGCGTTGGCCGAGCGCTCGTTCGCCGCCGAGCCGTAATTGGCCGTCGCGTCGAGCTTGAGCGGCCCCTCGGGAACGCGGCGCGGGATGCGCGTGTCGATGACGTTGACGACGCCGCCGATCGCGGACGAGCCGAACAGCAATGCCGACGGCCCGCGCAGCACCTCGATGCTGTCGGCCGTCAGCGGGTTGATGGTGACCTCGTGGTCGGGGTCGGACGAGGACAGGTCGAGCGTGCCGATGCCGTCGCTCAGGATCCGCACCCGCTCGCCCTGGAGGCCGCGGAGAATCGGGCGCGAGGCGGTCGGGCCGAAGCTCGACGCCGTGACTCCGGGCTGGCTCGCCAGGGTCTCGCCGATGCTCGGCCGGATCTCGCGGGTGAGTTCCTGCTTGTCGACCACCGCCACGCCGCCGAGCACGTCCGATGCCCGGCGCCGGGTCCCGGTGACGACGATCGCATTGTCGTTGTCGGGATGGGCCTTGGCGGCATCGCCGGGGACCGGAGCCTCCGCGGCGGTGGCGATCCCTCGGCAGAATCGCCGCCGTCGACCGCCGGCCGCGGCGCGGCGGCCTGAGCCGAAGCGGGCGAAACGGGCAGAGCGGCTGCGAGCGCAGCATAAGGGATAAGGTTTTTCACGGGGACCCGGACGTGGTGGAGGATCGGCGCCGTCTAAAGCCGAATGATATATTATCGCAAGATGGCGATTGGATGAAACGCTGTCCACGTTCGACGGACGGCAGGATGATATACTGTGGTTTGAACTGCGCCGACCCACTCGGCTAGGGCGCGTCGATGGGTGCCGGCCACGACCATCCATCATCACGGCGTCGATTACACCCGCGCCTTCGCGATCGGGATCGCGCTCAACGTCGCGATCGTCGGCGTCGAGGCGGTCTTCGGCTTCCTCGCCAATTCGATCGCGCTGATCGCCGACGCCGGGCACAATCTGTCGGACGTGCTCGGCCTGGTCGTCGGCTGGGCCGGCGCGGTCATGGCCAGGCGCGCGGCCTCGCGGCGCTTCACCTACGGCCTCAAGAAAGCGTCGATCCTCGCCGCGCTGATCAACGCCTTGTTCCTGCTGGTCGCGGTCGGGGCGATCGCCGCGGAGGCCGTCCGCCGGCTGTTCAATCCGGCGCCGGCCGAGGCGCAGACGATGATCTGGGTCGCCGCGCTGGCGATCGCGGTCAACGGGCTGACGGCGCTGCTGTTCGCGCGCGGGCGGGCGCACGACATCAATGTCCGCGCCGCCTTCCAGCACATGGCCGCCGACGCCGCCGTCTCGGCCGCGGTGGTGTTCGCCGGCCTGGTCATCCTGTGGACCGGTCAGCAATGGGTCGACCCGGTGATGAGCCTCGCGGTCGCGGCGGTGATCCTGTGGGGCAGCGTCGGGCTGATGCGCGAATCGGTCGGCATGTCGCTGATGGGCGTCCCCGAGGGCATCGACGTCGAGGAGGTGGAGGAAGCATTGGGCGAGCTCGACGGGGTCGAGACGGTGCACGACCTTCACGTCTGGCCGCTGAGCACGACCGAGACGGCGCTGACCGCGCATCTGGTCGCGCCCGACGATCGCCGCCACGGATGAGCTCCTTCAGGCCGCCCGGCGCATGCTCCACGACCGCTTCCGGATCGAGCATTGCACGCTGCAGGTCGAACGCATCAACCTCGAAGATACGCCCTGTTGCTGATGACCAATGTGACCCATCTCGAATGCTCGCTGACCGGCGAGCGCTACGCAGCCGGCCAGGTCCACAACCTGTCGCGCGCGGGCAAGCCGCTGCTGGTGCGCTACGACCTCGAGGCGGCGAAGCGGACGCTGTCCCGCGACAGCCTGGCGCAGCGCGCGCCCGGCATGTGGAAGTGGCGCGAGCTGCTGCCCCACGACGGCGAGCCGGTCAGCCTCGGCGAGCCGGAGACGCCGATTGTCCCGCTGCCCGGGATCGGCGGGGCGAACCTGCTGGTCAAGGACGAAGGGCGCTTGCCGACGGGCTCGTTCAAGGCGCGCGGCCTGGCGATGGCGGTGACCATGGCCAAAGAGTTCGGGATCGAGCGGATCGCCATGCCGACCAACGGCAATGCCGGGGCCGCGCTGGCCGCTTACGGCGCCCGGGCGGGGATCGAGACGATCGTCATCTGCCCGGCCGAAACGCCCGCGATCAACGTCACCGAGACCGCGGCCTACGGCGCCCGGGTCTATGTCGCCGACGGCCAGATCGACGAATGCGGCGCGCTGGTCGGCAAGGGCGCGGCCGAGGGCCTGTGGTTCGACTGCTCGACGCTGAAGGAGCCCTACCGGCTCGAGGGCAAGAAGGTGATGGGGTTCGAGCTCGCCGAGCAGCTCGGCTGGGAATTGCCCGACGCGATCTTCTACCCGACCGGCGGCGGCACCGGGCTGATCGGCATGTGGAAGGCGTTCGACGAATTGGAGGCGGTCGGGCTGATCGGCCCGAAGCGGCCGCGGATGTACGCGGTCCAGGCCGAAGGCTGCGCGCCGATCGTCCGCGCGTTCGAACGGGGCGACGAGTTCGCCGAGCGGTGGGAGCATGCGGCGACGGTCGCGACCGGGATCCGCGTGCCCAAGGCGGTCGGCGATTTCCTGATCCTGCGCGCGGTGCGCGACAGCGGCGGCGCGGCGCTCGCGGTGTCCGAAGACGGCGATCCTGGAGGCGGTCGCGGACGCCGCGCGCGACGACGGCTTCCTGTTCTGCCCGGAGGGCGGCGCGGTGCTCGCGGCGTGGCGCAAGGCGCTTGCCGCCGGGTTGGTCGGCCCCGACGAGCGCGTGCTGCTGTTCAACTGCGCCAACGGCAACAAATATCCGCTGCCCGACCGGTCGCAGAGGCTGGTGCTGGAAGGGGCGGAGCCGGCGGCGCTGTAGGTCCTCCCCCTGCCTTCGCAGGGGCACGTGGCCCACATAGCAGTAGCCCCGGCAGGTTTGACCCTGCCGGGGCACCATGCTTCATCTCCCGAAGGATTTGAAGCACGTGACAACAATACTCGAGCCGTACGGTTGTTCCAGCCCTAAATCGCCCACGTTCAACAAAACTGTGGGTGGGGCTGTGGATAAGCCTGTGCGCAATTCCGCGACTCACGAAAAAGAGCCCCGGCAACCGAAACTGCCGGGGCTCCCATGCTTCCAATTCGGTGGTCCGCGTCATCGACAGGGGCCGATCCGCAGGCTCTCGCCCGGGTTCCGCCCCGGAGACACGAATCAGCAGATCCGAAGCACGGGGTTGAGAACAGATTGCGTTTCCGGGGGTTCCAACAGCCATGGCGAAAAAGCGACGATTGAGAATCGCGAGCTACAACATCAACGGGATCAACTCCCGGTTGCAGGTCCTGACCCGATGGCTCGAGGAGTTCGCGCCGGACGTCGTCGGCCTGCAGGAGCTCAAATGCACCGACGAGGCCTTCCCGGCCGACGCGCTCGCGGCGCTCGGCTATTCGGCGATCTGGCACGGGCAGCCGTCGCGCAGCTGGAACGGCGTCGCGATCCTCAGCCGCGTCGGCGAGCCGGTCGAGACCCGGCGCGCACTGCCGAACGATCCCAACCTCGAGCAGAGCCGCTACCTCGAGGCGGCGGTGTGCGGGATTCTGATCGGCAATTTGTACGCGCCCAACGGCAACCCGTGGCCAGGGCCCAAGTTCGATTACAAGCTCGCCTGGCTCGACCGCTTGAAGGAGCATGCGCAGGACCTGCTCGACAGCGGGCTGCCGGCGGTTCTGATCGGCGATTTCAACGTGATCCCGACGGACCAGGACGTCTACAAGCCCGAGCGCTGGGCCAAGGACGCCCTCTACGCGCCCGCGGCCAAGGAGAAATATCGCGAGCTGGTCGACCAGGGCTGGACCGACGCGATCCGCCACCTCCATCCCGACGAGCGGATCTACACCTTCTGGCATTACTGGCGGAACTCGTTCCAGCGCGACGCCGGGATCCGCATCGACCATGCGCTGCTCAGCCCGACTGTTGGCGAAGTCGCTCAAGGCAGCCGGCGTCGACCGCACCCCGCGCGGCTGGGACAAGACCAGCGACCACGCGCCGATGTGGGTCGAGGTCGAGGTGTGACGGTCTAGAGGCGGACGACCCGGCCGCGGAAGCGTTGCTTCGCCGGGGGCGCATGCTTGCAATCGTCGACTTCACCGTCGTCGCTCAGCACCAGCACCGAGCGGCTGTTGAGCGCGACCAGACCCTCCGGCGACAGGCCGGCCAGGTTCGCGGTCACCTTGCGCGGCGCGTCGCCGCTCCGGCCCGACCAGCGGTAGAGGTCGAACGGCCCGCCGTCGGCGACCGGCCCGGCGATGAGCAGATAGCCGCCCGGGACGGCGATCATGTCCCGCACGCCGCGCTCGCCGAGGTCGAGGTGGATCGGCGGCCCGAACCTGGGCGCTGCGCCGCCGAGCACGGCGTCGGGGTTCTCGAGCGCAATCACCAGCGCCTTTCCCTCGACCAGCGGGCTGCGGAAGCCGACGAGCAAAGCGCCCGCGGGCCCGGGCGCCAGCGCTTCGATGTTGATTCCGCCTTTCTCGGGCGCCAGCGGTTCGGCCTTCCGGAGCGCGGCAATGCCGTTCTTGCCGAGCAGCGGCTTGAGCAGGTCCGAGCTGAACGCCGTGGGCGGCTTCAGGGCGGGCGATACCCAGTCGGTGGCGAAGAAGCGCAGCCGGTCGGGCTTTTGCTTGGCCTCCTTGTTCCGGCCGTGCGACGTGATCCAGTAGATCCGCCGGCCCGCGCGCGCGGCGGCCTCGATGTCCGCTTCCTTTTCGATCCGCAGCGCGCTCGTGACGTCGAGCGCGCTCGGTGTCGAGCTCGCTCCCGCCGGCCGGACGGTAGATCCGCAGCACGTTGTTTTCGTCATTGCCGTCGACCAGCCGGCCGTCGGGCAGGAGCGCCGCGGCCGAGCCGTCGCAGGTTCCGAGATAGACCCGGTCCGCGCTCGCGGCGGGCGCCGCGGCACTGCCGAGGCACGCGCCGAGGCACAGCAACCAAAGCGTTTCGGAGCGGAGCGTCATCGGAGCCTCCTCACTCGCCAATGGCGGAGCATGCGAATTCGGCTGACCCGACCATGCGCCGAGCGGTCCCGACGGTCAATTTGCGCGGGTGCTTGCATCCGCCGCCGACGGCTGGCGTTGTGGCCCGATGCAGGCGCTTCCGCCCGATCCACCGCCGGCCGCGATCGTCGTCACCGGGCGGGCGCTGCCCGAAGCCAAAGCGGAGCAGGTCTATGCGGTCGAACGGATCGACCGGCGCGAGATCGAGCAATCGCCGAGCCGCGGGCTCGACCAGCTGCTCAAGGAGGTGCCGGGGGTCCAGTTGTTCCGCCGCTCCGACGCGCGCAGCGGCCATCCGACCAGCCAGGGCGTGACCCTGCGCGCGCTCGGCGGCAACGCCTCGAGCCGCGCGCTGCTGGTGCTCGACGGAGTGCCGCAGAGCGACCCGTTCGGCGGCTGGGTCAACTGGCCGGCATACGACCCGGCCGACCTTGCCGGAATCCGCGTCGTGCGCGGCGGCGGCAGCGTCGCCAACGGCCCCGGCGCGCTCGCCGGGACGATCGAGCTGGCGAGCCGCGCCGACCCCGGCGTCTCGGGCGAGCTCGACGGGGGCAGTCGCCAGTCGCTCGACGGCCATGCGTCGGGTCGGCCTCATCGCCGGCAGCGGCGTCGTCATCGTGTCGGGCCAGGGCGGGCGCAGCGACGGCTTCATCCCGGTCACCGAAGGGACCCGCGGGCCGGCCGACGAACGGGCCCGCTATCGCGAATGGACCGGCCGCGGGCGCTGGGTCGCGCCGCTCGGCAGCGGACGACCGAGCTCCAGGCCAGCCTCGCGGGGTTCCACGACTGGCGCACGCGCGGCACCGACTTCACCACCAACCGGACCAACGGCGCCGATGCGTCGCTGCGGCTGGTCGGGCGCGGGCGCTGGCAGTGGAGCGCGCTCGCCTACTGGCAATGGCGCAATCTGATGAGCAGCTTCGCCAACGTCAGCCCGGGCCGCATCGTCGCCACCCGCGTGTCGCTGCAGGACTAGGTGCCGTCGCACGGCCTCGGCGCGAGCTTCGAGCTGCGGCCGCCGCTGCCCGACGGGCTCGAGCTGCGCCTCGGCGGCGACCTGCGCCGGACCGACGGCGAGTCGCGCGAGCTGTTCACCTATGTCGCCGGCCAGCCGACCCGGCGCCGCCGCGCGGGCGGCACCAGCTGGACCAGCGGCGCCTTCGCCGAGGCGACCGCCAGCCTCCGCGGCATCACCCTGACCGCGGGCGGGCGGCTCGACCATTGGCGGGTGAGCGACGGCCATCTGTTCGAGCAGGCGATCGCCACCGGAGCAATGCTGCGCGACGACCATTTCCGGTCGCGCGGCGGATGGCTGCCGACCGCTCGCGCGGGCCTGCTGGCACCGCTCGGCGGCGGCGTCAGCCTGCGCTCGGCGGCCTATCTCGGCTGGCGCATGGCGACGCTCAACGAGCTGTTCCGGCCGTTTCGCGCGGGGCTCGACGCGACCGCGGCCAACCCCGAGCTCGATCCCGAGCGGCTGGCCGGCGCCGAAGCCGGCATGGAATATGCGAAGGGCGGCCTGCGCCTGTCGCTGACCGGGTTCGCCAACCGGCTCAAGCACGCCATCGCCAATGTGACGCCTGGGGCAGGGGCCGGGCGTGTTCCCGGGCGTCGGCTTCGTCGCCGCCGGCGGCACCTTCCGCCAGCGCCAGAATGTCGATGCGGTGAAGGTGCGCGGGGTCGAGGCTGCGGCCGAATGGACCCGCGGCCCGTGGTCGGTCCGCGCCGGGGCGAGCCTCACCCATGCGCGGATCCGGGCCAACGGCGCGGCGGCGTTTCTCGACGGGCTGCGGCCGGCGCAAACCCCGAAGTTCGCCGCGACGCTGGCCGGCGGCTGGGAACGGGACGGGAAGGGCGCCGAGCTCGTGCTGCGCCGGGTCGGCGCGCAGTTCGAGGACGACCTCAATTCGCGCAGGTTGAAGGGCGCGACGACGCTCGACGCCTCCGCCTCGTGGCCGCTGACCGATCGGCTGCAGCTGGTCGCGCGCGGCGAGAACATCACCAATGCGCTGGTGATGGCGGCGATCAACGGCGACGGCTCGATCGAGCGCGCCACCCCGCGCACCTTGTGGCTCGGCCTAAGAATGCGCTGAGCCCGGCTTGCCAGCCGAAGCCTTGGCGAAGGCTGGTGCCGGATGCAGGATTCGAACCCGCGACCTTCGGTTTACAAAACCGCTGCTCTACCAACTGAGCTAATCCGGCTCGCTCCGCATTGAATTATCGCGCGCCGCTGGTCCAGCCTCGTCGGCATTCGACACGGCGTGGGATGGCGTCCTGCACCGCATGACCGAGGTCTGCGCCAGGGGCTGACGATCACATCGCCCGGACGCGCGGCTCGGCCGGGGCGCGCAGCACCAGCTCGGTCAGCGCCCACACCATCGCGTCCGCGCGATCGGGCGAGCGGCTGCCGTGGCCGTCGGCGGTGATCGCCGTCAGCTCGTCTTCGAGCTCGGGAAAGGCGCCGGCGAACAGGCAGCGTCGCGCCTCGAACAGCAGCGCGACGGGCTCGGCGCGCGCGCCCTTGCCGCGGGCGGCGTGGACCAGCCGGACGGGCAATCCGGAGTCGCTCGCGCGCAGCACCTCCTCGACCATCTCGCCGCCATTGTTGGCCTCGGCGATGACCCGGTCGGCGTCCCACGCGCGCGCCGTCGCGGCGACCCGCCGCGCCCAGCCTCGGGGGCTCAGGCCGGCGGCGCTGCAGTCGGCGAGCACCACCCCGCGGCCGTCGGCGAGCGTGGCGCAAACGACGATCCCGCAGGCGTCGCCGGCGGCGGTCGCGGGCGGATCGACGGCGACGATCACCCGCTTGAGCGCGTCGCGCGCCGGCATCGGGCAGCGGCACGCCTCGATCATGTCCCGGGTCCACAGCGCGCCTTCCGCCTCGCCGAGCAGCTCGCCGTCGAGCTCCTGGCGGCCGAGGCGAGTCCCGCCGTAGGCCGCGGTCATCGCATCGAGGAAGCTGTGCGGGAGATGGCGGTTGTCGACGGTTCGCCCGCCGGTCCGGGCAATTTCGGCCGCGCCCGCCAGGCGCCGCAGGAGCGGCGTCGCGGCCGGCGTGGTGGTGACGATCGCGCGCGCTCCGTCGCCCAGCCTCAGCCCCAGCTGGAGATTGTCCCACGTCTCCTCGGCGCGAGCCCATTTGGCGAGCTCGTCGGCCCAGGCAAAATGGTGCTGCGGCCCGCGCAGGCGGCCGGGGTTGGCGCCCGAATAAGCCGTCGCGAGGCCGTCATTGGGGAGCTTGAGCTTGCCCGTGCTGCTGCGCCAGGTCAGCCGTTCGTGCGCCCGCGCCGAAGCGAGCAGGCCGCTTTCGCCTTCGACCATCACCTTGGCGACTTCGTCGATGCTCCCGCCGACCAGCGCGATGCGCGCTTTGGGCAGCGCCCGCGCCCGCGCCAGCACCCATTCGGCCCCGCACCGCGTCTTGCCGAACCCGCGCCCGGCCATCACCAGCCAGGTGCGCCATTCGCCGGGCGGCTCCTGCTGCCCGCCATGCGCCTGCGACGGCCAGTTCTCGGCCAATGCCCGCTGGTCGGTCTCGCTGAGGCTCTTGATCACGTCGGCCTGTTCGGCCGGTGTGTAGCGCGCGAGCAGCCGGATCAGCTCGCCGAGCGCCTCGTCCTCGGTCATTCCGGTGCGGAATTCGGGTCCGGGTGATCCTTCGCCGACGCCCGGTCGGGCTCGTCGTCGAGCCGCCTGAGCAGGCGCATCTTGGTCTCCAGCCGCCGGCGAACCGCGCCAACGTCATAGGGATGCGGCCAGACCGTGCCGGGGTCGCGCCCCTGGCTTCTGCGGTAAGCTTCGAGCACGGCGAGCGACGTCCTGGCGTCCATCGTTCCGACCCGCACTGCGGCGGCCTTGTTGCGGCGAATTTTGACCGCTTCGCGAGCGGCTCGAACTTGGTCCGCCTCGAGCGCCGCCATGCCCTGGTCGAGCGCCTCCTTCCATCCCTCGCGAAATTGCGCGTCGATCCGCCGCCAGCGGTACACACAATTCTCCGAGATCCCGACCGACCGCGCGGCCGCCGACGCGTTGCAGCTCGCGGCAAAGTGATCGAGAAACGATTGCCGCCGCTTGGCCGTGAACGAACGCCGCTTCGGTTTTGCCTGTTGCGACCCGCGCGGCGCCCGCCGCTGGATGCGTCGGCCCCTGCCGCCGCCGATTTCCAACTCGTCTTTGCTCATCGCAGATACGTACCAAATAGGTTAAAATTTGTCAAGGTTTTTTATGCGGCGACGCGAGCCGGTTGGCCGGGCGGCCGGGCCTCGCGGGACCGCTGGCCTGATCGTGGCAAGAGCGCTATAGGGATCGACGCTCGACTTCTTTGGAGGGAGACAGTTCCATGCGGCATGCCCGCGTCTTGCTGACGGCAATGCTTTCCGTTTCGCTGCTCGCCAGCTCGGCCGCGTCCGCCGCGTCGAGCGCGCCGCCGCCGCAACCCGCGCAGGCGGACGCGTGGCTGGCGTTGAGCATGCTCACTCCCGCCGGCGCCACCGCGCTCGGCACCGCGGGCGTCGCGGCCGGCCAGGCCGAAGCGCCGCTGCCGCCGCCGCCGCCGCCCTCGCGCGACCCGAACGACACGACCTGGCTGCTGATCGGCAGCTCCGTCATCCTCCTCGCTTTGCTCGCCTGGGCAGTGAGCAAGGGCGACCACGAGCACAACGAGGTGGCGACCAGTCCCTTCTGACGGCCCGTCGCCGGCCGGCGCTTGTCACGCTGGCCTTTGGTACGAAGCGAAGCCCGGCTAGCGCGTGATGTGCGGTCGCAGGAAATCGGCCACGGCTGAATCGGACAGCGAAGCGTAAGAATCGATCGTGTCCGTGTCGTTGTCGAACGTCACGAACCACGGACAATCGGAATCGGTCGCCTCGACCTTCTTCTCCGCCAGCGTCCGGCCGGTCCGGGCTTCCCTGACCGACAATTCGTACGTTGCGGTATGCAAGCGGACCTTGTTCTGGGTTGCCCGGCCGTTGTCCTTGTAGCCGTCGCAGACCTTCACCTGCGGGGCCGCCGTGCGCCTGGCGCAGATCACCAGGTCGACAGCCTTGAACGCGTCAGCGTTGGCGGAATATTGCACGGTCCAGTCATCCGGCAGCGACGTCGACTGGTCGGTAAGGTCGTCCTTGTAAGGGCCGAAATACAGGGCCTTGTGGGGCTTCCTGTTCGAGTCATACGCCGTTGCTGCCGAGACCGAAGCACCGGAGCATACGCCCTTGAAATCGTCCGCGAACAGCGGGCTTGCCTGGGCCATTTCCGTGCCGGTCCGATTGGTGCTGCTGCTGCCCCGCTCGCCTCCGCAAGACCCCAGCACAGCGAACGCCATAACTGCGACCTGAAGCGGGACAGCTCTCCTCAACGGCGCTGCGTACCCTGCGGGTTTCGTCGTCGAATGCCGCGCGTCGGACCATGTCATGTCTTGCCCCCTCCCTGAACGGAGGCGATTCGGCAGCTCCCTTATAGCACCCCGAACGTCCAGCCTTCGCTCCGCGCGATTTCGGGCGTCAGCCCGTGCGGAGCGAACGCCCGCGGCTCGTGCCGCGCGAGCGCCCGCATGCCGGCCGCGGTGACGAGCGCATCGGTCTGATGGTCGTTGGGCTCGAAGCGCAGGCGCGATGGCGGTGAGCCGAGCCCTTCGAGTGCCAGGTTCAGGGCGGCGCGGCTGCGCAGCTTGGACCCCGCCATGCCGGCGCGGCGGAGGAAGATGCGCGTATAGATTTCCACGACCGCGCTGCCGCTCGCCGGCAGCGGGTCCATCGGCCAGATCGCGACCCGGCCCTCGAGCCGGTGGAGCAGGCGCATGCCGGAAAAGCTCGCCTTGGCGACCTGCGCGGCGCCGATCGCATCATAGGCCGAGGCGGTCTTGCGGCCGCCCTGCGCATTGAGGCGCTGGTCGCACTGGCGGAAATGCATGAAGCCGGCCTTCACCCCGTCGGCGATGCCGAAATAGAAATGCTTGCGATGGGCGATTTCGAGGAAGCTCGCGGCGCCGAGGTCCGGATCGCCGCTGCGGGCGTCGACATAGGCCCAGAATGCGCGCGCGGCGGTCGGCACGCCGGGCTCGCCGGGCAGATATTCGCCGCGCTCGACGATCGGCGGGGCGAAGCTGAAATCGAAGCCGAACAGGGTCGGCTCCCTGGCAGCGCGCTTCACCAGCCAGCGCAGCACCTCCTCGCGCGACCACACGTGCCCCGGCCGGACCAGCCGCGGCGCGCCATCGCCGCGCGCTTCGGCGATCGCAATGCCCTTGTGCCGCGCGCCCTTCGCGCCCGACCAGTCGATCGCGACGAAGGAGGTGAAACGGGCGGTCATCGTTCCTCCCTGCCGCGAAGCGGCGGGGAGGGGAACCAGCGAAGCTGGTGGAGGGGTAGAAAACGCCGGCGCCAGATACCCCTCCACCATCCTCCGGATGGTTCCCCTCCCCAGCTGCCGCTGGGGAGGAACTCATTTGCGCGGTCGCGCCTTCGGCTTGCCCGCGATCCAGGCGCGCGCCCGCGCGATGGTATCGCGGACGCGGTCCTGGTCGCGCCCGTCGTAGCGGATGAGGACGCCCTCCCAGCCTTCGTAATGCGGGGTCTGCCAATAGGTTTCGGGCTCGGTCGCCTTGAGGATCTCGATCGTGTCGCGGTCGATGGCGACGCCGAAGCTGGTGTCCGGCTCGTGGCTCGGGAACAGGAAGGCGCGGCCGTTGGCGGCGACCTTGACCGCGGGCTTGCCGTAGCTGGTCGACAGCTCGGTGCCGGGCAGGGTCAGCGCGAACGCGATCGCCTCGGCGAAGGTCACGGCGTCATACGAGCGGCGGCTGGCTGTCGTCCGCCTCGGTCGGTGCGCCGCGGAGGCGCTTGGGCGCGGGCGGGGGCGCCCGCGGGCCGCTAAACCGGTCGGCCCAATGATCGGCGATCCTGCCCGCCGCATCGCGGCCGCCAAGGCCGAAGGCGAGCGCCGTGGCGACGGCCGCCGAGCCTAGGATCAGCCCGAAGGCGATCATCACGATCTGGTCGGCGAGGCCCATGAAGGTGAGGCCGATCGCGGTGAACAAAGCGATGATCGCATAGCGAACGATGGTCTGCGCGAAGCCGCCCTCGCCGGTGCCGCTGCCGACCAGCTTGGCGATGATGTTCGAAAGAAAGATGCCGACGACGATGATCAGCGAGCCGAAGATCACCTTGCTGCCGAGCGCGGTGACCTGGGCGAGGAAGATCGCGATGTCGCCGCCTCCGAGCTGACGCGCGGCCTCGATCGACGCCGCAAGGATGATTGCGATCATCGCAACATTGGCGACGATCCGCGACGGTGAGGCGCTGTTCGGAACGACCCCGGTCGACTGGATCGCACCATCAAAGCCGAGCGGCGGGAGCACCGCCTCGATGATCGATTTGACGAAGCGGCCCAGGACGAAAGCGATGCCGATCCACAGCGCGGCGCCGAGGATGTTGGGAATCGCGCCGAGAATCTGGGTCAGCATCGCCGTCGCCGGGCCGGCGAGCGCTGCGATGCCCAGCGCCTGCAGTGCGGCGATCGCAACTGGAATGATGATCAAGGCAAAGACCAGGATGCCCGCCGCCTTGGCAAGGCTCGACCAAGTCGCGCCGGGCGTCGCTCCCGCGGGCACGGCGTCGGGCGAGGTGCGCACAGTGCCGCTGGTTTCGCCGATCCCGATGCGGGCCATCAGCCCGTCGACGTTGCTCGCGACCAACACCGTTTCGACCAGGCGCTTCACGATCCGCGCGACGATCAGCCCGATGAAGAAGATCAGCCCGGCCGCCAGCAGGCTGGGCAGGAACTGGAAGATCTCCAGCGTCAGGGCATTGATCGGGTCGAGGATCTGCCCGATGCCAAGGAACTTCAGCGCAGCGAGAATTCCGACCAGCCAGATGATCAGCTTGGCGATCACGCCGAGCTGGTGGCCGACGGTTTCCTCGGGCGTCCCGGTGACGTGCTTCTTCAGCGCCGGGCTGCGGTCGATCGCCTTCTGCAGCATCCATTTGACCGCGCGCGCGACGATCCAGGTGGCGAGCAGGATCAGCGCGGCAATCAGGACCTTCGGCCCCCAGAACATCAGCTGCGCCTGCCAATAAGCGCCCTGGTCGACCTGATACATGCAAAAGCTCCCTTCGACTGTCGCGACTAACTTTCGTCGCCGCCCGATTGTTGCAGCTCTTTTCGCCGCTGCTCCCAATAAGCAAGCCGCTCGCGGACCTTGGCTTCGAAGCCGCGGTCGGTCGGCTCGTAGAGCGCCTGCGCGGCCATCTCCTCGGGCCAGTAATCCTGGCCGGAGAAGGCCTCGTCCGCGTCATGGTCGTAGGCATAGCCCTTGCCGTAGCCGACCGTCTTCATGAGCTTGGTCGGGGCGTTGAGGATGTGCATCGGCGGCATCAGCGAGCCGGTCTCCCTGGCCGTCGTCCACGCTTTCTTCTGGGCCATGTAGGTGGCGTTCGATTTGGGCGCGGTGGCGAGGTAGAGGCACGCCTGGACGATCCCGATCTCGCCCTCGGGCGAGCCGAGGAAGTCGTACATCTCCTTCGCCGCGAGGCATTGCAGCAGGGCATTGGGGTCGGCCATGCCGACGTCCTCGACCGCGGCGCGGGTCAGCCGCCGCAGCACGTACAGCGGCTCCTCGCCCGCCACCAGCATCCGCGCCAGATAATACAGCGCGGCTTGCGGATCCGACCCGCGCAGCGCCTTATGCAAAGCGCTGATCAGATTATAATGCCCTTCCCGATCCTTGTCATACACCGGCACCCGGCGATGGAGCAGGTCGCTCAAGCTCGGCCGGGCCGAGCGGCTCCGGGACGTCGATCGAGAACAGGGTCTCGACCTGGTTGAGGAGGAAGCGGCCGTCGCCGTCGGCGCTGGCGATCAGCGCCTCGCGCGCCGCGGGCGTGACCGGGAGCGGCCGGTCCTCGAGCGCCTCGGCGCGCCGGACCAGCTCATCGAGCGCGTCATGGTCGAGGCGTCGCAGGATCAGCACCTGGCAGCGCGACAGCAGGGCGGCGTTGAGCTCGAAGCTCGGATTCTCGGTGGTCGCGCCGACCAGAGTCACCGTGCCGTCCTCGACATAGGGCAGGAAGCCGTCCTGCTGCGAGCGATTGAAGCGGTGGACCTCGTCGACGAACAGCAAGGTGTGCTGGCCAGCCTTGGCCATCTGCCGCGCGTCGGCGAAAATCTTCTTCAAGTCGGCAACCCCGGAGAAGACCGCCGAGATCGCGACGAAACGCAGGCCGACGGCGTCGGCGAGCAGCCGCGCGATGCTGGTCTTGCCGGTCCCGGGCGGGCCCCACAGGATCATCGAGGCGAGCTTGCCGGCGGCGACCATCCGCCCGATCGCGCCGTCCGGGCCGGTCAGATGCTCCTGGCCGACGATCTCGTCGAGCGCCTTTGGCCGCAGCCGGTCGGCGAGCGGCGCCCCCGGGCTCGCAGCGTCGGCCGGCTTGCTCGCAATGTCCTGGTCGGCAAACAGGTCAGCCATCGGCCGCACCATAAAATCCGCGCGCGAAAATGCACGCGGCCGCTTGTCTCCGATGCAGCTAAGATATATCTTAGACACATCTAAGGAGGACGGAATGACACGACATCATCATGGTTGCGGTCCGCGCGGGCGGTTCGAGTTCAATCTCCCGGAAGCGCTGATGGCGATGCGCGGCGGGCGCGGCTGGCAGGGCGGTTGGGGCCCGTTCAACTTCGATTTCGACAGCGACAGCTGGGGCGGCGGCGGCCGGCGCGGCCGGCGCACGCGCCGGATGTTCGAATCGGGCGAGCTTCGGCTGGTCTTGCTGAAGCTGATCGCCGACGAGCCGCGCCACGGCTACGACCTGATCCGCGCGATCGAGGAGCTGACCGGCGGCGAATATGCGCCGAGCCCGGGGGTGGTCTATCCGACGCTGACCTTGCTCCAGGACATGGGGCTGATCGACGAAGCGCCGGGCGAGGGCCCGCGCAAGTCGTTCCAGGTGACCGACGAGGGCCGCGCCCATCTCGACGAGCGGTCGGACGAGATCGAGGCGCTGTTCGAGCGGCTTGCCGACCTGAAACCGCGCAGCGAGAACATGGCCGGGCCGGCGATCGGCCGCGCGGTCAAGAATCTGATGACCGCGCTCGGCCATCGGCTCAAGGCCGAGGGGTTCGACGAGGATCTGTTCCTCGAGGTCGCCGCGATCCTCGACGAGGCCGCGCAGAAGATCGAGCGGGTCAAGCCGAGCAAGGACGAGCCGGAGGAGGAGTGAGAGAAGTTCCTCCCTGCGAGCGAAGCTCGTGGGGAGGGGAACCATTTCCCGCAGAGGGAATGGTGGAGGGGTAGAAGGCGTCGGCGCCATTTACCCCTCCACCAGCTTCGCTGGTTCCCCTCCCCATCGCGACGCGATGGGGAGGAACTGAGGTTAGCGCCGGCTCAGCCGGGTCAGGCGCTCGCGCTTGTCGATCGCCCGCTCGTAGGAGCGGATCACGGCCGAGTTGATCGTGTCCCAGTCCATCGTCTGCGCCACGGCGAGCCCCGCTTCGCCGTGGTGTCTGCGCAGGTCTGGATCGCGGATGTACATTTCCAGGGCATCGGCGAATTCATTGGCCTCGCCCGCCGTCACCAGCATTCCGCTGATCCCGTCCCGAACGATGTTCGTGGCGCCGGTCGAGACCGCCGCGACCACCGGCAGGCCGCTGGCAGCAGCCTCCAGGGTGACGTTGCCGAACGCTTCGGTCGTCGAGGGGTTGAGAAAGATATCGGCACTGGCGAGCGCTCGGGCGAGATCGGTCCCGGTCTGCTGGCCGAGGAAGATGGCGTCGGGCAGCTGCTGCTCGAACCATGGCCGAGCCGGACCCTCGCCGATGATCAGCACCCGGTGCGGGACCTGGCGCGCCACCAGGGCATGGATCGCGTCGGCGAACACGTCGAGGCCTTTCTCCATGACGATCCGGCCGAGAAAGGCGATAACCACCTCATCGTCGGCGATCCCGATGCCGCGCCGCCACGCGAGGTCGCGGCGCCCGGGGTTGAACTGTTCGCGATCGATGCCGCGGGTCCAGGTCGTGATGTCCCGGTTCATGCGTTGCGCGCGCAGGATCGCCGCCGTCAATTCCGCGGGGACCATCACGATTTCGCAGCGGTGGTAGAGCCGGCGCATGATGTTGCGAGCGAGCGGCTCGAGGAACTGCAGGCCGTAATAAGCGCAATAGGTGTCGAACCGGGTGTGGACCGAGGCGACCGCCGCGACCTTCCGCCGCCGCGCCCAGGTGACCGCCCGATGGCCGACGATGTCGGGGCTGGAAACGTGGACGATGTTGGGGTTGAACTTGGCGAGATCGCGCCGGACTCGCGCGGTGAGCGCCAGCGGCAGCCGATATTCCGACCGTCCGGGGATCGGCAGCGCCGGCACGCTGACCAGGTCCCCGGTCGGCGCGAACGCGGGCGTGTCGGTGGTCGGCGAATAGACGCGCACCTGCGCGCCCTGGCGCAGCAGGTAGCCCACCAGGCGGTTGAGCGCCTGGTTGGCCCCGTCGCGGACGTAATTGTAATTGCCCGAGAACAAGGCCACGCGAAGGTCTTTGGGGTCCACCGGGGGCGGCTGTAGGGGATTTGCTGTGGGCGTCAAATTCGGGCTGCCGCCGATCGCTCCGCCGGACGCCCGGCTGTTCATCCTCGGCAGCCTGCCCGGCGACGCCTCGCTCGTCGCCCGGCGTTATTATGCGCATCCGACCAACCAGTTCTGGCGGCTGCTCGGCGACGCGATCGGCGAGGAGCTCCAGCCGCTCGATTATGCGCAGCGGCTGGAACGACTGGGCGACCGCCGCATCGGGCTGTGGGACGTGATCGCCTCGGCCAGCCGAAGCGGCAGCCTCGACCAGGCGATCCGCGCGGCCGAGCACAACCGGATCGAGCATTTGCTGCACGACTTCCGGGAGCTTCGCGCGATCGCCTTCAACGGCTCGACCTCCGCCCGGATCGGCCGGCACCTGATCGGCGAGCCGCCCGCGCAGGTCACGTTGATCGACCTCCCGTCGTCGAGCGCGGCGAACACGCGAGGTCTCACCGACAAGGCGATCGCCTGGTCAAGGCTTGCCCAATTCGTGCCGCCCGCTCAAAGAGAGCACGATGATGATTCCCCTCGAAGAGCAGACCGACGAAGTTGACGGCGAGGACAAGAGCCTGTCGATGGTCGACGAGGCGCTGGTCGCGGGCACCATCGCCAACACCAACGGCCTGCTCGTGATTCTCGCCAAGCTGGTCGCCAAGGGCGTGTTCGACCGCGAGGACCTTCAGGCCTTCTCGGACAGCTATTCCAAGCCGCTCGATCACGTCGGGATGCGCGAGAACGAGCTGGTCGGGCAGATGCAGGACCAGATGGAATCGACCCTCGCCGAGCTGATGCGCTTCTTGAGCGAACGGGAACGGGACGGTGAGAGTCAGCGAGTCGAATGCGGACAGGATCGGGCAGGGCCCCTGCCCGCCGCCCGCACATTCGACGGCCAGCCGTTTGAGTGCGTCGCGTGCGCGCTTCAGCTTGCGGATCTGATCGTCCAGCGCCTTGACGCGCGCCGTCGCCAGGGCGCGCGCCCGGGCGCGGTCGTCCGTCGCGTCCAGGACCAGCAGTTCCCTGATCTCCTCGAGCGTGAACCCGGCCGCCTGGGCGTGACGGATGAACCGCAGCCGTTCGACGTCGTCAGGCCCATAGCGGCGGGTCGCGCCCAATTTCTGCGGCTCAGGCAGCAAGCCACGCCGCTGGTAGTAGCGGATCGTCTCGACGCCGACGCCGCCGGCGGCCGCCAGCCGCGCGATGGTGAACATGTTCGGGCGGGGTTGACTCTGTACCATGGTACGGAGGCTATATGGCGATTCGCTCGCTTGGAGCAACCAGGAGAATGGAACATGAACAACGATCCGACGAAGGCCTGCCGCTGTGGAAACGCCTGCACCTGCAACGGCGGATGCCGGTGCAATCCGTGCACCTGCAAGCCGTGCAATTGCTGACGACGCGCCGGTGAGGGTGGGCCCCCGCTGTCCGTCCAACGGGGGCACACTTTTCAAGGAATTCCAACATGGCTGAGCTTCATGGGCATCACGGCCACGGCGGCGGTGGTCCGTTCCGTACCTCCGCCCAGGCGACGCTTCATTGCCTGACCGGCTGCGTCATCGGCGAGGTCGCGGGCCTGATGATCGGCACGACGATCGGATTGTCGCCCCGGCCGATGATCATCCTCGCGACGGCTTTGTCCTATCTTTCCGGCATCACGCTCGGGCTGATCCCGGTGATGCGCAATCAAGGCGTCGGCCTGCTCGGCGCGCTCAAGATCATCTGGATCGGCGAAGTGATTTCGATCGGCGTGATGGAGATCGTGATGAACTTCGTCGATTACCAACTCGGCGGAATGGGCGCGAAATCGGTGCTCGCCTGGACCTTCTGGCGAGGGCTGGCGTTCGCGATCCCGGCGGGCTTCCTCGCGGCGTGGCCGGTGAACTACTGGTTGCTCAAGCGTGAGCTGAAGGCGTGCCATTGAGAGATTGATTCGAGCGTCCTATTGGAGTTGGCCATGGCCACGTTTTTAAGGCTGTTTGCGCTTGTCGCCGTTCTGCTGATGCCGTTCGGCATGCAGCCGGCCGCTGGCGCCCCGGCGGCGGGCCACCACGCGTCGATGCCGATGCAGCATTGCCCGGAGCAAGCGCCGCGGCACGACCCGAAGGGCGCCTTCGCCGAATGCACCATGGCTTGCTCGGCGGCGCTTCCCGCCGCGGACCGTGCCGACGATCGGCCGCCGCTGCTCATCTGCGCGCCGTCGGAGGCCGCTGCCGTGCGGATCATGCACGGGCTTCACCCGGACACGGCGACCCCTCCTCCCAAGCGCTCCTGACGCTTCGAAATCCAACCTTCGTAAATTCAGGAGAACAGCAATGATAACGTTGATTGTCGCTGCGGCCGTCGCGGCCCAGCCCGCCCCTCCGGCCGACCCGCACGGCCAAATGGCCGGAATGGCGCCCGGGCAGCATAAGTCGATGAAGAAAGACTGCTGCAAGGATTGTTGCAAGGACATGGCCAAGCATCAAGGCCATGATGCCGACCATCATCCGGCCCAGTAACTGAACGGGTGGGGCGTCCACGCGTTGGGCGCCCCATTCCCGCGGAGATCATCCCGTGAAGACAATTCTCACTGTCACGGTGAGCGCATTCGCGCTTGCCGCGCTGCCGACGCCCGTCGCCGCGCAGCATCAAAACATGCCCGGCATGACCATGCCGATGCCGGCGAAACCCGCGGCGAAGGGGCCGGCGAAGAAAAAGGCCGCTGCGCGGAAGCCCGCGAAGAAGAAGGCGGCTGCAAAGAAAGCTGTCGGGAGGACGGCGCCGGCAAAGCGCAAGCCGGCGGCGACGCACGCCGGGCACGAGCCCGGGAAACCGGGGATGGAAGGCATGACCATGCCAGTGGTGCATGGCGGCACCGCAACCATCGCCTCAGCCTGCGCCGATGCCGATGGATCATTCGCAGATGGACCACGGGCAAATCGGCCAGATGCCGATGGAGCATGGCGAGCATGCCGGCCATCAGATGGCGATGACCGGTGCGCTCGGCCCCTATCCAATGGAGCGCGAGAGCTCGGGCACGGCGTGGCAGCCGGACACGTCCGAGCACATGGGGCTGCACAGTGATGAGCGGCAACTGGACGCTGATGGCGCACGGCGTGCTCAACCTGGTCTACGATCACCAGTCCGGCCGGCGCGGCGACGACAAGGCGTTCGCGAGCGGAATGCTGATGGGCATGGCCCGGCGTCCGCTCGGCAATGGCACATTGCAGTTCAAGGCGATGGTCAGCCCCGACCCGCTGATGGGAAAACGCGGCTATCCGCTGCTGCTCGCCAGCGGCGAGACGGCCAATGGCATCGACCGGCTGATCGACCGCCAGCACCCGCACGACTTCTTCATGGAGCTGTCGGCTTCGGTCTCGCAGAATTTCAGCAAGAAGGGCAGCATCTTCCTCTACGCCGGGCTGCCCGGCGAGCCGGCGTTCGGTCCGCCGGCCTTCATGCACCGCGAGGCCATCGCGGATTCCCCTGAAGCTCCGATCAGCCACCATTGGCTCGATTCGACCCACATCAGCTTCGGCGTGGTGACCGCGGGCGTCGTGATCGACCGGGTCAAGCTCGAGGTCAGCCGGTTCAACGGTCGTGAGCCGGACCAGCATCGCTGGGACATCGAGACCGGGCCGCTCAACTCCACCGCGGTCCGGCTATCGTGGAATCCCACACGAACGCTGGCGCTTCAGGGCAGCTGGGGCCATTTCGAGGATCCAGAGCAGCTCGAGCCTGGGGTCGACCAGAAGCGCTGGTCGGCGAGCGCGCTTTACGCCATCGAAATCGCGCCCGAATGGAAATTCGCCGGGACGCTCGCCTGGGGGCGCAAGAGCGCGCATGGCCATGACGACGATGCCTATGTTGCCGAGGCGTCTCTCAACCATGCCGGCTGGACCGCATTCGGCCGCGGCGAGATCACCGAGAACCGCGAGCTCACCGATGTCGAGGACGGCCCGGCGTTCCGCGTCGGCAAGGTCTCGCTCGGCGCCGTCCGCGACTTCCACGTGGCGGAGCATGTCGCGCTCGGCCTCGGCGGCCTGTTCGCGGTCAATTTCGTGCCGGACGCGCTGGCGCCTTCCTATGGCGGGCACCATCCGACCGGAGCGATGGCGTTCGTCCGGCTGAAGCTGGATTGACGAGCGGGCGATCCGCTCACATATGGCGCCCTCCCCGGATCAGGTCCGGGGGTTTGGCCCCTTCGTCTAGCGGTCCAGGACGTCGCCCTCTCACGGCGAAAACACGGGTTCGAGTCCCGTAGGGGTCACCAACAGCTTTCGCTCAGATCGCCTCGGTACCGCCGGCCAGCATCAGCTTGGGTTCGGCTTCGGCCGCGCGCGGGGTGAACTTGCCGTCGACCTGCGCGCCTTCCTCGATGGTCAGCGCGCCGTAGGTGACGTCGCCCTCGATCCGCGCGGTCTTCAGGATCACCAGCACGCCGGCGCTGATCGCGCCCTTGATCCGGCCCGCGACGCGCGCGCTTTCGGCGACGACCGTGCCCGCGACCTCGCCGGTCTCGCCCTGGACCAGCGCGGCGCAGCGGACGTCGCCCTTGATCTTGCCGTCGAGGTGAAGGTCGACCTGGGCCGCCAGGTCGCCGTTGACGACGATGTCAGGGCCGAGGACGGAAAAGGTCGATCCGCTCATCGTGCTGCTAGACGGCCAGTCGGGGGATTCGGGTTTCTTCGAGAACATTGGGGTTTACCTCCAGGAAAGGACGCGGATTGACCGGCTGACCGTTCAATCGCACCTCGAAATGCAAATGCGGCCCGGTCGAGCGGCCGGTGCTGCCGATCAGCCCGATCAGCTGGCCGGCGGCCACCGCCTCCCCGGCGTGCGCGCGGAACCCGGACATGTGGGCGTAGCGCGTCAGCAGGCCGTTGCCATGGTCGATCTCGACGCAATTGCCATAGCCCGACCGCTGCCCGACGAAGGCCACGCGGCCCCGGGCGGCAGCGAAGATCGGCGCTCCGACCGGCCCCTTGAAGTCGAGCCCGGCATGAAACGCCGGGCTGCCGTCGAACGGATCGGTGCGATAGCCGAAGCCCGACGACATGCTGGTGCCGGCCGAGGGAATGACCTGCGGAATGCCCTGGAGCCCGCGCTGCAGCGCATCCATCCGCGCCAGGCTCAAGCCGAGGCGCCGGAAGCGCGGGTCGAGCGGACCGTCGCCGGACAGCGCGATCAGCGGGCCGCCCATCGCGCTACGGTCGTCGAGCGCGACCAGCATGCGCTGGGGATCGAGCCCAAGCCTGCGCATCGCCGTCTCGGCAGCAGCCGACTTGCGGTCGGCGAGACGGGTCAGGCGCTCGGCGAAGGCGAGCTGGCCGGCCTCGACCCGCGCCAGCGGCGCCGCCTCGGGGACCAGCGCGCTCACCTTGCGCACGGTCTTGTTCGCTTCCTTGCTGCTGTCGGACACCGTCTCGCCGGCCTTGGCGTCGGCGGGCAGGGCGCCGACGTAGGTCTTGACCATCTTCTCGATGAAGGTCTGGCGCTGGGCGAGGTCGTCGGCGACCGAATCGACGTTCTTGCGATAGGCCGCGATGCGGCTCTAGCGCTCGTCACCTTGGCCTCGCGGTTGAGCAGGGCGAGGCTGTCGCGGCGCTCGAGCAGCGAACTGACGGCGACCGCGGCCATGGTCAGCACCCAGGCGAGCAGCAGCCCGGCGACGATCGCCGCGGCGGTCATCTGCAGCCGCGAGCTGATCCGCAGGTAGCGGACTCGGCCCTCGGTGCGCATGATGAACTCGCGCGACGGGAACCAGCCCCGAATGCGCAGCGCAGCGCCAGCGATCGTTCGTTGCAAGAATCCCCCCGTGCAACCCCGATCCTTGGATAGCCCGATCGTTACGGCGATACGATTCATGCCAGGCGCCATTAAAGGTGAGTCGAAAGCGGCACGCGACAAAGCGATCGGGATCAGTAATGTGCCACGCGGCTCCGGCGCGCGCGTCGGCGCCGGAGCCTGGTGACTAACCGACCATTACTGGGTCGGCTGGGGCTTGGGCACGTTTTCCCGCCGCCAATAGAAATAGATCAGGATCGCCATTGCGCCGGAGAAGGTGTGCCAGATCAGCCCGTGCGGCTGGAACCAGGTATCCCCCTTGTTGAAGCAAAGCGGACCGTCGTCTCCCCCGAGCGCGCGGAAGATGATGGCAATGATGAACGCGCCGAGGCCGCACAACCAATAAACTCGCGCGCGCACGTCCTTCCAGCCGAGCCAGCCGGCCCAGAAGTCACCCTTGCCCCACCAGCCGATGACCAGCTCGAGACCGATGTAAACGGTCACCAGGATTCCGATCAGCACTTCCGACGGCAGGTGGGTTGCGGCGATATCGGTGTAGATCACCGCATTGAGCGGCCAGCCAACCCAGAAGATCAGGTTGCGGGTGGCCTCCGAGACGCCTTTCATCACCAGCAGACGGTCGATGGTATAGAACACCAGATAGCCGGCGAAGATGTACATCGAGAAGCCGTCCATCCACGACGCGGCGCTCGACATCGAGGCGTGGAACCACATGCTGCCGAGACCGAGGAACAAGCACGACGAACACGCAGGCGTCGGCGATCGGCGAATTCGATCGCATGACGTTGAGGTTGGTCCCCTCCTTGCGGTCGCGCATCATGCGGCACGCGACCCACGCCGCGGTGAACAGGGCGTAGAGGTTGGACCAGGTGTTGACCGGCTGGCGAAAGCCCCTGGCGCCGGCCTTCACCAGCTCCGGGTCGAACCACTCGCAATAGCAATCGCCGCCGGGAATGGTGAGGCAGCTGTCCGGAGTTGCCGGCCAGCCGGTGCCATAGCCGATGAAGATGATCTCGCCGAGCAGCAGGACCACGCCGACGACGTAGATGATCCACGGCCGATAGACCGGGCTGGTCATTACCAGCCGACTTTGACGATGATGAAGCCGCCGATCAACAGCACGACGTCAACCAGCCACACCCACCACGGGTAATCGAGCTTGATCGTGCCGCCGGTTCCGGGCGGGCTGACGCTCGCGCTCGGAGTTCCGCTCGAGCCGTAGATGAACGCCGTGATCGAGCCGAAAATGCCGAACGGAAGCAGGCCGAGCAGCCCATAATGTTTGGTGACGATGCCGGCAATCCCGATGATCACACAGGCAATCAACATGCAGACGAACGTGATTTTCATAATAGTAGCTGCTGAAGGCATGATGTTTTCCTCCCCATTTGCAAAGCAACATCGAGCGCTGAAATGTATTCAGCACGGTACGAATATTAGTAGTTATTGTGTTTTTATT
Source organism: uncultured Alphaproteobacteria bacterium (assembly GCA_963765945.1). GTDB lineage: Bacteria > Pseudomonadota > Alphaproteobacteria > Sphingomonadales > Sphingomonadaceae > Sphingomicrobium. Next base: position 38,131 of record CAVXYS010000045.1, read on the forward strand.
TGCTTTAACCTCCGTCATCGTTGATGTATTGTCGCTGATCCAGTCGGATTCGAAGTCCGCTACCGAGAACGGGGAGGCCAGGTTGATGCCAGCTTTGACAGGGCGCGGCCCGACCCGAAGCGGCGACTGCTAGCCGATGGAGCTGCGGCTTCCCTTCTTCATCGGAGCGTGCGTCAGCCTGGTGCTCGCGCTGCTCGTCGAGCTCGCCGCGGCGAAGGTGTTCACCGAATTCTTCGTCGGCGGCACGGAAACCCCGGGCTATGCCATCAACGCGCTGGCGATGATCGACGTCATCGTGCTCTACAGCCTGGTCTGGATGCTCCTGTCGATCGTCGCGCCACGGGGGATCACCGGCCGCGCCCAGGGCATCGTCACCCTGTTCTTCTCCTGCTCCGGATGCACCGGCGCTTTGCTGGCGATCAACGCCGCCTTCATCCTGTTGATGCTGATGCTGTCGCTGCTGGTCGCGGTCCCGTTCGGGACGATCATCTACCTCGCCGTCTGGGGCGATTTTGCCAGAGGCGCGGCGGCCGCGACCCTCGCCATCGCCATGTTCCTCAAGATCCTGTTCCTGATCCTGCTGGTGATCGCCCACCAGCGCTTCATGCAGAACAAAGGGCTGTTGGTGCTGATCGGCCTGTCGCTCGGCCTCACCTGGCTGGTCGGCTTCGTCCACGCCCTGCTGCCGATCATCCTCGTCAGCATCGGCGATCAGCTGATGACGCTGGTCATCGCGATCGTCGCGCTGATCTGGTTCCTGCTGCTTCTGATCGGGGCGGTGATCGCGACGATCAAGGCGATCCTGAGCCTGCGCAAGGTGGCGTAGCGACTGCTTCATTTGACCTCGACCGTCGCCGGCAGGCCGGGCGCCGGGAAGGTGATTTGCCCGCCGAACTGGCCGAACGGCATGGTGTCGCGATCATATCCGGCGGCGCAGATTCCGGGATTCTTGCTCTGCCACCGCGGGCTGCACTGGCTGAGGAGAGTCGGCGGAATCGACGAACCCCGCCGACACAGGCAGACGACGGCATCCTCGGGTCCCTTGGCCAGCGCGAAATTGCCTGCCTTGAGGGACAGCTTCGCGGTGCGGACCTTCTTGCCGATCTTCGGATTGACGCTGACCCCGCCGCCGGACTGGCCGAGCTCGACGGTCTGCGTGCCTTGCCCCAGGCCGGGGCCGAAGCGCGCCTGCAGCCCGCGCGTCGAATCGGCGAGGCCCGGCGGGCACCAATCCTTCCACGCGTCGCCGTCCTTCTTGTTGGCCGGGATGCGCTCGCAGGCCTTCTTCGGCTCCTGGCTCTTGCTGCTGCCGTAGATCAGGAGCCCGATGAAGCTGACTCCGACCAGCGCGAGGATGATGATGAGCACTTTCATTTCGCCACCACCGGGACTTGAAGAGTTGGCATCCACTCACTCCTTTTGATCGGGCGCGGGCGCGGGCGCGGGCGCGGGCGCGGGCGCCGGCGCCGGCGTCGGGGTGGGCGGCGCGGCCATGTGGACCTCCCAGGTCGCATGGGCCGGGCGCTCCCCGGCAATGACGCGTTCGACGAGATCGCGCAGCGGGGTCGCCTGGGCCGGTACATCGACCAGGATGTGGAAGGCCTCGTCCGCGCTCTTCCCGTCGGTCACGACGAACCCGTGCACCCCGGTCGCGACTTCGAGGAAGCGGGTCAGCGCATGATTGGTGCCGCGCTCCCGGACCAGCTCGGGGAACTCGGCGATGAGCAGGCGCAGCTGGTCGGTCCCGGCCGGGTAGCGCGCTTCCCCGACCCCCGGGATGCCCCCCGACCAATCGAAATAGCGGTCGAGGCCGAGCCAGCTGGCCAGCATCAGGACGAACGGACCGGGCGCCCGGAACGGAGCGAAATAGGAATCGAGCGAGCGAAGCACGCGATCGACCGGCGCGTGCATCGCTTCCATGATGGCGAGCATCGCGGCCATCACGCCGCGTTCGTCGACGGCGGCGAGCTGGTAGTTTTCGGGAAGGTAGCGAAGGATGCGCTGCCGCTCCATGTCAGCCCCGCGAGTCCGTCTCGCGCACGATGGTGATCTGGTGCGTGCCGGCGGCGTAGAGCCAGCCCGGCGGCAGCGGTGCGGAATTGGTGAACGTGTCCTGCGAGACGGACGCGAAGGTCACGCCGCCGTCCAGGCTCCGGTGAACTCCGCGCGGACCGCCGCTGAACACGATCGGCGTATCCTTGTCGCGCGGCGCCGCGGCCAGCGCGTCGACCGTTTCGAGCAGGCGCAGCTTGGTGTCGCCGCGCAGCGGGAGGCCCGCGTCGAGCTTGACCGCGCGCCACGTCGGCTTGTCCTCGGCGACGTTGAGGGACAGCACGCCGGCGCGATTGGACGCGCCGAAGGCAGTCGAGTCGGCGAAGGCGAGGGCTTCGCACGTGCCGCCCTGCCAGCCGACGTTCATCGGGACGAACCCGCCGGGATCGTCCTCACCGGTGTCGCGGAGCTCGATGCGCAGCGCGCCTTGGCCTTGCTCTTCGGCCTCGGCGGCGACGGTCGCCCACAGGAAATCGCGGCCGCCGGTCGACTGAACCGCGAGGTGGCGGACGTCCTTGTCCTTGAGCCCACCCCCGGGGACCAAATGGAAGGTCGTGGAGGTTCCCCCGTGCGACGACAGATAGATTCCGCCGCCGCCGCCACCCCCGCCGCGCGCGGCGACGGCAACGGCGATGACTCCGGACGGCGAGACCTTGCTGACGACCGCGTAAAATCCCTTCGCGTCCACTTCCTTCGCCACGACCACCGGGGACGGGCCGGTGTCGCTGCCCGGGGTGAACTGGCGAAGCCCCTCCGCCGTGGCGAGGAGCAGGGTCGGATTGCCGGCGCGGTCGACCCAGGCGGCATCGAACAGGTCGCTGTTGAACTGGGCGACCGGCTCGCCCCAGCTCTCGGCGAGGTCGTGCGAGAGGAAGATCGCAGTGCCTTTGGGCTTCGCGGCGGCGAGCACCATCAGCCCGGGAATCGAGGGATGGCGGCGGACGAACTTCGGCTTGAAGCCGTCGCGCTGGAATTCGATCGACCAGCTCTCGCCGTCGTCGAGGCTGCGGTGGAGGGCGTCGCTGGTGACCGCGAACCAGCAATGATCCTGGTGCGGGTCGCGCAACAGGTCGTTGACGTCGGCCTTGGGCATGCCGTCGATGGTGAACTTGAGATCCTGGGCATAGCGCACGCCGGGCTCGGCCATGATCTGCTCATAGACTTCGGCCTGCAGCAGCTTGCGCCCGAGCGGCCGGTCGTAGAGCGGCGACAGCAGCGCGTTGAGGCGGCGCTGGATGCCGCGCTCGAGCTCGACGAGATCGGCCCCGGGCGACGGCGTGACCTGCACCGTGACCGACACCGCCTGGACCTTGATCCAGTCGACCCTGGTCAGAATCCCCAGGGGCCGCCGTTCCTCGAGCGCCGCTTCGGCGCGCTCCTTGAGTGCCGCCACCCGATGTTCCTGGACGATCGCGTCGGTGACCGCGCCGTTGGCGAGCGCCTTGACGTCGATCTCGGGCATGATCCGAACCACGACGACGCCGCGCCTGGCGTGCTTCCACAGCTCGGCGTCGGCCACCGCCGAGCTGCGGGCAATGCCGCCGGCGGAGAGGACGACCTGTTCGTAATCACGCTCAGTCACCGCGATCCGCAGCGAATAAAGGCACGACGGGGCGCGGCGGATCAGACCGTCGAGAGTCTCGGCATCGCTGCCGCCGGCGGCGCGCTCCGGGTTGGTGACCTCGATCCCCTGGACGTTGGGCTTGAGCTGGGTCAGCATGCCGGCGGCGACGTTGCCGGACCGCCCGCCGCCGCGACGATACCAGGCGCGGATGACCTTGCCCGCTGCCGGGACGGCGCCGCCGCCGCCCTGGCTGGCCGACGGCGAAAACTGCACGCGGCCCGTCGCCCGGTCGATCGTATAGACCTTCGCCCCCGGCTCGCAGTCGGCGAAATGGGCGGTTTCGGTCCACAGCTCATAGGAGATGCCGTCGATCTCCCAGACGGTGCGGCCGGCACCCTGCTCGTCCGCCTGCACGCCGAGCATGAAGTCGAGCCCGTCCTTGGAAGGAGCAATCACCGGCGGCCGCTGAACCACGAACGACTGGCCGGGGATGCCGGTGCTTTCACCGAGCTTCTCGCCCTCGACCACCTGACAATGCAGCGCCCGGCCGGTCGTCTGGGTGGCGTCGGCCGCGACCGTCACCGCGACCGGAAGGACGAACTCGGCGCTCCCGTCGCTGGTCGCGACGGTGCTCCCCGCGGCGACGGTCAAGGCCTGCTTGGGGTCGGCGCCGTCGGCGCGCCGGAAGACGAGGTCGACGCTGGCCGCGGACGGCGGCTGGAGGTCGACCCCGACGAGATTGAGCAGGGCCAGCTGAAGCTTCGGCGGGACCCGATTGAGGCGATAGAGCAAGGCGTCGGTGATGAAGGCGAAAACCTCGATCAAGGTCACCCCGGGATCGCCGGCGGTATAGTCGCTCCATCCCGGGCACGTTTCCTTGGCGTGCGCGATCCCGTCGCGAACCAGATCGTCGAACCGGCGATCGTCAAGGCGGGGTAGCATGATCGGCATCAGGCGGCCCCCGGCTCAAGCGCGATCGAGGCATCGATCGAGTCCACGGTCCCGGTTTCCCGGACGCGATAGCGCAGCGTGATCAGGAGCACGGCCGGATCGTTCGGATGGCCGCCGGCGTCGAGATGGACGATCTGGACGCGCGGCTCGAACCGGCGGATCGCCTGGCGCACATAATGGATCGCGAGCCCGGCCGTGGTCGCGTCATTGGGCCAGAAGATCAGGCGGTTGAGCGGGCAGCCATAGTCCGGCCGCATCACGCGCTCCCCGGGGACCGTCGTCAGCAGGAGCATGATCGACTGGCGGATGGCGGCATCACCGTGGACCAGCTGGATGCCGCCGGCCGCGGACGGCATCGGGCCGCTCTGGAAGCCGAGGCCGAGCTGGGCCCCGAGGCCGGCGCCGGAAAACAGGATGGCCGCCGTCCCGCGCATCGCTCAGCTCCCCGCCGCCACCAGCGACTGGCCCGGAGTCAGGACCTTGTAATTGACGAGGCCCGGCGGAGTGCCGTCGGTCAGCCCCTGGACGGTCTGGCAGGCACACCTTGCAGCCGCCGATGCGAACGAAGTCGGAATAGCCGACGACGACCTTGAGGCAGGTCACGCACGGGCGCATGCCCATCATCACGTCGGCGTTGGGACAGCCGCTGATCGAGCGCCCTTCGGGATCGGTCGACACGAGAACGACCTTCTGCTCGATCCGCACCCAGTCCTGGCTGTTCTTGTTGTTGACCTTCCCGCCATGATCGCAGGCCAGCCGGGCATCGATGGTCAGCCAGTCGGTCATGCCTTTTCGAACTCCACGTGGGCGGCGCGGATCTTGATCGTGCGCCCCGGCGCCTCGATCGTCAGGTCCTGCTTGGCGCGCAGCAGGGTGGCCTGGGGCGTCATCTCGAAGGTGTCGCCGCCGCCCGACTCCAGCCGCATCAGGGCTTCGACTCCGTCGAGCGTCACCTTGGGGCCGGAGGGCGACTGGAGCACGAAGGCCCGGGCGCCCGATGCCGGGCGTTCGCCGGGCGCGGCCTTGCCGCCGTAGAGCCCGCCGAGGACGATACCGCGCGCCGGATCGCCGTCGGGAAACAGCACCAGCACTTCGTCGTCAGGCTCCGGCACGACCGCGAAGCCCTTCGAAGCCCCGGCGCCGAGGCTCAGCACCGGCATCCAGTCGCTATGCGTGTCGCCAAGCGTAGGGAAGCGCGCCTTGACCCGGTAGCGCTGCTCCGGGTCATCCGTGTCGATGACGATGCCAAGTGTCGCGCTCATTCGACCTTCTCCCTGTGCTGCGGCCGGCGGGGCGGTGAAGATCCGCGTCGTGTAACCGGAGTCCGCATCGAACCGATGGACGGTGCGTGACACGACGAACGGGCCATCGGCCTCGGGACCGACGCCTTCGAGTCGGATCACGCGAGCCGGCCGAAGCTCCGGATCGCCCTCGCTCAAGACGTCGAGAATCAGACCGCGAGCGGTGGCCCGATCGATATCGTTCTGCGCCAGGCGCCGGACCGTGTCGCTGGCATCGGACAGCCGATTGACGAGGACCCGATCGCCGAGGCCGTCGAACGCCGCGACCGCGTCCATCCGCATCTCCAGGGCGTCCTGCGCCGCCATTCCGGCGCGCTCGTTCTTCACCTCATTGGCCTTGAGGTCCCAGCCGAACGCCTGGCTGCTCTTGCGCATCGGCTCGGCACTGATGTCCGAGGTCAGTTCGAGGATGTTCTCGCCGACCGCGAGCCGCACCTCGTCCTCGCCGTCGCCGCCGAGGGAAACGAGGCGCAGGGAATCGCCGCCGAGCCAGAAGCTCAAACCGGCCGAATCGGTCAGCTCCGACAGCAGATCGAAGTCGCTCTGGCTGTGCTGGATGATCACCGGCCGGGCAGCCGGAGCTTCGCCCGACGTTTCGACGCTGACCCCGATGTCACCGGCGACGGTCGAGGCGAAATCGGCAACGCCGATGTCGGCGAGCTGGCGCAGGTTCTGCCGCTTGCGCAGCCGATGCAGCCGGTCGTAGGCCCGCACCTCGACCGATCGTTCGCGCGAGCCGAGGATGCGGCGGCGGATCGCCGTCACCTCGCCCGAGAAAATCTGTTTGTCTTCACCGGCGCTGACGGCCAGCGCGACGCCCATGGCGAGGACCCCGACCGCTTCGCTCGGCGGATCGAGGAACGTCAGGACGGCAAGCGCCGGCGCGTTCAGCGCCTGGCGGACCTCGGCGTCGGCGAGGCAGGCCGACAGCTCCGGGCTGAGCGCCGTTCCGTCGAGCGTGATGGTGAGGCCGCCCATGATCAGCTCGCCCCGGCCACGGCCGACGAAGGCGGCAGCCGCAGCGCCTGGCCTTCCTCGAGCTCGAGCAAGTCGTCGAGGCCGTTATATTCGGCGATGGCCCGGTCGTAGCGCGGGTCGCCGTAGCGCTCCGCCGCCACGAGGTAGAGCGGGGTCAGCGCGGTTCCGTCATCGTCGACCGGGACGACGACGCTGTCGTCGCCCGAAGTCTCGGCCGACGAATCCGGTTGGCTGACCTCGAACTGCGGCGACGTCGGCGGCGCCGGGGAATTGCCGGATTCGAGCTGCTCTTCCACCCGGCGCATCAGCAGGCTCAGCCAGGAGCGCTTGGGAACGCCCTGCGGATCGAAGCATTCGAGCCGCTCGGCGACGGCGACGACCACGCCCGGGACGTTCCAAGACCGGCCCCACACGAAGCGCACCCGCTGGGGCGCCAGGTTGCCGGCGATCGGTTCGCCGTTCTCCGCCAGGGCCCACAGCGGCTGGGTCAGGGTGCGAACGTCGATCGACGACGGCGGGGCGGCGACCAGCGATGGGGGCGGTCCTTCAGCCGTCGCATCGGTGGTGGCGATCACTGGCTCCTCGGTTCCGGGCTCGGCGGTGGCCGGCTCTTCGGTCGTCGGCGTTTCGGTCGCCGGCTCGGTCGGCGATTCATTGCCCGCAGGCGTCTCCTCGAGCGCTGCGAATGACGCCGCTTCGAGCGCCGCGAAGGTCCCCGCTTCGGGCGAAGTCGGCGCGGGCGCGGCGGAGGCCGGCGGAGCGATTCCACCGGCATCGGACTGGCCGGCCAGCAGGTCGACGTCGAACAGCAGCTTCAGCTCATATTCGGTGATCCCGCCGCCGGTCGCGATCAGCGGATCGTCGGTGCGCGGATTGCCGATGACGGCGCCGCCGACGCCGCGCCGGCGGACGATCCCGGCGGAGCGGCGAACCTCGAGCTTTTCGGGGTTGAGCAGGCACGGGATGCGCTCGCCCGTGCGCTCGACGAGGAAGGTCACGCGCTCCATGTGCCACCGATCTGCTCGGCGAGGAGCGCGACCTCGTCAGTCGCCCGCTGGACCGCCGCACCGGCCTCGTCGAGGAACGGCGGAAGCTCCGGCCAGCGGTCGTCGGCGCCGGCGAAGCGCGGGCTCGGCCGCTCGGCCCGTGGCGCCGAACCGGGCCAGCTCGGGCCCGGCGGGGCGCTGTAGCGAAATTCGGGCCAGCTTGGACCGAGGTCCGGTGCGCGCGGCGCATTTGGCGGGCCGATCCATTCCGGCGGTTGGGCGGCGCGGGAGGCCGGGCCGGGGAAAATGGTCAGATGCTCGCGGGGCGCGTCGCGGCCGGCCGGATCGTCCCCGGCACGGTCCGGCGGAGGCATGCGATCGTCGACCGGAAAGCGCGGCGTTTCCGCGCGCTCCTTCGGCGACCGGCCGCGGAGCAGGTTGGCAATCGGATTGCGCACGTGCGCCACGGCGAAAGTCAGCAGCGGGCGCGTCGGGCGCGGCGCCGGCCGCGCCGCTTCGGCGCCGGGCCGGGCTGCGGCGCCGGCGACGCCGGGCCGCGCGACGACCCGCGCCCGGCTCTGCGCGATCGGGAAGCGCAGCGCCGGTCGTGCCGCCGGATGAGTCGCCGGCTCGGCTGCACCGAATCCCGGTCGCGGAAGGTCGGGCCGAGCCTCGCGTTCGGGCCGATAGCCGGGCGCCGTCCCGCCGTCGGCCAGCGTCGTCCGTCGCGCGAGCAGCTCGAGCCAGTGCTCCGGCGCGCCGGGATAGCGCGCCCGCAGCGCGGCCATGCGCTCCGGCATCACCCAATAAGGCGCCGCCGCTATGCCGGGATCAAGAGTCCGCGCGATCCGCACGAGAAATCGCGCGAACCTGCCAAGGATCGCGCGAACCACGCTCATGCGGACGGTGCCATTCGCTCGAGATGGTCAAAGGCGAGCCGCAGCTCCTCGATCGCCGCCTCGCGACCGAGCGCGTCGAACGGCACGCCGCTCCACTGGCACGGCCAGGCGCGATCGAGGTTCCAGGTGACCGCTTGATCGGTGCCGTTGTTGCCGAGCTGAACGATGGTCACCGGCTTGCGCTGGACGGTGCCCTCGGCCGTCGCCTTGAGCCAGTTCCACAGGTCGCGCGAGCTGGTTACGCCGTAGCGCAGGATCACCTCGGAATAAGCGACCGGGCCGGGCAGCGCCCGGACAACGCCGGAGTTGCCGGACTCGCGGTAGCGGATCGGCTCGATCCGGACGCCGAGGCCAATGCATTCGGTAAACTTCACTTCCGCGGACTCGACCCGAAGGAGGAAATTGTAATTGCGGAACATCTCCGACGGGACGAGCGGGCCCGCGGCCGCGCCGGCGGGCGGGGTGGCGGGAGGAGTGGCGGCGGTTGCCATGGTCTAGGCTCCTTGGTTCAGGCGGTTTCGACGGTGGTGCCGGCCGCGGACTGGCCGATGCGGATGATGAGGAACTCGGCGGGCTTCACCGGAGCGATGCCGACGACGACCACGACCTGGCCGAGATCGACGATCTCGGGCGGGTTGGTCTCGCGGTCGCATTTGACGAAAAAGGCCTGCTCCGGCCGGTCGCCGGCGAGCGCGCCCTGGCTGTGGATGACCCGCAGGAAGTTGCCGATGTCGCGCTTGAGATCGTTCCACAGCGGCGTGTCGTTGGGCTCGAAGATCACCCAGCGCGTGCTGATCGCGATCGACTCCTCGATCATCGCGAACAGCCGGCGGACGTTGAGATATTTCCAATTGCTGTCTTCGCCGGAGAGCGTGCGGGCGCCCCACACACGGATCCCCTCGCGGCTGAAGAAGCGAATGACGTTCACGCCATATTTGTTGAGCCCGTCATGCTCGGCCCGCGAGACGATCTTGGTCAGGCCGATCGCGCCGCGGATCGGGAGATTGGCCGGCGCCTTGTGGAACTCCGCGGGTCGAATCGGTTTGCGCCCACAAGCCGGCCATATGACCGGAGGGCGGGGCCGACACGATCACCTTGGGGTCGATCGCATCGGCGACGCGCAGCCACGGGAAATAGAACGCGCCGTAGCCCTTGTCGCTCATGCGCGGCCGAAGGCCTGGCTTCTGCTTGCTGCCCTTGTCGGGGCCGTCGACCATTCCGGCGCGCTGCAATTGTTCGATGTCGTCGACCATCGGCGGTCCGTCAAGGATGGCGACCCGGTCCTTCATCAATTCGGCGGCGTCGAGCAGCGCGCCGTAGGACTGCTGGTCGGTCCGCCCGGGCGCGGCGATGATCGCGATCTCGTCGATCAGGTTGAGCGCATCGAGCCCGGTGCTGATCGGGTCGCCGTCCGCGATGTTCGCGATGTAGCAGCGCGACCCGCCGTTGGCGAAGAAGCCCTGCACGGCGTTGGCGAGCGCGTTGTTCGGCTTGGCCTTCTCGCCGACGAACTGGCGGTAGAAGGCGCCCCAGTTGTCGACCGGTATCGCTTCGCCTTTTCCGGCATCCGCAATCGGCGCCGTGCCGACAAATCCGGCGGTTGAGGTTCCGACCGCTTCGATCGGCCGAGCACCGGTATCCTGTTCTTCGATGAAGACGCCTGGGCTGAGGTACGAAGGCATGGTCAGGACTCCATTGCGAGAGTGACGAGGTTGGAATCGCCGGGCTTGAGCTCGACGTCGGCGGTCTTTCCCTTGGCGGTGACGGTCGCCCGGACCGCGAGCCCGGCCGGGGCGGCGAACGCGAAGCCGCCGTCATTGCCGGTGACGATCAGCCGTTCGCTGTTGCGGACCTGGACCTTGGCGCGGGCGATCGGGAAGCCGTTCTCGGCCCGCACGAACCCGGCGATCCGCGCTTGCGGAAGGAGGTTGATGACGGCTTCGCGCACCGGCTTCGCACGCGGCAGGTCGCGGCGGCGCTGCAGGACGAAGGTCGCCGACAGCGCGCCGCTCTCGCCGCGAACGACGTCGCCGAAGTCCTCGCGCTCGAGCATCGCAAAGGCGAGGTCGGCGAGCGCCTGGTGGCCGGCGAGGGCATCGGCATATTGGACATCGAACGCATATTCGAGCTCGAGCCGGCCGGAGACCGCGTCGTTCGAGCGCGGACCGCGCACCCCTTCGATCCGCGCCAGGCGGACCGTCACGTCCCGATCGGTTTTTGGCTTGGCGGAGCCTGGCGCTTGGAATGCCGCCTGCACCGCTGCGTCCGGCAATATGCCCCGAACCCAGTCGACAAGACTGCCTGTCACATCCGCAGCATCGTGCGTGCTCGCCATCAGCGCCCCACTGTTTTGCCGAGCAGCACACCCGTCCTGTCCCGCGAAGTCATTGCTTCGCAAGCCAAACACGAGCTTGAATGCCAATCGAGTACACCCCCTTTACCGCACGGGCCCTGTTCTGCTCCGCGGGTAAGTCGACGACTCGACCAGAGTTGCGACTATATTGGAACAACGGCCGTGTTGCGAGTCAGCGCGGAAACCGTCCGCAACGCATTAGATTCGATCGAACAAGTCCGCGAGGCGGACCGGTTTGTGTCCGGTTTATGACGAGTTAACCGGCGCTCTTCGCACGAGTGAGCGGGTTCGGCTTGTTCGCCCCAACACATCTGTTACTTACCGTCACCATGCCGAATCGACGCGGGGCGGAAGATGAGAACATTCTTTCGCGGTCGAGAGGCCGTGTACTTCAGCGTGCTGTGCGCGGCGGGAATTGCCGCCGGCGCGGCAGCCGCAACGGCCAATCCGCAGGGTCGCCCCGGCGACGCTTATTCGAGCCCGCGAGCCGGCAACTCCTATAGTTGCGCGGCCCAGGCGACCGTCGCCGATACGGTCGCCGACTGCGACCAGCTCCGCAGCAGGGGGCGAGGGTCGGTGTGGAAGGCAGCGGTCGACCTCGCCGTCGCCGATGCCGACATCGCCCTGCGCAGCCGGACCTGTTATTCGAGCGGCGAGCGGCTTCCGGCCGTCCAGGCCCTGCTCCTCGACGGGCCGGAGCTTCCGGCCAGCTATCCCGACGGCAGCTTCGCGGTGCGCGGCTTCGCTCGCGACGGGTGGCCGATCGTCATCGATTTCAAGCCGCAGCCCGGCACCGTCACGCAAATGGAGGTCACGGTCGCCAGCGGCGGCGGGCAGGTCACGCGGACCATGATCGTCGACGCCGACGGCAGCCGCGGGCGGCAGCTGATCAAGGTCGAGGCCCCGCCGACGGGTGCGCGCACGCCGACGCCTGCGCTCTACGTCCTGTCGTCGATCCCGATCGCCGCGCTCGATGTCGATCAGCCGCAGTCGGTCGACCCGGCGCCGCTCCAGGTGTTCGGCATGGGCGGCGGGCCGCGGGCGGTCGGGTCGGTCGCGATCGAACAGCTCGATTTCGCGCGCGCGACCGTCGGCGCGCGCTTTCGCTTCGTCGCCAAGTCCGAGTTCAGCCAGGTGCGCGCGCAGGTTCAGCGGCTCGCCCGCGAGGGCGATCGAACCGTGATCGCCCCGGTGTTCGACGCCCGCCAGGTCAATCTCAACGTCGGCCGCCATGGCGGCGACTGGCCGGGGACTGCGCCCGGCACGCGCGGCCTGTCGAAAGGACCGCACCGCCTCCAGGTCACCGCCTGGTTCACCACCGACGATCGCAGCTGGGTGGCCGCGATCGCTCCGGACATCGTCGTGCAATGAAGGCCGAAGCGCTCAAGGTGCCGATCGAGGGCGGCGACAAATGGCGCCTGCGCCTGATGGCGACCGCGGCCGCGCTGGTGCTCGGCTTCGGCATCTACATGCTGCAACGGATGCCGGCGGCGCAAACCCTGAGCGCTCCGGACGACCAGCTAAGCGCGACCAGCACCCAGGCGCTGGCGCTATACAACTTTCCGCGCAGCACCGGTCATGCAATATGACGGAGCGGTCGAACTCGGGCCTGCGGATCAGCGTCTCGACCGGCCGCCTGGCCCCGGCGACTCGCCGGAACCTGTTCGCGCTCAAGATCCCGGTCCCGAACGTCAAGGGCGCGCCCATCCAGTGGCAGGCGCGTCCGCCCAAGGGCGGCCGGATCTCGGTCCGGATCGGCAACCAGCGCCAGGACCCGAGCGCCGGAATGATGCTTCAGGCGACCGGCAGCGGCCAGGTCGTCGAGCTCAACATAAGGGCCGTCGAAACCAACCTCACCGCGCAGATCGACATCGCCGCCGGTGGATCGGCGGAGGCGGCCTCGCCCGAGTTCAGGTTCGGCGATGTCAGCGCCAGTGGCCCGGCGCTAAGCTTCACCCCGCTGCAGATCGAGATCCCGCCGGGCGAGTCGCTCAACCTGACCTTCGACAACCAGGAAGCTCTGGCGAACTCGAGCTTCCGGCTCGGCGAGCTGCTGGGAACCGGCGGAAGCGCGACCGCGCTGTCGCTCGGCCGGGTCGAGGTCGGGCGGCCGACCGGCAGCCGAGGACTGCCCGAGCTGCGCTCGGTCATCGCGGGGGTCTGCGCGGCGCGGCCCGGCCGGCTGCTTTACACCCACCTCTATCCGCGCTCGAGCGAGTGCCGGCTGGCCGAGGACCAGCAGGGCGACAATCTGTTCGCGACCGAGCTCAAGGCCGAGCCGCGCAAGGTCGGCCTCGCGCTCGAGGGAAGCGGCTATGTCATCAAGGACGGCCGTGCGCGGCCGACCACCCTGTGGTCGGCGCTGATGGGCAACCCGCTGATCGCGGCGCTGATCGCCGCGCTGGTCTACGCCATCGCCCGGCCTGTGTGGCGCCTGTGGACAGGGAGGGACATGTGACCAAGACTCCGCGACGCGGCACCGAGGCCGGAATGGTTGAGACCGACGAAGGAAGCGGCGAGCCGATGATTTCCGATGCTCCGATCACGGAGGCGCCGAGCAGTCTGCCGACCCTTGCGACGACCACGCCGGTGCCCGCGGTTGCGCCGGGGCAGGTGATGGTCGGATCCACGACGGCGTCGTCGCCGGCGTCGTCCAGCATGCCCTATCAATATTCAATGGACTATTCGGGCTCGGACCAGGCGGGCGGCCAGACGATGGGCGCCGAAACGCTCCAGCTCGAGGTCGACATCCTGTCTGCCGACGCCGTCGACCGGATCGCCCACGCCGTCGCCCAGCGGGTCGCGAAGAAGGCCGGCGAGGCGAAGATCACCGGGATCACCGTGGTCAGTCCGACGACGCTCGCCGCGCTGCGCCTCCATTCGGTGCTGGAGGCGCAGGTAAAGTCGCTCGAGGCGATGGCCGCGCAACTCGGCGGCGCCGTCGCCCCGGCGTCGGTCGAAACCGCCGATGCCGCCTTCACCGACCTGCCGCTGAAGATCGCCGACACGGCGCAGCGGGTGGCGAAGAGCGCGGCCGCGGCGATCAGCGTGTTCGCCAGCACGACCGCCTATGCCGGCAAGAAGGACACCGGCCGCCAGACCGTCCTCGACGCCGCGCTCGCCAAGCATCTGGCGGCGCGAAACCTGCAGGTCGAGCTCCCGGAGCATGCGCTTCCGGCGGCCGAGCCTGCATTGTTCACCCGGATGCTCAACTTGCGCGCGCGATGCAGCGAGCTGCAGCGGCAGGGCGCCGACCTCAACGCGCTGGTCGAGATTAGCGGCGCCGCGGACAGCCTCCTCAAGCTCGTCTTCGGTCCCGCCGAGGGGTCGCCGCCCGGCGTGTCGATGGCCCAGCAGATGATGCTCGCCGATCTGATCGCCTCGGGGCTGGTCGCTCGCCGCGCGGTGCTATTCGCCGAGATCGCCTTCTCGGGCGGCAGCTATCGCACCCGCAAGTGGATCTTCAACACGCTCTTCGGCCGCGAAGGCCTGACCTACAGCGGCGGAGCGGGCGTCACCTACTTTCTGTTTCGCGGCGACGATCGCAGCACGCTCGACAGCGACACACTCTACTTTGCTTCGCCGCACGGCCGGTTCGAACATGCCTCCGGCCGGCAGTTCCAGTCGTCGAATCTCAACGGATAAGCATGAGGGAGAGAGATCATGGCAAGATGTCCGTTCGCCCAGTGGATGCCGATTTCCGGGACCTGCGGGACCTTTGTCGGCGGTCCGTTCCGGATCATCCATCACACGACCGAGGGGAGCACCGCCGCCGCCGCCTTCCAGGCGTTCCGAACGCACAAGTCCGACCCCCATTTCACGGTCGACCATCAGGGCATTTATCAGCACATCGACACTTCGGTCGCCGCTCGAGCCCTGAAAAATGATCCGGGCGGCGTCCAGACCAACCGTTATTCGGCGATCCAGATCGAAGTCGTCGGCTTCGCCGCTCGGGCCAAGGCGCTGCCGACGCTTCAGAACGTCGCCCAGCTGTGCCGCTGGCTCGAGGCGACTCACACCATTCCACAGGCGTGGCCGGCGGGCTTCCCGAAGACTGCCACGCCGGCCGGAAAGGATCCGGGCGGGCACAACCGCAACGCGACGATCTGGAACGAGCACGGCGGACATTACGGCCATTCGCAGGTGCCCGAGAACCAGCATTGGGACCCGGGCTATACCCAGCAGGAAGCGATGTTCGTGCTGAGCTACAATCCGAACATGGCGGGCTTTTCGGATCCGGCCGTCGACGCCCTTCGCGAAGGCATCCCGGAAGAGGTCGAGCTGCGCGACGACGAGGAAAATGCGATCCGCGACCATTCGGAGGTCGAGGGCTCCGACGCCGCCTGTCCGCCGGTCGAGGACGAGGAGCTCCAGCAACCACAGGAAGCGCCCGAATGAGCGATGGACCGGTACGAAGCCATCCTGCAGTCGATCCCCGGCCTCGCGCAGAAGCTCGCCAAGGCCGGGGTCGAGGATTGGCTCGATCGGCAGCCCAAGGTGACGCTTGGCGACGAGACCTTCTTCCTGCTCGGCGATCGCCGGGCGACCAGGGCCGAGGCCATGCTCTGGTTTGCTGACGAACGGGGTCTGGTCGGGCCCGAAGAGATGCGCGCGGCTGATGCCGCGCAACCCTTGCCGTCCGACGTCGAGGGCGTCGAAATCGATAGTCGTAAAGGAGACAAGTGATGGGGAACCTGTATTCGGTCCTCAAGGAGAAGCTGAACAAGATCGAGGTCAACGGGAAGACGCTCTACGTCGCCGAAGGCGACACGCTGCTCGACGACGACCAGCTGAAAATCTACGCCGAGGTCCGCGAGAAGGAGAATGAAGCGCGGGCGGCGGCCAAGAAGGCCGACGAGCAGGGCTTCGGCACGGCCAAGCTCGAGGTCAGCCACGGGCTGATCGCAATGACCAAGGACGGCAAGGTGATCCGCTGGCGGCCGGGCACGATCCTTAGCTATCGCGTCGTTCAGCCGAGCTTCCCGGACCAGCAGCACTACCAGATGGTCGTCGACAATCTGAAAGCCGCGACCAGCGATTGGGAGCGGACGTGCGGCGTCGATTTCCAGCACCGCGCCGACCTCGACGGACAGCCGGGCACCGATCCCGCCGGCTGCCTGTTCGTGGTCTTCCTGCAGGAAGCCGGCGGCAGCGTGATCGCCTCGTCCTTCTTCCCCAGCGACCCGCCGGACCGGCGCCACATGCTGATCGATCCGACCTATTTCACGACCAGCTTCGACAAGGTCGGCGTGCTGCGGCACGAGCTCGGGCACGTGCTCGGCTTCCGCCACGAGCATATCCGCAACGATGCCCCGCCGGTGTGCCCCAACGAGCCGCTGTGGGACACCCAGGTGCTTGAGCGTCTACGACCCGAAATCGGTGATGCATTATTTCTGCGGCGGCGTGGGCAGCCACGACCTCCAGATCACCGACCTCGACCGCAAGGGCGCGCGGATGGTCTACGGTCCGCCGCTCGCCGCCTCGGCGATGGTCGAATAGGGCCGATGGTCGAACGGATCGTCTCGACCCCGGACGAGCCCGAGGTTCCCGACACGCCGCCGGCGACGGCGGCGGTCGCGCAGACTCAGGGTGGCGGGTCGCCGAGCGGTGACGGCCCGCCGGAGGTCGCGCCGGATGCCGCACCGAGCATCGAGTTCCGGCTTGGCCGGCGGTTGCGCTGGTCGGCGCAGACCCCGCGCTACGAGCGCAAGGACGGCGACCCGGTCTACCGGCCGCTGCGGATCTACACGATCGATCCCTCGCGCAGCCGGCGCGAAGGTCAGACGGCCGAGATCAACATCCCCTACGAGCGGCTGCGCAAGGGCCCGAACGGCGCCCGTTTCCGGGTGCTGAAAGCGAAGAGCTGGCCGCTCGACAATTATGACGACGTCGACCTCAATGCGGTCGGGCTGCTGATCAACAACGGCCGCGACCCGGCCCCGACCGACCCCGTGTTCCATCACCAGATGGTCTACGCGGTCGCCATGACCACCTACGCGATCTTCCGCGCCGCGCTCGGTCGCGAGCTGAGCTGGGGCTTCCCGGACTCGAAGCTCAACCTGATCCCGCACGCCTTCGAGGAAGCCAACGCGCAATATGTCCGGGACCGCAAGGCGCTGCTGTTCGGCTGGTACAAAGTCGAGGCCAGCAACCGGGTCGACATGCCCGGCGGAGCGCTGATCTTCTCCTGCCTGTCGCACGACGTCATCGCGCACGAGCTGACCCACGCCTTGCTCGATGGGCTGCGCGTCCGCTTCGACCGCGCGTCCAATCCCGACGTCGGCGGGTTCCACGAAGGCTTCGCCGACCTCGTCGCGATGCTCCAGCGCTTCACCTATCGCAATGTCGTTCGAAGCATCATCCTCAACACCCACGGCGACCTCACCAAGGCCGGCGAATGGTCGCGGCTGGTGTACGAGCTTGCCCGCGGCAAGGGGACCAGCGCGCTGCGCTCGATCGATCTCGCCGGGGCGCACCGCTACAACCCGCAGGCCGAGGAGCATGAGCTCGGCACGATCCTCGTCTCGGCCCTGCTCGATGCGTTCGTCACCATCTACACGCACAAGGCGGCGGGGTTCATCCGGCTCGCCACGGGCGGTCGCAAGACCCTGTCCGAAGGCGAGGCGATGTCCGCCGACCTGCTCAACGAACTGACGCACACCGCCTCGCGGCTGGCGGGCCACCTGCTGACGATGTGCATTCGCGCGATCGATTATTGCCCGCCGGTGGACATCACGCTGGGCGAGTATCTTCGGGCCCTGATCACCGCCGACTTCGACCTCGTGCCCGACGACATATGGTCGTACCGCGAGGCGCTGATCGACGCCTTCCGCAAGCGCCACATTTTCCCGGGGAGCGTTCCCTCGCTGAGCGAGGACGCCCTCCTGTGGGACCGGCCGCGCCACAAGATTGTCATTCCCGGGCTGAACTTCGGCGAGCTTCGCTTCTCCGCCGACCCCGGCTGCGCGGCCGACGCGGCGGAGGTGCTGCGCCAGGCCCGGCTGATCGGGGAGACGATTTGCCTTCCCGAGAATCTGGACACTTTCGGGCTGGCCGATCCCAAGGACAAATATTTCGCTCCGGACAAGGTCGACCCGCCGGTCATCGAGTCGGTCCGCTCGCTGCGCCGCGTCGGCCCCGACGGCCAGCTTGCGTTCGGGCTGGTTGCCGAGGTCATCCAGCGGCGCTTCGTCCAGGGCGGCGGCGGCTATCCGCCATTCACCTTCCGCGGCGGCGCGACGATCATCTTCGGCGGCGAGGGCGAGGTCCGCTACGTGATCGCCAAGAGCGTCAAGAGCGAAACCCGCCTGATGCGGCAGCGCGACTATACGATGAATTCGGGCGGCGACGTATTCGCGCTCGACAAATGCCGGCACGAACTCGGCAAGAAACGTCCCCCCCGCGAGCCCGCCGGCCGCGGCAAAGTGGAGCACTAGAACTCGCATGGCCAAACTGACCCCACTCGAGGACCGTCGGCGCCACATCATGCACGAGGCGGCGAAACGCTGGACTGACCGGCCGCGCGGGCAGAAGGTGCGCGACCAGCTCGCCGCGCTCGGGGGTGAGGCGAGCGGCTTCGACACGCCGCTGCGCGAGAAGCAATTTGCGGAGCGGACCGCGGTGCTGCAGCAGGCCGCGGCGCTGCGTGAAGCGGGGCAGCTGCCGATCGGCCTCGAGCGCAAGATCGGCGCCACCCTCGACTTCGTCGAGAACGCGCCGAGCGAGGCGGCGCGCAAGGCCGGCCGGCCGGTGGTCCGGATGATCACTACCTGCGACCCCAAGGTCGTGGCCGTCGGCTTCGCCACCGGGTTCGTCGTCTCGCCGCGGCTGATCCTCACCAACTGGCACGTTTTTCCCGATGTCGCCCAGGCGCGGGGCAACGGCGCGAACTTCTTCTACGAGCGCGACGAGCGCGGCGTCGGTCTCGGCGAGATTTTCGAAATCGACCCCGACTATTTCTTCCTGTCCAACGAGCGGCTCGATTTCGCTTTGGTCGGGTTCAAGAGCACCTCGGTGTCCGGTGCGGCCCTGGCCGACGTCAATCCGATCGCCATGACTTCCTCCCCGGCCAAGATCCTGGTCGGCCAGCCGGTCAACATCATCCAGCATCCGGACGGCGGCCCGAAGACCTGGGTGACGATGAACGAGAACCGGCTGATCGACATCAGCGACGAGGGGTTCCTCCAATATACCGCCGACACGCTGCAGGGCTCGTCGGGTTCGCCGGTGTTCAGCACGTCGTGGGAGCTGGTCGGGCTCCACCATTCGGGCGTCCCCGAGATGCACGACGGCAAGATCGTCTCGACCGAGGGCACCGCGTGGAACGAGGACATGGGCGACGAGAAGATCCACTGGATCGCCAACGAGGGCGCCCGGACCAGCGCGATCGTGCGCGCCCTCGCCGAAACCCGCCTCGACGACCCGCGCCAGCAAGGCGTTCTCAACAATCTGCTGGCGGGGACCGCGGACCCGATCGAGCAGGTCAAGCAGTTGCTCGGCGCAACGGCCGCGGAGTCGACCGGCGCCCAGGTTGCGGCCGCCGCGCCCCCGGTGATCGGCGCCGGGGACCGGCAGATGGTGTTCACCGGGCCGGTGACGATCATCATGGGGGGTGCACAGGCGGCCGACGGGGCGGCGCCGCTCGGCGAGGCGTTCGAGCGGACCATCCAGTTCGATCCGAACTACGACGACCGCGAGGGGTACCAGGCCGACTTCCTCGGTGCCGGGCTGGCGGTGCCGGCGCCGACCGTCGCCAAGGCGCGCGACGCGGAAATCCTGATGAAGGACGGCGCGCCGCACGTCCTCGATTATCACCATTACAGCGTCGTGCTGAACTCCAGCCGCCGGCTGCCGATGTGGACCGCGGCCAACGTCGATTACAGCCCCGAGCGCCGGAAGATCGGCGGGCGCGCCGGGTTCGGGACCGACAAATGGGTGTTCGACCCGCGCATCCCCAAGGAGGTGCAGCTCGGCGACCAGTTCTACGAGCCGGCGCACCAGTCGGACCGCGGGCACATCGTGCGCCGCCAGGACAGCGCCTGGGGCGACACACCGGAAGAAGTCGAATTCGCCAATTCCGACACCTTCCACTGGACCAATTGCACGCCCCAGCATGCGGCGTTCAACCGCGCCGCCGCGCCGAGCAAATATCAGCTGAAGGAAGGGCTGTGGGGCGGGTTCGAAATGTACACGCAGGGCCAGCTGATCCACGGCGACACACGCGCCTGCATTCTCGCCGGCCCGGTGCTCGCCGCGGACGACCCCGAGGTCGACCTCGGCAAGGGCCCGGTGAAGATCCCGCGGCGGTTCTGGAAGGTCGTCGTGGTCGCAGCCGCCGACGCCAAGAAGCCGGCGCTTCAGGCCTATGGCTTCCTGCTCAGCCAGGACGATTTGCTCGAGAAGTTCGGGATCGAGTTCGCGCCCGGGCGCTTCGCCAAATACCGCACGTCGCTCAAGGACATCGCCAAGGCGTCGGGGATCGAATTCGACAAGGCGCTGCTGGCGGCGGAAGTCGCGGTGCAGGGCTAGGGATCGGTCGTGCAAACCCCGGCCGACTACGCCGCGCGGTACGAACAGCTGACCGTGCCGTCGCTGGACGGAAGCGCCGATCTCGCGACGGGCATTTCGGTCGACCGTTATCTGCTCGGCGTTCGCACCGGCGGCTTCGACGAGCGCACGCGGCTCGAGCAAAAGATCCTGAAGGACCTCGCAATCCGTCGCAAGGCCGACAAGTCGGCGAAGATCGTGATCCGCATCGACACGCCCGATGGCGTCGAGGAGCGATCGTTCAACTCGATCGACCGGCACGACGACAAGGACCAATTGTGGAAGCTGATCAGCTACCCCTATGTCGGCAAGGGATCGCCGGAGGGCGTCCAGGCGATCCTGCAGCTCGCGTCCGTTGAGCTCCCCGGCAGCGCGGCGATGGCCAAGCCGGCCAAGTTCCAGGCCTATTGCGACAAGTGGCTCGGGCTCGACTGCAACGGGCTGGTCGGCAATTACCTGCGCCACGTGTGGGGCGGCATCGACTGGCTCGACGTCACGACGACGAAGAGCGGGCTTGACCCGAACACCGACATCCAGACGATCTGGAATGCGTTCGACGCGACCGATCGGACCGCGGCCGACGTCAATTTCCGAGAGCTCAATCTGCTCGCGCTGGTCGACGACAAAGGGAAGATCATTCCCGGCGGAGCGAAGGGCGGCTACGGCCATATCCTGATCTCCCAGCCGCGCGAGATCGAATATGACACCGGGCTCAAGAAGGTGCTCGGCGTCCCGGACGACCAGGAGGTCCCGGGCCTGATCGTGCTCGAATCGACCCACGCCAAGGACCTGGCCGACAAGAAGGACGGCCTGGCGAAGTCGGCCTACGCTTATGTCGATCACCCCAAGCTGAAGGGCGTGATCAAGGTCCGCCGGGGACTCAACAACACAGTGATGAGCGTACGCATCAAGGGCGCCGCCTGGAGCGGATGACGCGATGGCGGTGAGCAGCGCCGAGGCACCGCGATCGTTCGTCGATTTCGCACCCTTCGAGCCATTCCTGCGCGAATATGGGACAACGATCCGGGTGCTTGAGGAAGCTCGGCAATTTGCCTCGGTCGCGCGCGACAGCGGGTCCGACGCACCGCCGGTGGCCGAGCTCGATGAGGTCGCGCTGCTGCTTGGAATCGGCTCGGTCGGGCTCGAAATGCGCGGCGTCAATTCGTCCACCACCTGGTTCGTGGAATGGCTCCAGGCCGGCGCCTTCAAGGTGGACGAAGTCCTGAGCGAACAACGTCAGCGCTCCGGGGCGTCACAGGTGCCGCTCAATGGTGCGGCAATTCCATCGGACAGCGTTCGAACGCGAGTCCTGCCGCTGGCGGTCGCGCTCGCTCGACGCACCGTCAAGCGGGACCGTGCCGATGCGCGTCACCTCCTCTTCGCCCTGCTGAGCCAGCCGCCGGGCAACTTCGGGCCGTTCAGCGATCGGGCCGACGGAACCGCGCTCCGGCAGGCGCGGCAGATGATCGTCGATCACATGCAGTCGAGCCACGAGGAGGGCGAGGATCTCGCGGCGTGGCAGCAGTTCGTCACCGAGCCGCTGCTGGCCGAACGCGGCGCGTGGTCATCCGAGCCATCGGCGCCGTCGGAGGACGCGGCCTTCGCCGCCGAACCATCCCGACTATCGGAAACCGTCGGCACTTTGTCGGACGCGCCAGCGCTGGTCGACGCGCTCGGCCGGCAGGCATTCGCCGAGGTGCTCGCGACCCGGGTCAAGCAGGTGTACGAAACGCTGCGGTCGGGGACGCTCGGCAACGATTCCGCATTCATCCTGCATATCGATGGCCCGTGGGGCTCGGGCAAATCGTCGATCCTCAATTTCCTGAAGACCAACCTCGAACAGTCCGACCCGCCGTGGCTGATCGTCGAGTTCAACGCCTGGCGGAACCAGCAACGCTCCCCCGCCTGGTGGCCGATCATCTCCCACGTGTGGGGCGCCGTCCGCCGCGAGAGCCCCTTCAAGTTCAAGATGGCGCGCTGGGTATGGCTTAGATGGACGATCCGGATGCGCTGGATTCCGGTGGCGCTCAGCCTCGTGCTGACGGGCGTGCTGCTCTACTTCGCGTGGCAGGCCGTGGCCGGCCATACCGAGGGCGTCGCCGGAGCGGTCAAGGATATCGGGGCTGCGGTGCTCGCCCTGGCGACGCTCGCGGGGCTCGCACTGACCACGAGCCGCACGATCTTCTTCGGATCGAAGAACGCCGCTAAGGCCTATGTGCAGTCGACGGTCGAGCCGTATCGGCCGATCGTCCGCCTGTACGAGCGCCTGATCGGAGCAATTCGCGGCCCGGTCGCGGTATTCATCGACGACATCGACCGCTGTGAATGCAATTATGTGATCGAGTTGCTCGAGGGCATCCAGACGCTGCTGCGTTCCGCGCCGGTGGTCTATGTCGTGGCGGGCGACCGCAAGTGGATCTGCTCCAGCTTCGAGAAACGCTATGCCGATTTCGGCGGACAGATCGGCATGCCTGGCCGCCCGCTCGGCTACCTGTTCCTCGACAAGGTGTTCCAGCTGTCGACCGCGATCCCGCGGCTGTCGACCGTTCGCCAGGCGGCCTATTGGAAGGGCCTGCTCGAAACCGGTGAGAGCGGCGCACGCTCCGGGCTGCCGGACGTAAAGCAGCTCGAGGCAGAAGCGGAGAAAGAGCTCCAGGGCAAGACCAGCCACGAGGAGATCCAGGAGCAGATCGACCGGACCGAGGAGGGCAGCCTCGAGCGCGAGACGATCCGCGCCGCGGCGGCCAAGCAGACCACCAGCCGCGAGGCGATGCGGGCGGCGGAGCATCGCCTGCAGCCGCTGGCGCACTTGCTCGAGCCGAACCCGCGATCGATGAAACGGCTGGTCAACGCTTACGGCCTCAACCAAGCGCGCGCCTTCCTCGAAGGAAGGACGGTCGAGGTCGAGGCGTTGGCCCGTTGGACGATCGTGGAGCTGCGCTGGCCGATCCTCGCCGATTACCTCGCGAGCAACTGGAGCGACATCGCCGACCACAGCCTGTCCGTCGCCCAATTTCCGGAAGGTATCCGCGCCTTGCTCGCCGACTCGGATGTGAAGCAGGTCTTCGGGCACGAGGGGGACGGCATGACGCTTACCCTGGCGACGCTGGGACCGATCCTCGAATGACTTGCGCGCGGGAGTCGAGCCAGTCGGCGATGATCGCGGCGATGCGTGGCGCGGCCGTGCCGTCGCCGTAGGGGAAACAGACGCGCGCCATCGCGGCGTAGGCGGCGGGATCCGACAGCAGCCGGCGGGTTTCGCGCACGATCCGCTCCGCCGACGTTCCGACCAGGCGCATGTTGCCGGTCGCGACTTCCTCGGGGCGCTCGGTCTTGTCGCGCAGCACCAGCAGGGGGACGCCGAGCGCCGGCGCTTCCTCCTGCATTCCGCCGGAATCGCTCAGGATGAGGTCGCACCCGCGCATCCGTTGGACCAGTTCGCGATGACCGCAGGGGTCGAGTAGCGCGACATTCGGGCAGTCGCCGAGCAGCCGCCTAAGCGTCGCGGCGACATGCTCATTGGGCGGTACGATGACGTCGACGTGAGCCAGCGAGGCGACCTCGCGCACGGCCGCGGAAACGTTCGCAAGGCCTTCGCCCCAGCTTTCCCGGCGGTGGCAGGTGACGAGGATCGAGGGGATGCGCCCGATCGCGGCGGGGCGCGGGCGGCAACTCGTCGAGCGCGGCGAGCAGGGCATCGATCCCGGTGTTGCCGGTGATGTGGACCCGGCCCGGCACGCGCTCGCAGGCGAGGTTGAAGGCGGCGAGATCGGTCGGCGCGAACAGCAGGTCGGCGCCCGCGTCGATCTCGGTGCGATACTCCTCCTCCGGCCAGGGCAGGGTGCGGTCGCGGGTGCGGAGCCCGGCTTCGACGTGGGCGAGCGGGACCGTGGCTGCCAACGCGCCGCGCGCGCCGCCGAGCGCGCTCGACGTATCGCCCTGGACGATCAGCAGGTCGGGCGGCTGCGCGAGCAGCGGTCGAAGCGCGGCTTCGACTTTGCTCACGTGCGCGTGGGGATCCTCCTCGCCGGCACAGCCGAGCTGGAGCGCGGGATAAATGTCCAGGCGATGGTCGCCCGGATCGAGCGCAGCATGCTGCCCGGTGAAGATGAGCGTGGGCGCCAGCCCGCGCTCGGCGAGCGCGCGGGCGACGGGGGCGAGTTTGATCGCTTCAGGCCGGGTGCCGACGACCAGCCTTATGTCCGCGGATTGCAGCCTTCCCCCTAGCTCGGCGGCGGAATTGTGCCCGGGTCAGGGCCTCAGCTCAACGGAAATTGTCGGCGTAGGCCTGGAGCTTGAGCCGCACCGGCGGCGCCGGGACGAGATGGTAGGCGAGGCCATGGCGCTCGCAATAAGCGACCGCGGCCGCGCTGGTCGGGAAGGTCATCCGGACCTGCGTGTTGGTGTCGCCCGAGCCGTTCCAGCCGGTCAGCGGGTCCGGGCGAAGCGCCTGCTGCCGCTCGAACTCCAGGAGCCAGCGACCGGTGTTGGCCGTGCCCGATTGGGTCGTGCGGCGATCGAGCTCGGAAATGCGCGCGACGGTCATCGCCGCCGCAGGTGGCAAAGACGGGACCGCAAATCAACCGTACGAGTTCATGGTGCGACTGCCGACGAATTGTGATAAGCCGCTCGTCCTTCCCAGTCGGAAGGAGGGGCTAATGAAATTACGAAGCTTTGCGCGGCCCTCGCCGCAGGGGCGACGCTGCTCGCGACGGCCGCCTGCAGCAAGGACCAGGCGAACAAGGATGCGGCGGCCGGCGGCAACGCCGCGCTCGCCGAGTCCAACGCCACCGCGTCGAGCGACCCCGTCGCCAGCGCCGAATCCGCCGCGCCGGCGGCGGTCGCCCATGACGCCGCGATCGCCACCATCGACGCCACCGGCGCGATGAAGATCATCCGCGAGGGCAAGAACGGCTGGACCTGCATGGGCGACAGCCCGGCGACTCCGGGGCCCGACCCGATGTGCATGGACGCCAACGCCGCGAAATGGGCCGCCGCGTGGATCGGCAAGAAGACGCCGCCCACGGGCACGGTCGGCGTCATGTACATGCTCGAAGGCGGCACCGACGCCAGCAACACCGATCCCTATGCGACCAAGCCGACGGCCGACAACGATTGGGTAAAGACCGGGCCGCACATCATGATCGTCGGCTCGAAGGAGGTGCTCGCCGGCTATCCGTCGGGCGCGAAGCCCGACACCTCGGCGCCTTATGTGATGTGGGCCGGCACGCCCTACGCGCATTTGATGGTGCCAGTGAAGGCGGAGAAGTGAGCCGCTGAGCGAAGGCGGCGGCGCCCGGTGAAGCGACGAAGGGGAGCGGGGGCCGACGGCCGCATCGCCGCCTGGGCGATCCACGCGCTGACCGCGGCTGGCGCGGTGCTGGCGCTGCTGGCGCTCGCGGCGGTCGAATCGGGCCAGGCGCGCGAGGCGCTGGTGTGGCTCCTCGCCGCGCTGGTGATCGACGGTGTCGACGGCACGCTCGCGCGCCACGCGCGGGTCAGTGAGCGGCTGCCGCGGATCGACGGGCCGGCGCTCGACCTGGTCGTCGATTATTTGACCTACGTGTTCGTCCCGGCCTGGTTCCTGTGGCGGCTCGGCGCGTTCCCGCCGCCGGTCGCGCTGCCGCTCACCGCGCTGATCCTGCTGTCCGCGCTTTACACCTTTGCCCGGCGCGACATGAAAACCCGCGACGGTTACTTCCGCGGCTTTCCGGCGCTGTGGAACGTCGTCGCGCTGTACCTCTACGTCGCGGCGCCGCCGCCGTGGCTGGCCGCCGCAGTCGCGATCGCCCTCATCGTGATGACCTTTGCGCCGGTGCACGTGGTCCACCCGTTCCGGGTCCGCGATTTCGGCATGGGGCCGCCGGCCGCCGCTTCAGTGTGGGGGTTGGCGACCCTGTCGCTGCTGCTGCCGCTCGACCATCGCTCACGCGACGTCGCCCTGGCGGTGTCGCTGGCGGCTGCGGCGGTGCTCGTCGCCATGGGACTGGTGCGGACGGTGCGCGGCGCCCGCGAGAAAGTCTAATAAGCGCGGGCGATCGCGAACTCGACGGCTTCGGTCAGCGCCGCCTTGGCCTTGCCCGGCGGGAAGATCGCCAGCGCGTCGATCGCCCGGCGGCCGTAGTGAAGCGCCCGATCGATCGTATCGGACAAGGCCTCGGTCGCTTGGAGCAGGCCGACGGCCTGCGCCAGGTCGTCGTCCGACGAGCGCTCGCCGCCGATCGCCGAACGCCAGAACTGACGGTCGGACTCGCTCCCCCGGGCGTAAGCGAGGATCACCGGCAGGGTCATCTTGCCGTCGCGGAAGTCGTCCCCGACCCCCTTGCCCATGGTCGCGGCGTCCGAGGCATAGTCGATCACGTCGTCGGTCAGCTGGAAGGCGATGCCGAGATTGCGGCCGTAGCATTCGAGCGCGAGCTCGGCTTCCTCGCTCGCCTCGGCGACGACCGGAGCGACGCGGCAGGCGGCAGCGAACAGGGCCGCGGTCTTGGCGCTGATGATCGTCAGATATTGCTCTTCGCCGGTCTCGAGCCGGCGCTGCGCGGTCAGCTGCTCGACCTCGCCCTCGGCGATGACGGCGGACGCGTGGCGAGGATCCGCAGCACCTTGAGGCTGCCGTCCTCGACCATCAGCTCGAACGCCCGGCTGAACAGGAAATCGCCGACCAGCACGCTCGCCGGATTGCCCCAGATGAGGTTGGCGGTGCGCTTGCCGCGGCGCATGCCCGAGCCGTCGACCACATCGTCGTGAAGCAGGGTCGCAGTGTGGATGAACTCGACCGCGGCGGCGAGCTTGTGGTGGCGCGTGCCGGGGTAGTCGAGCAGGCCGGCGCAGGCGAGGGTCAGCATCGGTCGCATGCGCTTGCCGCCGCCGGCGATCAGGTGGCCGGCGAGCTCGGGGATCAGCGCGACCTTGCTCTGCATCCGCTCGAGGATGACCGCATTGACCCCGTTCATGTCCTCGGCGACGAGCGCGATCATCGGGTCGAGCGACGGCTCGCGCTTGGCGTGCAGGGAATGAACGGTGGCGGTCACGGCGCCGCGTTAGCCGGGCAGCGCCGTTTTTCCTAGCCGCCTACCAGATGTGGACGCGCTTCTCGGGCGGCAGGTAGAGCTTGTCGCCGGGCTGGACGTTGAACGCCTTGTACCAGGCATCGACGTTCCTCACGATGCCGTTGGTCCGATACTTGTCCGGGCTGTGCGGGTCGGTCAGGATCTGCTGGCGCAGCGCGTCCTCGCGGTCCTTGCCCTGCCACGCTTGGGCGAACGCGATGAAGAAGCGCTGGTCGCCGGTCAGGCCGTCGATCACCGCCGGCTCGCCGTGCTTCGCGGTATACTTCTTGTACGCCGCATAGGCTGCCTCGATGCCGCTCAAGTCGCCGAGGTTTTCACCGAGCGTCAGCTTGCCGTTGACGGTCACTCCGGCGAACGGGCTGAACGTGTTGTACTGCGCGACGAGATTGTCGGTGCGCGTCGCATAGGCTTTTGCGGCCCCCGCCGACCACCAGTCGCGAAGATTGCCCCTGGCGTCGAACTTGCGGCCTTCGTCGTCAAAGCCGTGGCCCATTTCGTGGCCGATGACGGCGCCGATCGCGCCGTAATTGGCGGCCGGGTCGGCGTTGGGATCGAAGAACGGCGGCTGGAGGATCGCGGCCGGGAAGGTGATCTGGTTGGCCAGCGGGTTGTAGTAAGCGTTGATGGTCTGCGGAGTCATTCCCCACAGCGTCCGGTCGACCGGCTTGGGGAAGCGCGACAGCTCGAGGTCCCAATCGAACTGGCCGGACCGCATCACGTTCCCGAGCAGGTCGCCCTTCACCACTTTCAGAGTCGAATAATCGATATATTTGACCGGGTGGCCGATGCGCGGCTCGAACGCGGCGAGCTTCTCGAGCGCCTGCTTGCGGGTCGCTTCGTCCATCCAGCTGTTGCCGGTGATGCGCTCCCGATAGGCGTCGGTCAGATTGGCGATGAGCTCGGTCATCTGCCGCTCGGACTCGGCCGGATAGTGCGACTTCACGTAGATTTCGCCGACTGCCTCGCCGAGCGCGCCGTTGACCAGGCGAACTCCGCGCTTCCAGCGATCGCGCTGCTTCTCGACGCCAGAGAGTTCCTTCGAATAGAAATTGAAGCGCGCGTCATCGAAGGCCTTGGGCAGGTAGGTCGCGTGATCCGAGACGAAGCGGAACGCGAGCCATTCCTTCCACGTCGACAACGGCGTCGAAGCGAGGATCTTGCCGGCGCCGGCCACCGCCGACGGTTCGGTCACGATGACCGACCGCGCAGCGCCG
Source organism: uncultured Alphaproteobacteria bacterium (assembly GCA_963765945.1). Taxonomy (GTDB): domain Bacteria; phylum Pseudomonadota; class Alphaproteobacteria; order Sphingomonadales; family Sphingomonadaceae; genus Sphingomicrobium. The sequence continues at coordinate 67,048 of CAVXYS010000045.1, forward strand.
AGCCCCGCCTTCCGAAGAGTCGCGTTCCACGCGAACTGCGGCGCCAGCTTGGCCAGCTGGGCGCGGTTCATGGGGTTGTAGATCTTGTCGATGTCGCGGCGGTCGGCGGCCGGCCACTGGACCTTCGACAGCGCGGTTTCGAGCGCGATGATACGGTCGGCAGAGGCAGCCCCGCCCGGCAGGCCGGCGAGCTTCTCGATGGTGACGATATAGTCGCGATAGGCCGCGCGATGCGCCTTCATCTTGGCGCTGTTGTCGAGATAATATTCGCGGCTCGGCATCCCCAGCGTCGCCTGGCCGGAGATGGCCGAATAATGCGAGGAATCCTTGAGATCGGGGATGATCGAGACGTCGATCGGGCTCGCGTAGCCGGGCTTCACGAACAGCGAGAGCAGCTGGTCGCGGGTCTTCGCCGCGTTGATCGAGGCGAGATAGGGCTTCAGCGGAGCGGTTCCGGCGGCTTCGATCGCCGCCTCATCCATGTAGCTGCCGTAGAAGTCGCCAACCTGCTGGCCGATCACGCTGCCGTCGTTGCTCTTGGCGAGATTGTCGACGATCTCGCGGACATCCGCTTCCGACTTGTCGGACAAAGTGACGAACGGTCCGGCCGACGCGCGGTCGGCGGCGATCTTGGTGTTCTTGTCCCAGGTGCCGTTGACGTAGGCCCAGAAATCGTCGCCCGGCTTGACCGAACGATCCATGGCGGCGGGGTCATACCCCCAATCGCCATAGGCGGGCTTGGCTGCTGAACCAGGAGCCGCAATTGCCAGGAGACTAGCGGCGGCAAGCGCGAACGCTTTGAATTTCATGGAATTTTCCCCTCCGGAAAGATCGGCCCGAGCCTGAATGACCGAACGATGTTCGTCAAAACTTTTCGACCAACGGCGGGGAGTTTTCGGCCTAGCCGGCGGCTTATCCTGCCGGAAGCGTCAACCGCGCGAGCAGGCCGCCGAGGTCCTCGCTCTCCTCGAGGTGGATCGACCCGCCGTAGATCTCGGCGACGTCGCGGACGATGGCGAGGCCGAGGCCGGTGCCCGGCTTGCCGGTCGTGTCGAGCCGGGCGCCCCGGGTGAACAGCGAGCCGATGTCCTCCTGCGGGATCCCGGGGCCGTCGTCCTCGATCAATATGTCGACCGTCTTGCCCCTGGCCTCGACCGTCACGAACACCCGGCCGCCGCCATATTTGGCGGCATTCTCGACGAGGTTGCCGAGCATCTCGTCGAGGTCCTGGCGCTCGACCCGGACCTCGGCGTCATGATTGCCGGCGATATCGACCGTGACATTCTCGTAGAGCCGGTCGACCGCGCGCTGGACCGCTTCGAGGCTCTCCCACACCCGGGCCCGCGCCTGCGCCGACGCCCGCCGGCCGATCGCCCGGGCGCGCGCCAGATGGTGATCGATCTGGCGCCGCATCGCCGCCGATTCGCGGATTACCGTCGCGTCGAGATCGGGCGAATCGGCGGTCGCCGCGTTGGTGATCACGGTCAGCGGGGTCTTCAGCGCGTGGGCGAGGTTGCCGGCGTGGCGGCGGGCTTCCTCGGCCTGCGCCTCGCTGTGCGACAGCAGCTGGTTGATCTCCTCGGTGAGGGGCCGGATCTCGGTTGGGAAGTCATGGCCGACCCTGGTCCTTGCCCCGGATCGGATCAGTGCGACTTCGCGCCGCACCCGCCGCAGCGGCCACAGGCCGTAGAAGGTCTGCAGCGCGGCCAGCACCAGCAGGCCCGCGCCGAGCGCGAGGAAGCTCCAGAACAGGGTGGAGCGGAGGCGCCGGATCTGGTCGTCGATCGTCTCGCGCGATTGGGCGACCTGGAACCGCCAGCGGACCTTGGACCCGGGGAGGATGGCGTCGCGCTCGGCGATGCGCAGCGGCTCGTCATGGTCGGACGCGGAGAATTCGTCGCTGTCGTAAAGGTGCGGCTTGGTGTCGGCGTGCGTGTCGTCGACCTGCAACCGTCGGTCCCACAGGGAGCGCGACGCGAAGGTGTCGGCACCGTCGCCGCTGATCTGGAAATAGAGGCCGGAGTAAGGCTCGATGAAGCGCTGGTCGGCGGGCGCGCGGTTGAACCGCACCTCGCCGTCTGGCCCGATCTCCGAGGCGGCGATCAGCGACTTGTTGAGGACGAACACCAGCTGGTTGTCGAAATTGTCGACGATCGAGCGGCTGAGCACCCGGTCGAGGCCGAGGCCGCCGAGCAGCAGCAGCGCGGCGATCCACAGCGCCGCGACGCCGATCATGCGCCGGGTCAGCGAACCGGTGCGCGCAGCGCGCCTGACGCTGCGCGGCGCGGCGCGGGAAACCTCCGCCGCCGCCCTCACCGGGGCGGCTTCATCGTTCAACTGACCGGTTCCTCGAGGCTGTAGCCGAGACCGCGGATGGTGGTGATCACATCCGCTCCGAGCTTCTTGCGGATGCGCGTGACGAATACCTCGATGGTGTTCGAATCGCGGTCGAAGTCCTGGTCGTAGATATGCTCGATGAGCTCGGTCCGGCTGACCACCTTGCCCTTGTGGTGCATGAGGTAGGACAGCAATTTATATTCCTGGGCCGTGAGCTTGACCGGCTCGCCGTCCTTGGTGACCTTGCCCGAGCGTGTGTCGAGGCGGATGTCGCCGGCCTTGAGCTCGGACGAGGCGTTGCCCGAGGAGCGGCGGATCAGGGCGCGGAGGCGCGCGATCAGCTCCTCGGTCTGGAACGGCTTGGCGAGATAGTCGTCGGCGCCGGCGTCGAGCCCGGCGACCTTGTCCGACCAGCTGTCGCGCGCGGTCAGCACCAGGACGGGCATCTTGCGCCCTTCGCGGCGCCAGCGGTCGAGCACGGTGAGGCCGTCGATCTCGGGCAGGCCGAGGTCGAGGATGACCGCGTCATAGCTTTCGGTCGAGCCGAGATAATGGCCGTCCTCGCCGTCGGTGGCGAGGTCCACGGCATAGCCCGCGCCCTCGAGCGTCGAGCGCAGCTGCCGCCCGAGATTGGGTTCGTCTTCGACGATCAGAACGCGCATTGGGGTTCCCCGAACCTGTTCATCTTCACCGTCAACCCGCGTTGCGGCGATCGGTTGCTTAGGCGGAACGAAGTGGGAAATGCGCGGCGAATGTCAATCGCGCCGGTTTAGGGCCGGGAGCGGCGGATGATGCGTCCGGTCTGGGGGTCGACGTCGACCCAGATCACCCGGCCATTCTCCATGAACTTCATGCGATAGGTGCCGCCGTTGAGCTCGGGCCCGAGATAATCGGCGCCGCCCATGAACGGAATGACCCTCCGCTCGATCTGCGGCAGCGGCAGCGAGCGGCCCTGCTCCTTGTCGCGGAAGGCCTTGTCGGCATCGCGCGGCGGATCGGCCAGCGCAGGGGCGCCGGCGACAAGGGCGGCCAACACGGCCGCAAGAAGGGTACGGAACAGGGTCATAGACGCGACTCTTTTGCTGGCGGCTTTCTAGCACGTCGCATTGAATGCGTTATGAATGTGCCGGAACGCCCCCGTTCAGGCGGCAAGTCTGCGCCGAAACGAGCGCCGACGCCAGACCCTGCCGCGACCGGGCCCTCAGCTCCGCGCCGGAAGCAGCCTGGGATTGCGCAGCAGGGCGGCCGACACCAGGGTCACGACCAGGCCGACCGGGAAGATTTCGACGAAGGTCATCGGCAGCCGGAACAGCGGGTTGCGGTAGGCTTCGGCCATCGCGCGCATCTCGGCGGTCTTGGCGGCGATCGCCGCGGGCGTCGCGCCGTCGGCGCGCATCCGGTCGAGGATCGAGGCCGTATATTCGGCCATGAAATCCTTGCCCGAAACCGCCAGGTACAGCTCCCAGCCCAAGGCGTAGATCACCGCCGCGACCAGCGCGATGCCAAGGCCGATCAGGAAGGCCCGCCCGAAGCTCACCACCCCGCCGCATTCGACGTCGCGGTAGCGCTTCACGCCGACGAAGATCAGCGACAGCGCGACCAGCATCACCAGATAGCCGAACCACAAGGAATGGGTGTGGTTGGGCAGGTTGAAGGCCAGGCTGAACACCAGGACCGAGATGGCGACGGCGCCGGACAGGCCGCCGTAAACGAGCGAATATCTCATGCTTGCTTATCTTGGCTGAGCGGTTCCCACAGCTCGATCGGGTTGCCCTCGGGATCGTGGATCCGGGCGAAGCGGCCGATCCCCATCGAATCCCATTCCTCCTTGGTGATCACGTCGATCCCGGCGGCGCGCAGCTGCGCCAGCAGGCCGTCGAGGTCGCGGACGCGGAGGTTGACCATCGCCGTCCGGTCGGCCGGGAAATAGTCGGTGTCGGCCTTGAACGGCTCGAACACCATCGGCCCGCCCTCATGGAACCAGACCCATTCGTTCGACTGGCCGTCCGCGTCCGTCCCGCAGCCGCCGCCGACGCCGAGATGCTCGCGGTACCACGCCTTGAGTTTCTGCGGGTCCTGGGCGCGGAAGAAATAGCCGCCCATTCCGATCACTGGCATCCGATTTCCCCTCCGATTGCCATCGCTGCATAAGCCGAAAGCAACCGCGACCGCTATCGCCCGGAAGGGTGATTTGGCCGCAATCGCCCGTTCGGGTCAGGGAATCATCGCCAGCATGCGCGCTTTTTCGATCGCCTGCACCCGCCGCTCGACGTCGAGCTTCCCGTAAATTCGCGCGAGGTGGGTCTTCACCGTGTTGGGCGAGATGCCGAAGCGGCGGGCGAGCTCCTTGTTGGACTGGCCGGAGGCGAGGGCGTCGAGAATCTCGACTTCGCGCGGCGACAGGCCGAGCGAGCGGACGGCCGCGTCGTTGCGGACGAAGCCCTCGGGCCGCGCCCGCCGCGGAGTCAGCCGGTTCCCGACCCAGGCGCCGAGCACGATGAACGCCGCGGCGACCAGTCCGATGTAGATTTCGGTCGAGAAGGCACGGGCGAGGTAGCGATATTGGAGCCAGTTGAGCGCGGCGGCGGCGACCGCGAGCAGGGCCGCGTAGAGGATGATCGTCCGCGCCATCGGCTGGAGGGTGGCAGAACCGACGATTCGATGCCAGCAGCGGCGGATGGCGGCGCCGATTCTCTCCTACGAAGGCCTGGGCCTGGTCCAGGGCGAAGGCTGGCTGCTGCGCGGGCTCGACCTGTACGTCGGCGAGCGCGACCGGCTCGCGCTGATCGGCCGCAACGGCGCCGGCAAGACGACCCTGTTCAAATGCCTCGCCGGCCTGGTCGACACCGACGAGGGCAAGCGGACGATTGTCCCGGGCACGCATGTCGTGCTGCTCGAGCAGGACCCGCCGATGGCCGGGCAGGCGACGCTCGAGGAATGGGTGCTCCACGGGCCGGACGCGCCCGAGCCGCACGAGGCCGCGGCGATCGCCGACCAGCTCGGGGTCGACCTCGCGCGCCCGGTCGCGACGGCGAGCGGCGGCGAGCGGCGGCGGGCGGCGATCGCCCGCGCCCTCGCCCAGCGGCCGGATGTGCTGCTGCTCGACGAGCCGACCAACCATCTCGACCTCAAGGCGATCGAATGGCTCGAGGATTGGCTCAAGCGCTTCACCGGCGCCTTCATCGTCATCAGCCACGACCGCACCTTCCTCACCCGGCTGACCAACAGCTGCCTGTGGCTCGACCGCGGGTCGTTGCGCCGCGCCGAGATCGGGTTCGGCGGGTTCGAGGCATGGACCGAGCGCATCTATGAGGAGGAAGCGCGCGCCGCCGAGAAACTGGACGCCAAGCTGAAGCTCGAGCTGCACTGGCTGCAGCGCGGGGTCACCGCCCGGCGGCGGCGCAACCAGGGCCGGCTCGCCAAGCTGCACGAGCTGCGTGCGCAGCGCGCGGCAATGCTCGGTTCGGCGGGCACCGCGAAGCTTGCGCTGGCCAAGGACGACGTCCGCTCGAAGACGGTGATCGACGCGGATGCCGTGGCGAAGAGCTACGGCGAGCGGCCGATCATTCGCGACTTCACGCTGCGGATCCAGCGCGGCGACCGGATCGGGATCGTCGGGCCGAACGGCGCCGGCAAGACGACGCTGCTGAAGCTGCTGACCGGCGAGCTCGCGCCCGACAGCGGCACGGTCACCCAGGCGAAGACGCTGTCGGGCATCGTCATCGACCAACAGCGCAAGCTGATGGAGCCGGGCCGGCGCGTGCGCGAGGTGCTCGCCCACGGCGGCGACTGGATCGACGTCCGCGGCCACAAGAAGCACATCAAGGGCTATCTGAAGGAGTTCCTGTTCGATCCCGGCCTCGCCGACGCGCCGATCGGTTCGCTGTCGGGCGGGGAGCGGTCGCGCCTGCTGCTGGCGCGCGAGTTCGCGCGGGAGGCCAATTTGCTGGTGCTCGACGAGCCGACCAACGATCTCGACCTCGAAACGCTCGATCTGCTCCAGGAAGTGATCGCCGACTATGAAGGGACGGTGCTGATCGTCAGCCACGACCGCGACTTTCTCGACCGCACGGTGACCGTGACGCTCGGGCTCGATGGGTCGGGGAAGGTCGACGTCGTCGCCGGCGGCTACGAGGATTGGGTGCGCAAGCGGTATGAGGCTGTGCGTTCCCCGGCGAAGGCCGGGGCCCAGGGCGGTGCGAAAGCAGCGCGTGACCGCGCTCCTGGACCCCGGCCTGCGCCGGGGAACAAATTGTCCTACAAGGACCAGCGCGACTACGACCGGCTGCCGGGCGAGATCGAGCGGCTCGAGGCGGAAGTCGCGGCGGACGAGGCCGCGCTCCACGATCCGGACCTTTACGTCCGCGACCCCGCGCGCTTCGCCGAGCTGACCGAGCGCATCGCCCGCAACCGCGCCGAGATCGAAGCCGCCGAACTGCGCTGGCTCGAAGTCGCCGAGCTGGCCGAGGCGCTGGAGCGCTGAGCGGCTAGATGATCCCGTGCAGGTCGAAATGCGGGGCGATCGGGTCGAGGCCGGGGGTGTCGTGGAGCGCGCCGGCGTGCCAGCCGTCGAGCAGCGAAGCATGCGCCGGGCCGTCGTCGAGCGCGATCTTGGCGACCACCGCCTCCGTCTGGCCGGCCGAGCGGGCGACGCTAAGGTCGGTCGGCGCGCCGCCCGACTGGTAGCGGATGGTGACCGCGCCCGAGCCCGCGACGTTGCCGACGGTGACGAATGCATCGCCGCCGCCGTTGGCATCGACCTGGAGCTGGCTGCCGACGATCCGGACATAGCCGCCGCCGACCACGTTGGTGCCATTGGCGACCGACAGGAACTGGCCGATGTCGACGACGTCCCCGGCGGCATAGTCGCCGACCGTCGCAACGCCCGGCGCGTTGGTCAGCACGAACGTGTCGTTGCCGGCCCCGCCGACCATGTAGTCGGCGCCGCCGCCGCTGGTCAGGACGTTGGCGGCGCTGTTGCCGTAGAGGCTCTGGCCGAGTTCATTGCCGGTGAGGTTGAGCGCGCCCGAGCCCTCGTTGGCCGACAAGGTCTCGACGCTCTGCCCGGCGCCCAGCGTGAAGCTCGCGAAGCAGACCGCGATGTCGTCGCCTTCGCCGGCATTCTCGAACAGCTGGTCGCCGCCGTCGACGTAGTAGAGGTCGTTGCCGGTGCCGCCCTGGAGATTGTCGTTGCCCGCGCCGCCGATCAGGAAGTCGTTGCCGCCCAAGCCGACCAGGAAGTCGTTGCCGGCCGCCGCCGTTCAGATTGTTGACCCCCTGGCTGCCGTAGAGGCTCTGGCCGAACTCGTTGCCGGTGAGATCGACGGGAGAAACGCTGTCCTGGTTCAAGGCGACCAGCGTCTCGATCTCATTCCCTTCGCGCAGCGTGTAGCTGGTCGCGACCACGATCGTGTCGTCGCCCCCGCCATTGGCCTCGCCGATGAAGTCGGAGCTGTCGACGTAATAGGTGTCGTTGCCGGCGCCCCCGGCCATGTAATCGGCCCCGCCGCCGCCGGTGAGGATGTTGTTGCCGGCATTGCCGTAGAGGCTCTGGGCGAGCTCGTTGCCGGTGAGGTTGATGGTCGCGTTCGTCTGTTCGGCTGACATGGTTTCGATCGAGGCGCCGGCGGCGAGGGTGTAGCTCGCGGTCGCGACCAGGATGTCGTTGCCCTCGCCGGCATTTTCGAAAATCTGATCGCCGGCCTGGTCGACGTAATAAACGTCGTCGCCGAGGCCGCCCTGCAGGCTGTCGGCCCCGGTGCCGCCGAGCAGATTGTCGTTGCCGGCCAATCCGACCAGGTAATCCGCCCCTTGGCCGCCGTTCAAATAATTGTCGCCGAGGTTGCCGTAGAGGCTCTGCCCGAACTCGTTGCCGGTGAGGATGAGCGGCTCGGTGCCCGATTGGTTGAGCGCGTACAGGGTTTCGACGCTGACGCCTTGCGCCAGCGTGTAGGTGCCGAGGACGAAGGCGGTATCGTCACCCTCGTCGTCGGCCTCGACGATCGTGTCGCCGGAATTGTCGATGTAATAACGGTCGTTGCCGGCAAGGCCTCTCAGGACGTTGGCGGCGGCATCGCCGGTCAGCGTATCGTTGAACGCCGAACCGGTCAGATTCTCGATTCCGGTCAGCGTGTCGACGCCGGCCCCGAGCGTTTCCTGGGCGCCCGCGGCCGCCAGGCTGACGGTGACGCCGGATGCGGCGCCGGCATAGCTCGCCGTATCCGTACCGCCGCCGCCCTCGATGAGGTCGTCGCCGCCGCCGCCTTCGATCACGTTGGCCGCCGCGTTGCCCGTGAGCGTGTCGTTGAACGCCGAGCCGGTCAGGTTCTCCATGTCGATCAATGTATCGGTACCGGCGCCGAGCGTGTCTTGTCCCCCGAACAAAGCGAGGCTGACGGTCACCCCCGACGCCGCCGACGCGTAGCTCACCGTGTCGACGCCGTTGCCGCCGTCGAGCACGTTGGCGCCGGAGTTGCCGATGATGACATTGTCCAGGAAGTTCCCGGTTCCATTGATGTTCGCGCTGCCGGTGAGCGTCAGATTCTCGAACTCATAGTAAGCGGTGGGATAGAGGGCCCAAGAGATTGAGGACTGGACGGTATCGATTCCACCACCGACATCGGCGAGGAAGTCTTCGGAATTGTCGACGATGAAGATGTCGTCTCCGCCGTCCCCCCACATGGCATCCGCGCCCGCACCGCCGTCGAGGACGTCATTGCCCTCTCCGCCCTGGAGGAAATCGTCGTCGTTGGCGGTGCCCGTCAGCTGGTCGTCGAAGGCGCTGCCCGTCAGCGCCTCGATGCTGATCAGATTGTCGACGCCGTCACCCGTGTCCTGGGGGCCGGCAACGGCGAGCGATACATGCACGCCCGCGGCGGAGGTGCTGAAGCTTGCGGTATCGAATCCGACCCCGCCGTCGAGAATATCGTTGCCCGAGCCGCCGCGGAGCGTGTCGTTGCCGTCTTCGCCGGAGAGACTGTCGGTTCCGGCGCCCCCCGAGAGGATGTCATTCCCAGAACCGCCGATCAGCTGATCGTTCCCGTTGCCTCCAGACAGGATGTCGGCGCCGGCAAAACCATAAAGCTGGTCATCGCCATCGAGGCCCTGGATGCTGTTCGCCTCATGGTTGCCGCGGATCACATTGTTGAGCGCGTTGCCGATGCCGTTGACGGGCCCCGGGCCGACCAGCAGCAGGTCCTCGACATTGTTCGCGAGCGTGTAGCTGGCGCTTGCCTGGACGAGGTCATGTCCTTCTCCGCCGACCTCGATCACGGAGTTCTGCGAAGTTGTCGACGATATAGACGTCATCGCCGGTACCGCCGGTCATGGTATCGGCGCCGACACCGCCATCGAGCCGGTCGTTGCCGGCCGCTCCGATCAGCGTATCGGTGCCGGCTTCGCCGTACAGGAAATTTGCGCTCGCGTTCCCGGTCAGCGAGTCGCCGAACGCGGAGCCGCGGATGCCCTCGATGGAATCGAGGGTGTCGAGACCCGCGCCGCCGGTGTTTTGAGCGCCCGCCAGCGCAAGGTTGACAGCCACCGCAGAGGAGGCGTCAGCATACGAAGCGACGTCTGTCCCAGTTCCTCCGAACAGCTGATCATTGCCGAGGCCGCCGGTGAGCTCGTCGTTGCCGCCACTGCCGTTCAAGACATCGTCCCCGGCACCCCCGTCGAGCCGATCGGCCGAGACGCCGCCGGTGAGCTGATCGTTGCCCTCGAGCCCAAGCAGGTAGTTGCTGTCGGACGTGAGCACGTCGGGTCCCGCGGTGCCCTGCTGAGCACTGAACAGCAGCCGGGCATGAAGCGAGTCCTGACCAAATTGGTCATACTCGATGTAGACGATGGCCAGGTCGCCGGAACCAAAGCTGACGATGTGCGGCTCGCTTTGCCCGAGCGTTCCTGCCTCGACGACGAACTCGTCGCCGACCGGAACTCCGCCCGCATCGAAGATCTTGGCGTGAATATCGCCGTTCTGGAAAAAGTTCACCCCGTCGTTGGTCGCCGCGCGCCACGTCACGACGAAGCCTCCTGAGGGCAGGGCTGCAATCTCGGGCACGATATCCGGATCCGGGGTGGGGTCGTTGACTTGGAATTCGCCGCCGACGGCCGATCCCGCGGACGTGTAAACCTGAGCGTGTATTTCGCCGTCCCCGGTCTGCCAGACCGCGACCAAATTGCCAGATGACAGCGCGACGATATCGTAGACCCCGGTACCGCCGGGCGTCAGGTCCGCCGGGCTTCCCACGGGGTTTCCATCCGCGTCATAGAATTGGGCCCCGGATCCGGCCCAGGTGATGACAAAGCCTCCGCCGGCAAGTCCGACCGCCTGCGGGTAGAAGCCGCCGCTGACCGCGAAATCCGTTCCGATCTTGTCGCCGCCTAAGTCGTACAGCTGGGCCCGGACGCCGTCGCCCGTGGTATAGGCGACGACAAAATCCCCCGACGAGAGCACGGCGACGACCGGCTGGGCAAAACGCCCGTGGCCCGCACCTTCCTCGGCTATCAGGTCAGGTTCGTCCAAGGGCGTGCCGGCCGCGTCCACAATGCGGGTCATCACCCCGGCGCCGGTCGCTTCCCAAGTGACGACGAATCCGCCGGAGGGAAGCGCCGCGACTGACGGGTTGCTCGGCGTCGGAAAGTAAAAATCGTCGCCGGCCCAATGATTGAGTTCGAAGGGTACGCCGACCGCCACGCCGCCCTCGTCGTACAATTGTGCGAGCAGTGTCGGGCCATCGATCCAGATGCTGACGAATCCGCCGGACTCGAGGCGCGCGAGCTCAAGCTCCTCGCCGTCGGGGTTGGGCTGAAGGTCGACCCCGACATAGCGATCATCCGCGAACAGTACCGGCATCTGGCCTCGTCCTTTCGTCAACATCTTCACAGCAGCACTTCGACAGCGCCGGCGCACCGAAGCTATCGAAATCCTGCCGTCGCCTGCGGCAGATCAACCCGAAAGGCGCTTCTACGCTAGCGCGGCGGTCGCGTTTGGCAACCGGTAACGGCCGTTGTTTGCAGAAAAATTGCGATACGTTTCATTGGCTTGCTGGTCGTGCGCTCAGCCCCGCTCGGTCCGCGACGCCCTGCCGCCGGCCAGCGCCGCCGTGCGCTCGCGGATCCGGCGCTCGAGGATCGACAAGGGCATCGCTCCTTCCTTGAGCACCTCGTGGAACTGCTTGATGTCGAACCGCTCGCCCAGCGTCCGCCTGGAGTCGTCCCGCGCGCGGACCCAGGCCGTGTGGCCGACCTTGTAGCTGCACGCCTGGCCGATCTGGGTGCAGTAGCGCTCGACCTCGCGCTGCGAGCGGGCGCGGGCGAAGCCGGTGGTCGCGACCATGTAATCGGTCGCCTGCTCGCGGCTCCAGCGCTTGGCGTGGAGCCCGGTGTCGACCACCAGCCGGGCGGCGCGGAACAGGAACGACTGCAGGAAGCCGGCGTGGCCGAGCGGGTCGTCGCGATAGACTCCGAGCTCGTCCGAGAGTTGCTCGGCGTAGAGCGCCCAGCCCTCGGAATAAGCCGAGAAGAAGCCGAGCTTCCTTAGCGTCGGAATGTCCTTCGATTCCTGCGCGATGCTGATCTGCAAATGATGGCCCGGGACGCCTTCGTGATAGCTGAGCGTCGGCAGCGAATATTTGGGCCAGTCGCCGACGTCCTTGAGGTTGATGAAGTAGATCGCCGGCCGGGAGCCATCGAGCGAGGCCCGGCGATAGTAGCCGTTGGACGCGCCGTCCTGGATTTCCGGCGGCACCCGGCGGATCTCGAGCGGTGCGCTCGGCACCGTGGCGAAGGCTTGCGGCAGCCGGCCGTACATGTCCTTGACCCCGGCGTTGAGGCCCGCGAGCAGCTCGGCGCGGCCGGCGTCGCTGTCGGCGTAGAGCTGCCTCGGATCCTTGTTGAGCGCGGCCAGGCGCTCGCCGACGGTCCCCTGGGTGTAACCCTGGCTCTTGAGGATCGCGTCGATCTGGCTCGAGATGTCGGCGACCTGGGTGAGGCCCATCTGGTGGACTTCGGCGGGGGTGAAGTTGGTGGTCGTCGCCTGGCGCAGCGCCTCGGCGTAGATGGCGTCGCCGTTGGGGATGCGCCACGCGCCGTCGCCCGGCTTGCTGGTCGGCCGAAGCGTCTCCATCGCGGCGATCTGGCGGTCGAGCGCCGGGTAGACGGACTGGGCGACGATGTCCGACGCGCGCGCCCCCCAGTTGCCCGCGATGGCCTTCGCGCCGGTGCGCTTGACGATCGAATTCGACCAGCGTGCTGTCGCCCGGCGCGGCGTTGCGCAGCTTCTTCATCTGGCCGAGGGTCAGGTCGATCGACCAGCCCGGCGCAAGATAGCCGCGCGCGGCCTGGGCGCGCTGCTCGGCGGTGTCGTTGTCGAGCGTGGTTGCGAACTGGCTCAAGCGCGACAGATAGGCCTCGGCGTCGCTCGCCGTGTCGATCGTGTGCGCGGTGTTGAGGAAGTCGGGAGTGTCGAAATAGGCGCCGCCCTGCTGGAAGATCGGATAGGGCCGCTGGGCGCTGTCGATGGCCCAGCGCGCCGGGGCATTGGTCGCGGTCTGCAGCGAGTAGAGCACGACCTCGCGGTTGAGCTTGGCGGCGTCGGACAGGGTGGCGGGACCGATCGCATTGAGCCTCGGCGATGGCCCGGCGGTTGCGGGCCAGGTCCTCGCGCCGCTGGACCGGCGCGGGGCGCGTCTCGAGCTTCGACTTGAGGTCGGCGTTGGGGCCCTTGTCGAGGCCGAGCGAGGTGGCGAGCTCGGGGGAGGTGCGGACCCGCTCCTGGAAGATGTCCTCGAACAGCTGATTGAGCTTGGCGTCGTTGCTGCCCGCGGCGGCGGCGAGGACCGGGGTTTCGGCGAGCGGAAGCAGCGCGACGGTGGCGCCGGTGGCGAGGAACGAGCGTCGGTCCATGGTGGCCTTCCCGATGATGAGCGGAGGGTGCCGGACCTTAGCGCGCGCGCTCCCGCCCGCAAATGCGTTCGTCGAAGGGAAGTGTGGGTCGGTGGATTCAGTTCCTCCCCATCGCGTCGCGATGGGGAGGGGGACCAGCGAAGCTGGTGGAGGGGTAACTGGCTCGGCGCTTTCTACCCCACCACCATTCCCTCTGCGGGGAATGGTTCCCCTCCCCATCGCGTCGCGATGAGGGAGGAACCTAGGCGCTCAAGCGATACTGCTTGAGCAAGTCGTACAGCGTCGGGCGGCTGATGCCGAGCAGCTTGGCGGCGCCGGAAATATTGTTGTCGGTGCGGACCATCGCCTGGCGGATCGCCTTGCGGTCGGCGACCTCGCGCGCGGCGCGGAGGTTGATCGCCACCGGGTCGGCGGCCGCCGCTCCGGGCAGGTCGAGGTCGGCGGCGCCGACGCTGCGCCCCTCGGCCATGATGACCGCGCGCTTGATCCGGTTCTCGAGCTCGCGGACGTTACCCGGCCAGCCGTAAGCGTCGATCGCGGCGAGCGCGTCGGCCGACAGCGACTGGACCTTGGGATTGAGCTCGCGCGCGAACCGGTTGACGAAGTGGCGGGCGAGCAGGCCGGCGTCGCCGGCGCGCTCGGCGAGCGACGGGATCTTCACCACGATCTCGGCGAGCCGGTAATAAAGGTCCTCGCGGAACCGCCCGTCGGCGATCATCGCCTCCAAGTCCTGGTGGGTGGCGCAGACGATCCTGGTGTCGACCGCGATCGGGCTGCGCCCGCCGATCCGCTCGATCACCCGTTCCTGGAGGAAGCGCAGCAGCTTGACCTGCAGCGGCAGCGGAATGTCGCCGACCTCGTCGAGGAACAGGGTCCCGCCCTCGGCCAGCTCGATCTTGCCGACGTTCGACTTGACCGCGCCGGTGAAGGCGCCGCGCTCATAGCCGAACAGCTCGGCCTCGAGCAGGTTCTCGGGGATGGCGGCGCAATTGATGGCGATGAACTCGCCCTTGCGGCCGCTTTTCTCGTGGACCGCGCGGGCGAGCAGCTCCTTGCCGGTGCCGCTCGCGCCGAGCAGCATGACCGAGACGTCGGCGCTGGCGACCCGCTCGATCGTCTTCGCCACCTTGAGCATCTCGGGCGCGCCGCTGAGGATCGATCCGAGCACCGCGCCGCCGCCGTCGCCCTCGAGCCGGCGGTTCTCGGCCTCGATCTCGTGGAGGTGGAAGGCGCGGGCGACGATCAGCCCGAGGTCGTCGATGTCGACCGGCTTCTTGTAGAAATCGTAGGCGCCCAGTCGCGATCGCCTTGAGCGCGCTCTCCCGCGCCCCGTGGCCGGTCGCGACGATGACCTTGGTGTCGGGCTTGAGGCGCAGGATCTCGCTGAGCGTCGAGAAGCCCTCCTCGACCCCGTCGGGATCGGGCGGCAGGCCGAGGTCGAGGGTGACGACCGCCGGCTCGTGCGCGCGCAGCGCCTCGATCGCCGAGCCGCGGTCGCCGGCGGCGACGACGCGATAGCCGTCATAGGCCCATTTCAGCTGCCGCTGCAGGCCCTCGTCGTCCTCGACGATCAGCAGGACGGGAAGCTCGGTCTGTTCGGTCATGCGCGTTTCCTGATCGGTTCCGCGGCCGGTTCGGCGGCCGGAAGGAGGATGGTGAAGGTGGTGCCCTGGCCGGGGTGGCTGTCGACGCCGAGCCGCCCGCCCATGGCCGCGATCAGCGAGCGCGCCTCGAACGCGCCGATGCCGAAGCCGCCCGGCTTGGTCGAGGAGAAGGGCTGGAACAGGCGATTGCGGAGGAAATCCGAATCCATCCCGACGCCCTGGTCGCTGATGGCGATCGCGACGCTGACGTCGTGGGCCGACACCCGGACGGTCAGCGGCAGGGTCGGCGAGCAGGCCTCGACCGCGTTCTGGAGGAGGTGGCCGACGGCCTGCTCGAGGGCGGGGCCGTCGAACTCGCGCCCACAGGCCGGCGTCGCCGATCAGCTTCACGTCATGGTCGCCGCGCTTGGCGGCGATGGCCGCGGTCAGCACCGGGCGCAACGGCTGCGCCTCGACCCGCTGGACGCGGGCCGACGAGCGCGGCGAGAGCCGCGTGAGCAGGTCGTTCATCTTGCCGACCGAGCTCTTCAAAGTGGCCACCATGTCGGCCCGGAACTCGGGATTGTCGGCATGCCGCTCGGCGTTGCGCGCGACCAGCGACAGCTGGCTGACGAGGTTCTTCACGTCGTGCAGGATGAAGGCGAAGCGGCGGTTGAATTCCTCGAACCGCTGGGCGTTGGACAGCGCCTCCTGGCCGTGCGCCTCGGCCAGCGAGCTGGCCGCCTGGCGCCCGGCCGTGCGCAGCAGGTCGAAATCCTCCCAGTCGAGCGGGCGGCGGTATTCGGGCGCGGCGAGCAGCACCAGCCCGACCAGCCGGTCGTGGTGGATCAGCGGGATTCCGGCCCACACGACGGCCTCGTCGAGCATCCACTGCGGGACCGGGATCGCCCGGTCTTCGGGCGGGCCGTAGCCGTGGCGCAGCGCGTCGAACTCGACGATCCGGCCGCGGCTTTCGATCCGGTTCCAGAAGCCGGAGTCGCGTTCGACGTCGCCGCCCGGCGGATTGCCCGCCGGCCAGTTCCACGCCGCCGCGGTGGCGATCGCCCCGCCCGAATCGGTCACGAGCAGCAGCCCGCCCGGCGCGTCGGCGATGTCGGCGAACGCCTTGACGATGCGGTCGCCGAGCGGCGGCGCGTCCTCGCCCGAGCGGCCGAGGGTGTCGGTGAAGCGCAGCCATTCGGTGCGATAGTCGTAGCGATGCTCGAACAGATGCTTGGCGAGCTTGACCTTGAGCCAGCCGCGGACCCGCTGCGACATGGCGAGGAGCGTCGCCGACACCGACAGTGCACCGAGCAGGAGGGCGGTGCTCAGCGTCGCCCATTCGGCCTCGCTGCGCCGGAAGGCGGTGGCGAGGATGGCCATCACCGACAGGTAAATGCAGATGCCGAGCAGCGACAGCGACTGGAAGGTCGCGGCGCGCGACAGCTTGATCCGGAGCGACCGCTCGAGGCCGCCGGTCAGCGCGAACAGCGGCGCGATGACGGCCATGAACGCGCCGCGCAGCCGGAACAATTCGTCGACGCTCGGCGCGAGCACGCCCTGCAGATAAGCGAGCGTCGAGAGGTTGAGCTCATAGCCCCACATGAGGGTCAGGCCGAGCATCGGCCCGCGGATCCGCAGGCGGCTCTCGGGCGCGGCCTGGCCGTAGACGTTGTGGACCAGGACCAGGGCGCCCGGCCGAGGTCGTGATCCTAAGCAGGCTGCCGGTCATGAGGACGTCGTTGAACTGGGCCGCGGTGAGCGGGGCGAGGAAGGCGACGGCGCTCAGCGCGAGGTGCAGCCCGATCGACAGCGTCACCGCCGCGAACACCAGCCGCAACCCGCTCGGAGCCGCCACCCGGGAGCCGCCGGACATGTCGTAGAGCAGGATGACCCAGATCAAGTTGCGCAGCGTCCCGGCGGTCATCGTCATCGGGTCGGTGCGGCCGTAAACCGCGGCGACCGCCGCCCAGATCGCGGTCACCGAGCAGGCCGCGAGCAGCAGCGCGTCGGAGCGATCGCCGCGCTGGCGCGCCCGCCACAGGACGACCGACGCAAAGGCGCAGGCCGCGAGCGCATAGCTCCAGAAGGCCATCAGCCCCGGCATCGGTCCCGCACTGTCAAATCGTCCGACATGAGACGGGGTGTCGCTAAATTTTACAAACAAGTGATGAACGCGAGGGAATTTGTCCGTCATCCCGGACTTGATCCGGGATCCATGAACACGGCTTGGGAGAACTAAGTGGGTGGTGTTCATGGATGCTGAAACAAGTTCAGCATGACGTTATGGGGTGACCGAGGAGAGCCGCGAATGATCGAAAAACGCCCGATCGGCGACAGCGGGATCGAAGTGGCGCCGCTGGCGCTCGGCGGAAACGTGTTCGACTGGACCGCCGACGAGGCCGCGAGCTTCGCCGTGCTCGACGCCTTCGTCGATGCCGGCGGGACGATGATCGACACCGCCGACGTCTATTCGGCCTGGGCGCCGGGCCACAAAGGCGGCGAGAGCGAGGCGCTGATCGGCCGCTGGCTGAAGCGCGATCCGGCCAAGCGCGCCAAGGTCGTGATCGCGACCAAGGTCGGCTTCCTCGACGGCGAAATGGTCGACGGCGAATATGTCGCGGCGCTCGACCCGGACGTCGTCGCCCGCGCCTGTGACGCCTCGCTCGACCGGCTCGGGATCGACACCATCGACCTCTATTACCAGCACCGCGACAACGAGACGGTGCCGCTGGCCGACAGCCTTGGCGCGTTCGAGCTGCTGCGCGAGCAGGGCAAGATCCGCGCCACCGGCCTGTCCAATTTCACCGCCGACCGGGTCGACGAGGCGGTCTCGGTCGCGCGGACCTGCGGCTACCTGCCGCCCGGTCGCGCTCCAGCCGTGGTACAATCTGGTCGAGCGCGCAGGAGTTCGAGGGCGAGCTGCGCGATTCCGCCATCCGCAACGGCCTCGGCGTCTTCCCCTACTTCAGCCTCGCCAACGGCTTCCTGACCGGCAAATACCGCTCGCAAGGCCGACGTCTCGAAAAGCGTCCGCGGCGGCCGCACGATCGAAATATCTCGACGGCAATGGCCCGCGCGTCCTGGCGGCGCTGGATGCGGTGGCCGCCGAGACCGGCGCGGCGCTGGCGACGATCGCGCTCGCCTGGCTGATGGCCCAGCCCGCCATCACCGCCCCGATCGCCAGCGCGACCAGCGTCGATCAGCTCAAGGACTTAACCGCGGCAATGCACCTGACGCTGACCCTCGACCAGCTCGCCCGCCTCGACGCCGCGAGCGCTGAAGCGGTGCCGGCGACGGCCTGACTCCCCTCCCTGCAAGGGAGGGGCTGGGGGTGGGTACGAGCGCAGCGAGTTTGGGGCAGAGCGTCGGCATCGAGCCGCCGCTCCGCCACCCACCCCTCAATCCCCTCCCTTCTAGGGAGGGGGAGCTAGCTCTTCTTCAGCACGTCCAGCGCCGCAATCGTCATGGCTTCGGTCGCGGTCGAGATTACGGTCTCTGCATCGGGCGCCCACAGGGCGCTGTGGAGCGAGGGCAATTTCGTGGTGTCGCCGTTGACCGCATCCCACTTCGCCTTGGGCACGCCGCCGACCCAGAACAATGTCCCTTCGACCGCGGGGTCATTGAGCCAGTAGCGGCCGACATCCTCGCCGACCATCAGCGGCGGCAGGATCGTCGTGCGGTCGGCCCCGAAATGGGCGCGGAACAGGTCGAGCGCGCGGTTGGCGAGCTTCTCCGAATTGGCCGTCGCCGGAGTATGCTGGTCCTCGCGGACGGTGACGATCGGCATGCGGTCGTCGGGGACGCCGGCGGCGATCGCCTCGCCGCGGGCGATCCGCGCGATGCCGTCGAGCAGCAGCTTGCGCACCGCGGGCTTGTAGCTGCGGACGGTCAGCGCGAGCTTCGCCTCGTCGGGAATGACATTGTTCTTGGTGCCGCCCTGGAAGCTGCCGACCGTGACGACCGCCGGGTCGAGCGGGTTGTTCTCGCGGCTGACCAGCGTCTGCAGCGTGAGCACGATGCGCGAGGCGAGGACGATCGGGTCCTTGGTCGCCTGCGGCACCGCGCCGTGGCCGCCGACGCCGCGAACGGTGATCTCGACGGTGTCGACATTGGCCGTCGTATAGCCCGGGGTCACGCCGATCACGCCCGCCGGCAGCATGGCCAAATCGTGGAATGCGAACACCGTGCTCGGGCTTGGGGAAGCGCGAATAGAGCCCGTCGTCGAGCATCGCTTTGGCGCCTTCGCCGGTCTCCTCGCCCGACTGCAGGATCATCACCAAAGTGCCCGACCATTGGTCCTTCATCGCGACCAGCCGCCGGGCGGTGCCGATGAAGCTCGCCAGATGCGTGTCATGGCCGCAGGCGTGCATCACCGGGGTCGGGGTGCCGTCGCGCAGCTTGCCGATGACGGTCGAGGCGAACGGCAGGCCGGTCTGCTCCTTGACCGGGAGCGCGTCCATGTCGGCGCGCAGCATCAGCACCGGGCCGGGGCCGTTCTTCATCACCGCGACCGCGCCGGTCTTGCCGACATGCTCGGTCACTTCGAAGCCCAATTTGCGCATCATCGGCGCAAGCACCGCCGGAGTGCGAATCTCCTGCATGCTGAGCTCGGGATGGGCGTGGAGGTCGCGATAGATGGTCAGCAATTGCGGCATGTCGGCGTGGATCGCGTCGGACAAAGCCGCGGCGGACGCGGGCGACGCCGGCAGCGCCAGCGCCGCCGCGAGCGGCAATAGTCTCTTCATTCGCGCGCTCCCTTCGGCTCCGGCACGAGTTCGATCACGTCGAGCTTCGATTCAAATGCCGGCGCGGGCAGCAGCAGTCGCCAGCGATCGGGCCCGATGCGCTCGACGTAACCGGCGACGTCGCGGGTTGCGTCCTGGCCATATTGGCGCGCCTCGCGCTCGTCGCCGAGGACCAGCGTGCCGAGGAACACCTGGCGCATGACGTCGCCGGGGAAGATCAGCCCGACCGGGCGCTGCGAGCCGGTCAGCTTGGCGAAGCCCTGGAGGTCGCGCTCCTGGTCGACCCGGCACACGAACGGCGGGTAGTTGACATAGTCGAGCAGCCCCGCCGACTTGGCCCCGAGCTTGATCACCCGGCAGCGCATATCGGCCGCTCGGGATCGGGCCTCCGCCGAGCGCGGCATCGGGGTCGAGCAATGCGCCCTCGCGCGCGATCTCGGCGGCATGGCCGGACGCCCGGGCCGCGGCGAGCGCGTCGCTGAACGCCTTGCGCCAGTCGCGCAGCCGGTTGCGGTCGGCCTCCGTCGCGACCTGGCGCCAGTCGCGGGTCCATTCGGGCACCATGCCCGCCGACGACCGTACCACCCCGCAGCCGGTGAGTACGAACAGCAACGTGAGCGGGAGAAGAAAACGCATCGGACCGAAGCCTAGGCGGCAGTCCAGCCGCCGTCCATGCTGAGGTTGGCGCCGGTGATCGACTTCGCCTCGTCGCGGCACAGGAACAGCGCCAGCGCGGCGACTTCCTCCGGCGTCACGAAGCGCTTGGTCGGCTGGGCGGCGAGGAGGACATCGTTCATCACCTGCTCGCGGGTCAGGCCGCGCGCCTTCATCGTGTCGGGAATCTGGTTCTCGACCAGCGTCGTCCAGACGTAGCCCGGCGAGATGCAGTTGACGGTGACGCCGTCGCGCGCGGCCTCGAGCGCGACCGTCTTGGTGAAGCCGGCGACGCCGTGCTTGGCGGCGACATAGGCGCTCTTGTTGGGCGAGGCGACGAGGCTGTGCGCGCTCGCCGTGTTGATGATCCGGCCCCAGCCCCTGGCCTTCATCGCCGGGCAGCGCCAGCCGCGTCGTGTGGAACGCCGCGGTCAGGTTGATGGCGATGACCGCGTCCCATTTCTCGGGCGGGAAGCTCTCGACCGGCGACACGTGCTGGATGCCGGCATTGTTGACCAGGATGTCGGGCCCGCCGAGCTCCTCCGCGCAGCGCTTCATCATCCGCTCGATCGCCGCCGGATCGGCGAGGTCGGCGCCGTCGTGGATCGCGCCCAGCTCCTCGCACTCGCGGGCGATGGCGGCCGGATCGCCGAACCCGTTGATCATCAGCTTCGCGCCTTCGGCCGCGAGCGCCGTGGCGATGGCCAGCCCGATGCCCGACGTCGATCCGGTGACGAGCGCGACTTTGCCTTCGAGAATCATTCCCGTCTCCTTTGCCGCGCTAGTCGCGGCCCGAGACCGCAAATGCAACCGCTGCTAAGGCCGCGCATTGTCGTTGCGATGAGGAGAGCGGCATGAGGTTCGGGGACGAGCGCGAAAGCAGCAATTTCGAGGATGCGACCGGCCGCAGCGGCATGGGCTTCGGCGGCGGCGGGTTCGGCGGCGGCGGGCTCGGCTGCCTGCTGCCGCTGGTGATGAGCCGGTTCGGGATCGGCGGGGTCGTCGTGCTGGTCATCGGCTATTTCCTGCTCACCTCCCTCGGCGGCGGGGGTGGGATCCTGCCAAGTGGCGGCTCGCAGACCCAGCGCAGCGCTCCGGCCGGCCAGAGTACGCTCGACCCGACGACCCGGCGCTTCATGCTTCAGGTGCTGGCCTCGACCGAGGACACCTGGGGCAAGCTGCTCGGCGGGCGCTACCAGCCGACCGACCCTGGTCGCTTATTCGGAGGCCTATCGCTCGGGCTGCGGCGCGGCGCAGTCGGCGATGGGCCCGTTCTACTGCCCGACCGACAAGAAAATCTATCTCGACACCGAGTTCTTCGACGAGCTGTCGCGGCGCTTCCAGGCGCCGGGCGACTTCGCCCAGGCCTATGTCATCGCGCACGAGGTCGGCCACCACGTCCAGGACCTGACGGGCCGGCTCGAGCAGGCGAACCAGCTGCAGGCGCGCGCCAGCGAGGCCGAAGGCAATGCCGTCCAGGTCCAGGTCGAGCTGCAGGCCGATTGCTACGCCGGCGTGTGGGCGGCGAACGCGAAGGACCCGCAAGGGCGGCCGGTGATGGAGCCGGGCGACTTCGAGGAAGGCATGCGCGCCGCCGAGGCGATCGGCGACGATACGCTGCAGAAGCAGATGCAGGGCCGGGTGGTGCCCGACAGCTTCACCCACGGCTCGTCGGCGCAGCGCATGGCCGCGCTCCAGCGCGGCTTCAAGAGCGGCGACCCGAAGGCCTGCGCTTATTAGTTCCTCCCTGGCCGAAGGCTGGGGAGGGGAACCATCGAACGAAGATTCGATGGTGGAGGGGTAAAAGGCGCTGAGCCGATTACCCCTCCACCATGCTCCGCATGGTTCCCCTCCCCATCGCGGCGCGATGGGGAGGAACGACTAGAGCTTGACCAGCATCTTCCCCGTATTGGCCCCCTCGAACAGGCCGAGGAAGGCGTCGAGCGTCTGCTCGAGCCCATCGACGACGGTCTCGCGCGACTGCACCGTGCCGTTCGCCAGCCACGGCCCCATGTCGCCGTAGAATTCGGCCATCCGCGGGAAATAATCGAACACGATGAAGCCCTTCATCCGGATGCGCATCGCGATCACCCGGGCGATGAAGCGGAAGCTCATCGGGGTCGAATCGTTGTAACCCTCGATCATCCCGCAGATCGCGAAGCGCGCATTCTGCCGCGCGAGCGCGAAAGCGGCATCGAGATGGTCGCCGCCGACATTGTCGAAATAGACGTCGATCCCGTCGGGCGCCGCGGCGGCGAGGCCCTTGAGGATCGGGCCGGCCTTGTAGTCGACCACCTGGTCGGCGCCGAGCGCGCGGACATAGTCGCACTTCTCCGCTCCGCCGGCCGAGCCGATCACCGTCATGCCCTTGGCCTTGGCGACCTGGACCACGACCGAGCCGACCGCGCCCGCGGCGGCCGACACGAACACCACGTCCCCTGCCTTGGCCGACGCGGCGTCGAGCAGCCCGAAATAAGCGGTCAGGCCGGTCACTCCGAGCACTCCGAGGAATTGCTCGGGCGGAGCGCCGAGCTCGGGCAGCTGGTTCGCGGTCCGGGCGTCGACCACCGCCTCGTCGCGCCAGCCGGCCATGTGCTGGACGCGGTCGCCCGGGGAAAAGCCGGCGGCCTTGCTCTCGACCACCTCGCCGATCGCTCCGCCGTCCATCGGCGCGCCGAGCTGGAACGGCGGGACGTAGCTCTTCACGTCGTTCATCCGGCCGCGCATGTAGGGGTCGACCGACAGCCACAGGTTGCGCACGCGCAGCTGGCCGTCGCCGAGCGGCGGCAGGTCGAACTCCTTGAGCGCGAAATTGTCGGGGGTCGGGAGCCCTTGCGGGCGGCTCATCAAATGCCAGGCGCGGGGCATGGGCGTCTCCTGCTCCCCTCCCTAGCAGGGAGGGGCCGGGGGTGGGTGCGAGCGCAGCGAGGTCTCGCACGTTCAACCCACCCCTAGCCCCTCCCTGCTAGGGAGGGGAAGAGACAGCAAAAGGCCCGGCGGCGAGGGGGCGCGCCGCCGGGCCTGGGAAGCCTCCCTGGCGGAGGCTCAGCTTGCTACCGCGTCAGCGGTAGGTGCCCGAGAAACTGCGATCGAGCGCCCGGTCGCCCATCTCGCCCTGGTCTTCGCGCTCGAACAGCGCGCGGCTGCGGCTTTCGTCGCGCCAGCGCTGTTTCGCCTGTTCCGCCGAGCAGTCGAGGACGATCTTGTCGCCTTCGACCCGGCCGAGCTCCGAGCAGCTCAGCGAATGGTGAACTCCGCCGCTGTCCGGGTCCGACTTGGCCAGGATGATGCGGTCGCCGGCGACGCGGTCGACGGTCCCGACATGCGCGTCGTCGTTGCCGACCACTTCCATATGCTCGCGGATCTGGCCGAGCAGGCTGCGCTTGTGCATGCGGCGCTCGCGCCAGCTGCCGAAATCGCTTTCGAACTGGGACTGATTCTCGCGCCGGTAATCGTCATAGTCGCGGTCGAGATCGTCGAGCTGGCGCTGGCGCCACGCGTGGTAATGCGGGTCGCGATGGGTGGCGAAGTCGCCGCCTCGGCTGTCTTCGCCCCACGGCCCGCGGCGCCGGCGCCCATAACCTTCCGCATCGCCGAGGCTTTCCGCCGCCGTGTAGCCGCCGAACATCGGTTCGGACCGACGCTCGACGCCCGGGCCGGCGAAACCGCCGCGGCGGAAGCGATACTCATCGCGGCCGCCGAAGAATCCGCCCCGCTCTTCGTCGCGCTCGAAGCGCCCGCGGTCGAAGTCGCGCTCGCGGCCATAGAAGCGCCCGCGATCGTCGTCGCCACGCCAGTCACGGTCGCGGCCCCGCCGGGGTCCTGCCATGCGCTCGTCACGGTCACGGCGCCGCTCGGCGTCGTCGTCCCCGAACCAGGAGGCGATCTCATCGCCCGCGCGCTCGAAAAAGCCGCGGTCCTCGCCGCGGTCGCGTCCCTCGAACCGCTCGTCGCGCCAGCGCGAACGCTCGTCACGCGGGTCGTGCCGCGCGTCATACCGGTCATAAGCCATACTCGTCCTCCAACGGAAAAGGGCCAGCCGCGAGGCCGGCCGGGAACCGTCGAAAAGAACGATCCGGCGCTTGGTGCCGTTCCTGTTGAGGGCGGGCGCGCGAGGCCCAAATCGGCCAGCCGACCTTCTCCCGGGACAGGTGATTGCAAGGGCGGAAGCAAGCGGCTAGGGGAGCCGCTCGCTGCGAGCCCGATCCCGTTCGGGCTTAACATAAGGCGGTGGCGCGGGGCTGTAGCTCAGATGGGAGAGCGCTGCAATCGCACTGCAGAGGTCAGGGGTTCGATTCCCCTCAGCTCCACCAGCCTTCGCGGCTAAAGCCGCTTCGGCTGGCAAGCCAGCCCTGACTTTCGTTGCCGCGAAGGCTGCCCCTAAGCCTTGGCGAAGTTGCCTTTAGCGAACTTCTCCTGACGCAGCTTCGGCTGGCAAGTCGGCCACAACCATGGATTGGCGGCGAAGGTGCGTAGGACGACTAGGGCCAGTCGTGCCAGACATCGTCGCTGTAATCGAAATAGCGATCCACGCGCTCGCCGTTCCAATGATATTGCAGGTGGCGTTCCTGCACCGGGATCGTCGGCACATTCGGCCAGAAGGCGGCCACGCATTCACCGCCGGCGCGACGAACGCTGGGGTAGAAAATGCCAGCGGACCCACTGTCTCTCAGTCCGCGAGCCCAAGCCTGCGAAGCCGAATAACTGTCCGGATCGAGAAGCTGGGAGCGGAACGGTTCCGCCTCGGCCGCGAGATCGTCGACGTCGGCGTCGAACGAGCCGATCAGGACTCGCATCGTTTCGGACCGCGCCGGATCGTCGCTGTCGCGTGCCCGAATTTCGAAATGATGGACGGTCTCGGCGACCGCGGTCAGCAACTTGGATGCGGCGTAATAGGCCCCGAATGTGCCGTCGGCGAAGCGCGATCCTTGCCGGTTGATGTGGGTGAATGGAGCCATGACGTAGCTTGCCCCGGGTCCCGCCACTCGGCGCTCCGGCGGGACGAGGGAGATTTCGCCGATCTCATCTCGGAGGCGCGGGTTGGTGAGTTGCTCCGCCGCAATCAGCGCATCGGAAACGGCCCGGTCCGTTCCGGCGGCCCGTTCAAAAAGATCGATCGGCGGGTGTCGGGACGCGATGATCCGCCAAGCCTGCGGCCACAGGATATGCATCTAGCTCCAGGGCGCCCTCGCGGCGTCGAGATAGGCGCGAACCGCCGCCAGGTCGACCATGTCTCCAGCCGCCATCCGCGCGATTGGCGGCTGACCGCCGAAAGCCTTGTTGGGTGCCCTGATCCAGCGATCCGCCAGGGTCCGGTCGGAATAGACGATCTGGAGGGCCTTGAAGATGCCCGCCACATATCCGATCCGGCGCAGCGTATCGTCCGAGGGCCTCGCCGGCTTGCCTTTCTTCCAGGCGAAGAAGGTCGACTCCGAGGGCGATCCGAGGATCGCCCGCGCCTCGTCATTCGAGGCGCCCCAAAAATCCATGATGCCGAAATATCCCTTGAGGGCGGCGCCTGGGTCGATGACGGCGGTCGTCGGCTTCTCGAGTAGGTCCTGCGGCATCCACTAACTCCGTTTTCGGAGTATATAGCTGCAATTGTATGAAAACGCAATCCCTGTCGGGAAAGGCGCTTCTACCGTAACCCGTCGAGCGCCCGGGCAAATTTCGGCGCTTGGGCCGCATCGCGGATGGCAATGAAGATCGTGTCGTCGCCGGAGATCGTGCCGACCACCTCGGGCAGCTCGCTCCCATCGAGCGCGACCGCGACCAGGTGAGCGGAGCCGGGCGGGGTCCTGAGGACGACCAAATTGCCGGCGACGTCGACCGAGCGGACCCAGTCGCGCACGACGCTGGCCAGGTCCGGGCCATCGCCGGGCTGGCGCTGGTCGGGCAAGGCATAAACGAGGCGGTTGTCGCGGCGGACCTTGACCGCGCCCAATTGCTCGAGATCACGTGAAATCGTCGCCTGGGTGACCGCCACTCCAAGCGCGGCCAATCCCTCGGCGAGCTCGTCCTGGCTCGCGATCGGGCGGGCGCGGATCAGGTCGGCGATCGCCCGGAGGCGCTGGTCGCGTGCGTCGGTCATATGCATACATATGCATCATCTTGCATAAATATGCAAACGCGACCATATGCCGCCCCTCATGATTCGGACTGCCCTTCTCGGAGCCTCGGGCTATGTCGGCGGTGAGCTGCTGCGGCTGCTCGCTGCCCACCCCGGGCTGCGCGCGGCGCGACTGTTCGGCGACAGCAAGGCGGGTCAGGCGCTCGGCGCCGTGCATCCGCACGTCGCGGCGGCCTATCCCGACGCGACCGTCGAGCGGTTCGACGGCGATCTCGACGGGATCGATCTGGTGTTCGCCGCGCTGCCCCACGGCAAGAGCCAGGAGATCGCGCCGGCGATCCTCGCGGGCGGCGTTCCGTTCGTCGACCTCGGCGCGGACTTCCGGCTGGGCGAGGCCGCGACTTACGAACGCTGGTACGGCCATGTGCACCAGGCGCCCGAACTGCTTGGCGCGTTCGCCTACGGCATCCCCGAGCTCAACCGGGACTCGATCCGCGGAGCGAAGGCGGTCGCCGCCGCCGGCTGCTACGCGACCGCGGCGATCCTTGCGCTGAAGCCGCTGGTCGAAGCCGGATTGGTGGTCCCGGACAGCATCATCGTCGACGCCGCGTCGGGCGTCAGCGGCGCCGGGCGCGAGCTCAAGGAAGCGACGGCGTTCAACACCGTCGACGGCAGCTTTGCCGCCTACGGCTTGCTCGACCACCGTCACACCGCCGAAATGGAAATGGCGTTGGGCGGACGGTGCTGTTCACCCCGCATCTCGCGCCGATGACCCGCGGCATCTTCGCGACCTGCTACGGATCGGCCGCTGGCGACGGCGATCCGCTCGAGCTCCTGCGCGAGGCTTATGCCGGCGAACCGTTCGTCCACGTGACCGGCGAGCCGCCGGCGACCAAATGGGTCAGCGGATCGAACGGCTGCCAGCTGACCGCGCGGCGTGACGAGCGCACCGGCCGGATCCTTGCGCTCGCCGCGATCGACAATCTCGGCAAGGGCGCCGCGGGGCAGATGATCCAGTGCGCGAACCTGATGCTCGGCCTCGATGAAACGGCGGGCCTCACCGCGGTCGGAGTCTATCCATGAGCGTCACCGCAAACATCCTCCCCGGCATTTGCCGGGAGGGGGGTCGCAGTGCGCGGCATGCCGGGGGCATGCCGGAAAGCGCAAGACCGGACGCCAAAGGCGTCCGTGGGCGAAGCTGGTGGAGGGGCCTTCTTGCGCGAACCCCTCCACCGCACTTCGTGCGGTCCCTCCCCACGAATCGTGGGGAGGATGCAAATGAGCGTCACTGCCGCCAAGGGTTCGTCGCTGCCGGCTGCCATGCGGGTATCAAGCGGCGCAAGTTCGACATGGCGCTGCTCGCGACCGAGGACTTGCAGCCGGTGCCGTGCGCCGGGGTGTTCACCCAGAACAAGTTCGTCGCTCCCCCGGTCGAGCTCGATCGCGCCACGCTCGCCGCCAACGGCGGCCAGGCCGCGGCGGTGATCGTCAACTCGGGCAACGCCAATGCCGGGACCGGCAAGCCCGGCTACAAGGACGCGCAGCTGATGGCCGCGGCGACCGGCGAAGCGCTGCAGATCGCCAACAGTCACGTCATGGTCTGCTCGACCGGGATCATCGGCACGCCGCTGCCGATGGAGCCGATCCTGAGCCACGTCCCGCACCTGGCGCGGAAGCTCTCGGCCGAGGGCGGGCATGACGCGGCCCGCGGCATCCTGACGACCGATCACCAGACCAAGGAAGTCGTCATCCGCGGCTCGACCTTCACGCTCGGCGGGATGGCCAAGGGCTGCGGGATGATCGCCCCCAACATGGCGACCATGCTCGCCTTCCTCACCACCGATGCCGACGTGCCCCGTTCGGTCCTGCAGGAGGCGCTGAAGGCGGCGTCCGACGCGACCTTCAACACGCTCAACGTCGACGGCGCGACCTCGACCAACGACACCGCGCTGCTGCTCGCCTCGGGCCGGCGCGGCAAGGCCGATCGCGGACGAGTTCGCCAACGCCGTCCTCGCCGCCTGCCGCGACCTCACGCTGCAGATGGCCCGCGACGCCGAGGGTATGACGCGGATGGCGCATCTCACCGTCACCGGCGCGGCCAGCGAAGCCGAGGCTCGGGCCGCGGCCAAGTCGATCGTCGAGAACAACCTGGTCAAGTGCAGCTGGTACGGCGGCGACCCCTATTGGGGCCGGCTGATGGCCGCGGCCGGATCGGCCGGAGTCGAGCTCGACGTCGCCAAATCGCGCGTCGCCTACGGCGGGATCATCGTCGCCAGGGGCGGGGTCGGGATCGCCCACGACGGCGAGGCGCTGGTCGAGCATATGCTGGGCGACGAGGTCGAGATCGAGGTCCACCTCGGCGCCGGCAAGGCAAGCGCAAGGATGATCGGGATCGACCTCGGTCCGGGTTACATCCGCGAGAATTCGAGGACGTCATGACGCCGTCGGAAACCGCCCACGTCCTCGTCGAGGCCTTGCCCTACATCCGGCAGTTCGCCGGGAAGTCGGTGGTGGTGAAGCTCGGCGGGGCGGCGATCGACAAGGATTCGGACCTCGCCCTCGCGCAGGACGTGCTGCTGCTGCGCAGCGTCGGGGTGCGCTGCGTGCTGGTCCACGGCGGCGGGCCGCAAGTCGACGCGATGCTGCGCCGCGTCGGCAAGGAGCCGGAGTTCCGCGACGGCCTGCGGGTCACCGACGAGGAGACGCTCGAGATCGTCCGCATGGTGCTGGTCGGCAAGATCAACCGCGACCTCGTCGCCACCATCAACGGCCAGGCCGGCGACGAGCCGGTCGCGGTCGGCGTCTCGGGCGAGGATGCGGGACTGCTGACCGTGACTCCGGCCGATCCGGCGCTGGGTTTCGTCGGCAATGTCACCGGCGTCCGCGCCGAGCTCATTCACCGCCTGCTCGACGACGGGTTGACCCCGGTGATCTCGACCGTCGGTGCCAATGCCGCGGGCCATCCCTTCAACGTCAACGCCGACGAGGCGGCGCGGGCGATCGCGGTGGCGATGAAGGCCGAGAAGATCGTCTATCTGACCGCCGTTCCCGGCCTGCTCGACGACCCCGACGGACGAGAGCACGCTGGTCGAGCGGCTGACCGCCGCCGAGCTGCGGACAAGGATCGCGCACGACAGCGTCGGCAAGGGCATGATCCCGAAATTGAAGGCGTGCGCCGACGCCGTCGAGCAGGGCGTCGCCTTCGCCCATATCATCGACGGCCGGGTCCACCATTCGCTGCTGATCGAGTTGCTGACCGATCATGGCGTCGGCACGATGATCAAGCAGGAGGCGAGCTGGTGAAGCATCTGCTCGCCATCCGCGACCTCACCGCCGAAGACCTGCGCGCGATCCTCGCGCTGTCGCAGCAGCCGGCCCGCGCGTCCTCGAGGGCCAGGGCGTCGCGCTCTATTTCGAGAAGCCGAGCGCGCGCACCCGCAACTCGATGGAGCTGGCCACGGCGCAGCTCGGCGGCCATCCGGTCTACCTCCAGCCGGCCGAGCTCGGCATCGGCACCCGCGAGAGCGTCGAGGACGTGACCCGCACGCTCGCCTGCTATCACGCGATCGTCGCCGCCCGGGTGTTCGACCACGCCTTGCTCGAGCAGATGGCGGCGGTGAACGCGGCGCCCGTGCTCAACCTGCTGTCGGACGTGCGATCATCCGCTGCAGGCGCTGGCCGACCTGCTGACCATCGAGCAGCTGCTCGGCCGCATCGAAGGCGCGAAGATCGCCTTCGTCGGCGAGGCGCACAACGTCGCCCGCTCGCTGGCCGAAGGCTGCGCGTTGCTCGGCGCGGAGTTCGTCATCGCCAGCCCCGCACGGCTACGGTTTCGACGGCGAGGATATCCGCCAGGTGACCGATCCGGCCGAGGCGGTCGACGGCGCCGACATCGTCTACGCCGACGTCTGGGTGTCGATGGGCGACGAGCATAGCGACGACAAGCTCGCCGCATTTGCGCCTTATCAGGTCAACGAGGCGCTGATGGACCGCGCGCCCAACGCGCATTTCCTCCACTGCCTCCCTGCGCACCGCGGCGAGGAAGTGACGGCGGGAGTGATCGACGGCCCGCGCTCGGCGGTCTGGCGCCAGGCGACCAACCGGATGCATACCGCGCGCGGCGCGATGCTGTGGATGCTGGAACAGGACAATGGCGAACAAGAAACTGAAGGTCGTGCTCGCTTATTCGGGCGGGCTCGACACCTCGATCATCCTGAAGTGGCTGCAGACCGAATATGACGCGGAGGTGGTGACCTTCACCGCCGACCTCGGCCAGGGCGAGGAGGTCGAGCCGGCGCGGCGCCAAGGCCGAGATGCTCGGCGTCAAGCCCGAGAACATCTTCATCGAGGACCTGCGCGAGGAGTTCGTCCGCGACTTCGTCTTCCCGATGTTCCGCGCCAACACGTCTATGAAGGCCATTATCTGCTCGGCACGTCGATCGCGCGGCCGCTGATCGCCAAGCGCCAGATCGAGATCGCGCGGCAGGTCGGCGCCGACGCGGTCTGTCACGGCGCGACCGGCAAGGGCAACGACCAGGTCCGCTTCGAGCTCGGCTATTATGCGCTCGAGCCCGACATCCAGGTCATCGCGCCGTGGCGCGAATGGGAGTTCCAGAGCCGCGAGCAGCTGCATCGACTTCGCCGAGAAGCACCAGATCCCGATCGCCAAGGACAAGCGCGGCGAGGCGCCGTTCTCGATCGACGCCAACCTGCTGCACTCGTCGTCCGAAGGGAAAGTGCTGGAGGATCCGGCCGCCGAGGCGCCCGAATATGTCCACCAGCGCACGATTGCGCCCGAGGACGCGCCGGACAAGGCGACGGTCATCACCATCGACTTCGAGCAGGGCGACCCGGTCGCGATCGACGGCGAGCATCTGTCGCCGGCGGCGCTGCTGACGAAGCTCAACCAGCTCGGCCACGACAACGGCATCGGCCGCCTCGACCTGGTCGAGAACCGCTTCGTCGGGATGAAGTCGCGCGGCGTCTACGAGACGCCCGGCGGCACCATCCTGCTCGCCGCCCACCG
Source organism: uncultured Alphaproteobacteria bacterium (assembly GCA_963765945.1). Classification (GTDB taxonomy): domain Bacteria; phylum Pseudomonadota; class Alphaproteobacteria; order Sphingomonadales; family Sphingomonadaceae; genus Sphingomicrobium. The sequence goes on from CAVXYS010000045.1 coordinate 98,368, forward strand.
CGGGATCGAGAGCATCACCCTCGACGGCGGGGCGATGCACCTCAAGGACGAATTGATGCCGCGCTACGCGAAGCTGATCTACAACGGCTTCTGGTTCTCGCCCGAGCGCGAGATGCTCCAGGCCGCGATCGACTAGAGCCAGCAGCACGTCACCGGCCGGGTCCCGCTCAAGCTCTACAAGGGCAATGCGACGGTCATCGGCCGCGACAAGCGCGCATTCGCTCTACGACCAGGACCTCGTCACCTTCGAGGAAGGCAGCGGCGCCTACGACCAGCGCGACGCGGCGGGCTTCATCAGGCTGAACGCGCTGCGCCTGCGCACGCTCGCGCAGCGGGAGCGGAAGTTGTCCTAGTCGTCCTCCCCGTCGCGCAGCGATGGAGGGGGCATCGAACAAGATTCATGGTGGAGGGGCCAGCCGGCGGCGCGAGGCCCCTCCACCATGCGTCTTCGCTGCAGGTCCCCTCCACGAGCTGCGCTCGCAGGGAGGAGCTTAAAAGCCGAGCTCTTCCTTCGCCTTCGCGATTTGCTCGCGCACCCGCACCGGCGCGGTGCCGCCGTAGCTGGTGCGGCTGGCGACCGACGCCTCGACGCTGAGCACGTCGTAAACCCGTTGGTCGATGCGTTGATCGATCGCCTTCAAGTCATCGAGCGGAAGCTCGGCGAGCCCGCACCCGCGCTCCTCCGCCAGCTTCACCGCGCGCCCGGTGATGTGGTGGGCCTCGCGGAACGGGACATCCGGCCTCGCGCACCAGCCAGTCGGCGAGATCGGTCGCGGTCGAAAAGCCCGACGCCGCGGCTTCGCGCATCCGCTCGGGCACGAACTCCACCGTCTCGATCATCCCGGCCAGCGCCTGGAGCGACAGCGTCAGCAGGTCGCAGGCTTCGAATACCGGCTCCTTATCGTCCTGCATGTCCTTGGAATAAGCGAGCGGCAGCCCCTTCATCGTCACCATCAGCGCGGTCAGGCAGCCGACGATCCGCCCGCTGTGCCCGCGCACCAGCTCGGCCACGTCCGGGTTGCGTTTCTGCGGCATGATCGACGAGCCGGTCGAATAATCGTCCGACAATTTGAGAAAGCCGAACGGCTGGCTGGCCCAGACGATCAGCTCTTCCGACAGCCGCGACAAGTGCAGCGCGCACTGCGCGGCGGCGGCGAGATAATCGAGCGCGAAGTCGCGGTCGGAGACGCTGTCGAGGCTGTTGGCGGTGGCCCCGTCGAATCCGAGCGCATCGGCCGTCCGCTCGCGGTCGATCGGAAAGCCGGTCCCGGCGAGTGCCGCGGCGCCGAGCGGGCTGACGTTCATCCGCGCCCGCGCGTCGGCGAAGCGCGACAGGTCGCGCCCAGCATCTCGTAATAAGCCAGCAAATGATGGCCGAGCGTCACCGGCTGCGCGACCTGGAGGTGAGTGAAGCCGGGCATCACCGTGTCGGCATGCTCCTCGGCCCGCTCGACCAGCGCGCGCTGCAGCGCGCGGATCGCTTGCGCAGCCTCGTCGCACGCGGTCCGCACCCACAGCCGGAAATCCGTCGCGACCTGGTCGTTGCGCGAGCGCGCCGTGTGCAGCCGCCCCGCCGCCGGCCCGATCAGCTCGGCCAGGCGATGCTCGACCGTCATGTGGATGTCCTCGAGCTCCTCCCGCTCGGGCACCCCGTCGCGCTCATATTCGGCGGCAATCCGATCGAGCCCCTCGAGGATCGCCGCGGCGTCCGCGTCGCCGATGATCCCCTGCTCGCGGAGCATCGCCGCATGCGCTTTCGATGCCGCGATATCCTCGCGCCACAGGCGCTTGTCGAAGCGGATCGAGGCGTTGATGCGCTGCATCAGCTCGGCCGGCCCGCCCGCAAACCGCCCGCCCCACATCTCCTGCCCGTCGTCAGACATGGCGCGCGCCGTGCCACGCGCGGCAGGGGCGGTCAAACGGGTCGGCGCTGGGCGCACATTAATGGTTAACCGTCGTTGACTTAACCCGATTAGGCGCAGAGACCGCCTTGCAAGCGTGAGTCGTCCTTCGGACGCGAAGCTGACACCGTTCGCCGGTTTCTTTTCCCCGGGATTTGATGGGCACCGCAGCGACCTCCCGGCCGCCGGGTGTGCGCGGGGGGAAAGACCATGCCGGCAAGCATCATTTCCGTGAGCGGTGAGGCGTTCGTAAACACAGCGACCGCTGCCAGACAGGAATGGCCGTCGACAGCAACGCTCAACGACGGCGGCTATGTCGTCACCTGGACATCTTATAACCAGGACGGCTCGGCCGGCGGCATCTACGCCCAGCGCTACAATGCGGACGGAACCCCGTTTGGCGGCGAGACGCTCGTCAATACGACGACGTCCAACGACCAGGTCTATACGTCGATCGCCGCGCTGCGGGATGGCGGCTATGTCATCGGCTGGATGTCGTTCGATCAAGATGGTTCGGGCGACGGCATCTACACTCAGCGCTACAATGCGGACGGAACCCGGTTCGGGGGCGAGACGCTCGTTAATACGACGACCGCGGACCACCAGCAGGTCCAATCGATGGGCGCGCTGGCCGATGGCGGCTATGTCGTCGCCTGGTCATCGCCCGACGGCTCGGGATACGGCATCTACACCCAGCGCTACCATGCGGACGGCACCCCGTTCGGCGGCGAAACACTCGTCAATACGACCATCGCGGACCACCAACTGTATTCGGCAACTGCCGGACTCGCCGGCGGCGGCTACGTGATCACCTGGATGTCCTATGGCCAGGACGGTTCCGAATGGGGAATCTATTCCCAACGCTACGGTGCCGACGGCACTCCGTCCGGTGGCGAGACCCTGGTCAACACGAGCACCGCATCGTCCCAGCATCAGCCCGCGGTCACTGCGCTTGAAGGCGGCGGCTATGTCGTCGCCTGGATGTCTTATGAGCATGACGGCGGCGACATCTATGCCCAGCGCTACAATGCGGATGGCACGCCGTCCGGCGGCGAGACACTCATCAATGTCACGACAGCGGGCGACCAGTCTTTTCCGGCGATCACCGCGCTCCATGACGATCGCTATGCCGTTGGTTGGACCGGGAATGGTCCCGATGGCTTTGGCGTTTACGTGCAGCTGTTCGCCACCGACGGAACGCCGGACGGCGGGGAAATCCTCGTCGGCAGCAACGTCAGTATCGGTTACACTCTATGGCTTACAACTCTCGGCGATGGCCGCGTGGCGGCCGCATGGACCGGCTATGACAACTCTGAATATGGCGTTGTTCACGCGATTGTTACGATCGGCGGAGCATTCATCGAAGGTACGAGCGGTAACGACATTCTAGTCGGCACGTCGGGTGATGACGTTATCGCAGCTTATGCCGGCGACGACATGTTGTTGGGCGGCTTGGGCAATGACACATTGTACGGCGGCGCGGGCTTCGACACCGCAAGCTACGCGGATGCAAGCGGACCAGTCACCGTAGCGCTCGACGAGTTCCTAGCCACCGGCGCCCTGGGGGATGACACCCTCAACAGCATCGAAAACATCATTGGTTCGGCATTCGGCGACACAATTGTCGGCGACGGATCCGCAAACGTGCTGTCGGGCCTTGGCGGAAACGACACGTTGGTCGGCGGCGATGGGAACGACACGCTCGATGGCGGTGACGGCAACGACTTTCTGGCGCAGGGCGGATTGGGAAACGACACGTTGCTCGGCGGCAACGGCGATGATCTTTTGTTCGACAGTTATGGCGTCAACATCTTCGATGGCGGCGCGGGCGACGATGGCCTGTTCAGCTATAGCGGAGCCGCCGGCCAGATCCTGTCGGGCGGCGCTGGCAATGATTATCTCTATGACAACGGCAATTCGACGATGTCGGGCGGCGACGGCGACGACACGCTCTTCTCCAATGGCTTCAATTCGATCCTCTCGGGCGGCGCCGGCAACGATATCCTCTCCACGCAAGGCGGCACGACGGCGTCGGGAGGCGACGGCAATGACACCCTGCAGGGCGGAGCCGGAAACGACGCGCTCACCGGTGATGCCGGCAATGATTATCTCAAGGGCGGCGGTGGGAACAATGTTCTCAATGGCGGCGGGGGCTGGGATCGCGTCGCTTACGGCGACCCCTATGTGTCGAGCGGCGTAACGGTCAATCTCAACCTGCAGGGCTCAGCGCAGAGCACCGGCCAAGGCATGGACACGCTGATCGGCATCGAGAATGTGTCGGGAACGGCGTTCGCCGACACCCTGATCGGCGACAGCGGCGACAATTGGCTGTGGGGATTGCCGGGCGGCATCTCGTCGACCAACAACGACACGCTGACCGGCGGCGGCGGTAACGACCTTTTGACGGTCGGCATCGGCAACCACACGCTCAGCGGGGGCAGCGGTACGGACAGCGTTCAATTCACGGAAAATGGCGGGCCCGAAACGGGGCTACAAATCTCCCTGGCGCTTCAGGGCTCGGCCCAGGCGACCAGCGCCGGCGAGCTGGACTCTGAATGGCATCGAGAATCTGTCGGGCGGCACAGCCAACGACGATCTGACCGGCGATGGCGGCAACAACGTTCTCGCCGGCGGCGGAGGCAACGATGCGCTCGCAGGCGGTGCAGGCAACGATACACTCTATGGCGATGGTTTGATTGGTATCGCAGTTGGGATCCTGGCGAACGCTGGCGCCGACAGCAATTTGGTGATCGGTGGATCTGGGCCGATCACGCTTTTCGCGAATATCGCGAACGGCAACGACCGGCTCGACGGCGGCAAGGGCGATGATGTCCTGTTCGGCGGCGGCGGCGACGACATGCTGACCGGTGGCGCCGGCGTCGACAGGTTCGTCTTCGGCGTCGGCTCGGGGCACGACCATATTACCGATTATACGAAGGGCGAGGTGATCGCGATCAACGGTGTGTCGGGCGTGACCGCCTTCTCCAACTTGACCATCAGCAACGGCGCCGCCGGCGCGGTGATTAGCTGGGGCACCGCGGACATGATCACCCTCGACGGCTTTAAGGCAGGCAAGCTCACGGCCTCGGACTTTTCGTTCGGAACGTCTGCGGCCAGCAGCAGCGCGGGGTTGACCGCGGCGATCGCCGCCGCCGGCCCCGTCGGAAGCTCGCTCGCGAGCCACGACGGGGCGGGGAACGTCGGGTTTGCCGCGTTTGAAAATGATTTCGACCCAGTGTCACCAGCGTGGGGGGGCCTTCGCAGCGTGGGCACAACGCATGACCGCTTCGGAATGGAAGCGATCGCGATGCATCAGGACACCGTCCCCAGCCTGATTGCTTAGCTCTACGGCCCGCAATGGATGGAAAGCGGACAGCCCCGGAGGCTTGGCCTCATTCAGCGCCAGCGCTCACCCGCCGCCTTCACATAGTGCCGCCACACATAGCCCCACGGGATGACGATCGCGCAGACGAAGGGGAAGGCGCCGATGTCCCACAGATCCTGGCCGAGGCGCGGCGAGCCGACGCCGGACCACCACTGCGGCAGCCCGAAAGCGAGCAGCCAGACCAGCTTCCAGGTCATTTCGAACAACAGGATCGGCACCATCTTGAGCGGGTAGCGGAAGGCGAACACGGCCATCAGCCACAGCCCGCCGATGAGCGCTTATGTGCACGCCGCGGTCCAGGGCAGCGTGGACGAACAGCGTCTGCACCGTCGCGAACAGGCCCCAGATGCCGAGCAGCGCGGTCGCCCGCATCAGGTACAGCCGCGCCAGCGAAACCTCGTGCTCGCCGCGCCTCCAGAAGGTGGCGGCCGTCGCGGTCACCGCCAGCGATCCCCCGCCGCTTTGACATAGTGGCGCCAGACGTAGCCCCACGGGATGACCAACGGCATGATGACGACGCCGAAGGTAATCGGCATGAAATCGTCGCCGAAGGTGGGCGGGACCTGGCCCGACAGATATTGGGGAGGCCGAAGGAGAAGAACCAGATATATTTCCACGCCAGCTCGAACAGCAGCAGCGGCAGCATCGCCCTGGGATAGCGCAGCCCGAGCAGGCACATCAGGCACAGCCCGCTCAGCAGCGCCGGGATCACGCCGCGCGCGGTCGGCTCGTGGCGAACAGCGCTGGGACGACCTGTGAGCCTTCGCCGAACGCGATCAGGAAATAGATGGCGCGCATGATGTTGAGGCGCAGCAGCGAGAGCTCGCTGTCGGCGCTCGGCGTGTGGACGGACGCGGCGGTCGAAGCCATGTCAGGTCTCCAGTACGGTTGAGGGTGAAGCGGGCAGGCGCAGCTGGATCTTTCGCACCGCCTTCGCGAAGCGGATCCGGACCAGCCAGAAGGCCATCACCGCGAACGGCGCAAAGGCGAGCGCGAACAGGATTGGCGAGCCGCGCACCACTTCGGGCATCACCTTCTGCTGGCCGAGGAAGAAGGAGCCGGTCGCGATGAAGAAGGCGAAGCACATCCGCCACAGGTGACGGCTGATCCGCTGGGCGGCGGTGAGTTTCCTGCGCAGGAATGCATTGAGATCGAGCAGTCCGGCGACCACGAACAAGCCGGCGAACACGAAGACCGGGCCGCTGCCGACCGGTGTCGTGCTGCCGCCCGTGAACCCGCCCCACGCCGTTGCTGCGGCCATGCCGAGTGCGACTGCGCAGGCGATGGCCTCGAACCTGCCGGTGGTCCCGTCGTGGCGGCGGGCCGTGACCCAGGAGGTCGCAACGAAATAGCAGACGAACACGCCGACCAGCGGGGATCCCGGGGGCGTCCGGTACGGCTCGAGGATTGCGGCGGTGATGCCGAGCACAATCATGGCGGCGGCAAAGAGCGTGCCGGCGCGGACGTGGCTGGGCCCGCCTTTGCGCGCTGCTCCCGCGATCGCGCCGAACAGGATCGCTGCAATGCCCGCCGCGATGTGGACCCAGAGGAGTGGCTGAAGCATCGTTTGCGTTTCCCTGGTCAGGCGGCGCGCGGCTGCTCGGCCGCATCGTCGGGCTGGAACTCGAGCAGGTCGCCCGGCTGGCAGGCGAGCGCCGCGCAGATCGCCTCGAGGGTCGAGAAGCGGATCGCGCGCGCCTTGCCGGTCTTGAGGATCGACAGGTTGGCGAGCGTGATGTCGACCGTGTCGGCGAGCTCGGTCAGGGTCATCCGCCGGGCGTGCAGCAGGTCGTCGAGCTTGACTCGAACCGCCATGTCACACCGTCCCTTCGAGGTCTTCGCGCATCAGCGTGCCTTCCGCGAACACGCGGGCGAGGACGAAGGTGAGGATCACCGCGAGCCAGCCGCCGGGCGAGAAGCCGGCGTCGACGTGGAGCGGGTGGGCCGGGCTCGACACCGCCTTGGCGATGAGCCCGATGGCCAGGCTCAGCAGCTGCTGGCCGAGCAGGAACCAGGCGATGGCGTTCAGGCGATAGGCGTTGGCGGCGACGAACGGATCGCCGACCCGGACCGTCCCGACCATCGCCACCAGCCGGTTGAGCAGCGCGAGGTTGAGCGGCACCGCAAGAATGCCGAGCGCGGCGATCGCCCGGATGCCGTAGACCAGCCCCGGATTCTCCGCGACCGAGCCGAGCTTCAGCGCCCGCAGCAGGAACGGCTCGTTGACGAACGAGAAGGCCAGCAGCGCGAGGATGCACGCGCCGTAGACCCAGTTGAGGACGATCAGGAGGCGCAGCACGACATAAGCGACCGGCAGCGCGGTGGACGGGCGGTTGGACATCGACTGGGCGCTCCTGCGACTCGGAATATCGATAAACGATATGATGCCTTATCGAAAGTCGGCAAG